>WRDM01000014.1 GCA_009783465.1 Phycisphaerae bacterium | reverse complement strand
TCATGGACGAGGCCTATCAGCTTCAGCAGAAGGGCAACAAGAAGAGCGGCTGGGCCTGCGGTGATTTCAACTACGACGGCAAAATCGACGCGAAGGATTACGCCTTGATCGACGCGGCCCTGGTGCGTCAGAGCGGATTAGAGGCGGCCCAAAAGTACATCGATGCTCACACGGCGATGTTCGGTGAAGCGTACACGACGGCGTTGAAGGGATTGATAGGCAGCAACGAGCCAGAGCCGACACCGGAGCCGGCACGTTGACGCTGTCGGCGTTGGGCGGAGCGGCGCTGTTGCGACGACGGAAATAGCCTCTCGGCTGACCGCCTTGAGTCGCAGGGAAGGTAAAGATTTTGACGGCGACGATGACAGTGAGCGGGCGTGATGCGACTTGGCAAAAACTCTCCAAGCGATGCGACGGTGGAGGGGCGATGGCGAATGAACTGGTTCCGGTTTCCCCTGCGGGGCAGATTCTCATCTACACGGACGGGAGCCTGCATCTTCAGGTCAGGCTTGACGGCCAAACCGTCTGGTTGTCGCAACGGCGATCGCCGAGTTGTTTCAGGTGGCAATCCCAACCGTAAACGAGCACCTGAACAACATTTACGATGAGAAGGAACTCGACCCTGTGGCAACTATTCGGAATTTCCGAATAGTTCAACGCGAAGGTTCGCGGGAGGTGGGCAGGAACGTTGAACATTACAACCTTGACGTCATCTTCGCCGTTGGCTATCGCGTGCGGTCTGCCTGCGGCACGGCCTTTCGACAGTGGGCGACCACGCGGCTGATCGAGATGATTGGGCATTTCTGGAATGGTGTACCGCCGCGGGATAGTTGTTGCTTTTCTCACAAACGTCGCGTATACTTAATTTGCACAGGTGGACACATTTTGTCCGTTTGTGCAAACGTTATTGAGGTATCCCATGTACGGAATATTCGAACGTTGGATCGACGGCCTTCAGTCGCGGGGAAGGTATACGTTTCTTCGCTCCGAGGCCTTGGCTGACAGCGGGCTTTCGGAGCAGGCGGTGAATAAGGCCCTTCAGCGGGCGGTCAAGAGTGGGCGGCTTATTCGGCCAAAGGTGTATTTTTACGTGATTGTTCCGGTGGAATACCGAATCCCCGGTGCGCCGCCTGTGTCCTGGTACATCCACGACCTGATGGCGGCGATGAAATTGCCGTATTACGTCGGCCTGCTTAGTGCGGCGGCGATTCATGGCTCGGCACACCATCATCCGCAGGTGTTCCAGGTGATTACCGACCGGCCGGTGCGTCCAATTTTGACTGGTCGGGCGAAGATCGAGTTCTTTGTCAGCAAATCCATCGGCCAGGCGGCGACGGTGGACATGAAGACTTCGACCGGGATCATGAAGGTGTCATCGCCGGAAACAACCGTGGTGGATTTGGTGCGATTTTCCAAGGCGGCTGGGTATTTGGAGCACGTCGCCTTCGTGATCTCCGAATTGGCCTCCATCATCAAGCCGGATCGGCTCGTCGCCGCGTTGCGGGTGGTGAACGACGTGCCCAACGCCCAGCGGCTGGGGTACATCCTCGATTTCCCGCGACGGCGCAAGGTGTCCGAGCCGGTCCACGAGTGGGTCGAGCGTCGCGTGAAACGGCCTCAACCGCTTCGGCCGGACAGGCCGGTCAAGGACGCCCGCGAGAATCGTAGATGGCATTTGTTAATTAACCATCCACTGGAGATTGTGGCATGATTATACAAGCCCACATCGCGGCATGGCAGGCGGTTGATGTTACAATGGTTGCTCGGCTGTTAGACGAGGTGCCACCCAGCCGTTTTTCGCCGGTGAGGCATGAGTTCACCCGCGAATTGCTGGCGGAGAACCGGCGTCGCCTGCTTGAGGAAGTGCTATGAACGATCAATCCATTTTTGTTGCCTGTCGCGGCGGTAGCGATAGCCAAGGCCAATGGAGCCCCGTTGGACGGCTGGACCGCGTGCCGGACGGCTACCGTTTTGTTTACACCCGTGGCGCGAGAACACTGCCAGGCTTCTCGCCCTTTCCGGGCATGGACAATCTGGACACGGAGTATTTGTCTGACAACCTGTTTCCGCTTTTCGCCAACCGGCTGCTGGCCAAGTCCCGCCCGGAATATGAAGCCTTTCTGACGTGGGGCGGTTTCGATCCCAACGATCCGCCCGACCCCATTGCCTTGCTAGGCGTAACCGGAGGCCGTCGTGCCACCGACACTCTGGAGCTTTTCATTTGCCCGCAGCCCGACGCCAACGGGTGCTTCATCAGCAAATTTTTCCTGCACGGGGTCCGCTGGACGCCCCCGGAGGCGATTGAACGGCTGAACGCGTTGAAAAGCGGCGATCCGCTGAGCCTGACGGTCGACACGCAGAACGCCTACGACCCCAACGCGGTAAAGGTGCAAACCTGCGAGGGCGTCAGGATCGGCTACGTGCCGCGTTACCTTGCCCGCGATGTCAAGTTTCTGATCAGTAACTGTTCTCCGAGATTCGTCCGCCTGGCGGTCGATCGTGTCAACAAAGACGCCCCAACGCAACAGCGGCTGCTCTGCCGGATGAACGCCTGCTGGCCACCGGAATATCGACCCTGCGCGGGCGAGGAATTTGAGCCGTTATGCGCTTCTGCCAACGTGAGTTTATAGATCGTCGTGCGCGGCGTTTTCTCATTTTGGCAATGTAGCTTGGGGTGGCGTTGCTTTGGCGATTGAGGCGATGCCGGTCCTAACGGGGGCGGGTAGGGTTGTCCATGCTGACAGTACAATGGCGAGGTCGGAGTCCATTGGGGCGAGCCTTTCGGCCAGTGCGATAAGCACCTTGCCAATCGCTCCGCCAAGGGCTGCGTCGAGCGTTTTGTTGAGTGTTTTGTCGAGTGCACCGAGTGCTGTATTGAGCGATGCGCCAAGTGGGTGGCCAAGACGTTGTCGTGAAATATCGTAAGTGGTGTCGTTGCTGGGGTTATCGCTATCGGCCCCGTCATTCGTAAAGCCGAGGTTTTGGGTTCGACTCCCAAGGTCGAGCTGGGATCACAACTATCTGCTCAAAATCCTAACCAGCTAAAAACCTACATGCGTTTGCCCTGGATGATCCCCGCCTCTGCTAGCGATTTGTCGCGTCGTACGGTACACTAGGCGTTATGATTCGCAAGATTTTATTGATGCTCCTGACCTTCGCGGTGCTGATGGGTGTTTTCATCCTGTACCGTGAGTACGTGCAGTTGCCGCCGAGACACCGCGAGACCACCACGATGCCGACCGGCCTCCACGTGCTGCCGCCGATGACCCCGTCGACGACCACCGGGCCGGCCTCGATGCCGGCAGGACAGATCGACCCCGGTTCCGGCATCGACCTGCTCTACACGCATCGCAACGTCGCCACCGGCGCGATGGAGTACATCTTCCGCGCCGAACGCTACGACCGCCTCCCCGACGGCAGCCTGTCCCTGTACAAACCGAGCATCCAGTTTTTCCAGGAACAAGGCCAACTCTACCTCACCGGCGAACGAGGCCAGGTGCGGTACGAACAGATTCAGGGCAAGCTCAAGCCCAACTCCGGGCACTTCACGGGCAACGTGCGGCTGTTGATGGACCGCCTGCCGGGGGGCACGTACTCGACGATGAAGGACAGGCCCGAGGACGTGATCGACGTGGCGATGCAGGATGTGAAATTCGACAACACGCAGTTGCTGATTTCCACGGCCGGTCGCGTGGAGGTCCGCAGCCACGAAATGGATATCCTCGGCCACGGGCTGTTGATGCGGCTGGAGCAGGCGCCGTCGGAGTTGCGGGAGCTTCGGATTGAGCGGGGCGAATTGATGGTCATCAAGACGCACATGGACGGCTTCGGCGAGATGATGCCCGGCGCGGACGCGGAGGCGACCGTCACGCCGATGCGGCTGAATCCGGCGCGGCTGCCGACGTCGCCTCCGTCGATCGACGATCCCGAGATGGCCGCCTTCGACGCGATTCTCCGCCAGGGGCTGTCGCTGGACGAGGCCGGGGCGACTCCGCCCGTCAAACCGGGCAAGACGACCGTCATGCGGAAAAACACCTTCTTCGCCGAACTCGTCGACGACGCCAACGCGCTGTCCGTCGAGTCGCCAAGCGGACAGCTTCACGACGTCGGCAGGCTGGCGATGATCTTCGACTGGGACAGCAAAAGCCGCATCCGCAGCGCGGCCGCCGCCACCCCCGCCTCGCAGCCGACCGAGGAGCCGTCCCCCACCACCATCCGCTGGAACGGGCCTCTGGTCCTCCGCCCATTCGACTACACCGACTCGCCCAGCCACCGCAGCTATAAACTCTACGCGCGCGGCGAGCGGATGAAAATGGTCAACACCAACACCACCGCCCTCCTGGGCGAACTGTACTACTACCGCGTCCCCGCGCAAGGCGACGCGCCCGCCATCGACCGAGGCCGATTCCTCGGCACCGACGACAACAAAGTCCTCCTGACCAATACCGATGGCTATCGCATCGAGAGCGTGGTCGTGAAACTCGACCGCCCCACCGGCCGCGTGGATCTGATCGGCGGCAGCCGCATCGAAATGCCTCCCCAAGCCGCTTCACGTGACGAGGAAGCAGACTTGGCGTCTTCCGGTGTCCAGGCCAACGGCACGCATAACGCGGGCGAACTTGCCCTGCGTAACCCGGAGGGCGAAGCAGGGCCCGACGTTACCACTTCCGACACGTGGATCCTGGCGGTTCTGTCCCAGGCCCGCGGCGACGACGGCAAGCCCCGCTGGCAGATTCGCCAGGCCCTGTGCCTGGGCACCACGACGTTCCATCGCCCCTCGACGGGCGAACGGATGTCCTGCGACCGGCTGGCCTACATGGAAATGGACACGCCGCCGACAGGCCCCGCCGAACTGAAATTCCTGCGCGGGCAGGGCAACGTGAACGCCGAATTCGTCATGGACAAAAATCACTGGCACGTCCGCGCCGACGAAACGCAGGTGCATTTCGCCAGCGCGCCCGACCCCAACAAGCCAGGCCGCGTCCGCACCCAGCCGACCGTCATGCAGGCCAACAAAGACGTGCGGATCGCCGTCACGTCGCCCGACGGCGAGCCGCTGGTGATGACCGGCGACCGCGCCGAAGGCAAATGGGACGAAGGCCGATACGAACTCTTCGGCACGCCCAAGTCGCCGGCCACGATCCGCCAGGCCGTCAAAGGGCAGGACGGTTTCAACGGCGTCAGCGGGCCCCAGATCGTGCTGAACAACAAGGACGAGCGGCAATTGATGCAGGTGATAGGCCCGGGGCGACTGGACATGCTCTCCGATCGCGGGCCCAACAACGAAAAACTGGACAAGCCGGTGCCGACCGTCATCACGTGGACTCGCGGGATGAATTTCTTCGGCCGCGACAACCGGGCGGAGTTCCGAGGCAACGTCGAGATGGATCGCGGCGGCGGGCAGGACAACTTCGTCGCCCAGCGAATGGACGTGCTGTTCGACCGCGCCGTCTTACGTGACGCGGGCATCTTGCCCGCGTCGGGCGGGGAAGAAGGTTTGGCGTCTTCCAACAGCCGGATCAATGGAACGCACAACGCGGGCGAGACGCCCGCGTCACGTGAAACGCCCGCCAGCGCCATGCCCGGAAACATGGATTTGCGTGGCTTTCGCGACATGCGGATCGCGAACGTCAACGCGATGGACAACGTCTGCGTGCTGAGCAGGCAGTTGGACGACGACGGCCATTTGATCTCCCGGCTGAAACTGACGTCCAACGAACTGAAGTTCGACGCGACGACAAAAACGATCACCGTTCCCGTCCGCGGCACGCTGCTGGTGGAAGACTACAACAAACCGCGCGAACGGCCCGCCGACGCGAAGCCGACCGGCGAACCGTTCGGCGAGACGATGATCGAAAGCCCCTCGCGGACGCTGTTCGCGTGGAACAACCGGGCGCAGCTCACGCAGACCGCCGACGGCGGCGCCGCCGCCATGATGGACGGCCAGGTGCTTATGAATCACCGCAGCGGAAAACAGTTGAACATGTCGAGCAAGGATAAGGCCGAATTCAACGTGCCCGACTGGGGCGACCTGCCCACGGGCAGACACTCCATCCTCGCCTGCGAAAAAATGGACGTGGAATTCGACGCGCCACAACAGGCCGCCAAACCGGACGCGACAAGCCAGCCCGCCAACGAGGTCGCCCAACTCGGCACGCGGGTCGGCAAACTGAAAAACTTCCGCGCGCTGGACAAGGTGACCGTCCAGGACGGCCCATATCAACTGCTCGGAAACCGGCTGCTCTTCGATGGCGCGTCGCAACGCATGACCATGTACGGCAACCTCGAAGGCCAACCCAAACGCATGGCCGCGGTGGTGCACACCGACCCGTCCCGAGGCACCCAGACCCGGCAGGAAGGCGAAGTCATCCGCTGGAACGTGCGAACCAACGAGATGAAAATCGAAGGCGGCAAAACCACCGGCGGACGGTGACGGCGGGAAATCACAGATCGAACGTGTTCACCGCCGTTTCGACGACGCGCGCGGGCGGGATGCTTTGCATGCAGGCAACGTGAGGGCAGCGCCGGCGGAGACAGCCTTGGCACGGGAGTGAGGCGGTGATGTTGACGGCCCGCACGTGGGGACCTGGCGTGTAAACGCCGGTGTGTTCGACGCGCGTCGGGCCCAGCAGGGCGACGGCGGGCGTGCCGACAGCGGGGGCGATGAACTTGGCGGCCGAGTCGCTGCACACCACGCCGCGCGAGGCCTCGATCACGGCCACCATCTGCGACACGCTCGTTTGGCCGGCAAGGTTGTGTACATGCGAAACATCGTTGCCAGCCTGGGCGTTCTCGCACGCCTGCGTGCACAGCGCGACGTCGCCGGGGCCGCCGACAACCAGCACCGGGCACCGCCGGGCGATTTCGCCAATGACGGCCCGCCAGTGCCGCGCGGGATATACCTTCGTCGCCCAACGCGTCGGCGGCACACAGACGACGAACGACTTCGCCGTCACGCCAAGCCGGGCCAGCAGCGAGGCCGCGAACTCCCGCGCGGGCGCCGCGACCTGCAACGTGAAATCCGCCGCCCCCGCGTCCACCCCCAGCGACCGCGCCAACTCGATATTGCGATCCACCGTGTGCGCCGAGGCCGGCGCGAATTTGTGCGTGTAAAAAAACGACGCCCCCTCGCGGGCGTCGACAAACCCCGCGCGAAGCGGCGAACCCGCCGCCCTCGTCATCAGCCCGCTACGGAGCAGGCCCTGCAAATCAATCACCCAATCGAACCGCCCGCCCTTGAGTTGTCCGCGAAGCCGTGACAGCGTGCGAAATCCCGCGACACCCAACCGCCCCGCCGCTTTGCGGTCGAACAAAATCACCTCGTTCAAATCGCCGTCGTGGCGGATGAGATCGACGCAACTCGTCGCCACCAGCCACGCGATGTGACTGTTCGGAAACCGCCGCCGCAGCCCGCGCAGCACCGGCGCCGCCGTCACCACGTCGCCCAGGGCGGAAGGCTTGATCAGCAGAATGCGTTGCGGGTTGTCGGGCGGTATGGTCATGGGGTCAACACACCGCCTCGCATGCGACGTTGGCGTTTGGCGAACTGCCGCCGGCTGTGCGAACGGGCGTGACGCTCGATCGGCATCTGCCAGTCCCGCCGCGTGCCTTCGCCGCCCATCGCGTCGAGATAATGGACCAGAAAACGGACACGGTCGGCGCGGGTGGCGGAGTCAAGACAGTCGTGAAACAGATAGGCCAGATCATTCATCATCGCCCGGCGGCGCCACACGGGACGGACCTTCATGCGGTGCAGGTCCAGCAGAAAAAGCTCGATCGCGCCATGCCCCCCCGCGGCCGGGGTCGAGGCGTCGGCCCACTCGCGGATGAGTACGTTGTTCATGTGCAGATCGCGATGTACGTTGCCCGCGCGGTGCAGGGCGCCGACCAGCCGGGCCAACACCGCCGTCGCCTGCCGCACACGGGCATGACACGCGAGCCCCTGCGCGAGCTGCCGCGCGTACCAGACATCCAGCGGCTCGGCGTCCGGCACGCCCAACGTGCACACCCATTGACGACGCCCGCGGTGGCACCAGGCCAGCAATCGCGGAACAGGAAATCCCGCCGCCGACAGCGACCGCAAACACTTGGCCTCGTGCCGAACCTGCGACACGCCAAGCCCATGCAGCAAACGATGCCCAAACGCCCGCTTGTGATACTGCTTGACGTACACGTCCTGCCCATCCAGCGATACCCGCCAGACCGTCCGGCTGACGCTTCGCTTGACCAGCGCCGCCCCGTGGGCCGGCGGATCGTCAACCGCCGCCAACCGCGCACGCAACAACGCCCGCGCAAACGCGTCGGCAAAACAAACGCCGTCGTCCCTCCGCAACGCACCGGCGGGCGAATTGTCGCTGCCTGTCGCCATACTACGCCGAATTATAACGACTCACAAAACATCGGCACAAGGGCCGAAGATAGACTTTCCGTTCTCATGGCGCACGGGAAAGAGTCGTTCGAAGGCAACAAAGCCAGTAGCCAATAGCCAGTAGCCATCAGGTATGGAACGACAGGGCGCAATGGCAATGAAAGCGGGAACGAGCACATGTGTAGTAAGGGTTTATGGATCGTGTGATTTGCAGCAAGCCTTTCCATACCTGCTGGCTGCTGGCTATTGGCTACTGGCTTGTTTCCCTCGAACAAATCGTTCGCCCTCGCTTCGGGTTTTGCATTTCCATCACAAATCCAGGACCACGCGACCGCCCCACCGCCCCGCCTCCCGCGCGACCTTGAGTAAGTGATATGTGACGGCCTTGACTTCAGTATGAATCTCGTGTCGCGTGGGATCGTACGGCTCGCCGACCAGTTCGGCCACGATGCGATGCTCGTCCGCCTCGCGGGCCCG
The DNA here is from genome assembly GCA_009783465.1 of Phycisphaerae bacterium. Lineage (GTDB taxonomy): Bacteria > Planctomycetota > Phycisphaerae > SM23-33 > SM23-33 > WRDM01. The sequence goes on along the minus strand of WRDM01000014.1, from coordinate 45,029 downwards.
CACGGCGGCGATCATAAACCGATCCGCCTGGATGACGTTCAGCACCGCCGACAGAAAATCCACCGCCAGCGCCTCACCGTCCTCGGCCTCCACCGCCACCTCGCGAACCGCCGCCGTCGCGACGGCCGCCCGCGGACAAATAAACTCCGCCAACCCCTCCGCCAACCCCTCGTAAAGCTCCCCGATGGAATCCCCCAACGCGGCAATGCCGATATCGGCCGTATGCTCGAAATGTTCAAAATGTTTCATCGCCTGCCGTCACTCCGCCAACTGCGACGCCCGCTCGCGCATCTCCAAGCCTTGCGTAACGAGGTCCGCGTCATCCGGAAGCACGAGCTGTTCCATGGTAAAGTGAACGTACCGATGATCCACGTGCCGAACCGGACTGATCGCCGCGAGGAAATCCAGGACCGGCAACTGGTACCAGTGAGGCCGCAAGTTCGCGTGGTCCACCTTCGTCTGATACCCAGGCCGAATGAGAATGAACTCGTAATCGCCCGGATGCACCCAGGCGATCGTCACCGGTGTCGTGCCGACCTCCTCATCGCTGACCCGCACCAACGCCCCCGGCGGATCGGACGTGATGGTCATCTTCTGCTCCACGCAGCCGGCCGAAACCATAAGCGAAAGAACGGCCAGCCCCAACAGACTCCGTAGTGTTTTCGTCATGAAACCGTTGTACCCCCGCCGGCGGCGCGGAACAAGGAAAAACTGCCAGTGGCGAACGCAAGTGCGTGACGCGGGCATCTTGCCCGCGTGTCTCGCGGGCGTCCCGCCCGCGTCCGGCAACGAAAAACCTGGATTTCTCATTGCACAAGCCGTGCGGAACGGTCCGCGAGGGCAAGATGCCCTCGCCACACGCGGGCGGGACGCCCGCGTCACGTACCATGCGTTCGCCCCTGAAAAACTGTCAGGGCGAACGCAAGTGCGAGGTGCGGAACGACGATACACCCATGAGGGACCGTACGGGCCCTTTAACGAGAAACGCATTATGCCAATTCCACATGAATGCAGTTGCGGGCGAAAGCTGAATATTCCCGACTACCACGCGGGGCGCAAGATGGAGTGTCCCAGTTGCGGCGGCGTGGTGGATGTGCCGGCCCTGGGGGCGTGCAGGTACGTCCCGCCGTCCGCGGCAGCAGCCAGGCCTTTGTATAAGCGCGCCATGATCCCGACCGTGATCGCGGTGGTGATCGTGGCGAGCGCGGTGCTGACGGTGGGGTACTTCAATCCGCCGGACCACGCGACCGCGGCAGGCCGTGGCGACGTGGAGAAAACACTGGCCAAACAGAACGCCGAGGCCATAGGGCAAACCCATGACGCACTGTCGTCTTCGCGCGACGGCGCCACGAACGGGAACGTCCAGGGACAAACCAAGACGCAACCGTTCGAGGATTGGGCCAGGTCGAAGGGACTGCGCATCAACGAAAAGAACGACAACGGTATGACGCTGGTGCACATGGCCGCCGCGGCGGACCGGGCGGATATTCTGGAGTGGTTGAAGTCGCTCAACGCGGACCTCAATGCCCGCAACAATAACGGCCAGACGCCGATGTTCGTGGCGGCCGTCAGCGGGCAACTCGAGGCCATGAAGTGGCTCAAGGACCAGGGCGCCGATGTCAACGCCAAGGGCAATAACGGCCTGACGCCGCTGTTTGCGGCGGCCATGTTTGGCCAAATCAATGCCATGCAATGGCTTGGGGACCAGGGCGCCGATGTCAATGCCCGTGACAACATGGGCGGGACGCCGATGCTCGTGGCGGCCTCGGAAGGCCGCGTCAATGCGATGGCATGGCTGAAGGAGCGCGGCGCGGATCTCCATGCCAACGACCGCGCGGGCATCACGCCGATACTGTCGGCGGCTTCGCTCGGTCAACTCGATGCCGTGAAATGGCTGGCGGCGCAGGGTGTGGATATCCACGGCAAGCGTCACAGCAATCTGACGCCGATGTTCGCCGCCGCCTCGCAAGGCCGCGTCGAGGTCATGGTGTGGTTGAAGTCCCAGGGCGCCAGCGTCAACGCCCAGGCGGAAAACGGCTGGACGCCGATGTACGTAGCCGCCACGGGAGGCCACCTCGACGCCATGAAGTGGCTGCAATCGCAGGGCGTGAACGTCCACATCAAGGACGACACGGGCGCGACGCTGCTGTTCTGGGCCGCCGCGAAAAACCAGATCGATGTCATGGCGTGGCTGAAAGAACAAGGCGCCAATATCCACGCCAAAGACGGCACCGGATGGACGCCGATGTTCTGGGCCGCCGCCAACGGACAACTCGAGGCCATGAAGTGGCTCAAATCCCAAGGCGCCGACTCCAACGCCAAAAGCTACAGCGGCGAGACCCCGCTGTTCATCGCGGCCATGCAAGGCCACATCGAAACCATGAAATGGCTCAAGTCCCAAGGCGCCAATCTCACCGCCAAAGACGGCGCGGGCCGAACCCCCGTGACCGCGACGAAAAACGACGAAGCCAAAAAATGGCTCCGCGCCAACGGCGGACGGTAACGAGACCTCGCGCCGTAGTTACAGCGGCGTGAACTGGATCGTCAGTTCGTTGTCGGCCAGGCGGAGAGCGGTGATACGGACGTTTCGCTTGTTGCCAGGCCAGACGAAGACGGGGTCGACGGTTTCGCCGTCGAGGGCGCCGAGCACCTGGTACAGGACCCGCGCGAAATCTTCAGGGGAGATCATCTGGCCTGTCGGTTCGGGCGAGGCGGTGTCGTCGGCGAGAGTTTGTTTGAGCGTCGCCAGTTCGTCGCGCACGAGGGAGGCGGGGATCGCCAGCCGGCCCACGCGGGCACCGTCCAAACTCGCGCGAAATTTCCCGCCCTCGTCCAGCGACAGGGCGATGTCCACCGACAGCACACGGCGGTACGCGTCTGAAAAAATCATCAGCGTGATTCGCCCGTTCTGAAAACTGACGGCCGGGGCGGAAATCCCCTGCTCCCGCATGGCCAGCTCAATGGGTCGTTCGCGTTCGCCTCGGCCATCGAGCTGGTAGGCGATCTCGTCCAGCGACGCGAGAATGTCGTTGCACGCCTCCGCGCGGATGGACCACGAAAACGGCTGCCCCTCCTCGACGCGGTTGCCGATGCCGTCGACCACGCGGTGCGAGATGAACTCCTGGGCCACCTGAACCTGTCGCGACGCGTCCAGCGAGACGGGCTTGTACTCCGCCGGTTCGCGCGTGGAAAGAACGTACCCGGCCGCGCCAGCGACAACCGCCGCACACAGCAGCACAACCCCCATCCACGCCATCGCCCGGCCTGCTCGCATAGGAAACTCGTTGAGACTGTTAGGCTGTTAGACGATTAGACTGTTAGGCACCGGCGTATGAATCGTCAGGCCCAATGATTCATACGCCGGTGCCTAATCGCTGGCAGATACGATGCTTTGCCGTCGGATCAGTTGCCCGACAGGTCACCACCTCGTGCCGTTCCCTGAAAGCGGTCCGCTTCGGCTTTGAGTTGGCGGACGTATTCGAGGTACGGTGATTTTTCTCGGCCGCTGATGGCCCTTTGGATGAGGCTTTCGGCGTTTTCTTTTTTATTGATGTCGTTGGTCAGCAGGGCCAGTTGCAGTTGCGACATGGCGCCGTTTGCCTGGAAAGCCCAGGCCTGATGGGCGCGGTTTTCGCGGGTGAGGGCGTCCGCGGCGGCGGTGAAGGCCCGGGTGGACTCGTCGAGTTTTTCGACGGCCGACGTGATCATGTCCTTCTGCCGGGCCGGGCCGTCCGCGGCGTCGAGGGCGCCCTTGATGCCCGCGGCGGGGACGTTGGCGTCGGTCTGCAACACGGTGGCGAGCATATCGCCCTGCTGGGCGCGAACGGTGGCGTACTCGCGGGCGGCGGCCCCTTCCAGCGCCTTCACGGCGGCGTCGGGACGCAACGTATACGCCGCCCGGGCGGCCTGCATGGCCTGCTCGAACTGTTTCACCGCGCGATCGTCGGCCAGCACCCAGGCCTTTCGGTACTGCTCGCCGACGGCCGCGCCGGCGGCCTTGTACAGCCGCTCGTAATCGTCCATCCGCTTCTGGGCTTCCTCACGAATCGCCTTCGCGCGGGCCTGCATGTCTTTGAAGTTCTTGTCGGCGGCCTCGGCGTCCTTCACGCGTCCGGCGAAGGCGACCGTCGTGGCGGCCTTGGGCGTGTCGTCGTCCTCGTCATCGTCCGCCGCCACCGCAACCACGCCGCCCGCGAACACGGCCAGCTTCGCCTGCGCGACGGCCAGGTCGAACTGCGCGTCGGCCAACTCGATATCCTTATCGTTCATCTCGCGCGTTTTGGCGACGGCCTGGTTGTCCAGCGCGACGCTCTCGTCGAACAGGGCTTCGCTCTGGTCATAATCCTCGAGGGCGATGGCCTGACTGTCGAGCAGCCGGTCGCTGGCGTCCTGCGACAGCGTCGTGATCTGGCTTTGGAGCGCCGCCCGCGCTTCGTTGAGCGATTTGATGTTGGCGGCGAGTCGATCGACGTCGGCCTGGGCGGCGTCCATGGCCACCTTGGCCTCCCGCAGCGCCTGCTCGTACGTGACGACGCTGGGATCCAGCTTGGGCGTCACCAACGCGTCAAAGGTCGCCACCAGGAGTTTCTCCCGCTGCGCCTGACGGGCACAGTACTCCACCACCGCCACCTGCACGGCCAATTGCGACCGCGCGACGTCGAACTCCCGGCGGTGCACCAGGCCGATATCGTTTTGAATGGAAGCGAGCTTGGCCTGCGCGATGGCCTTGGCCTCCTCGGCGCCTTCGGCTGGGCCGGCTTCGTTGATCGCCTGCTGCAACAGATCCCGCGCCTGCGTCAGCGACGTCAGGACCTCGGGGTGAATCTGCTCCACCGGCACGAACGTGAGTTTCTCCCGGACCGTCTCGGCCAGGGCAATCACTTCGCGATCCGCCGGCGAACGCTTCTCGCGAAGCATCGTCTCAATGGCCTTGGACGACACGAGCGGCTGGGCCAGCGGGCTGTACTGCCCGCCGGACAGGAACGTCGGATTCGCCATCAACGCCTGCGACCGCTGCGTCAGCCGATTGGCCTTCTGCGTCGCGTCGTTCAAATTCCGGGCCGTGCGGCGGGAATTGGACTCCGAGCACCCAACCAGCGCCCCAACCGTCACCACCAAGGACGCCACCACGAAAAACCGTTTGATCTGCACTGTTCATTCTCCTAAAGAGGAGCCGTCTCACACGATACAACACTGCGCGGCCACGCTCTTTGTACCATCCTGCCCGAAGCAATGCAAACGCTTTTACGAAAAACGAGAGGCTTTCCATTTTCGTGGCGCGAGCGAACCACCCGTTCGAGGAAAACAAGCCAATAGCCAGTAGCCATCAGGTATGGCAAAATTTTCTGCTCCTCACACGATCAACATTCTTCGCCATGGGTACGGCCGCTCCCGCCATCGTTGCCTTTTCGCCCTCGTCCTTCCATACCTACTGGCTATTGGCTACTGGCTATTGGCTGGAACGGCCCCTCGAACGGAATGCTCTCCCCGCCACGAGAATGGAAAAGCGGGCATCATTTCTCAAGGATTTCCTCGCCACACGCCGATCCATAGGCATCAGGAGATTTTGTCGTGTTTTGCAAAGAAAGAAAAAGGAGAAGCGATGTCGATTTTGTCATGGACGACAGGCACACGGGATGCGGTTTGCGCGGACGTTCCGGTTGTGGAGGGGCTTGAGACGCGGTTGCTGCTGGATGCGTTTCCGCTGGTGGGCGGGAAATTTTCGTACACCGACAACAACGGCTGTGTTGTCACGGTGTCGCTTTCGGGCGGCGGCAGCGGCGAGGTGAATTTCCCGGGCGCCGTCGCCTCCGGCACGCCGGACTCGATTTTCATCACGCCAGCCAACGCCAAAAGCACGCTGACCATCGAGATCAAGGGCGTCAACGGCATCAAGACCACGACGATCGGCGACCTGATCATCGACGACGACGGCGGGTTCGGCCTGAAAACCATCAAGGCCCCCAACGTCACGCTGGCCGGCACGTTGACGATGAACGCCTCCGACGGCGCGACCATCACGCTGGGCGACCTCGCCAACGACGCCACGCTCACCCTCACGGGATTCTCGTCGTCCGTCACGAACCTCACCCTCGGCCACGTGGGCGCCGGCAGCGACATCCAGGCGGCAAACCTCCCCCTGGCCGTCACGGCGCAGAGTTTCCGCCAGGACGCTGGCACGGGCGTTTCGCTGGCGGCGTTCTACTTCACGAAAATCGACGTCCGCGGCGACATGGAATCCTGTACCATCACGGCCGCTGGCATGGACGCCAAGGGCGTTTCCATCGACAAAATGACCGTCAAGGGCATCTTCGACGGCGTGCTCACCGTGGCCGGCCGAGTCAACAACATCACCGCGAACGAGGCGCGGGGCGCGATCGCGGCGGGATCCTTCGGCACGCTGACCATCAAGGGCGACCTGTCCGCCAACGTCACGGCCGGCATGGACGCCAAGGGCCTGTCCATCGACCACCTGAACGTGGAAGGCCTGCTGCGAGGCAACGTCACCGCGGCGGGACGCATCAACAAGCTCACCGCCGCCTCCGCGGAAGGATCCGCCGTCGCGGCCTTCACCTTCGGCGAAATCAAAATCAAGAAGGACGCCGACCTCTGCGACTTCATGGCGGCCGGCATGGACGCCAAGGGCGTCTCCATCGATCACCTGAACGTGGGTGGTAAACTTCGCGCCAACGTCGGCGCGGCGGGACGCATCAACAAAATCACCGCCGACGCTATGGAAAATTGCGTCGTCTCCGCGCTCACCTTCGGCGAAATCAAGGTCAAGAAAAACGTCGAACTCTGCGTCTTCACGGCCGCCGGCATGGACACCAAGGGCGTCTCCCTCGACAAAATGACCGTCGACGGCGTGTACGACGCCGCCCTCGCCGTGCCAGGCCGGGTCAATAATATCACCATGGCCGTGGCGCGGGGCGCGATCGGCGCGGGATCCTTCGGCACGATCCACACCAAGGGCGAGATGAACGCCGCCGTTACGGTCGCCGCCGTCAACGGCATGTCCATCGACCACCTGAACGTCAACGGCGTGCTCCGCGGAAACGTCACCGCGACGGGGCGGATCAACAAACTCACCACCGCCTACCTCGAAGGCAGCACCGTCTCGGCCCTCACTTTCGGCACGATCCACGTCAAGAAGGACGCCGAACTCTGCACCGTCACAGCCACCGGAATCGACGCCCAGGGCGTCTCCATCCACGAGGTGTCGGTCAACGGCGAGTTCAACGGCTCGCTCACCGCGGCCGGGCGAGTCAACAAACTCACCACCACCGAGGCCCGCGGCACGATCCGGGCGGGCTCCTTCAACAATATCACGATCAAGCGAGGCCTGTTCGCCAACATCACCGTAACCGGCGCGGACGCCAGGGGCGTCTCCATCGACCACCTGAACGTGGGCGGCATCTTCGCGTTTAACATCGTCACCGCGTCGGGACGGATCAACAAACTCACCGCCGCCGCCATGGAGGGATGCACCGTGACGGCGTTCACCTTCGGCACGATCGAAGTCAAACGCGACATGGGCTTCTACAACCAGACCAACATCAACGCCACCGGCAAGGATGCCAACGGCGTGGCCATCGACACGATCAAGGTGAACCGTTCGTCCTACTCGTACGCCTACATCACCGCGTCAGGGCGAATCAATACCATCTCCGTGGGCGAAATGTGGGGCGGAGTTTCGGCGACTTCCCTCGGCACGCTGACAGCCCACAAGGCCGCGTACATCGACATGTCGCTCACCGGCACCGACGCCAAGGGCGTCTCCCTCGGCGCCCTGAAAGTGAGCGAGTACTACGTCGGCGCCATCAACGTCGCCGGCCGAATCAACGAAATCGCCGCCGGCTCCATCGACGCGGGCTCCATCCGGGCCTCCTCCATCGGCACGCTGACCGTCAAGGGCTACTGGGGCAGCCGAGGCAACCTCTACACAACCCTAAACGTCACCGGCACCGTCGACACCATCAAAATCCCCGGCACGGCAAGCCTCTCGCCTGCCAGCAGCAAAGGCAGCCTGCGAATCGCCGGCGGCGGAAAAATCATCGCCAAAAACGGCACCTTCCTCATCAGCGGCGCGGAGGTGTTGTACATCCTTTAACCGCGGCGACCAGTGACGAACGTTTCCGGTAATCGACGTTGCGCAGCGTGTGGGTGAAAAACACCCGTTTGTTACAAGGAGCCGTTTCGTTGACTCGTTGACTCGTTAACTCGCCGATTGTCTGACGAGTCAACGAGTTAACGAATCAACGAATTATCGAAACGGCCCCCTCGGCCCCACGGCACGCGTTCACCACTTGGCAAGCGAAAAACCAAATACCTGCCCTGGCGTCACTTTTTCAAAAAATCTCATTGACATCCGCTTTCGGCATGTCATAATGCTGTGCTCTTTCGATTTTGATGCTGGAGTTTTCCGTGAATACAACAAAAACGTACATGGCCAAGAAGGGCGAGGTCGACCAGAAGTGGTATCTCGTTGACGTGGCGGGCATTGTCATGGGTCGGGCGGCCACCGAGGTGGCGACGATTCTGATGGGCAAACATCGCCCCACGTACACCCCGCACGTCGACACCGGCGAGTTTGTCGTCGTCATCAACGCCGACAAGGTGAAAGTCACCGGCAACAACAAGGCAAAGCAGCGGCAGTTCGAGCACTTTACCTACTACCCCGGCGGCCATCGCCAGGCCAGCCTTGAGCAGATGCTCAAGACCAAGCCCGAACTGGCGTTCAGCGAAGTCGTCCGCTGCATGCTGCCCAAGACCAAGCTCGGGGCGGTCATGCTCAGCAAACTCAAGGTGTACAAGGGTTCAACGCATCCACACCAGGCCCAGATGCCTGAAAAATACGAGTTGTAAGAGGAAAGCATGGCAGAAGATACGACCACGACGGCCCCGGCATTGACGCTGGGACAGGATTCCGCAACCGCCACCGCCAAGCCGGCCAGCGCGCCATCGGCCCGCGTCGCCCCGCCGCTGCCCGACGGAAAAAAGTACATCTGGGGAACGGGACGACGCAAAAAATCCATCGCCCGCGTCCGCATTCGCCCCGGCAGCGGGAAAATCGCCGTCAACGAACGCGAACTGACGAACTTCTTCCCCAACGAAAACGACCGCCGTAGCGTCTTGGCCCCGCTGACGACCATCAGCATGATCGCCGGCTGGGACGTCTTCGCACGCGTCAACGGCGGCGGCATGACCGGACAGGCCGGCGCCATCAGCCTCGGCTTGGCCCGCGCCCTGTGCATCGCCATGCCGGAAATCGAGTCCGCCCTGCGAGGCCAAGGCCTCCTCACCCGCGACGCCCGCATGAAAGAACGCAAAAAATACGGCCAGAAGGGCGCCCGCAAACGTTTCCAGTTCTCCAAGCGATAATCGAACACCTGTTGACCTGTTCACACCCCGGTGCCACACGGCACCGGGGTGTTTTTTTGAAATTGGCGAGAACGAGGCGATGGCTTGCCTCTTTGCGCTGCAGGGCGATCCGGTCGCCATGTATACGTTGATACGACTTCGCGAAATGCCTCCCGAAGGCCATGTGACCCCTCTGTTTTCTCCGTGTTTCTGTGGTAAAAAACGCCTCATTTCGCGGAGAAACTGAAAAAACACGGAAAAAACCGGTTTGTTGTTGCGGCGAGCACGGGGCAACGGTATAGTCGCGAAGGTATGGTACATGTTGGGTACACGGGGCCTGTGGTTTGTTGCCGCGTGACGCATGTCGCGTAACCGTTTTGAACAAAGGATACCGATGAACGGGAAGAGCGTGTATTCGAAGTTCGCCGTGCTGGCAATGGCCGTCGGCGTGTGCGTTTTGACGCTGAACTCCACGGGCTGCCAGACGGGCGCCGCCCCAGCCGTGTCGTCACAGGAGAGTCCGAACGTGGCGAAACCGCCGGCCACGGGCGGACAGGACGCCAATCTGCCTTCGCAGTTCCTCATCGCGCCGAAGGACACCATCGCGGCCTTCCACGGCGAACAATGGCCCTTCAGCAATGTCGAACCCGCCATCTATGGCGCGCTGGGACTTTTCTATGGAAAAACCGAGCAACGCAACGAGGCCGGCGCGCTGGTAAACAGCGAGATGGAATACTCCGTGCATAATGTGCTGACCGGGCACGCGTTCGCGTTGTTTTACGGCAACCCCGACGATTCCCTGAGCATGGTGATGTATGGATTCACCCCCCGCCGCCTGGACATGACCGGCCTGTCGAACGATGACATCATCACGGAAATAAAACAACAGATTTGTCTCGGAAATGTGGTCCACATTAACGAAGGCGAAGGCCCGTTCGATTATATAGTTTGGGGATACAAAAACAACGGGATTACGCTGCTGGGATATCAGTTCTCGCACGGGAACGACATGCAGAATTGCGGATATGATTTCGACAACTATTCTGTATATCATTCCCTGGCAAAAGACATTTGCAGCGACGCGTTCCGGGAAAAAGGTGGAAGCATCACATTTATTCGTCCCGACAGCCAGCAGCAGCGTACTCTCGAGGCGATCTATCGCCGTGCCCTTGCGGAAGGCTACCGCATGCTGACGAACACGGAGCCGTTGTCGCCCAGGCAGCCCGGCAATGTGGAAGGGTACGGCCAGTCGCTGTATGCGGAATGGATCCGGCAGATCGAACAGGCTGACGCCGAAAACCGCGAAGAGTTTTACGACACCAGCCCCATCATGCCGCATTTCATTGCACTGTTCGAAAACCGGCTGCACATCTGGCGGTTTTTGACACACTACAATAAACAAGCCAACGACGCCCACCTGCAAAAGGCCATTGAACTGAGCGAACAACTGAAGAACATGGCCTTTGAAAATTTCTTTGTGACGATAGATTTCCCTCACAACCCCATGCAGGGGGCCTCGCATCACGACAAACGCGTTTTTCTTGTGGACGCGTTAAAGAAGTATTCCGCGCTGGAATTGGAGATCGCGGAACAGATTAAACTCTACCTGGATTCGAAGGCAGCCGCGAAAGACAACTGATTGTGAGAAAAAACGAACTATGAAAAAGATCAACGTCGTTCTGGTTGGCGGCAGTGGGTATACGGGATTTGAGATCATTCGAATTCTGTTGCGGCATCCGCACGCACAGTTGGTGGCCAGTTGCGGCGAAAGTCAATTCGGGCCGCTGGAGACTATTCACCCACACTTCGCCAAGTGCGTGGATCTGGTGCAGGAAGCGTTCGACGCCGATCGCATCGCCGCGCACAAGCCCGACGTGGCCATTCTCTGTGCCCCGCACAAGGTGGCCATGCAATACGTGCCGCAACTGCGAGCCAAGGGCATCCGGTGCGTCGACCTGTCGGCGGATTATCGGCTGAAGGACCAGGCCCTGTACGAAAAATGGTACTGTCCGCACACCGACGGAGCCGGGCTCGCCGAGGCCGTCTACGGCCTGCCGGAGTTTTATGCCGACGCGATCCGCACCGCGGGTCTGGTGGCAAATCCCGGCTGTTACCCGACCAGCGCCACGTTGCCGCTGGCCCCCCTGCTCCGGACCGGACTGATCGAACCGACAGGCATCATCGTCAACGCCGCCAGCGGCGTCAGCGGGGCCGGCAAGTCGCCCTCGCAAAAAAACCACTACCCCGAACGCAACGAAAACTACGAAGCCTACGGCGTCGGCAACCATCGCCACACGCCCGAAATCGAAGCCAACCTCACCGCCCTGCTGGCCGGCACGGCAATGGCCGGCATGAAGGTTGACCTGATCTTCCAGCCGCACCTGGTGCCGATGGACCGGGGCATCCTCTCGACGATCTACGCCACACCCGCCAAGCCCGCGAACGTCGAAGAACTGACGCAGTGCCTCCAGGCCGCCTACGCCGACAAACCGTTCGTCCGCGTCCGCACCGGCGACACGCTGCCGGCAACAAAATACGTAGCCAATACGAATTTTTGCGACATCGCCGCCCGCGTGGTCAAAGGCAACGTCGTGCTCTTCGGCGCGCTGGACAACATGCTCAAAGGCGCCTCCAGCCAGGCGATTCAGAACATGAACCTCATGTTCGGTTTCGACGAAACGGCGGGGTTGTTCTGAGAGGGCGGAGACGTTTTTACCGCAGAGACACCCTGTTTCGCTCTCCGAGCTACGCGGGGCAAGCAGAGGGCTCAGAGAGTGGGTGTTGGTGATCGAGAAACTGTTTTCACCAGCTCGCCTTTTTGCGCTGTAGAACGTTCCTGTTAATGAAACACACATATGCCGACAGGAACGTCCTACAGCGCAAAAAGGCGAGCTGGTGAACGTGCCGGTCATTCTTCCCACGAAAAACCGAGGTCACACAAGGCGTCTTGTAAAAATTCTCGTTCCGCGACGTCGGGGCTGACGATTTCGCCGTTCCAGACCAGCACGTCCAGATCAATCGTTCGCGGGGCGTAGCGGTCGGCGGTGCGGTGTCGGCCAAGGGTTTGTTCTACCTCATGCAGCCAGCGTTGGAGGGCTGGTTGGTCCATGTCGGTGGCCAATAGTACACAGGTGTTGAGGTAGTCGTCTTGTTCGGGCCTGCCGATGGGCTTGGTTCGTACGGTGGGCGATTGGGCCAGCAGCGTGGTTCGCGAGGCGAGAATTTCTACCGCGGCGGCGACGTAGTGGCACGGGTCGATGTTGGAGCCGATACCGATGATGACGCGGTTGGACATGTCAATTTTTCCGGGACGATCGTATTTTCGTGGCGCGGCGGGGTGGCTTGCCGTTTTGCACTGTTTCAACAGCGTAAGGCAAGCCAACCCGCTGCGCGTTTGCCACCCGCGGACGAGACGCCCGCGTCACGAGGAGATTCACGACAATTCTCCTTGACCGGCGTGGCTTGGCGTAGGACAATAACGTTCTTTGTTTGTGGTGTCGTTGTGGTAGAATAGCGGACGTGTTTCATTCTATGCGGCCGTGTGGGCGCATGGTTTGTATTCGGAATACAGGATAACAATGAGCGGAAAGAATTTGCCTTTCAAGTTCGCGGCGCTGGCCCTGGCGGTTGGCGTGTGCATTCTGGCGTTGACCACCAAGGGCTGCAAGGAAGGCATCGACCTTCGCGGCGGGTATACCATCACGTTGGGCATCCAGACGCCCCAGGTGGAGCTGGCCAAAGCCAACGAGGCGATGGATCAGTTGCGGGCGGATCTGGCGGCGGCGACGTCGGCGGATGCCAGGGCGACGATCGAGCAGCGGATCAAGGATCAAGAGACCAAGATCGACAGCCTGAAACGGGCCAGCGAAAACCGAAACGTCGCCCAGGAAGTGATCACGACGCTGAAGGAGCGCGTCGACCCGACGGGTCTGACCGGCCTGGAGTGGCGTGCGCTGAGCGACAACCGCATCGAAGTCCGCATGCCCGCCGGCACGGAAGAGTCCCGCCGCGCGCAGGCGGAGTATCAGCGCCGGCTTGAGGAACTCACCGCCAACCCGGTCCTGGGCAGCCGCATCGACGAAATCCTCAAGCAGGACGCGGCCGGTCGGGCACAGAGCGTCGCGGAAGTCGCCCGCCACAACGCCAATCAGGCGAAGTGGCTGGAAGAGTTGTTCGTTCTCAAAGCCGACATGGACCGGAAGCAGCAGGCGCTGGCCGACCTCAAGGCGAAGTCTCCCGCGGCGCCTCCGGCCACGCAGGAAGGCCAGCCCGGCTGGGATATCGTGTTGGCGCAACGGGCCGCCGAAGAGGCGGGATTCGCGTACGAGGAGATGCGGCAGCAGATCGAGGCCAACAATTTGACGGCCAAGTATCTCACGAGGGTTTTCGAGAACTTCGTCTCGCACAACGAGGCCAGCGCGTTGAAAAAGGCGGGCAAATCGGAGGACATCCTCGTCCGCCGCGCGCAGTACGACGATCTGCTGGCCCGACTGAAAAGAGACCACGCCGACCGCGCGACGGAGATCGACGAACTGCGGAAGGCGTTTGAACACTGGGTGGAAAACCGCCGTCCGCTCGACGACCCGCAGGACCTGATGCGCGTCATCCGGCGCAGCGGCGTGCTGGAATTCCGCATGGCCCCGGTCGTCGGCGGCGAACACAACATCGACCACGCACTGGCCCAGCAGTACATCACCAAGCTCGAAACCGAAGGCCCCGACCCCGGCCACGAGCGAAACGACGCGTTCCTGTGGTTCCCGATCCGAGGCCGCGCCAACAGCCTCGCCGACACCCTGGTCAAACATCCTTACGGCGGCAGGGTGTACGTATTGCTGGACAACCGCACCGGCAACATCATGCTCAATCCGCCGGGCGCGCGGAACTGGGAACTGACCCACGCCGCCCCCAACATGGACGGCGCGAGGCATATCGTGTCGTTCGAATTCGACACGCGCGGCGCGAGGCTGTTCAGGAATTTGACCGCGTCGCACATCCGGCACAACATGGCCGTGCTGCTGGACGACGAGGTGTACACGGCGCCCGTGATCAACGACGTGATTTCCAACCGCGGGCAGATCAGCGGCGACTTCACCGCCCAGGACGCCGCCGATCTCGCCAAGACGCTCCGAAGCGGCTCGCTGCCCGCCAAGGTCAACTCCGAACCGCTGGCCATCAGCACTTTCGGCTCGGCCCTGGGGCAGGTCTACAAAGAGAAAAGCATCTACGCGGGCATCATCAGCCTGATCGCCATCTCCGTGCTGATGCTCACGTATTACTTCTTCAACGGTTCCCTGGCCGTCTTCGCCCTCGTGCTGAACCTGCTGTTCACCGTCGGCGCGATGAGCCTGCTCGACGCCTCATTCACCCTGCCGGGCATCGCGGGCATCATCCTGATGATCGGCATGGCCGTCGACGCCAACGTGCTCATCAACGAACGTCTGCGCGAGGAAACGCAACGAAACATCCCGCCGAAAATGGCGGTGAAAAACGCCTACGACCGCGCGTTCACCGCCATCTTTGACTCGCACGTCACCGTGCTCGTCACGTCCATCATTCTCGGCTGGGTGGGCACGGAGGAAGTCCGCGGCTTCGCCATCGCGCTGGGGTTGGGCATCGTGTTCAACCTCTTCACCGCCGTGTTCGTGACGCGGTGGTGCCTCCAGGTCTGGCTGAGTTTCCCGTTCGCGGGCAAGACGCACTTCCGCATGATGCCCTGGATTCGCGTGCCGAAAATCAACTGGGTCGGCATGCGAAATTACTTCTGGACGTTCTCGGGCATCTGTCTGGCGGTGAGCATCGTCGCCGTGGCCTTGCAGGGCAGCACGCTGCTGGGCGTGGAGTTCACCAAGGGCACGCGGGCGACGCTGGTCTTCAGGCCCGACGCCATGCTCAACGGACAACTGCTCGACGACAAGATCGTCCGCGAGAAATTCCATGCCGCCGCGTCGGCCCTGGCTGCCAGGGACGATCAGTTCGCGACGCTCGCCAGAGAACCCCGCATGGAGACCGTGCTGGACGACAACCGCGTGCGGGAGTTCCTCGACCGCTACGATACCAACCGCGACAACCGAGTCACGCGGGAGGAGTTCGAGGTCCCCACGCTACAGCACGAGGCGGGCAACCCGGAGTTCTTCACGCGGATGGATCCCAAGGGCGCCGGCGTGCTCACGCGGGACGATCTGACGGCAAGGCTGCCGAATAACTCGTTCCGCCTGACGACCACCGAGACGAGGGTCGAGTTGATCAAGGAAGCGGCCAAGGAGGCCTTCGGCGACCAACTCGTCAACCGCCAGCGCGTGACGTTCGACCTGGCGCGATCGGAAGGCCCGTGGACAGAGGAGATTGGCATCACGCTGTCCTCCGAAGGGCTGACGCCCCTGCACGCGGGGTCGGATCTGGAGGCCCTCAAGGCCAAGCTGGGCAACAACGTGGGCAACTTCGAAAACGGCGTGCTGCTGGTGCTGACCAACGCGTCGCCGCGAATTTCGGCCCAAGAGTTCACGCAGCGCATCAAGGAAATGCAGGTCATGCAGAACGACGCCGACCTCTCCTCGGCGGCGATGAACATGCATTACATCGTGGGGCTGGGCGAGTCCGACAACGGCAAGTACGCGTCGTTCGCGGTGTTCGCCCGCCAGCCGGACATGGCCCCGGGCGCCTGGGACGCCTTCAGCCGAAATGAGTTCCGGCTCATCCATGCCGTGCTGGATCGCGACGATGCCATCATCGCCATCAACTTCGACGCGCAGATCGCCGGCGAAACCGCACAACTCGCCATCGTCGCCGTCGTCCTGAGCTGGCTGGCCATCATCGCCTACCTGTGGTTCCGATTCGGCTCGGTCAGTTGGGGCCTGGCGGCCGTCGTCTGCCTTGTCCAGAACGCCATCGTGGCCATTGGCTTCATCGCGATGTCCCACTGGGTCGCGCCGACCGGCTTCGGAAAACTCATCAACCTCGGCGCGTACCAGATCGACCTGATGATGGTGGCCGCGGTCCTGACGATCATCGGCTACTCGGTCAACGACACGATCGTGATCTTCGACCGTATCCGCGAAAACCGCGGCAAGCTCACCCACGTCACGCCGGCGATCATCAACCTGGCGATCAACCAGACGATGGGCCGAACCATCCTCACGACGGCCACCGCGCTGATCGTGCTGGTCATCATGTACATTTTCGGCGGCGAGGGCATGCGAGGCTTCACCTACGCCCTGCTGATCGGCATCGCGTTCGGCTGCTACTCGACCGTCGCCATCGCGTCGCCGCTGCTGCTGGTCTTCCGCTCGATGTCAGGCCGACGCGCCGCCGCGGAGGCCACCACGGCCACGAGCACGGATAACGAGTAGTCAGTAACGAGTGACGAGTAATGAGTAACGAGGACTTCGTGCGTCGGCTGTCATGCCGACATACGAAGTCCTCGTTCGTTTTATTGTGAAGTTTGTCAGGACTGCAGCTTCGCAGGTGCGTGATTTCGTGCTTTGGATTTCGGTTTTCGAACGCTCCTACCGCACTCGCCCGATCGGTTTTCCGGTGACGTACTCGCGTGGGTCGGTGATTTTTCCTGTCAGCGCCGACGCGGCCGCGGTCAGCGGGCTGGCGAGGTAAACGCGGCTGTCTTTGTGGCCCATTCGGCCTGGGAAATTCCGGTTGGTCGTCGAGATGACGGTGATCGGGTCGTTCGCCCGGCCGAAGGTGTCCACGGGGCCTCCAAGGCAGGCGGCGCAGCTCGCGGGGCCGACGCGGCAGCCGGCGGCGGTGAAGATGTCCCGCAGGCTCTGTCCGCCGAGTTGGATGCGGTCGAGATCGCTGTCGACCTCGACGGTCGCCGGCACGATGTAGGTGTCGACGACGACCTTCCTGCCCGCAAGCACGGTGGCGGCGGCGATGAAATCCGTCGTCTTGCCGCCCGTGCACGAGCCGATGTAGGAACGGTGAATCGCAACGTCCTTCAGTTGGCCCGCGGTGGCGCGGAGATCGGGGCTGTGCGGCTGCGCGACGGTCGGTTCGAGCTTGGCCGCGTCGAACTCGATCACGCGCGCGTAGGCCGCGTCGGCGTCGCCCAAGAGCGGCTCGAACGGTTTGTTCGTCCGGCTGCGGACGTACTCCAGCGTCAGCGCGTCGGGCGCGATGATGCCGCTCTTTCCGCCGGCCTCGATCGCCATGTTGCAGATCGTCATGCGTTCGTCAATGTTGAGCGCGAAGATGGCCTCGCCGGCGAACTCCATCGCCGCGTAGGTCGCGCCGTCCACGCCGATCTCGCCGATCACGTGCAGGATCATGTCCTTGGCCATCACGTGCGCGGGCAGTTCGCCGTTGAAGACGAACTTCATCGACTCGGGCACCTTCAGCCACAGCTTGCCGGTGCCCATGACGAACCCCGCCTCCGTGTTGCCGATGCCCGTGGCGAACTCGCCAAACGCGCCGTGCGTGCAGGTATGGCTGTCGGTGCCGAGCAGAATTTCGCCGGGCCTGGTGTGGCCGTTCTGCGGCAAGGCCGCGTGGCAGACGCCGCGGTAGCTCGTCGCGTTGGGGTCGCGATACGGCACGGGCATGCCTTGGCCAGCGCGGACAAAATCGGCGTCATAGAAATACTTGATGCCCTGCCGCCTGGCGAAATCGCGGAGAATGTCCAGATTTCGATGACTTTTCGTGTCGGCGGTGAAGATGTAGTGGTCGGGAATGATCACGACCTTTTCGTTATCGAAGACCTTGGCGTCTTTACCGAACTCGTGCTCAAACACGCCGATCGTGCCAGGCCCGCAGATGTCGTGCGTCATCAGGATGTCGATATCGCACCAGACGTTCTCGCCCGGCGTCACACTTGCCCTGCCCGCATGCCGGGCCAATATTTTTTCCGTAATCGTCGCGCCCATGTCGTTACTCCGCTAAGGTACAAACGCACATTCTACGCTCTGCGGGCGGGGGACACAAGCAACGATCGATTCCTCCAGAGTCTTTCCGTTCTCGTGGTGTACGGGGGGTATCCGTTCGAGGGAACCGTTCAGCCAGTAGCCAATAGCCAGTAGCCATCAGGTATGGCAACGCGTGTTGTTGCTCACACGATCCGAATTTTTTACGGCGTGCCAATCGTTGCCGCTCTCATGGTCTTTTCGCCCTTGTCCTTCCATACCTATTGGCTACTGGCTGAACGGTTCCCTCGAACGAGCGGTTCTTTTATGCCACGAGAACGGAAAGACCCTAGGTTTTCCTCCCATTTTGCGGCTATGGCGATTCCGACGGTCGGGGTATACTAACCTTTTCGATGGAGAGGTGTCTGCATGGGTAGCGGCACCAAACAAACAAAACGCCGCAGAAACAGGAGTATGACATGAACGCTCGCATGAACACTCGAACGCTGATCACGCTCGCCGCCGGATTGATCGCCGCCGCGGGATTTTGCCAGCAGGCTGCCGCCCAGGTCACGGTGAAAATCGCCGGCCCCGCGCCCGTCAAGTACGTCTCCGTGGTCCATCGCCCGATCCCGGTCGCCTGGCACAACGACGCCAAGATGTCCATGCGGGACGCCCACCGCGAAATCAACGAATTGCAACGGGAAAACGACGCCCTGCGTCGCCAGATGGCGGCCATGGAACGCGAGATCCTGGCCCTTCGCAAAGACAACCGTGAGAAGGACCGCCAGATCCGCGACCTCGAATCCCGTTTGAATCGCAACACCCGCGTGGTCCAGCCGCTCGCCAAGCCCGCGCCGGCCCCCTTGTTCAAGCCCGCCCAGCAGCCGACCGTGCAGGGCAAGCCCGGCACCCCCGCACAGCCCATGAAACGGTAGGGACGGACAACAACATCGCGACAGACAAACGATTTCAGGCGCGGCACCATGTGTCGCGCCTGAACTGTTTATCGAATCCATCTATTTCCCACCGGATTTTTCCGTCAACGCGTCAATGTTCCAGACGCGGGCGGTTTTTCCCCAGATGGAGAATGTGACGACGCGCTGGCCGTCGGGGCTGATGACGGGGATGTTGTCCTGGCTGGCGGGGATTCGTAAGACGGCCCGTTCCTTGCCGTCGGCGATGCTCCAGATGCGGACGGTGCTATCGTGCGAGAACGCGACGATCTGTTTGCCGTCGGGGCTGAGCGTGGTTTTGACGATGTGGGGCGGGCGTTCGGGCTTGCCGGGGACGCGAAGGACCGTGATTTCCTTGCCGTCGGCGGCGTTCCAGATGCGGATGTCGTTGTCCCACCACATTCCAGCCGTGACGACACGTTTGCCGTCGGGCGTGAACGCGGCATAGCCAGCCCCGCGTGTGAACGCAGCATAGCCAGCCTCACGTTCATGGCCATCGAGGGCCAGGATTTCTTTGCCGTCCTCGGTATTCCAGACGCGGGCAACGCCGTCGCCGTACCCGGCGATGATGAGACGTTTGCCGTCGGGACTGAACGAGGCGTGGAGAAAATCCTCCCCGGCGCGGCGGCTTTTTTCGCTGTACAGCAACGGGATTTCTTTTCCGGTCTCGGCATTGTAGAGGGTGGCGAAGTTGCCGTGCGCGGTCGAGCGCGAGGCGATGCCGTACCCGCAGATCGTGACAATGTGTTTGCCCGTCGGACTGAACACGGCCGAGTCGAACATGCCCCATCGCCTGTCCGGCCTGTCCGCCCGGTCCTCCCGACTGAACGGATCCGGCGGCGGGCCTAACACGAGAAGTTCCTTGCCGGTGGCGACGTCCCAGACGCGGGCGGTCAGGTCGTCGACTTTCGCGAGGGCGCGTTTGCCGTCGGGGCTGAATGTGACGGAGCTGACGGCAGCTTCGGGGGCCTGGAGGGCGGCGAGTTCTTTGTCGTTGTCGACGTCGCGAACGCGGATGACGTTGGCGGCCTCGTCGCGCGTGGAGATCATCAAATGGCCTTTGAGGCCAAACACGACGCCCGCGTCCTCACGCCACGAGGCCTGCTTGTCCTTGCGCCACACGGCCTGCTCGTGCCGCACGATCATCAATTCGTTGCCGGTGGCGACATCCCAGAGGCGGGTGGTGTCGTCGCCCGAGCGGGTGAGGATGCGTTTGGAGTCGGGGCTGAACACGACAGAGTGGATCGACCGCTCATGGCCTCGCAGGGCGATGGATTTTTCGTTTAGCCTGGCCTCTTCGAGATCGTCCGGGTCGGTTTTCGGGTCGGCGAAAACGACGTCCAGGACGCGGTTGGCGCGATCGGCATTGTCGCCGGGACGGACAAGGACGCGTTTCCAGTCGGCGCTGACCGCGACGAGATGGCCGATTTTTTCCCCGCCTGGCATGACGGCTACTTTTTTTCCGGTGTCGGCGTCCCAGACGCGAAGGATATCGTTCGCCGTCGTAAGGACGCGCTTGGAGTCGGCACAGAACGCGCCTCGCACGACGGGGCCGATCGGATGGTCCATCACGGCAAGTTCCTTGCCGGTGGCGGCATCCCAGACGCGGGCGGTGTAGTCGTCGGCCGTGGTGAGGATGCGTTTGCCGTCGGGGCTGAACACGGCGGTGTTGGCGAGATATTTGTCGTGGCCTTTCAGCGTGAACAGTTCCTCGCCCGTGTCGGCGTTCCAGACGCGGACGTTGCGGCCAAGCAGCCCGAGGCTGCGTACAACGGTGGCGACGCGTTTGCCGTCGGGGCTGAACGCGGCGGCATCGGCCGGCCCGGTGTGTTCGTGCAACGTGGCCACGTCGTCGCCGGTCTCGGCGTTCAGGACACGGGCGGGATCCGCGAGGATCCGTTTGGAGTCGGGGCTGAACATGGCGTTTCCGATCCGAAGGCTGCTCTTTCGCAGGATGGCCAATTCTTTGCCGGTGTCGACGTCGCAGAGGCGGGCGTCGTTGTAATCCAACGCGGTGACGATGCGTTTGCCGTCCGGGCTGAACGCGACGCCCGACCACTGGAGTTGGTGCCCGGAAAACTCGGCGATCAGTGTGCCGTCGGCTCCGTTCCAGACGCGGGCGTTATTCTGGACTACCGTGACGAGCCTGGCGGAATCCGCGCTGAACGCCAGGACGCGGACGTCGTATTCCTCGTGGCCGTCATGTCGCAAAACGGCCAATTCCTTACCGGTGGCCGCGTCCCAGAGGCGGGCGGTTTTGAGCCCAGCCCCCGCCGCGACGCGCCGGCCGTCGGGACTGAACACCGCGTACGCGATGGAGTGCTTTCCCTCCAGCCCCACCGGCGCCGCGCCCGGCTGCGTCGTGGGCTGGGCTGGCTGGGTTTGCGTCCGCGCCGGCTGCGTTTCCCCACGCTGGGCGCCGGCAGAAAACGCCATCAGACAGGCGGCCATCGTAATCCATTGGCACACCACGCCGTTCGTCGAGAGTCGCTTCCGCATAAATCACCATGTCCCTTTCCGCGCGTGCGGCAGGGTAATCGCATCTACATTCCACGTTTTTTCGCGAAAAGGCTGTAGGCTGTAGCCGCGGCAGTTTTTGCGACATATTTTTCGGCACGGTATGTCGCGCCTACAGTCTACAGCCTGAACATAAGCCTTTTTCGTTGCGATCGCCCTGGCGCAGGCGGTCCCTTATATAGACGCGGCGGACGGGAAAAAGATCCAGAAAAACACACGTTTTTTCTCGGCGTCTTCGGGACAACCAAACGGGGACAACGTGCGATTGACTCATGGTCAAAGTCCAGCCAATATTTGACTTCGGATTTTCGCTCCTTATAATCCTCCGATATGAAGACGACATCACGGATGCTTGCGTTGACATTGGCGACGGCGATGACTCCGTTTCTTGGCAGTTGCGTTTCGCCGGGGAATTTCGATGGCGGCCAAATTATTGATTATGACCGCGCGATTCTGAACGCCTCGCCCCAGCCGCGGGCGGGCGGGCGGACCGGGCCTCTCCAGCCCGCACCGGGAACCACCGGGCCTGCCCTGCGCGTCGAGACCGACCCGGCCGGCCAATCCTACATCTACCTCAGCCTCGACGAAGCGGTGCAGCGCGCCCTGGCCAACAGCGTCGATATCCAGGTCGTCGCCTACGAACCCGCCATCGCGCGCGAGCAGGCCATCCAGGCCGCCGCCGCGTTCGACGTCATTCTCTTCGGCTCCGCGCAATATCAAAAGCAGTTGCCGCCCTCCCTGTACGGCCTGGACACAACCACCCGCACCACCACGTACCAACTGGGCGTCCAGCAGACCGTCGTCACTGGCGCGACCTGGCAGTTGGCGGCATCGTGGACGCGCGTCCTGGACAACTCCCTCGCGTCGGCGTTCCGAAGTTTCTATCAGCCGGCCCTGTCGCTCCAGGTGCAGCAGCCGCTGCTCCGCAACGCCTGGCCTGAGGTGAACCTCGCCCAGTTGCGCATCGCGCAGTTGAATTACCAGAACTCGACGGCGCAGTTCCGCCAGCGCGTCGAGACCGTCGTCAACAGCGTCGTCGACGGCTACTGGGCGTTGATCCAGGCCCGCGCCAACGTGGACATTCAGGAGGATCTCCTCAAGGCCACCGAGGTGACGCGCGACAAGATCCGCCAGCGCCTCGAAATCGACGCCACAGTGGTGGAACTCAAGCAGGCCGAGGCCTACGTCGAAAGCCGACGCGCCGCACTCTACCGCGCGCAGAAAACCGTCTTCGACGTCCAGGACCAACTCGCCCGCCTGATTGCCGACGCGCAGATCAACACCATCACCCAGTGCGAAATCATCCCCACCACGCCGCCGGCGAAAATTCCCGTCGAGATCGACCCGACCGATCAGTTGGCGTTGGCGCTGGTGTACAATCCGCAACTGGAGCAGGCCCGCCTGGGCATCTCGGCCGCCCAGATCCAGGTCCGCGTCGCGAAGAACCAGACGCTGCCGAGTCTGAATCTCCAAGCCGGCATGAGCGTCGCCGACATCGACACCAGGGCGGGCGGGGCCGTCGAAAATATGTTCACCTTCGACAACCTCGGCTACAACCTCGGCCTGGTGCTGGAGTACCCCATCGGCAATCGCTACGCGCAGGCCCTGTGGCGGCAGCGGCAGTATGAAGTCGGGCGGTCCATCTCCACGTTGCAGAACGTCTCCGACAACATCGCCGTCTTGATCCGCGAACGCATCCGGCAAATCCGCACGTCCTACCTCGAAATGCAGGCGACGCGATTGGCCGTCGACGCGGCCGCGGAGCAGTTGGAGGCCCTCAACACCGTCGAACGCGTCCGAGGCCGACTGACGCCCGAATTCCTCCAGGTCAAACTGAGCGCCCAGGGTTCGCTTGCCCAGGCCCGCCTCGAGGAATTGGCCGCCATCGTAAGCTACAACCAGGCCCTGGCGGACCTGGCCATGGTGACGGGCACGATTCTCCAACAGTACGGCATCGCGATGGAGAAAATGCCCAACGTCATCGAACGTCGAGGCTGGGCCGTCATGCAAGGCGATACCCCCGCCAGACCCATCGACCTGACCACGCCAGGTATGCTGGAAGAGTAACCCGCCGGGCCACGGTATTTTTACCACAGCGACACAGAGAACTCAGAGAGTTGCACAGGGAAACTCCGCGACGTGTTCACTGGCTCGCCTTTTTGCGCTGTAGAACGTTGTGAGCGAACGAACGTTTTGTAGTACACAACATCCCGCAGCGCAAAAAGGCGAGCCAGTGAACGTGTGTTGCGAACCCACAACGTTCACTTCTGTATCTTCTGTACTCTGCGATAAAGTAAACATGTCCTTCACCAGGGCCATCGCATCTAAATTCCCCGTTTTTCGCGAAAAGGCTGTAGGCTGTAGACTGTAGGCTGTAGTCGCGGCAGTTTTTTCGACAAATTTTTCGACACGGCATGTCGCGCCTACAGCCTACAGTCTACAGTCTAAAAACGGGACTTTTTCGATGCGATTGCCCTGTGTCCTTCACCACACCACATACCGAATCCCCTCGAATCAGTATCGTATAGAATTTTGCGTTAATTTTCACTTTTTCACATACTTGGTGCCATAGGGTTGTCACTGCCCTGCTATACTCTGTGTGAGACATGGATTCCAGCCGTATATACCGACTGCTGAAACTGCTCACTCAACTTCAAAGCGGACGTGCCCCCAACGCAGACCGATTGGCCTCGGAGTTGTCGATCAGCCGGCGAACGCTGTTTCGCGATCTGAATATGTTGGAGATGGCGAACGTTCCTTATTATTTCGACGAGGTGCGCGGCGGATACTGCATCAGTCCGCATTTTTTCCTCCCGTCGGTGAATTTCACGGTCAGCGAAGCCTTGGCGATCCTCACCATCTCGCGGCAGATTCGCGACGAAACCAGTCTGCCCCTGCTCTCCGAATGCTCCAAGGCGGCCTTGAAACTCGAAAGCTCCCTGCCCCCGCCCCTCCGCGAGCACGTGGGCAGCATCGTCGACAACGTCACGTTCCACCTGGGCCCCACGGCCAATCACGACAACAAAAACGGCCTCTTCGACCGCCTTGCCAACGCCCTGGGCCAGCGGCAGGCCTGCCGGATCACCTACAACAGTTTTTACGAACAAACGATCCTCCACCTGGAAATCGAGCCCGTCCGTCTGCTCTTCATCGGGCGGGCGTGGTATCTATTGGCCTACTCCTGCGAACATCGCCAGGTCCGCACGTTCAAGGTGCCCCGCATCGAGGAACTGGCCGTGCTGGACCGCACCTACGAGACGCACTACGCGGGCGACAAACCCTTCGGCAACGCCTGGAGCATGATCCCCGAAGGCATCGAATACGACGTCCATCTGCGGTTCTCCGCCAAG
Source organism: Phycisphaerae bacterium (assembly GCA_009783465.1). GTDB lineage: Bacteria > Planctomycetota > Phycisphaerae > SM23-33 > SM23-33 > WRDM01. The sequence continues at coordinate 19,997 of WRDM01000014.1, read as the reverse complement.
GTGGCCGGCAACGTAGCCGAGGTGCGGTGGCACGCCACGCAACGGACGAGCGTGAACGACGACGGCACGATGGATTTTTTCGTCCGCGTCGATGGACTGGGCGAGATCCTCTGGTGGATCCTGGGATACGGCGATCAGGTGGAGGCGATCGCCCCGCAGCCGCTGCGCGAGCGGATCGGCGCCGTCGTGGGCTCCATGGCCCAGATGTACGCGCAGGGAGTGCGACTATGAGAGCGCTTGTCCAGCGCGTGCACTGGGCTGAAGTGGAAGTGGCCTCCGTCGTGGTCGGTCAGGTTCGCCAAGGCCTGCTGGTGTACGCGGGCGTGGCCCCCGCCGACACCGTGGCCGACGCCCAGACGCTGGCGCAGAAGATCGTCAACCTCCGCATCTTCTCCGACGACGACGGCAAGTTGAATCGAACGCTCCAGGACGTGCGCGGGGGCGTGCTGGCGATTTCGAATTTCACGCTGCTGGCCGACGCACGCAAAGGACGCCGCCCCGCGTTCACCGCCGCCGCGACCGCCACGCTCGCCAAACCGCTGCACGAAGCCTTCGTCCATGCCCTGCGGGCCCAAGGCGCCACCGTCGCCTGCGGCGTCTTCGGAGCCGACATGATCATCCGCTCCGCCGCCGACGGGCCGGTCAACATCCTGCTCGACGTGCCCGCGCCCGAACCAGCCGAGGATGCCAGACCGGCTGCGATCACGAAAAAATAACGAGACCTCACGACGTCAGGCGTCCAACCAGGCCGCCGTCGCCGTCGTCGAGGATGTGGAATTGTCGCACTTGTCCAGTTAATTCTTCCGGCCCGACGGGGGGCGGGTCGAAGAATATTGTCACGTGGCGGTCTGTCATAGCCCGACGCCGCACCGTGTCACGTGAGGGGATTTCCACGACGCCTTCGAGCGTCTGGCCGAGGAACTGCCGGCGGTATTTTTGCGATAGCGACTCGCCCAGCACGGTCAGCTCGCGCACGCGGCGTTGCACGACGGCCTCGTTCGGGCCGCGGCGACGCATCGCCCACGCCGCCGTGCCGGGGATCGCGCTGAACGGAAAAATGTGCATCGCCGCGAAGCCCGCCTCGCCCGCCACGCGGAGCGTCCGCTCGAACTCCGCGTCGGTTTCGCCGGGGAACCCCACGATCACGTCGGCGGTCAGCGCGGGACGGTCCATCGCCTGTCGAAGCCGCTCGACGACACGCAAAAAACCGGCCGAGTCGTACTGGCGGTTCATCCTCGCGAGCACGGTGTCGGCGCCCGACTGAAGCGGCAGATGAAAATGTGGCGCGAAGTTCGGGCACCGTTTCGCGACGTCGAGCAACTCCGCGGTGAGATCGCCCGGTTCGAGGCTCGACAGCCGCACACGCCACAGCCCCGCGATGGACGCGACGGCTTCGATCAGCGGCCCCAGCGGCGAGGGCGTGTCGTCCCAGCGGCGGCGGCAGCACGTCGAGCGGCCATACGCGCCGAGGAACACGCCCGACAGCACGATCTCCCGGTGCCCGCCCTTGACGAGCCGGCGGCACTCCGCCAGCACGGCCTCCGCAGGCCTCGACCAGACCACGCTCCGCGTGAACGGCACGACGCAATACGAACAGAACGCGTCGCAGCCGTCCTGGATTTTGACAAAGGCACGCTGATGGTCGTCAAAATGCTCGATGGCCGGCAAGCGGGCGTCGGCCGGCGCGTTCCGTGCGACCACGGCAAGCCGGCGCGATTTGAGATTGTGTGGCGCAGGCGAAGCGCAACGTGACGCGGGCGTCTCGCCCGCGTTGTGTATTCCATTGGGCTGGTCAGCGGAAGGCGTAGAATCGGTTCCACAATCCGGCGCGGGCAAGATGCCCGCGAGACACGCGGGCGAGACACCCGCGTCACGTTGCGCCTCGCCACAAAGCATTTCCACGATGTCCGCGATGGCCTGCGGCAGGTCGTCGCCATGGCCGGCGATGAAGACACGACAGCCGGGCGGGACGAGTTCCGTCGCCAACTCGCGGCAGGCCGGGGCATCGAAGTCGCCGTAGCAACCGCAAATCAACACCGCCCTATCCGCTCGCCGAAACGCCCGCCGGATGGCTTGGCGACTCTTGTACATCGCCGGCGCCGTCACGCAGCACGTGTTGACCACGGCCACGTCACACGCCGCCCCGCGCGGAGCCGCCACAAGTCCCGCCTGGCGCAACGACTGCCCGACGGCCGCCCCGTCGTACTGGTTGACCTTGCATCCCAACGTCGTGATGACAAATGTGCCGTTCACAGTCTGCATATAGATACGGCTTGCCTCTTTGTGTTGTCGATCGTTATGAGAAGCGAACGGTTCGCTTTACACAACGCCCGACAACGCAAAGAGGCAAGCCATCGCGAGACGCTACTCGTCACTTAGCTTCGGTTACTTTGCCTCGGCCGGCTTGTAGTTGCGGCGGGCGGGCTTGGTGATCAGGCCCATCTTGATCGCCTTGGCGGAGACGTTGATGCGGACCACCTGCCCGTCGACGACCGCGCGGACGCGCTGGATGTTCGCCCGGAAGGTCCGCTTGGTGATGCTGGTCGTCTTCACGCCGACGCCGCCAAGGTACTTGGCCTTGCCGCGTTTGGAATACTGTCGGCCCGCAACCGTTTTCTTACCCGTTAAAGGACATACGCGAGGCATTGCAAACTCCTGACTCACCGTTCAAAATTCCACATTCCGAGCCAAGCAGTGTATCCACGAATGGCGGACTCCGCAAGGGGTTTCGGAGGTTGGGGCGGAAATTTTTGTCGTCCGATTACACTCATTCGGACTTGGCGATCGCGTTACCTGCACACGTGACGTGCATCCACGGCGCTTGGATTGGAATTTGGTATTTGAAATTTTGGGATTTGTTTCGTATTTCGTATTTTGGATTTCGTGCTTTGAATACTACGAATATGCCAACCGTCATGGACAAAACGGAGCGGCCCGCCGTCGCGAGGCCTGTCGCGGCGCCTCGGATCTTCGGGGTGCCCGCGATGTGGGTGCGTCGCGGGCTGATCGCCGCTGCCCTCGGATATGGCGGGTGGGGGCTGGCGTGGTCGCTGGTCCGGCCCCAGGTCTGGCAGACGACGATCACGCCCGACGGCACGACGTACCGCAAATATCTTGGCAAGATGTGGCTGTGGGATTGGTGGGCGTCGAACGAAACGCCGCCGGTCACGTGGGATTGGCACCAGATGCCGCTGGAAATCGCCTGGAGCATCGCCCTGACCGTCTGCCTCGTCAGCGTGATCTGCGGGTTTCTGCCGAAACGGTTGGTGTATCCGAAGCGTGGATGAAATCGGACCGAGAGTTCGAGGGAACAAAGCCAGTAGCCAGTAGCCACAAGCCACCAGAGCTTTCGCGTGCGTATTGGTGAAATCGCACCTCGCCGTGGCGAGAGTGGTCTCGATGCTTCGCGGACACGAAGGGTAATCCGCCAGTCTGAACCTTCGAGTCTGCGAAGCCTTGAGACCACCCTCTCGAATGGGATGCTCCCATTTACGATCGTGCACGCGAAAACCCTGGTGGCTAGTGGCTGGTGGCTAGTGGCTGTCGCTATGTAGAATGGAACAGATGTCCTCCGACGGAGCAACAATTCGGCGGCAGTTTCGTGTGATCGGCCTGGTGCAGGGCGTTGGGTTTCGGCCTTTTGTGCATCGGCTGGCGGAGGCGTTGTGCCTGGTGGGTTTTGTGCGGAACGATTCGCGCGGCGTGACGATCGAGGCGCAGGGGTCGGGCGATCGGGTGGCGGAGTTTGTCCGGCGGCTGCGGGCGGAGTTGCCTGCGGCGGCAACGATTTCGCGGCTGGACGAGCACGACATACCGCCGCGGGCGGACGAGGCGGCGTTTGTGATCGCCCCTTCGGCGGACGGCGAGTTGGCCGACGCGCAGGTGGCCGCCGACTCGGCGGTGTGCGACGATTGCCTCCGCGAGCTTCGCGATCCCGCCGACCGGCGGTTTCGCTATCCGTTCCTCAACTGCACGCGCTGCGGACCTCGATACACCATCGTGCGGCGGATTCCGTACGACCGCCCGAACACGACCATGAGTGACTTCGCGATGTGTCCGCCCTGCCGCCGCGAATACGACGACCCCGCCGACCGGCGGTTTCACGCCCAGCCAATCGCGTGCCCAGCCTGCGGGCCGAAACTCTGGCTCGCCGACTCGCGCGGGCAGGCCATCGAATGCGACGACGCCGTCGCGCAGGCGGCGAAGTGGCTGCTCGACGGCAACGTGCTGGCCGTCAAGGGGCTCGGCGGATTTCACCTGTGCTGCCGGGCGGACGCCGACACCGTCGTTCGCGCGTTGCGGCGGCGGAAACGTCGCGATGCCAAGCCGCTGGCGGTCATGCTCGCCGACCTCGATGTGGCAAAAACATACTGCGACGTGAACGACGAAGCCGCGGCGATGCTGACCTCGCCCGCCAGGCCGATCGTCATCCTGCCGACGCGCGGCCCCGCGGCCGTCGCGCCGTCGGTGACGAACGGCCTGGGTACGCTGGGCGTCATGCTCCCCCACACGCCGCTGCATCACCTGCTCTTCGACTCGCCAGGCCTGCACGACATCCCGCTCGTCATGACCAGTGGCAACCTCAGCGACGAGCCGCTCGCCAAAGACAACGACGAAGCCGTCACGCAACTGGGCAACATCGCCGATTTTCTGCTCCTGCACGACCGCCCCATCGAACGCCGCCTCGACGACAGCGTCGTGCAACTCCACCTCGACGGCGCCACCACTCCGCTCCGCCGGGCACGCGGATACGCACCCCAGCCGATCGAACTGTCCGGCGACGCGGAGACGTCCGCGCCACGTAGCACGGGCGTCCCGCCCGTGAGTCGCATGGGCGTCTCGCCCATGCAACGCCAGCCAGTGGATCAGACGTCTATATCACAGCCAAATACAAACGAAACGGCTACGCCATGCGACCAACACGGGCGAGACGCCCGTGGGACTCACGGGCAGGATGCCCGTGCTACGGACTCCGCCCCCGCGTCAGTCTTAGCATTCGGTCCTGAATTGAAGAACACCATCTGCCTGCTTCGCGGGCCGCGGGCGGTGATGAGCGAGCATATTGGCGATCTCAAGGATGGGCGGGTATATCGACATTACCTCGACACAATCGGCCATCTGCTGGCGTTGCATGACGCAACACCGACACGGCTGGCAGCGGATTTGCACCCGCAGTACCTTTCGACGCAATACGCGGCGCGGTGGGCTCGCGGGGAGTTGGCCGGTCGCGAGGCCGTGCCGCTGGTTCGCGTGCAGCATCATCACGCACACATCGCGTCGTGCCTGGCGGAGCATGGGCTTCGCGGTCCGGTGATCGGCCTGGCGTGCGACGGCGCGGGCTGGGGCGACGACGGGGCCGTCTGGGGCTGCGAGGTGCTGCGGGCGGATGTGGCCTCATATCGGCGGCTTGGGCATCTGCGGTACGTGCCGCTTCCTGGCGGCGACGCGGCCTCCCGCGAGCCGGCCCGCCCCGCGCTGGCGGCGCTGTGGGACACCTTCGGCACGGAAATTTACGACATGCCGACGGCGCTCCGCCTTGCCGGCGGCGAGAGCGACCTGGAGCGGTTCGTGCAGATTCTATCGGCCGGGGCGAATTGCCCGCCGGCGGGGTCGCTGGGACGGTGGTTCGACGCGGTGGCCGCGTTGACGGGGCTGGCCCGCGAAAACGCGTTCGAAGGCCAGGCGGCGATGATGCTGGAAGCCGCCGCCGTCGCGGGCGTCGAGAACGCCTACGCGTTCCGTCTCCTGCCGCCGACGAGCGGTGAGTATCTTTACCTCAGCCAGGTGGGCACGTTGTTGAATCGAGATGCCCATGTGACGTTTGAGATCGACCTTCGGCCGATGGTGGCGGAGTTGTGCAACGACGTATCGGCGGGCTTCAACGCGGGCGTGGTTTCGGCGCGGTTTCACAACACGGTGGCGGCATTTTTGCTGGCCTCGGCGAAACGGGCGCGGGAACAAACGGGCCTTGGCGTGGTGGCGCTCTCGGGCGGATGCTTCGCCAATCGCTACCTCACGCGCCGCCTGACGGCGTTGCTGGAAAAGGCCCGTTTCACGGTGCTGCGACATCGCACGGTGCCCTGCAACGACGGCGGCGTGTCGCTGGGCCAGGCGGTCGTGGCGGCGGCCGGTGGCGGATAACGTGACGCGGGCGTCTCGCCCGCGTTGTGCGATCCACTGGGCTGGTCAACAGAGGACAACAAAACTGTTCCACGAAACAACGCGGGCGAGACGCCCGCGTCACGTTATCACTTCCCCACGCAGAATCGACTGAAGATTCGGCCCAGGACGTCTTCGGTGACGGCTTGGCCTGAGACCTGGCCGAGGCTGGCGAGGGCGTGGCGGAGGTCGACGGCGACGAGTTCGGCTTTATCGGCGAGGGTGTGGCAGGAGGCGAGCAGACTCGCGGCGGCGGCAATCGCCTCGACGGCGGCGAGAAAACTTTGGCGCTGCCTCGCGTGCAATCCGAGGGCCTGCCCACTCCGTGCGGCGGCGGTGGCCAATAGATTCGCCAGCGCCCGTCGCAACGCATCCACCCCTTCGCCCGTGACGGCGGATGTGCGGATGGCGGACGACTCGTTGCTTCCTCGCGGCGCGAGCGTCTCACGTGACGCGGGCGCCTCGCCCACGTTGTGCGTTCCATTGGGCTGGCTGCAGGAAGACGCACAACCGCCGTCGCTTCGCGGCGCAAGGTCGATTTTATTTTCGACCCACAGCACGCGGGCGCGTGGGTTGGCATGTTGCACGCGTTGCCGCAAGGCATCACGTGACGCGGGCGTCTCATCCGGCGCGGCCAGGTCGGTCACGAGCAGGACGACGTCGGCGGCGCGGACGGCGGCGTGGGCGGCCTCGTTGGCGGCGTGCGAGATCGCGTCGCCGGCGGCGGCGAACCCGGCGGCATCCTGGAGCGTCACGCAGCCGGTGCCCGGCAGCACGATCTCCGCCGACAGCACGTCGCGCGTCGTGCCCGCCAGCGGCGAGACGATCGCCCGGTCGCACCCCGCCAACGCGTTGAGCAGCGAACTTTTCCCCGCGTTGGGATAACCGCACATCACCACACGCGGCGCGGCAAACGTTTCGGGCATATCAGCCGCCGCCCGCGCCAACTCATCCACGCGATGCGCCGTCGCCTCCAAGGCCGCCGACACCGACTCTGGCGACGCCAACTCGATCCCCTCCTCCGCGAAATCGATCGACGCCTCCACCAACGCCAACGCGTCGGCCGTCTCCCCCGCCGCCGCCGCACACAGCCTCGCGACGCGCCCGCCCAACGCTGACGTCGCGCATCGCAACTGCGCGTCGTCCGCCGCGTCGATCACATCCGCCACCGCCTCCGCCGCCGACAAATCCAGCCGCCCGCTGAAAAACGCCCGCGCCGTGAACTCCCCCGCCGCCGCCAGCCTCGCGCCGGCCAACACCAACGCCCCCTGCAAACCAACCGCCACCACCGACGACCCCGGAACATGCAACTCCACCACGTCCTGCCGTGTAAAACTTCGAGGCCCGCGAAACACATACGCCGCCGCCGGAAACGCCATCGAATCCCACGCGACAATCCCTTCCACGCGGCGAAATCCGCCCAAGGCCTCCAACGGCCCACAACGTGACGCGGGCGTCTCGCCCGCGTTGTGCATTCCATTTCCATGGCCGCTGGATGACGCACAATCGCCTTCGCCGGACGCGGGCAAGATGCCCGCGAGACACGAGGGCGAGACGCCCTCGTCACGTGAAAACACCCGCGACGCCAACGCCACCGCCGCAGGCCCGGAAAGCCGCACAATCGCCCGCGCCGCGTCACCCGCGGCGGTGGATATCGCAACGATGGTGTCGTCGGTGTTTATCATTTGTCGCTGGCCGCTCGAATGCTCAGCGGCGCCCAGGCGGCGGTTTCGCCTCGGAGGATGCCGATTCGCACGCTCGCGTCGGCGGGCAGGTCTTCCAGCAGCGTGCCGAGGGTTTCGGCGTTTTTCACGTAAAACTGGGCAACCTGGAACAGCACGTCGCGCGAGCGGACGCCGATTTTTTCCGCCGGGCCGTCCTTCTCGACCTCCACGACCAGCAGCCCGCTCTCGACGGGCAGGCGAAGGTCGCGCGCCAACTCGGCGTCGATCTCACGCACCGTCAGCCCGAGTTTCGCCTGCGCCAGCGCCAGGCCGTCGGGTTTGTTCCGCTCGGCCAACTGCACCTCGACCGCCTGCTCCACGCCCTCGCGCAAGACGGTGATGGTCAGCGCGGCGTCGTTCTTCAGGCCGAGCATGAGACACGTGAAGTCGCTGATCTGCGGCACGGGCGTGTTGTCGATCGCCCGCAGCACGTCACCCTTGGCGAGTTTATCCGCCGCCGGCGTGCCCTCGCGAACCTCCGTCACCACGAGTTCATCACCCGCCTCGCCGTGACGAGGCGCCACCACCGCGCCGAACGTCACGCGGTTGATCCGTTCGAAGTCCAGCAGCCTGGCCAACTGGCCGGCCACCATGTCCACCGGAATCGCAAAACCGATGTTCCGCGCGTCGGCCCGGATGGCGGTGTTGATGCCGATCCACTCACCGTGGATGTTCAGCAAAGGCCCGCCGCTGTTTCCGGAATTGATCGGCGCGTCGGTCTGCACGAGGTTTTCGAACGTCACGCCGCTGGCGAAATCCAGCGTGCGGTTGACCGCGCTGATCACGCCCGTCGTGACGCTGTTGGCATACCCCAGCGGGTTGCCGATCGCGATGACCGTCTCGCCCACCATCAGATCGTCGCTTCGGCCCAGCGGCAGGAAGGGCAGGCGTTGACCCTCGGGAGGCTGAATTTTCAGCACGGCCAGGTCGCACGCGGGGTCGGCGGAGATCAGTTTCGCCTCGAGCTGGCTGGCGTCGTGGAGCGTGACGGTGATGGTCTGCGCCTGCCGGATCACGTGCGCGTTGGTGACGATATAGCCCTGCGCGTTGATCAGCACGCCGCTGCCGAGGCTCTGCACCGCCCGCCGCGGGCGAAGCGGCGAGGGAAAGATATTGTCCAGCGGCTCGCCACCGAACAACTCGCCGCCGAACACGCCGCCGCTGACGGTCTTCTGCGCGGAGATGCTCACCACGGCAGGGCGGGCCTTGCGATACGCCAACACCACCGGCGTGACGCGCGACTGCTGCGCCTCGGTCAGTTCCGGCTCCTCGGCGGTCGCCGGCGCGGAAAATACAACGCACAACGCCAATGCAACGCACGCGGGGAATTTTCGCGAACTCCGTTCGTCCATGATGCCACCTTGTTTCCGAGCGGATAGTGTACCAGCACGGGAAGAATGGGAGGAACGGAAAACGGAGGGAACACGAAGCAAACGGATCAAAATTTGTCCGATTGGGTATCCCCCTGCAAGCTGGCCGTGGTGCCGATCAACGAACCCTCGAGCGCCGACGTGCCTCCGGTGTACGTGTTCGCGCCGGTCAACGTGACCGCGCCCGTGCCCGTCGCCGTGCCGCCGGCATATACGTGCTGTATTCCGCTGTCGTTGACGGTCGTCCCCGTCGCCGCGCCGTTACTGGAAACGTGTTGCGTGCCCCCGCTACGGAGGGTCGTGCCCGACGCCACGCCGCCGGGGAAGACGTGCTGCTGCCCGGCGAGATGGACGGTCGCGCTGACCGCCGATGCCCTGTAACAAAAGATACTTCTTCACCAACACACTTCGAAAAATCAACACAACTGTTTCTTCCGTTCCTTCGGCGCGACCAGGCTGTGGTCCTTCCTCAGCCGCTCCACCGCGTTAATCACCTGCCGACCCGTGATCAGGCGGCTGCATTCGTACTGACGCTCCGTGCCCTTGTGACGCGGGCACCAGAAGAAATCCCGATGATCGAACTGCACCGTGATGTCGTCCCAGCACCCCATGCAGCCGTGCGTGCTGTGGACGCGGTATGGCGTTTTGAACTCGCAAATCGGCAGCGTGAAGCCGCTGATCATCACCACCGGCACGCGGCAACCCCAGGCCAGCCAGCTCAGGCCGCTCGAGAGGCCGATGAAAAAATCGGCGTCCTTGATGACGTCGATGCGTTCCTGCAACGGCCTGTCGCCAGTGAAATCCTCCACGCCGTGCGGGATGTGATTCCACGTGAAATTCATGCCCACGGTGCGGCTCTTGTCGATGCACAGCACGCGATAGCCCAGGCCCTTGAGATACTCGACCACCTGCGGCCAGCCATGGCCGTTGTTCCAATATTTCGCCTGGCACGACGACTGCGTGGCCATCACCACGTACGGCTCGGCAATCAGCCGCTTGGCCTTCAGGTTCAGCCGTGGCGGCAGTTCTTCGGGGTCCACGCCGAGGATGTACCCGGCTGTGCGATGCAGGCCGACCATGCGGAAATCGATGGGCTGGCAGTCGCGGTTTCCGCCGAAAAACAGCCCGATGCGGTACGACGCGTACGGCGACTGTATCTTCACCGCCCGCGCGTGCGAGAACATGATACCCGGATACTGATCCCGGAAAATGTCGATGAGATTCTCCGCCATCACGCACTCGAGCATGCACCCGTGCTGCTCGCGGAACCGCTCGGAATACGGGAACCAGCCAAGAATGTCGCCCAGCGTGCCGACGGGAAATTTCAGCAGCACCTCGCGGCCTTTGAGGTCGAGGGTGTGATCCAGCACCGGCTGATTTTGCCCTCGCACCCAGACCTTGATGCCGAAACGGACGTAGTATTTTCGCGCGCTGACGACCCAGCCTTCGTCGGCGTCGCAGGCGAAGAGAATCAGGCCTGACTCTTCGTCGGTGATCTGCACGTGCCACTGCCCGCGAGGCAGGAGGACTCGCGCGCCGTCGTTGAAGTCGAATCGGATGCCCAGAGGCCCTTCCTGCGTGGGCACGGCGGGGGGCGGCGCGTGGAAGACGTCGGCGGGTTGCGGCGCCCCGGCCCCGGCGGCCGGCGCGGCGTCGGCGGGAGGCTTGGCGTCGTACTCGCGTTTGGCGCCGTCCACCGCGTCAGCAGAGACGGTCGGCGACGACGCGCCCGTCAACTCGGTGGTGTCCGGAGATGCCCAGAACTCATTCGATGTCTTCGCTTCCGAAGCGGTGTTGTCAGCCATGATTCCCTTCGTGTCCTTACGGGTAAAATGTGTGTCCTTGCGTGGCGCGTCGCGCCGGCATGTCTGCCATCGAGGTAACCGTTCGGCGTAAACTTGGCGATGCAGAAGCCAAACCGCTCCGACGGCTCCTTGAGAATCTGAAATCGCGGATCACGCCGCGGAAACAGCAAACTCTCGTAGTGCTTCACGTGCAACGTGTCGTCCAACGCGAAGAAACATGAGCCTCGCAGCTTGGTGAGCACGTATTGAAACTCGACGAAGCCCAGATGGCCGGCCGAGTCCAGCAGCAGAATGTCAGGCCTGCCGCCGCAACTGTCGAGACACAGGCCCAGCAGATTGTCCGGGCAGTCGGCGTGGTTGGTCTCCTGCCCGTTTCGATAATCGTCAACGGCCTGACCAACGCGATCAACTGCTCGAGCGTCCGATAGAACTCCGTCTCCTCGCCCACGCTGATCGCCTCAGGATGCACCTCGTCGCTCCGCGTGATCTTCAGCCGCTTTTTCATCGCCGTCGTTACCAAAAACCTTCCTTGACTGGCAACCTGCAACATGTCCGCCATGGCGAACACCGTTCCATAGAATAAAATCGGCACATTCCGCCGAAATCTTCACCTCCGTTCACACGAGACCGACGAGACAGGAATCGAAAGACGAAACGCTGGCAAGGTCCGCGGCACTTCGGTATACTGCTCCCACCGCGGGCGCATAGCTCAGTTGGCTAGAGCGCATCCCTTACAAGGATGAAGTCACAGGTTCGAGTCCTGTTGCGCCCAGTGCAAAAAAATTGAAAACCTGTTAGGTTTTTGATTGCATATTCCAAACAAAGGCCATACCGTAGACACTGTCATGGATTGGCTTCCCGGCCATCGGCCGTGACCGACGCCGGGACCTCCGACAGGATCAGGAGATTTCAATGTCCAAAAGCACCGCGAAAGAAAAAGAAAAAGCCAGAGAAAAAGAGCAAGCCGATGCCGTCGACAAACGCCGCGACCACGCCCTCGACGCCGCGCTGAAGCAGATCGAGAAAAATTTCGGCGCCGGCGCCATCATGAAAATGGCCGAGGACCAGATCCAGGCCGTGCCCGGAATCCCCACCGGCTCGCTCAGCCTCGACCTCGCCCTCGGCGGACGCGGCATGCCGAAAGGACGCATCTGCGAATTCTTCGGCCCGGAAAGCTCAGGCAAAACCACGCTCGCCCTCCACGTGATCGCCGGGGCGCAAAAATCCGGCGGCGTGGCCGCCTTCATCGACGCCGAACACGCCCTCGACCCCACCTGGGCACGGAAACTCGGCGTGAATCTCGAAAACCTGCTCATCTCCCAGCCTTCCAACGGCGAGGAGGCCCTGGAAATCTGCGAACTGCTCGTCCGATCCAACGCCGTCGACGTCATCGTGATCGACTCGGTGGCCGCCCTCATCCCCAAGGCGGAAATCGAAGGCGAAATGGGCGATTCGCACATGGGCCTCCACGCCCGCCTGATGAGCCAGGCCATGCGGAAACTCGTCGGCGTCGTCGCCAAAAGCAACACCTGCGTGATTTTCATCAACCAGATCCGCATGAAAATCGGCGTGATGTTCGGCAATCCCGAGACCACCACGGGCGGCAACGCGCTGAAGTTTTACAGCTCCGTCCGGCTGGACATCCGCCGCGTCAGCACGATCAAGGACGGCGAAACCGCCATCGGCAACCGCGTCCGTGCCCGCGTGGTGAAAAATAAACTCGCCGCCCCCTTCAAAGCCGCCGAATTCGACATCATGTTCGACGGAGGCATCAGCTACATCGGCGACCTCGTGGACTTAGCCGTCGAACACGGCGTGATCGCCAAGCAAGGCGCCTGGTTCAGCTACGGCGACGTCCGCCTCGGCCAGGGCAGGGAAAACTGCAAAAACTTCCTCACCGGCAATCCAGACCTCAGCGACGAAATCCGCGCCACCGTCCTCGAACGAGGCCTGCCCGAATCCGCCAACACAAAAAAGGAACCCGGCGACGAGTAACAACAACGCGAGAATATGACGTCGTCCTTTTCGCCGCGAATGCCGCGAATGACGCGAATCCTGTTGAGAAATTGGCGTCATTCGCGTAATTCGCGGCGAAAAGGAGTTCACTCCACCCGGTCCAGTTTGCCGGTCGCGGGGTCGATGATGAGGCCGTGGACGCGGATGTCGGCGGGCATCAGCGGATGGCTGCGGATGAGGTTGACCGTTTCGCGAACGGAATCCTCGGCGCTGTCGAAGCCTTTGAGCCATTTGTTGATGTCGATGCCGCAACAGCCGATGAAATCCAGCTTTTCCGTCTTGATGCCCCTCTCGGCCATCTTGCGGATCAGCCGCGGCGCCTCCATGTTCTGCATGCCGCAGTCGTGATGGCCGATGACAAGGACGTCCTCCACGCCCAGTTCGTAGACGGCGACGATGAGGCTTCGCATCACGCTACCGAAAGGATGCGTAACGACCGCGCCGGCGTTTTTGATAATTTTGACGTCGCCGTTTTTCACGTTCATGGCGGCCGGAAGAATCTCCGTCAGCCGCGTGTCCATGCAGGAAATCACGGCGATTTTCTTGTTGGGAAACTTCGTCGTCTGATAATCATACTTTTCGTACTGCTTGTTCTCGACAAACGCCCGATTGAATTCAAGAATCTCGTCAATGCGTGTCATGGCGAATCACCTCGTATGTATAGGAGTATCGCGGCCCAGGACGTTCCGTCGCCCCTGTGACCGCGGCGTGGAGTTTACCTGAAAAGGCTCGCGAATTCCATAGTTTTCGAACGCCGGCTGTGCAATGAAACGACTCTGCCGGTTTGCGCTGTAGGGGTTTCGGACGGCGCATGCACACCTATCCGAACTTCGCGAAGACCGAGCGGGATTACACGGACTAAAGGATTAAAAGATTGTATGAACAAAACGATTGTTCCGTACGGTAATCCTTCAATCCGTTAATCCGCGTAATCTCGCTCGGTCTTCGCGAAGTCAGATAACCGAACGCTTGCCGACGGGATCATCCTACAGCGCAAACCGGCAAGCCATATCGGCGTCGTAGTAGTCTAACCTCAATCGCCCATGTTTTCCATGAAGCCTTTGTTCCAGAAGATCGACAGGCCGTCTTTGCCGGGGGCGACGATGTCCAGCCAGCCGTCGCCGTCGAGGTCCACCACCTGGAACGCGATGCCGCAGCCCTTGGTCTTACGAATCTCGCCAAACACGATCGGCATCTTCGTGAAGCTCTCGCCGTTCCACTTGAAGTAATAAATACCGTACGGATCGTAGTCGCCCGCGTCGTGCCCGCAGTGCGCGCGGTACCGCTTGCCGGTGACCAGTTCCATTTCGCCGTCGTTGTCGATGTCCACCCACCACATGTCGTGATACGTCGCGTTGAACGGGTCGATCGGATGCTTCACCCACGACCGCTTGCCGCCGGTCATCTTCTGTTCGTACCACCACAGGCCGTAGCCGTGGGCACAGCCGACGATGAGGTCATTCAACCCGTCGCCGTTGACGTCGGCAACAATGATCGGCACACTGGCGGAACCCAGGTCGAACTCGGGATGGAAAATCCATTGGCCGTTTTCGCGATCCTCGGGCGCCTCAAGCCAGCCGTGACGCAGCACAATGTCGCCGCGCCCGTCGCCGTTGATGTCGCCGAATCCCAGCCCGTGATCGGTGCCTTTGCCCTCGCCCGGATCGTAAATCGTGACGGTCTTGAACTGCCCCGTCCCCTTGCCGGCCGCGTCGCGAAGGAGCTTGTAATACCGCTGCGCCGTACCGGGCGTGTTGGGGACGATCTCCAATTCGCCGTCGCCGTCGATGTCCCACAGCCGCGTCGTCTCGACGTTGCCCGTCTCGGCGATGACGTGTTCGGCCCAGGGCTTCGTCGGGTCGCCCTTGGGATTCTGCCGCCAGCGAAGCGTGTTGCCCCACCAGCCGCCGGTGATGTAATCCATGTATCCGTCGCCATCGACGTCCATCGGCAGGTCCGAGAAATCGTCGAAATATTCGCCGATCGGCTGAAGATCGCCGATCTTGTGTTTGCGATCGAATTTCGGCCCCGGATACCAGTACGCGCCGCTGACGATATCGAGAATCCCGTCATTATTCACGTCAAACACACCGCACGACTCAAACCGCTCATCACTGACGTGCTGCTCGACGAACTTGAGAATTGGCATCGTTTTTCCTTTTTCCTGGATGTTGGCAAACCAATAACCGCCGTAGATCAGCCACAAGCCACTAGCCACAAGCCACCAGGTATGGTTAAGTTTTCCGCCAACAAGACCATACTGATGGTGCGGCAAAACCGCCACCGGCGATTTCGCTATTCACGTCACACGCACAGAAGTCACATCCACGCTTTCACCTTCGCCGTCGTCGTTCCTTACCTTGTGGCTTGTGGCTAGTGGCTTGTGGCTGCCGTTTATTTCCCGTACCTCACCTTAATAAACTGCCTCGCCACGAGCAGGTCCTCATAGGCTTCTGCCGCGTCGCAGAGGGGATTCATTTTGCCCTGGCAGACCTTGACGAAATTGATGGCCTGCTGGCGCATTGCGTGGATCCATGGCAGCGTTGGGCTGACGCGTTCGGGCGTGCCTTTGCCGTTGTCCTTGTAGATCTCGACGGTGCCCGCGCGGTTGACCGCCAGCGGGGCCGGCAGGTCGAGTTTGACGTAGCCCTTCTCGAACGCGATCAGGGCGGACTCTTCCCATGCGGTGCTGGTCTGGTAGGGCGTCATTTCGATCACGCCGGCCGTCCCGCTGGCGCCGCGGACCGCGAGCATCACGTTGGTCTCCTCGGCGTAGGCGACCTCGTAGCTTTCGCCCAGCAGGTGACGCATCAGGTTGACCTGGTGAATGTAGTAGTTCACGAAGCCGATGAACTGCCTGGCCATCTCGTCCGACATGCCGGCCACCTTCGGGGCGTGCCAGACGTTGTCGCCGACTTCGCCGGGCGTGGCGGGGATTTGCTCGGCCGTCCTGAGCAGCCCGGTGAACCCGTTGGCCACCCAATCGCCGGCGGGCATCGAGATGCGGACATACTTCATCTTGCCGAACTCGCCGCTGGCCTTCCACTTGTCGATGACGCTTTTGGCGTACATCGTCGCGGGGTCGGAGCGCTTGTGATAGCCCACCATGTGCGTCGTGCCGGTTTTGGCGGCCAGGTCGGCGAGCATCTTGCCCGCCTTGGGCGTCACCGCGATGGGCTTTTCGCTGAAAAGAAATTTCGCCTTGCCGTACAACTCGGGAAACAGCAGCGCGTGGCGGTCGAACATCTGGCTGGCAACGATCGCGTCAAGCTTCTCCACGGCCAGCATCTCCTTGTGATCCTTATACACTCTGGCGATGCCAAACCGCTGGGCCACCAGTTTGCCCAGTTCCGGCTTGATCTCCGCCAGGGCCACCACTTCGCACTCGTCAACATTGACGTAATTTCGCAGATGGGCCGCCTGTCCCATGCCGCCCACGCCCACAAACCCGATCCGTACCTTCGCCTTCGCTTTCGCCATCGGTGTCTCCATGAAATGGTTTTATCGCACAGCCGACAAGACTTGTACCACGGAACCGCGGGAATGTCCATCGGCGCATTTGTTGGTGTCGACCACTCGTTTTCATGGTTGGCTGTTTTGCGCTGCTGGAGCTCCAAACATCGCAAAACAGCCAACCATGAAAACGAGTGGTCATTCATCGTGTCCCGCAGCGATTACGCCACCTGCAAACGTGACATCCCTGCTCTCGCGGATACGAATTCGCAAAAAAACCACTTGACCTTTTGGCCTGTGGTTGCTACAAAACATAACTCGCACAAGGTTGTGCCGTGTGGAAAGTCTGGGGCTGTGGCGCAGTTGGGAGCGCGCTTGCATGGCATGCAAGAGGTCAAGGGTTCAACTCCCTTCAGCTCCATGTGGATGATAAAACCCTCGGGAAACCGAGGGTTTTTTTGAGGAAGATGAGTGGGTCGGTCACGCACTGGAGTATCCCGGAGGCCGTCGGAATCGGAAAGACCATTCAGGAATGCATGACGCAAACGCGGGAATTATTGATTTCCGGCATAGGAACCATGCTGGAAATGGGCGAAACGCCGCCGGCGTCGGCCCGGCAGAATATTCGCTCGGAACAGGTGAATTTACGGTTGACTCCGGAGGAGAAGGCCCTGCTGGAATCCCGAAGCCGGGCCAAAGGGTTCCGCGGCGTGGCGGATTATCTTCGCACGACGGCGTTGGCGGACAAGTGAGTTTTTTCCCGGCGCCGGAACCATGGCTGCCGCGTTTTGACAGGCTTCCTACAGGACACGTTCACGATGAGCACAAAGCCCAACACGATGCATTTTCGCGTCCGATACAGTGAGACGGACCAACTGGGGACATTTTATAACAGCCGGGCGCTGGAATGGTTCGAGTGCGGTCGAACAGAGCTGCTGCGGGAACTGGGGCTGCCCTACACGGAGATGGAGTCGCGCGGGGCGATGTTGCCGCTCGTGGAGGCGCACGTGGAATTCCTTGGCCGGGCGCGGTACGACGATCTGTTGGAGCAGACGACGACGGCGACGATGGCCGGCCGGGCGCGCGTGCGGTTCGACATGGCCATTCGTCACGCCGCCAGCGGCAGCCCCGTCGCCAGCGGCTACACGATCCACGCCGTCCTCTCGCCCGACGGCAAACCCATCCGCCCGCCCGCCTGGCTGGTGGCGATGCTGACGGAAAACGATCCGGCGTGACGCGGGCGTCTCGCCCGCGTGTGGCGAGGGCATCTTGCCCTCGCGGGCCGTTCCGCGCAGTTCGCGCCATGAAAAACAAAACATGTTGCCGCCGGACGCGGGCGCTCGCGTCCGCGAGACACGCGGGCAAGATGCCCGCGTCACGTACATGCGTTCGCCCCGCCGCTTTCACTATTTCCCTGTGGTTCTCCGCGCCTCTGTGGTAAAAATAGAGACGCCCTGCAATTGGAATCCGTAGTAAGAGAATTGGTTATGACCTCACACAACAACGGCGGGCGCCATCCGGCCTCCGCGAGCGATTATGTTTCGGTGGATGAACTTCGCGACGTGCAGCTTCGCCGCCTGCGGGCGATTGTCGAGCTGGCGTACGACGAGGTGGAGCTGTTTCGTCAGCGGATGACCAATCGTGGCATGGCGCCCGGCGACGTTCGCGGCCTGGCGGACCTGGCCGCCCTGCCCTTCACCACCAAGAGCGACCTGCGGGACACGTACCCGTTCGGCCTGTTCGCCAAACCGATGAGCGACATCGTTCGGCTGCACGCCTCCAGCGGCACGACGGGCAAGCCGATCGTCGTCGCGTACACACAACAAGACGTCGAGGTCTGGTCGAGCGTGATGGTTCGGGCCTTCGCCGGCTGCGGACTGCACGCCGGCGACATCATCCACAACGCGTACGGCTACGGGCTGTTCACCGGCGGACTGGGCGCCCACTACGGCGGCGAAGCCCTCGGCGCGACGGTGATTCCGGTTTCCGGCGGCAACACGGAACGGCAATTGATGCTGCTCAAGGACTTCAACGTGACGGCCATCTGCTGCACGCCGAGCTACTTCCTGCACCTGATCGAGCGGGCCGGCGAGATCGGAATGGACTTCAAATCGCTTCCGTTGCAGGCGGGCGTCTTCGGCGCCGAGCCGTGGACCGACGGCATGCGGCAGTATATTCAGACGCACGCGGACATCCGCGCGTACGACATCTACGGACTGACCGAGATCATCGGCCCCGGCGTGGCCTGCGAGTGCCGCCAGCAGACGGGACTGCATATTTTCGAGGACCATTTTTACCCCGAAATCATCGACCCCGACACCGGCGAGGTCCTCCCCGACGGCCACGAGGGCGAACTTGTCCTCACCACGCTCAGCAAGCAGGCCATGCCGATGATCCGCTATCGCACGCGCGACATCACGACGCTCACCGCCGGGCCGTGCGAATGCGGCCGAACCCTGCGGCGGATGCAACGCATGGGCCGGCGCAGCGACGACATGTTCATCATCCGCGGCGTGAACGTTTTCCCGTCGCAGGTGGAGACGGCCCTGTTGACCGTCGAGGGCACGCTGCCGCACTACCAGATTGTCCTGACGCGACAGGCCGGCCTGGACAACATCGAGGTGCAGGTCGAAGTCACGCCCGAAACGTTCAGCGACAAGGTTCGCACGATGACCGACCTGCACGCCCGGCTGAGCAAGGCCATCGAGCAGGTCCTCAACATCCGCGCCGCCGTCCGCTTCGTCGAACCGCACACGATCCCACGCAGCGAAGGCAAAGCCAAACGCGTCGTGGATAAACGACATGACAGCTAAAAAGGGAGCCGCCATGAAAATCATGCAGATCTCGCTGTTCCTGGAAAACAAGCCCGGCCGGTTAAGCGTGCCCTGCAAGGTGCTCTCCGAGGCGGGCGTGAACATCGTAACGCTGTCGCTGGCCGACACGCAGCAGTTCGGCATCCTGCGACTGATCGTGAAGGAACCCCTCCGCGCCAAGGCCGCCCTCGAACAGGCCGGCTGCGTCGTGAACCTCACCGAAGTGGTCGCCATCGAAGTCCCCGACGAACCCGGAGGCCTCGCGCGCGTGCTCGAGGCGATGGACCAGCGGAAAATCAACGTCGAGTACATGTACGCGTTCACGTTCCGAGGCCAGCAGGACCGCGCGGTGCTGGTCTTCCGCTTCGAGGACCCCGACCACGCGATCACCCAACTACAGGCCGCCGGCATCGCCAACGTCATCGCGCCAGTGGAACTGTACGAACGGATGCGGAAATAAACCAGCCGCGGATATGCCCCAGGGTCTTTCCGTTCTCGTGGCGTAGAAGAACCGCTCGTTCGAGGGAACCGTTCAGCCAATAGCCAGTAGCCAATAGGTATGGAAGGACAAGGGCGAAAAGACCATGAGAGCGGCAACGATGGGTACGTCGTAAACCATTCGGATCGTGTGAGCAACAACACGCGTTGCCATACCTG
>WRDM01000013.1 GCA_009783465.1 Phycisphaerae bacterium | reverse complement strand
TTCGTCGCGAATTCTCGATCCGCAGTACGTCGGCGAGGAGCACTACAAAATCGCCCGCCGCGTGCAGCAGATTCTTCAACGCTACCGCGACCTCCAGGATATCATCGCGATCCTGGGCGTCGATGAGTTGAGCGAAGAGGACAAGCAGATCGTCGCCCGCGCCCGCCGCATCGAGCGGTTCCTCAGCCAGCCGTTTTACGTGGCCGAGGTCTTCACCGGCAAGGCGGGCAACTTCACGCCGCTGTCGGAGACGATCCGCTCGTTCCAGGAAATCTGCGACGGCAAATGGGACCACCTGCCCGAACAGGCGTTCATGTACGTCGGCACGGTGGAAGAAGCGGCCGAACAGGCGAAGCAGTTGGAGAAAGCGTGATGAGCCACATAGCCACGTAGGGGCTGCGAGGCGTGTGGGTGAAGATGCGGCAACGGTTCGAGGGAAGTGTTTTTGTTAACTGGTTAATTAGTTAACTGGTTAACTAGTGTAGAGGTACCGTTTGTCGAATTTGCCAGTTAACTAATTAACTAGTTAACCAGTCAACCAGTTAACTAGTTAACGAAGCGAAGCGAGATGCGATGGCGGCGAGTCGTACATTCAGTCTTGAAGTGATGACGCCCAACGGTCCTGTGACGTCGGCGGACGTGTCGGTGGTGATTTTGCCGGCGGCCGACGGCGAGTTGGGCATATTGGCAGGCCATGCGCCGGTGGTGACGCTGCTGGGCGCGGGTGTGTTGGCGTTTACCGATGCCGCCGGCAAGCGCGTTCGCTACTGGGCGGCTGGCGGGTTCGCGCACGTCCGTGACAACGCCGTCAGCGTGCTGCCCGAAGTGTGCTGCCCGCTGGAAAAACTCGACCCTGCCGCCGCCCAGCAGGAACTCGACGCCGCCCGCGCGCTCCCAGCCGCCACGCGCGAAGCCGCCGCCCGCCGCACCGCCGCCGTCAACACCGCCCAGGCAAAACTCCGCGCGGCCGTAGCCGCACGTTGATTCGTTAACTCGTTGCACGCTACGAAAGTTCATGAGAATGTGACTGGATTGCCCAAGTGGCTGGATGTCTCAAGCCCCGGAGGGGCGCCTTGGGTAGCCCAGGGTGAGCCTGTACTCAGGCGAACCCTGGGGTAGTGGTCCCACAAATTACAAGCCCCGGCAGGGGCGCCTTGGACTTATACAGCCGCCAAGGCGCCCCTGTCGGGGCTTGAATGAAAGTGAAACCTGTTCCCAGGGCTCGCCGAGTACGGCTCGCCCTGGGCTACCAAAGGCGCCCCTGCCGGGGCTTGGAAAATCCCGCCTTTTTGGACGTTCAGCCGTATTTTTTGCGTCGTCGTAGTGTTGTAACAGTAACCAGTTAACGAATCAACGAATTGACGAGTCAACGAACACAAGGAGTCCCCATGCCGATTCTCAAAACGTTCTGCCCGTGGATCACGCCGAAGACCATCCCCGATTTCAACGATCCGCTGCCGGCGGTGCGGGGGTTTTTCGATCATTACCGCACGTGGATCGACAATTCCCAGCAGACGGTCGTCGCCTTCGCCACGGGCAACGGCGATCACGTGTTGAATTATCGTGGGGCCGCGGGCATGGACGACACGTTCGACTGGGCGCGGCACAACGCGCACAACGCCAACGACGCCGGACGGCTGAGGCATAACCTGGAGTGGCTCAAGCGCTGCCGCGACGGCGGCGAGGTTTCCTTCATTCCCGCGCTGTCGGGGCCTTCGTTTATTCTCAGCGAACAGGCGATGAATTACCGCAAGCTGGCGGGCATTTACCAGGCCTTTCGCGAGGAGGCCCAGCGGCAGGGCGTGAATCTTCGCGTGCTGGAGTATCTCGAACCCGGCCCGGAGTTCTGCGAGTGCGTGTGGAAGGCGAGGCATCCCGAGGCGCTCGGCGCGGCCGACTCGCCCAACTCCGCCACTGTGCTGGACGTGACGGCGGCGCTGAACAAGGACGACGTCGCCTACGCCGCATATCCGGAGGGCATTGCGGCGGGCACGGTCGCGGGCGATTTCGTTGCCGCCCAGACGGCCGCTTTCACCGCCGACATGAATCTCGACGGCGTGTTCCTGGGCAACCAATTTGGCCTGGTGGGCTTCTGGCATCCCGACAACGCGCCGCCCGCCACCCCGCAACGCCGCGAGGGCGTCAAACATTTCTTCCACAACCTGCGAAAGGCCATGGGAAGCAAACTGGTCTATTGGATGGACACCTACTGGCCCGCGGACGTGGAGATGGACAAGTGGTCGATGTCGCTGGAAAACTACGGCCAGTTCGACGCGGTGATGGTGTCCAACTTCTCGGTGATCACCGAACGCACGCAGATTGAGCCCAACGTCCGCAGCCGCGCTCGCGTGGCGGCGCAACTGGGCGGGCGGCCTGACACGCTGTTCTCCGTGGACTTCGTCGATCCGTGGTACTGGTATCGCGTGTATCTCGACGAGCGGAAAAATTACCTCTTCCAGCACAGCGTCTACCAGCGGGTCGGCACGCTGTGCCAGGGCGTCTCGTTCTTCGCCAACGACACGTTCGGCCAATGGGTCATGCCCGACCCGCTGGCGCAGACGTGGGACGCGATCAAAAAGGCGCACGAGTAAACGTGCATTTTCCGGCTTCGCAAAGACCGAGCGGGATTACGCGGATTAACGGATTAGAGGATTGCCGTACGGAACAATCGTTCTGTTCCTGCAATCCTCTAATCCGTTAATCCGCGTAATCCCGCTCGGTCTTTGCGAAGTCGTAGTGTCTATGTTTTGACGACAGGAATGTTTTACAACGCAAACAGGTAGAGCCAGATCTACGTTCCGTCGTGCGGGCAATTGTTTTTTTTCCACACCTGGCGTACCTTGTACCGCATGAAAAGCAAAGCGTACGTAGCGTTGGATCTTGGCGCCGAGAGTGGGCGGGCGATGCTCGGTGAGTTGCGTGACGGGCGGCTGACGTTGACGGAGTTGCATCGGTTCACCAATGTGCCGGTTCGGCTGCCGACGGGGGCGCATTGGAATTTGCTGGAGTTGTGGCACAACGTGTCGGTGGGCGTTCGCAAGGCGGCCGAGCATTGCCGCGCGAACGGGTTGGAGTTGGTCAGCGTGGGCGTGGACACGTGGGGCGTGGATTACGGCCTGCTGACGCGGAGCGGCGAGTTGCTCGGCGTGCCGTATTGTTATCGCGACGAGCGGAACGCGCCGGCCATGCGGGCCGTGCTGGAGCGGCTTGGCGGCGGGCGGCTGTACGAGGCGACGGGGATTCAGTTCATGCCGTTCAACACGATTTTCCAGTTGGCGGCCACGCGTGCGTCGTGCCCGGAGCTGTTGGATCGCGCGGACCGGCTGGTGTTCCTGCCGGATCTGTTGCACTATTTTTTGACGGGCGTGGCGGTGAACGAATCGACGATCGCCTCGACGAGCCAGATGGTCAATCCTCGCGGCGACGCGTCGGTGGCGGGTTCGTCGGCGACGGGCGTGTGGGCCAACGACCTGCTGGCGGAGTTGGGTTTGCCGACGTCGATGCTGGGCGAGATCGTTCCGCCGGGCAGGCGGATCGGTCCCGTGCTGCCGGCCTTGGCGGCGGAGTGGGGGCTGGAGCGTCCGGTGTGGGTGACGGCCCCGGCCTGTCATGACACGGCCAGCGCCGTCTCAGCGGTGCCCGCGTCGGGAGGTGAGGGGTGGTCGTATTTGTCCAGCGGCACGTGGTCGCTGATGGGCGTGGAGCTGGCTGGGCCTTTGATTACCGAGGCCGCCCGCGAGGCGAATTTCACCAACGAGCGGGCCGCGTGCGGGGCGATTCGGTTTTTGCGAAACGGTGCGGGGCTGTGGCTGGTGCAGCAGTTGCGGGCGTCGCTGGCGGCGCGGGGGTATGCGTACGATTACGCCCAACTGACGCAGTTGGCCGCCGAGGCGAAACCGTTCGCGATGCGACTGGACCCGGAATACGAGCCGTTCGCGTCGGCGGGGCGGATGTTCGAAAAAATGCAGGAATTCGCCGCCGCCACCGGGCAGACGCTGCCGGAGTCGCCGGGCGAGTTGGTCCGCTCGTGTCTGGAAGGGCTGGCGGAGTCGTACAAAAAAACGCAGGCCGACATGGCCCGGCTGACGGGCAGGCGGATCGACACGATCCACATCGTCGGCGGCGGATCGCGGAACGAACTGCTCAATCAGATGACCGCCGACGCGACCGGTTGCACGGTCGTCGCGGGCCCGACGGAAGCGACCGCCGCAGGCAACGTCCTGATCCAAGCCCTCGGCGACGGCGAACTGGCGACCGCACAGGACATCCGCACGGTGGTGGCGAAATCGTTCCAGCCGACGGTGTACCAGCCGCGACGTTGATATGGCTCTGCCTGTTTGCGTTGTCGAACGTTGTGTACAAAAGAACGTTGTAGTTCGCCACATTCGACAACGCAAACAGGCAGAGCCATCGCGAACGATTTGGCGTTCGGTTACTCCGCTGGTTCGTCCGTCGCTTCTTTTTTCTTTCGCGTCACGCGTTGCCAGCGGACTCGTTTGGCTTCGCCCCAGATGAGTTCGAGGTCGTAGTAGCGTCGGTGGGAGGCATCGAAGAGGTGGACGACGACGTCGACGAAATCCAGGACGACCCAGTCGGCCGAGTCCATGCCCGCGACGTGCCACGGGGCGTTGTCGTGTTGTTTGCCCAGGTCGGCCAGGTCGGCGGCGGCGGACCGCATCTGGCGGTCGCTGGTGCCGGTGGCGATGACGAAATAATCCGTCACCG
The DNA here is from genome assembly GCA_009783465.1 of Phycisphaerae bacterium. Classification (GTDB taxonomy): domain Bacteria; phylum Planctomycetota; class Phycisphaerae; order SM23-33; family SM23-33; genus WRDM01. The sequence goes on along the minus strand of WRDM01000013.1, from coordinate 52,989 downwards.
GACTCTTACCCGCCAGGTCCAGCACGATGACGTCCTCGCATTTATTGTCCGCCAAAAGCCGGGCCGACTGAATCGCCCACTGCCGGGCGACGTCCTTCTTCTTGGTCGCTTTGGTTGCCATGCGTTGAATGTAGGGGAGCGGGAGGTGCGAAACAAGGGTTTTTCGCGGAAATAGCGACAAGCGGCCAGTGACAAGCGACAAGAGAAGGAGTGTCCTACGCATGTCACGTTCTCGCACAGAGCGAACGTTTTGAAAGACAAAATTTTCCTACTCTTGTCACTTGTCTCCGCGCAACATCGCCGTTCGGCCCGCGCATAACGCGATGGCCAGGGCGTCGGCGACGTCGGGGGGGTCGGGGATGTCGTTTAATCGGCAGACGGCCTGCACGGAGCGCTGGATTTGTTCCTTGCTCGCGTGGCCGTTGCCGGTGAGGCTTTTTTTGACGTGCGTGGCGGCGAGGCTTTTCACGGCCACGCCCGCCTGCTGGGCTGCCAGCATGATCACGCCCCGTGCGTGGCCCATCAAAATGGCGGTCCGCGGATGCTTGTAATGGGCGTACAACTGCTCGATGGCCACGGCGTCGGGCGTGAACTCGCGAAGGATGTCGCTCAACTCCGCGTGCAATTGTTCGATCCGCTGGGCCATGGTTTCGCCCGCGCGCGTGCGGAGGGCCCCGGCCTCGATCACGGCCGGCTCGAGCCCGGCAAATTCCACGACGGCATACCCGGTGATGTTCAATCCCGGATCCACGCCCAGCACACGATATCGCTCCGCCGGCACCATGCCGCCAGCGTAGCGTGTCGGCGAGGAATTCGAAACGCGAAAATTCAAGGTTTTGTTTCCGCGAACGTGTAGACGCCCAGGGAGACGATGGCGCCTTGGGGGGTGTAGTAGTGGGCGCAGAGGGCGTGGTCGTTGATGGTGGTGAGGATCAGGCCGTAGGCGTCGAACGCGGCGGCGTCGGCGAGGTCGGCACGGGTGGGGCCCGCCCGCATGGTGTTGTGGGCCTTTTCGAAATGGAACTGGAAGCGGGCCAGCGCGTCGCGGCCGGCTTCGACGGCCTTGGGGTTGAACGCGTGCCGGAAGTCGGATCGGCCTTCCTCGGCGGGCGTTTTGTAGCGGACCATGTCGGCGTGTTGGCTGGCGTAGAAGATCAATCCGCCCCAGGCGGAGGTGGTGTCCGCGCGGTCGTCGCGGACGGCGGCGGCGAGGCCTCGCTGCACGTCGGGGCGGGCGAGCGTTTCCTGGAAGAGATAGATATTCCACAGGTCCGCGTGGGTGAGCGTGGTGAGATGATCGTCGAAGACGTCGATGGGTCCGCTGGCCGTCCTGGTTGGGATCGGGTCGAGCACGTCGGTTTCTGGCGCGGGCGCGGCGATGTGGACGTGCTCCCTCGCGGCCAGGGTGGCGCGAATTTTTTCGACCAGTTGTGCCCGCGTGAACGGTTGCCGCGACGTGTCGGCGGCGAGGCGTTCGATCAGATGCAGGTCGCGCTGGCGGAACGTATATCCGTTGGCCGCGAAGGCGGCGTAGGTTGTCGCGAAGGGCGTGTGTGTGGCCAGCGTCAGTTCGAGCGAGGCCTGCCGCAGCGATTCGGGCGTGGCGGGGTGGCACAGCAGCGTGCGGACGTCCTGCCGCACGCCCGGCTCGTCGCCGGCCAATCGGTGGACCAGGCGGAGCGACTCGACGCGTTGGGGTTCGCCGCAGTCGTCGTCCATCATTCGCTGCCGGTTGAGCAGGAGGATGGTGAGGTCGGGGTATCGAGGCCCGGCGTGGAGCATGGCGTCGTACTCGGCCAGGGACGCGGGCAGCTTCGGCTGATCGTACACGCAGCCCGCCGCCGTCGCCAGCAGGCCCGCCAGTGCCAGGTGCAGGATGGACATGCCAATCCGTTTCATGCGGGCCACTGTACCACAGGAGTGAACGATCCACTACCCACTGTCCGCCGTGTACGGTATAATCCGCGCCGCGCCAAGCAAAGGAGAGCCATCATGGCCACGAAAAAACTGGACCTCGGGCATGTCGAGCACAGCAAGCGTACGGAGATGGGGATTGCCGACCGCGTGAGTCGGCCGTTGAAGGTGGTGTTTCTCGGCGCGGGCAGCGGATTTCTCGGCACGCTCTTCGCCGACGTGATGAACATCCCCGGCGTTGACCGCGGCGAATTGGCCGTCGTCGACATCGCGCCCAAGCGGCTGAAACTGGCCGAGGGGCTGTGCAAGAAAATCGTCGAAGTCACGGGCCGAAACTGGACCGTCACGGCCACCACGGACCGCCGCGACGTGCTGGCTGGCGCCGATTACGTCATCAACTGCATCGAGGTCAGCGGCGTCGAGTGCGTTGCGTGGGACAACGACATCCCGCTGGAATACGGCGTGGATCAGTGCATCGGCGACACGACGGGGCCTGGCGGGGTGTTCAAAGGCCTGCGAACCGTGCCCGTTTATCTCGACATGCTTCGCGACATCGAAAAACTTTGTCCGCGCGCGTGGGTGCTCAATTACACCAATCCGATGAGCATCCTGTGCCTGGCCGCCCACCGGGCCGTGCCGGGGGCCAAGGCGGTCGGGCTGTGCCACAGCGTGCAGGCGGCCAGCCATTCGCTGGCCTCGTGGGCGAATCTGCCGTACCACGAACTCACCTGGAAATGCGCGGGCGTCAACCACCTCGCGTGGTTCACCGAGTACAGCCACCACGGCAAAGACCTGTATCCTGCCCTGAAAAAGCGCGTGCGGACCGACAAGGAATTCAACGAACTCGACGTGGTGCGGTTCGACATGATGGAGCACTTCGGGTTTTACTGCACCGAGTCCAGCGGCCATGACAGCGAGTACCTGCCGTATTATCGCAAGCGGAAGGATCTACTGAAGAAATACTGCCGTCCCGGCTACAACGGCGGCAGCCGGTTTTACGCGGACAGTTGGCCGACCTGGCGGAAGAATAACGATCAGCGTCGCGTCGATCAGATTGCCGGCAAGGCGGAGATTCCCGTCGGGCGCAGTTACGAGTACGCCAGTTACATTATCGAGGCGATGGAGACGAACGCGCCGTTCACGATTTACGCCTCCGTGCCCAACACGGGGCTGATCGAGAACCTGCCCGGCGACGGCGTGGTCGAGGTCGCCTGCACCGTCGACAAGATGGGTGTGCATCCGACGCATTTCGGCCCGCTGCCCAAGGCCTGCGCCGCCTTGTGCGATTCCAACATGCGGATGTTCGACCTGGCCGCCGACGCGTGCATTCAGCGCGACATCGACCTGGCCGCCCAGGCCCTCATGCTCGATCCGCTCACCGCCGCCGTCTGCTCCCCGGCGGAAATTCGCGAAATGACCTATAAACTCTACAAAGCACAGAAGAAATTCCTGCCGGGATTTTGATGGATTGTTCGAGAAAACGTAGATCTGGCTCCGCCTGTTTGCGTTGCAGGATTGCGTTGTAGGACGTGGTGAATAAATAGATTGGCCTTCCCGGTTTCGCTTGGGAGCACAGACACACAGCCCCAACGGGGCGTCTTGGGTAGCCCAGGGTGAGCGGTACGCCGCGAACCCTGGGAATAGGTGATTTTCGAACCTTTCATCGTGCCTGACGCCATTGGCCGAGGGCACACCGTCATGCGAAGACGGCTTCGAACGACGCGCACAGCTCCCTGTTCGCGTCGTTCGAAGCCGTACAGGCCAGCGTGCGCGACATCGGCCAGTGGCGTCAGGCACGAGGTGGAAAGGAAAAAATCTTCATCCCCAGGGTTCGCGGCGTACCGCTCACCCTGGGCTACCCAAGACGCCCCGTTGGGGCTGTGTACCTGTGCTTCCGAGCGAGACCGGGGAGGCCAAACCGTCCGTTTCCATGTAATGTCGTTGCCGTGTCATTCGGTTCGTTTTACACAACGTCCTGCAATGCAAACAGGCGGAGCCAGATTTCGAACCGTCTACTTCCCGCAGACTTTCGCCAACTGCTGGATGTAATAACAATAGTTTGGATACGAAATATCCGGCGGGGCGGAGTGATCGGTGTGCGGGATGAAGCCGCCCTCGGGAATCAGCGGGGCGACGCGACGCAACTCCGCGTCGATCGCCGCCGGGCCTTTCGCCAGCGCCCGTTTGTCCACGCCGCCCCAGATGCGCAGCTCGCGGCCATATTTTTTCCGCACGGCCAGCACGTCCATGCCTGACTGCACCTCGAAGGGGTAGAGGAAATTCAGCCCCGCGTCCAGCCAGACGGGGATGAGCGAGTCGATCTGCCCGTCGCTGTCGAGGCCGATGTATTTCACGCCGCGACTCCGCAGGAAATCGCCCACGCGTCGATACCGCGGAAGCATGAATCGTCGCACGTGGTCGGGCGAGATCAGCGGCGCGTGGTTGTAGGCCATGTCTTCCCAGAAGGCGAACGCGTCGATGGCGATGACGTCGAGGACCTGGCCCATGAGGGCGATGATGAAGTCGGCGTTGGCGTCCATCATTTCCTCGACGAAGGCCGGGTCGTCGTGGAAGAGCATGCAGAGGTTTTCGACGCCCACGAGGTTCCGCAGCGGTCCGAAGAATCCGCCCCAGCGGTCGGAGATGACGATGAAGGGCATAGGGGCGGCGCGGAGGTCGCGCAGGGTTTTTTTCCAATCACCGCCATCGCCACCGTCGCCGCCGATGCGGGCGGCGGGGTCGGGCGTCATTCGTTCGGCCCAGAACTGGCGGAATTCCTCGCGGGTTTCCACGGGAAATTTGAGAAATTGCGGCATGGAGCTCCAGCGCTGGTCCTTGCGCTCCTTCATCAGGATGCCTTCGTGGTTGACGTAGACGACGCGGTCGTCGGTCTCCTCGATGATTTTGTGTTCGAACGGCGGGTTGGGGAAGAACCAATGGCCTGCCCCCGTGCGCGGATCGCACGGCGCATCGGGATCGTCGCGCCCCGGCACGAAACCCTCGGCCTGCCATCGCTCAATCGTCTCCGGCCACGCGCCCCACCCCCAGAACGGCGTGTGGTCGACCGGCTGATAGTCCATGCAGGCGTGGAAACGTTCGAGGGAGTTCATTGTGTGTTCCTTTCTTGCGGCAATCGGGACTCGGGCTTTCGTGGTTCGACGGTGAAATCGCATCGCCAATTCGAGGGAACGTTTTCGTTGACTCGTTAATTCGTTAACTCGTAATTCGGCAAACCCATTAACGAGTTAACCAGTTAACGAGTCAACGAAAACGTTCCCTCGGAATTGGCGGCAAGGATTTACCATCGAGCAAACGAAATCCCGAGGTCCGCCGTTTACCCGCCCAATTCCAAACACCGTTTCCGGTAGTGCAAGTAGTTCTCATAGCTTACCGTCAGCGGCACGCCGTGGTCGCAGGTGGGGTAGTAGCCGCCGCGGCGACGCATGGCCGGGAGGATGCGTTCGAGGTGCTCGTCGATGGCGGCCTTGGAGTGGCCCATGATCCGTTTGTCGATGCCGCCGTTCATCAGCAGCGTCGGGAACTGTCGGCCGATCTCCACCACGTCGCAGCCGCTGGCGACTTCGAACGGGCTCATCTCGTCCATGCCGACCGTCTGGTAAATCGGAATCGTCGGCGTGGCCAGGCCGTCCGTGTCGATCTGGAACACCATGTGTCGCGTCTTGTCGATCTGTCGCTGGCGGGCGTTGTCCACCACCTGCTGATAATACGGCAGCAGAAACTCGCGAATCATGTCCGGCGAAATCAGCGGGCCGTGATTGTAGCAGATGTCTTCGCCGAAAAACAGCGAATCCAACGTGAAATGCTGCTGGTTTTTCGCCACCACGAAATCCACGAATCGCGTCCACGTCTCCATCATCGTGTGAATCAGCTTGGGATTGTCGTGCACCATGTAGAGCAGCTCGACGGGGCCGACGAGGCTTCGCAGCCACATGTATCCGCCGACGGCCCGCTGCATGACGACGAAGCCCTTGGCGGCATCGCGTTTTCCGGCGGCGACGGTCGCATCGTGGTCCTTCCAGATCTCGGCGCTGTTGGGGTTCAGCCGAGGCAGGAGCAGTTCCTCCCAACTCTTCTGATCCTTGACGGGATGGTCGATGTACTCGGGCATGTACCCATCGTGATTGCCCTTGAAGTAGAGGACGTGGCGTCCCAGGCCGTCGCGGATGACCTCGTGCTCGCCGCGGTCCTCGATGAGTTCCTCGTCAAAGTGCGGGTCGAGGGGCAGGCTTCCCCAGCCGGCACCCCAGAGCTGCACCCACGACGGTTCGTCGAAGCCGAACAACTCCGCCAGGGGCACGTCCTGCGGCATGCCTTCGTTTTTCCACCGCTCCATCGTGAAAAAATAGCCGTTGGCGAACTCGCACGAATAAAACGGCGCGCCGGGCTTGAACTCGTAATAATCGCGAAGCCGCTGGGCGCTCTTGGTCATGCGGTCGCGCGGAACCATACGATGAATGCCGTCAGCCGGCAACGTGTCGTCGGGGGCCATGGGGTTTTGTCTTTCCTGTTTGTGTTGTTTCCCGTCGACGGAACTCCTCATTCCATCGCGCGCAGTGTACCGCGCGTCGACGGGATTGTCCGCTGGAAATCCGAAACTCGAAATCCGAAACTGATCGAGATTGTAACATCGCAGGGATACGATTTTGACGTGGCAAACAACCGATCGGCCTTCCCGGCCTCACGTTGACGTGGGCGGCACACAGCCGCGAAGCGGCGTCGTTTTAGCCCAGGGCGAGCGTACTCGCGAACCCTGGGGTGGAGATTTTTCTCTCCATCATAACGTCGCCTGACGCCACGGGCCGAGGACGGACACGCGGGCGGGCACGGCTTCGAACGACGCGCACAAGGGAACGTGCACGTCGTTCGCCGCCGACTTCGCGCGACGATGTGGCCTCGGCCCGTGGCGTCAGGCCAAAGAAAAGGACAAAAATTTGCACCCCCCGGGTTCGCCGAGTACGGCTCACTCGGGGCGAAACACGACGCCGCTTCGCGGCTGTGTGCCGCCCACGTCAACGCGAGGCCGGGGAGGTCGCTCCGTTGTGTTCCATGCCCTGCGGCCACCCTGTTTCCTTCACCTATAAACGTGACGTGCACCCCAAGCAGGACGTTTTCGCGATTTCTCTGTGGTTCTCCGTGCCTCTATGGTAAAAATAACGGTGCCCTGACGGCGTTCGTGCGGGGGCTAGGAAGTGACAGGCGGACATGCCCATTGCGATTTTGTGTATCGGTGACGTGGTCGGCAAGCCAGGCCGATGCGTGTTGGAGGATCATCTGCCGGCCTTGATTGCCGAGCGGCAGATCGAGTTTGTCGTGTGCAACGCGGAGAACGCCGCCGGCGGCAGCGGGATGACGCCCGCGATTTTCAACAAGCTGCTGGCCTGGGGCGTCGATTGCGTCACGATGGGCGATCACGTCTTCCGCAAACGCGACGTGCTGTCCCTGCTGCAAAACTCGCCCCGCATCATCCGGCCCGCCAATCTGTCCGCCTCGGCCGTCGGGCGGACGTGGACGGTCCTGCCCACCAAGAGCGGCATGCACGACGTGGCGGTCACGTGCGCGCTGGGGCAGTTGTACATGGGTTCGAACGATTCGCCGTGGGCGGCGATGGATCGGATTTTCAACGAGTTGCCGCACAACGCCCGCATCCGCGTGGTGGATTTTCACGCGGAGGCCTCCAGCGAGAAGGTGGCGATGGGGTGGCACCTCAACGGGCGGGCGAGCGTGGTGTTCGGGACGCATACGCACGTGCCGACGGCGGATGTCCGCGTTCTGGACGGTGGGACGGCCCACGTGAGCGACGTGGGCATGACAGGCCCGTACGAGGGCGTGCTGGGTCGGCGGCGGGACCGCGTGCTGTCGTCGCTGACGACGTCCATGCCGTGTCACTATGAAATTGCCCGCGGCGATCCGAGGCTCAGCGGCGTGCTGGTGACGGTGGACGGCTCGACGGGTCGGGCGATGGCGGTGGAGCGGATCGAAATCAAAGGCCGGGTGCACGAAGGCGGCGTGTACGACGCGGACGACGGCTGGCCTGACAAAGCGATGACGAAAACGTGAGATGTGACGCGGGCATCTTGCCCGCGTGTCGCGAGGGCTTCCAGCCCTCGCTGACCGTTCCAGACAGTTGACGTTATGACGAGAAACAAGGCGTTTTATACGGTCTACGCGGGTGAGACGCCCGCGTCACGTGGAGAATGACAGGCCAAACGCCGATAACGTTATAGCGAGATTTCCGGTTTTGTAAAAAACGAATAGTGTGAGGCGGTGTCGTTGGGTATAATACGTTCGTGCTGGGTGGGAATCAGGAAGGCAAGATGAGGATACGACCGGGCATACTGATTATTCTGGCGGCAGGGGCGGTGTCGGTCTGTGCGGGTTGGCCTGCCCAGGCCCAGGGACGCAATACGGTGCGGTTGTCCACGCTGGGGGCGGGGAGTCCTTCGTCCACGTTTGGCCGGTCTTCAGGCATGTCGTCATTTTCGCAATATTCGACCAGTGCGGGCAGCCTGCAGAGCTCCATCAGCGGCGGCAGTGGCGGGGCGGGGCAGAATTACTCATTCCGCAGTAGCGGCGGCGGGGCGTCGCCTTATGCCAGTTTTTCCACCTCCGTCAGCACGTCCGCGTCGTCACGATCGTTGCGGGGATCGGCGGGCACGTCCTTTTCCACCGAAGCGGCGGACCCTTTCACATCGCGAGGCCAGCGGTATGACACGGGACTCAGCATGTCGCGGGACGTTGGCGGAGCCACCGGCATCAGTAAGTTGTTTTCCAGGGCCGAACCGACCGTCAGCGGCGGGCAGGTGTTTGGCCCCGATGAGTCCGCGTTGGCTGACTCGACCGATGCGATCACGTCGCTGGCGCCGGAAGATGAGAGCACGTACGCCCGGTGCATGCGGGACGGCGAGCGGGCCTTCCGCGACCGGCAGTACGTGACGGCCTTTTCCAAATTCGAAATGGCTCACCGGATCGGAAACGATCCCGAAAGCTTGTTGAGCATGGCCCACGCGAAATTCGCGGGCGGTTCGTACTCCGCTTGTGCATTGTATTTACGGCAAGTTCTTCGTCAGCTTCCGCAGTTGCCCCGCGCCAGGCTCCGGCCTCGGGATTTCTACGGCGACCGTACCGCCTACGTCAGCGACCTTCGTCGGCTTGACGAGTACATGGCCTCGCGGCCCGGCGACGCCGAAATCGCCCTGATCAAGGCCTATTTCGCCTGGTTCGATCCCGACCGCGGGCCCATGCAGGCCCTTCAGGCCATTGCGGAGGGGCTCTCCAAACCCAATGGGCCTCAGGCGACGCTGGCACTGGAGATGTTCCAGGAATCCATACTGGCCATCCTTCAGGAATCGCCAGAGCCATCAGGCGTTCGGCCGGCCGGACCGAGGGCGATTCCGTAACTCACCAGGCCACCTTTGGATAACGACCACAGGTGGCCTTTGGAATGTTGGTTTTGTTTGCTTGTTGTGTAAAGTGAATTGACGCGTCGTACTGAAAACACAATGTCGAAAAGCCGATAAAGTGTCCGACGTACTGTTTGTCGGCCAGTGCCGTCGGATCGGGAGCGCGACGTGAGGTTTGGCCCGATGCCCCCTCACGGGCTTGATTTGTGACCGCGTAAACGATGGGTAAAGAACGTGCCAATGCGAATGCGCTCCCGCTGGGAGGCGTGGAACAGTTCATCTGGCGTCACCGCCTGATGATGAATGTGTTGATCCATGCCGCCCTCTTTACCTTTGCGCTCCTGCTGGGGTTTCTGATCCGGGTGGATTCGGGAATCCCCGGCAAAGGCGAAGCCTGGCTGGCTTCCGGGTTTTTGCCGAGCCTGCCGTTTTTTGTCCTGCTCAAGCTGTTGATTTTCGGGCGGATGAAGCTGTTCCGTGGCGGGTGGCGGTACGCGGGCATCCGCGACGTGATGAGCATTCTCATCGCCTCGTGGTGGTTCATCGCCATCGCGTTCGGCTGTAAGTTCCTGTTCGTCTACCTTGCGGATGTGTTGGCCTATATCCGCCCGGAGTGGGGCGGCGGCAAATGGCCTATGATGACGGACTTCTTCAAGCACCGCCTGCCCAACGGCGTGCTTGTGCTGGATTTTCTGACGACCGTGTTCCTGGTGTCGGCGGCCCGGTTGGGTTTCCGCATCTACCGCGAGGAGCGTCGGCCGATCTCGTCGGAAGGCATCAGCCGCGTGCTGATCGTCGGCGCGGGCGACGCGGCCGAGACGATCCTTCGCGAAATCCTTCGCATGCGCGAGGAGCGGTACCGTGTGATCGGGCTGGTGGACGACGATCCCACCAAACGGCATATGACGATCCACGGCACGCAGGTGCTCGGGACGACCGCGGACATTCGCGACCTCTGCGATCAGCACAAGGTCGAGGAAATTCTCATCGCGATCCCGACGGCTACGCAGAAGCAACTGCGTGCCGTGATCGAGCGGTGCAGCGGCATGGCCGTCCGGTTCCAGTCGTTGCCGGGCGTCCGCGAGTTGATTGACGGCCGCGTCACGGTCAGCCAGATCCGCCCGGTCGACATTCACGATCTGCTGGGCCGGGAAGCGGTGGAACTGGACTGGGAAGCGATCCGCCAATTCATTCGAGGCCGCCGCGTGCTCATCACCGGCGCGGGCGGGTCGATCGGTTCGGAAATGTGCCGCCAGGTCGGCCCGTTCGAGCCGGCCAGCCTGATCCTCGTCGAGCAGGCCGAGACGCCGCTGTACGACATCGAGGGCGAACTCAACAAGAGTTTCCCCCAGATGAAAACGATCGCGTGCATCTGCGACGTCTACGACCGCCAGCGCGTCATGGCCGTCTGGGAAACGCACCGCCCCAACGTCGTCATTCACGCCGCCGCCCACAAGCACGTGCCCATGATGGAACGCAACCCCTCCGAGGCCGTCAAAAACAACATCCTCGGCACGCGAAACGTTGCCGACGCCAGTTGCACGCACGGGGTGGCCGAGTTCGTCATGATCTCCACCGACAAGGCCGTCAACCCCTCGTCGGTGATGGGCGCGTCCAAACGCGTCGCGGAAATTTACATCCAGGCGCTCAACGGCGGATGCCCCACCGAATTCAAGGCTGTCCGGTTCGGCAACGTGCTGGACTCCAGCGGTTCCGTCGTGCCGCTGTTCCGCAAGCAGATCCTCGCGGGAGGCCCGGTCACCGTGACGCACCCGGAGATGACCCGTTATTTCATGACGATTCCCGAGGCGTCGCAACTCGTGCTTCAGGCGGCCGCCACCGGCAGCGGCGGACAGATTTTCCTGCTGGACATGGGCGATCCGATTCGCATCCTCGATCTGGCGCGGGAAATGATCACGCTGTCGGGCTTCCGCCCCGACGAGGACATCGACATCGTATTCACGGGCGTCCGCCCTGGCGAAAAACTGTTCGAGGAGCTGCGCACCCACGGCGAGGATATCGAAGCCACCGTGCATCCGAAAGTGATGGTGTGGAAACATCAGCCGCATCCGTGGTCGGCGGTGGAGGCCGGCATCGCGGAACTGAGCGGGCTTGCCAATTGCACGGACCGCCAGCGGATCGGCGACGCGATAAAGCGGCTGGTGCCCGAATACGAGCCGCAGGATTCCCTCGCGGACGAAAAAACCACCCGAAGCCCGGAGCATCCGAACGTGTCCATCGTGGCAACGAGTCAACGACGAAACGAGTTAACGAAATAACCCGAGTACATACCATGCCACAATCGTCCGACACCCCCGTGCCGTTGGCGAGTCCTGATGTGACCGAGACGGAGATCCAGGCCGTTGTGGCGGTGCTCCAGAGCGACCGCCTGAGCCTCGGGCCTCGCACAGTCTCGTTTGAACAGGCTTGCGCTCGCCGGGCGGGGCGGCGGCACGGCATCGCCGTCAATAGCGGCACGAGCGGGCTGCATCTGTGCGTGCGTGCGCTGGAACTGGCCGAAGGCGACGAGGTGATCACGCCCTCCTTCAGTTTCGTCGCCACGACCAACTGCCTGCTGTTCGAACGCGTCAGGCCTGTGTTCGTCGACATCGACCCCGACAGTTACAACATGGATCCCGCCGCCGTTGCCGCCGCCGTCACGTCGCGAACGCGGGCCATTCTGCCCGTCGAAGTCTTCGGCAACACCGCCCACTTCGACCAGTACGAGCAACTCGCCCGCGCGCACGGTCTGGCCATGATCGAGGACTCCTGCGAAGCCCTCGGCGGCGCGCTCGGCGGGCGGTCGGCAGGCGGATTCGGTCAGTGCGGCGTGTTCGCGTTTTATCCCAACAAGCAAATCACCACCGGCGAAGGCGGCATGATCGTCACCGACGACGACGTCCTCGCCGACCGCTGCCGCTCCATGCGAAATCAAGGCAGAGACTCCGCCGCCTGGCTGTCCCACGCGAGACTGGGCTACAACTACCGCATGAGCGAAATCAACGCCGCGATCGGCGAAATACAGATGGCCCGGCTGGACGAGATCCTCGCCAAACGCCGCGACGTCGCCCAGCGATACCACCGGTGCCTCGGCGACATCGCGGAAATCCATCTGCCTCCGATGGCCGATCCCGCCCATGCCAGTTGGTTCGTCTACGTCATCCGCCTGAACGACCGCTTTTCCGCCGCCGACCGCGACCGCGTCATGGAGCACCTGGCCCACGAAGGCGTCGGCTGCAATAAATACTTCGTGCCGATTCACCATCAACCGTACGTGAAGCCCTGGGTGGGCGACGGCGTGCATCTGCCGCACACGGAGCGCGTGGCCGCCCGGACGATCGCTCTGCCGTTTTTCAACCACCTTACGGACGCGCAGATGCGGCGGGTCAAGGTCTGCCTCCAGGACGCGCTGCGCAGGGTGACACCGAGGGTTTTTACCGGCTGATTTGTTTGTCAGCCATGCTCGAATAACGTATAACAGACGAGTGATATCCCAGAGGGTACTCCGCCGCGCGGGTACGAAATTTGTTGGGGCAATGGATGTTTAAGTTTTTGCTTCAGGATCTCTCACCGATAACGCAAGGCCTGATCGCGATGGCGACCTCGGCGATCATCTGTCTGTTGCTGGGCATACCCATGCGACGTCTTGGGGTTCGGCTCAGGATTATGGATGTGCCCAATCGCCGCTCCAGCCACTCGACGCCGATTCCGCGGATGGGCGGCGTGGCCATCGTGCTGGCGATGATTTTCACGATGGCCCTGCTGGGCAAGCCCAACCCCGCCTTGCTGGTGGCGATGGCGTTTGGCGCGTTGGTGAGCATTATCAGTTTCATCGACGACGCGGTCTCCCTCTCGTCGGTGTTGCGGCTGCTTGTGCATCTGGGGGCCGCGTGTGTCAGTATTTACCTGATCCGCCTGCACGTCACGGGGTTTGCGTTGCCGTTTGTGACGATTTCGCTGCCGTCGTGGGTTGGGTTCGGGGTGGCCGTGCTGTTCGTGGCGGGCTTTGTGAATTTCTTTAATTTCATGGACGGCATCAATGGGAGCGCCGCCATGCAAGGCATCGTGGGCGGCGCGACGTTGTCGGTGCTGCTGGCGCTCAACGGCGCGGGCAACAGCGCGATGGTGGCCGCGGCGCTGGTCGGCGGGTGCATAGGATTCCTGCCCTACAATTTCCCGCGGGCGGTCATGTTCCTGGGCGACATGGGCGCGACGACGATCGGCTTCACCCTGGCCATGATGACGCTGATCGGCACGCGAAAATATCCGTGGATCGCCTGCGTCCTGCCGCTGGGCCTGTTCATCTACGACGCGGTGTTTACCATCTGCAAACGACTGCTGCGGGGCGAAAACGTGCTCAATCCGCACCGCGAATTCCATTTCCACCTGCTCATCCGCTGCGGATGGAGCCACGTCCGCGTCACCTCGCTCCAAGTGGGACTGATGCTCCTGTGCTCCGCCGCCTCGCTGACCTACGCGTGGGTGGACAACTCCATGGTCCGGCTGATCGTGCTGCTGGCGGTCCTGGCGATGCTGGTGACGTACAGCATTTTCGTGCATCGATACTTTGCACGCCACGAGAAAAAAGAAGAACCCCACCCCGCACCAACGCCCGTCCCGGAACCCGCCGACGTGGCGGCTCCGTAGGGAAACCGCGCCGACATTTGCCCGGTTTTTTCGCGACTTTTATGTTCCGGCGTGACTGGCCACAGGCCCTGCCATGTTGCGTTGCAGACCGTTGTGAGCGACTGAACGCTTTGGTTGTCGCAACGACCTGCAACGCAACATGGCAGGGCCTGTGGCCAGTCACGCCTCGAATGCGATCTCGTGCGAAAAGAGGAATGTACATGCGTTCGCCCTGCTACCGGTACGCCACTGGATCCGTCGCGCCGGCGGCCGCGAAGCCGGCCAGGCGGAGTTGGCATGCGTCGCAATGGCCGCAGGACAGGCCCGCCGCGTCGGGGTCGTAGCAACTGTGCGTCAGGCCGTACGGTACGTTCAAGGCCAATCCCTGCCGAATGATTTCCGCTTTCGACATCGCCAGCAGCGGCGCGTGAACGGTGAACCGCCCAAGGCCTGCCGTCGCCGCCGCCGTCGCGACATTCGCCACCCGCTCGAACGCCTCGATGAACGCGGGGCGACAATCGGGATACCCGCTGTAATCCACCGCGTTGACGCCGATGAACAGGTCGAATGCCCCGACCCCCTCCGCGTATCCCAGTGCGAGGCTTAGGAAAATCGTGTTCCGCGCCGGCACGTACGTGACGGGAATTTCGCCGTCGACGGGCCGATCCTTCGGCACGGCCAGGGCGTCGGTCAGCGCGTTGCGGCCGAACCCGCCGTCGGCCGACAGGTCGATCCGCACGACGCGATGCGCCGCCACGCCCATCGCCGCCGCCACGTGGGTCGCCGATGCCAACTCCACCCGCTGTCGCTGTCCGTAATCGAAACTCAACGCATGACACACAAACCCCGCCCGTTTCGCCAACGCCAACACCGTCGCGCTGTCCAGCCCGCCGGACAGCAACACCACCGCCAATTTCGATTCCGTGCTCATGGTTGTCATTATGCCGCGAATACCACGAATTACGCGAAATTTTTTCGGGAGGATTCGGAATCAGGCGCGACTGGCCGCAGGCCCTGCCATTTTGCGTTGTAGGACGGTGTGAGCGACTGAACGCTTCGGTTGTTACAACGATCTGCAACGCAAAATGGCAGGGCCTGCGGCCAGTCGCGCCGAGCACGAAGGTTGCGCGAAAAACGAAAAATGCACATGCGTTTCCCTGGATTCGAAATGGTCCGCGGTGGCGTTTCGCTCGGAAATCGTGTACGGTATCCGCATGCGAATGGTATGGATTATTTTGGCGGTGCTCTGCTTGGCCGGGTGCGAGGCTGGGCTTGGCACCAGTCTGTCGCGGAAGGCGCCGGTGCGCAGGGATGCAATCGACCTGCCCCAAAGCAACGAACAGCCGGAGATGCCGCGGAGCAAAAAAACGCCTAGGCCTGTCGGCAGCGAACGATGAACGAATTCTTTGATTTTCACGGGAATTTCATGAATACGGTACCAATTGGCGACGTGACGTTTGGCGGCGGGCGGTTATGCTTGATCGCCGGGCCTTGCATGGCGGAGAGTTTGGAACTGTGCCTCGAGGTGGCCGGCACGCTGCGGGACGCGTGTCGGCGACTTGACGTCGGCTACGTGTTCAAGGCCAGCTACGACAAGGCCAATCGGTCCAGCGCGAGCGGCTATCGCGGACCGGGGCTGGAGACGGGGCTGGCGTGGCTTGGCCAGGTGCGGCGGCAGCTCGGCGTGCCCGTGCTGACGGACGTGCACGAGGTTCACCAGGTGGCGGCCACGGCGGCCGTCGTAGACTGCCTGCAAATTCCCGCGTTCCTCTGCCGCCAGACCGACCTGCTGGTGGCCGCCGGGCAGAGCGGCCAATGTATCAACATCAAGAAGGGCCAATTCATGGCCCCGCCGGACATGAGGCAAGCGGTCGAGAAAGTTCGCTCCACCGGCAACGCGAACGTGCTGCTGACGGAGCGCGGCACGTTTTTCGGTTACAACCGGCTGGTGACGGACCTGCGGGCGATTCCCGAAATGAGGCCGTTCGCGCCGGTGATTTTCGACGCCACGCACAGCGTGCAGGAACCCGGCGGGCTTGGCGGCAACGCGTCGGGTGGGCAGCGACGATTCGCCCCGATGCTCGCCGCCGCCGCCCTCATCGCCGGCGCGGACGGGCTGTTCGTCGAAACGCATCCCAACCCCGACCAGGCCAAGTCCGACGCCGCCTGCCAGATCCCGCTGGCCGAAATGTCCGCGGTCCTCGAACGATGTCTCGCGGTGCGAGCGGCGTGGGAACGATAGGCTGTAGGCGGGGCAAACGCATGTGTTGTAACCGGTTTTCGCGTGACCTTTGTGTTTGGGCGTGACTGGCCGCAGGCCCTGCCATTTTGCGTTGTAGGTCGTTATGGAAACCGAAGCGTTCTGTCGTTCGCAACGTTTTACAACGCAAAATGGCAGGGCCTGCGGCCAGGTTGGGCTATGCGATGATGTTCATTGGCATACATGACGTGTTCCCTGTGTCACGGCGCATGGCATAGCGGAGCGTTTGGAAATTACCGTTTGCATTTTTGGAATTTGTTTCGTATTTCGAGTTTCGTATTTCGGATTTCAAAACGCTTCCGCATGGTTTACACTTCCCGCTCGCTCGTGCCGGCGGCGGCTGGGCTATTGTGGATGGAAAGGAAGCGAACATGAATCTGGTTACAGGTGGCACGGGGCTGCTGGGCAGCCATATCGCGGAACAACTTCGCGCCGACGGGCAGAGCGTCCGGGCGCTGGTTCGCCAGGGCAGCGACACGGCCTTTTTGCAGTCCATCGGCTGCGAGCTGGCGTACGGGGACGTGACCGACGCGGCGAGCGTGCAGGCGGCCATGAAGGGCGTGCGGGTGGCGTATCATGCCGCCGCCCAGGTGGGCGACTGGGGCCAGTGGTCGCAGTTCGTCGCCGTCACGATCGAGGGCACGCGCAACATGCTCACCGCCGCCCGCGACGCGAAGATCGAGCGATTTCTGCACGTGTCGAGCCTTTCCACCTACGGCCACGTGAACGGCGACGGCCTGGTGCTCGACGAGACGGCCCCGCTGGGCGCCAACCTGTACAAGTGGGCCTATTACAGCCGCTCGAAGGTCGAGGCGGAAAAACTCGCGTGGGAGTTCCACAAACGCGGCGACATTCAATTGACGGTCGTCAAGCCGAGTTGGCTGTACGGGCCTCGCGACCGCGCGACGATGCCCCGGCTGATCCGCATGATCAAAAACGGCAGCATCAAACTGCTGGGCGACGGCAAAAACCGCCTGAACCTCACGCACGCCGCCAGCGAAGCCAACGGGTGCATCCTGGCCGCCAATTCGCCCAAGGCCGTCGGCGAAATCTACAACCTCTCCGACGACGGCGACATCACGCAGGAAGCCTACGTCAACACGATCGCCAAGCTCATCGGCGCCAAGCCGGTCACGCGAAAAGTACCCTACGGCCTGGCGTACCGCGTGGGATTCCTGCTGGAATTGATCGGCCACGCGATCGGCAAGAAAAAGCCGCCGATGTTCACGCGGTACTCCTCGTGGCTGATGGGCCGCCGCGTGTTCTTCTCCTGCGAAAAAGCCCGCCGTGAATTGGGCTGGCAGCCGGCCTTCACGTACGAAGAAGGCCTCCGCGACGCGGTGGCCTGGTGCCAGAACAACGTGGGCGTGTGAATGGCACTGTGTCAGGGCAGACGCATATACATTCCTTTTTTCGCGTGAAACTCGTGTTCAGGCGGCCAGTGGCGCCTGAACACGAGTTTCACGCGAAAAACCGAAAAGTATACATGCGTGCACCCTTCGCCCTGGGCTTCGTGTTGTTTTCATGGATTGACATGTCATCGTGTGATACGCTGTTGGGATGACGTGGACGCGGACATTTTTGGCGATGGCGTTGTTGGCGGTGCTGTTGTTCGCTGCGCTGTCGGCGGAGGCACAGGGGGCGTCGGGGGAGGTTTCGGCGGCGCAAGTGGACGCGGCGATTGCCGGCGGGTTGCAGTATCTTTACTCCGTGCAGGCGGCGAACGGGTCGTGGGAGACGGCGCACGCTCGGCGGTATCGGGGCTTGGCGGAGGCGGCGGTGGTTTTGGCGGCGTTAGAGGCGGGCGAGGGGTTGGATAAGGCGCCCGTCAAGGCGGCGGTGGTGTATCTGGTTGGATTGGATCCGCGTACGGTGCAGGTGCGTGCGGCGCGGGCGCGCGTGTACGCGCGGTTGCCGCAGAGCGAGTATGGCGACAGGCTCCAGGCCGACGCGGCGTGGCTGGTCAAGCAGCAGCAGAAATCCGGCGGGTGGGGGTATGGGCTGGACAATCCGACGCCTCGCGCGGACTGGACGGACGCGACGAATTCGGCGGCGGCGGTGCTGGCGTTGCACGAGGCCTCCGACGCGGGGGTGAATGTTTCGCCGACGGTGTGGCGTAGCGCGCGGACGTGGTGGACGAAGTTGCAGAATCGCGACGGCGGGTGGGGGTTCGATCCTCCCGGCTCGCCGAGTGAGCCGGCGCTTCGGGGCGACAGTTACGGTTCGACGACGGCGGCGGCGTTGGTGAGCCTGCATGTGATTCAGTTGCGTCTGGCGGGCGAGAATCCGACGGTGCCCAGGCCGCCGCGCAGGCCCAATCCGGCGCCGGAGGCCGACCGCAAGGCCTTGGCCGACGGGCGGGAATGGCTGGAGTCTCGGTATTCGCTCGCGAGAATTCCGCGGTATCCGCAGGGGCTTGGCGAGGATTATCTTGGCCAGTATCAGGCGGCGGTTCAGCAGGCGGGGCGGTTGTCGGGCTGGCACGACATGGCCGGTCGGGTGGTCAACCGCGAGTTGGCGGCGGCGTTGGTCGGGCAGCAGCAGCGTAGCGGGCTGTGGCATGACGCGACCGTGACGGCGGAGGGGGGCGGTCAGCCTGGCGTGGGGATTCTGCCGACGGCGTTGGCGGTGCAGTGCCTGGCGCGGGCCAGGCAGAGCGAGGCGGTTGGCTGGCTTGCGGTGGGGACGGAGTTCGATCCGTGCGCGGTGGAGAACGTTTCTCGCGCGGTGGGGCGGTCGCTCAAACAGCCGGTGACGTGGCGGCGGGTGACGGCGGAGGACGTCGCGCGGAGCGGCCTGCCGGTGGTGCTGATGACGTGGGACGGGGCCGCCCCGTTCGAGGGCAAGTTGGCGGGCGCGTTGCGACGATACATCGAGGCCGGCGGGTTCGTGCTGGTTCAGCCGTTGGGCGGGGACAAAAAATTCGCGCAGCAGGCGAGGGATTTCATGACCCGCACGTCGTCGGGGCTGACGCCGACTCTGGTGGGGGCGGATCATCCGTTGATGACGATTGGCGCGTTGCCGTCGAATTTCAAACCCGCCGTGACGGGGCTTCGCGATTTCACGGGGCTGCGGGCGATCGTGCTGGAGGAGGATCTGACGGGCGCGTGGCACATCGGGCGGCGGATGGAGAGTGCGGCCCTGCTGGCCAACGTGCTGCGATATGTGCATGATTCGGGCGCGTTGCCGTCGCCGTTTTCGTCGTCGGCTGCGCCGGCGGATTCGGCGGGGAAAATGGCGGGCGAGATTGTCGTTGCCCGCGTGAAGCTGGGCGACGCGTGGGCGGGATTTCCCAACGCGGCAGGCCGGGTCGGCGAGGCGCTGACGTCGGCGATGTCGCTGGGCGTCCGGCAGGCCGACGCCGTGGATTTGACGCACGCCGTTCCGACAGAGATCGATTTGCTCTGGCTGCCGGCGGCGGGGAATCTCACCCTGGATGCCCAGCAGCGGCAGGTGCTGGCGAATTATCTGCGTGGAGGCGGCACGCTGTTCGTGGATTCCGCGGTCGGCGAGGAGCAGGCGTTTCAGGCCGGCCTGGAGTTGGCGCAGTCGTTGTGCGGCAAAGAGAACGTTCGTGAACTGCCCGCCGATCACGCGGTGATCACCGGGCAACTGGCCGGCGGAAGCGGCGCGGACGTGACGAAGCCCGCATGGACGGCCGTCGTGCAAAACGCCCGCCGCAAGCCCAACCGCCTCCTCCTCCACGGCGGGATCATCGACGGAAAACTCCGCGTCATCGTCTCGCCCATGGCGGCGACGGGGCCGGCGGCAGGCCCGACGCTCCATGGCTGCCGAGGCCTCGCCACCCCCGACGCCCGCCGGCTGCTCTGCAACGTGCTCCTGCACGCGGCGGGGAACGAGTGAGATGGGCATAGACGCGGACATATTGGCGCGGACTCTGGAACGCTCGCGGGCGCGGTTGCTGTCGTTGCGCGGCGCGGACGGGTGTTGGCGTGGTCGGTTGTCGAGTTCGGCGTTGTCGACGGCGACGGCGGCGTTTGCGTTGTCGCGGACGGGGTTGGGCGGTCCGTTGGTCGGTCGCGCGTTGGCGTGGCTGCGGGCGAATCAGAACGGTGACGGCGGATGGGGGGACACGGCGGTGAGTCCGTCGAATCTCAGCACGACGTTGCTGGCGTGGTCGGCGTTATCGGTGGACGAGGCCGGCGGCGGTGGGGCCGGCGGCGCGGAGGCGGATGCGACGGTTTCCCGCGCGGAGGCGTACATCGGTCGGCAGGCGGGTTCGACGCGGGCGGGTGATATTGCGAAGGCGTTGACGGCGCGATACGGGGACGATCGCACATTCTGCGTGCCGATTCTGATGATGTGTGCCCTGGCCGGCCGGCTTGGCGAGGCCGGCGCGGCGGACGATGCAAGGAAAACAAATCCGTGGTCGACGATACCGTCGTTGCCGTTCGAGGCGGCGGCGCTGCCCCACGCGGCCTTGCGATGGCTGCGGCTGCCGGTGGTCAGTTACGCCATGCCCGCGTTGATCGCGGTGGGCCAGGCGGTGCATCGCCATCGGCCTTCGCGGAATCCGTTGTCGCGGTGGGTGCGGTCGGCGGTGGCGGAGCGGACGCTCGCGAAGCTGCGGAAAATTCAGCCGGTAAGCGGCGGGTTTCTGGAGGCGGCGCCGCTGACGAGTTTCGTGATGATGGCGTTGGCGTCGACGGGGCAGGGCGGGCATCCGTCGGTGGCGGCGGGTGGGGAGTTCCTCGCCAACACGGTCCGCGACGACGGCAGTTGGCCCATCGACACGGATTTGGCCACGTGGGTGACGACGCTGTCGATCAACGCGTTGTCGACCGACGGCGGCCGCGGACTGGCGGAGTGGTTGAGCGTGGCCGACCGCGCGGGCATGCTGCGGACGCTGATTGTCCGGCAGCAGCGCGGGCGTCATCCGTACACGGACGCCGCGCCGGGCGGGTGGGCATGGACGGATTTGTCCGGCGGCGTGCCGGACGCGGACGACACGGCCGGGGCGCTGCTGGCGATGGCGCATCTGTGCACGTCGCTGGAGGCGGAGGCGGACAACACGCCGGACATCGCCGCGCTGATTCGCGAGGCGTACGCGGCCGCCGATCGTGGATTGGCCTGGCTGACGGGCGTGCAGAATCGCGACGGGGGCGTGCCGACGTTTTGCCGCGGCTGGGGGCGGCTGCCGTTCGACCGCAGCAGCCCCGACCTGACCGCGCACGCCGCCCGCGCGATGTGGGCATGGGGGCGGATGTCGACCTCGCGATTTGGCGCCGAGGTGCGGCTGCGGCGGTTCCTGGAGCGTTCGCAATCGCCGGCGGGTTCGTGGACGCCGTTGTGGTTCGGCAACGAGTTGGCCGAGGGCGGGCGAAATCCCGTGTACGGCACGGCGCGGGCGCTGCCGGGATTTTCGCCGTGGATGCAGGGCGACGGCATGGGCGGGCTGATGACGTATGGCCAGCTTGCGCCGCGGTGCCAGGCGGCGCTGGACTTTCTGCTCGCGCAGCAGAACGACGACGGCGGGTGGGGCGCGTGTCGCGGCGTGTCGTCGAGCATCGAGGAGACGGCCGTCGCGGTCGAGGCGCTGTGCATTCCGCAGGACGAATGGTGGATGCCCGACGACGCGGCGCGGGCGATGGCGAAAAACTTACCGCACCTGCCCGCCGGGCCGTTGCTGCCGGCCATCGAGCGTGGCATGGCGTGGCTGATCGACCGCACCGACGCGGGCGCCGTGTTCGACCCCGCGCCGATCGGCCTGTATTTCGCCAGCCTGTGGTACCACGAACAAATCTATCCGATCGCGATGACCGTGGCAGCGTTGACGCGTGCGGCACGCGTTGTGGGCCATCGTTGATGTCCCGCAACGCAAACAGGCGAAGCCACCTTCGCGCGTTTTTTACTCCATCGCCACCTCGAAGCGGAAGCGGTAGCATTCTGCCGGCACAAGGTCGTTGGGCGTGTGGGCGGTGGACCAGGCCATGTTGCCGCCGATGCCCGCGTGGCGGTAGTCGAGGTTGAGGAACGTTTCGGGCCGACGGGGGAGTTCGTGGTCGTGTCTGGCGTCGGCGTAGTCGGCGACGCTGGCGTGTCGGGCGTCGAAGTGGAATGGCGTGGGGCTGGTCACGCGCACGCGTCGGCCGTCGGCGTCGGCCAGTTGCATCCAGCGGACGTCCTCGTGCCCGCCGCATTCGGAGGGCGGAATGAACGCGAAGTGCTGATCCGCCACGGTGGCTTTGTGCATGCCCATCAGCGTGTGGTCCTTGCGGTCGCGATAATTTTCGCCAGGCCCGCGGCCCAGCCATTCGAGACGGTCGAATCCTTCGCCCAGCGTGAGCGACACGCCGACGCGCGGGACGTGGACGAGGTCGCGGTCGATGTCGATCTGCGCGTCGACGCGGATTTTTCCGTCGCCGGCGATGGTGTATTCGATTTCGCTCCGCGCGCCGAAGGGGCTGACCGAGGAGGTGCATCGCGAGCGGACGGCGACGCGCACGCGGCCGTCGGGCAGCGTGTACGCCTGTGTGTCGCAGACGGTTCGCGTGAGTTTGTCGGGCGCGAGCGGCGCCCAGAGGGAGCGGAAGCCCCAGTTTTCGTCGGTGTCGAGGCCGCAGTAGGGGCGGAAAAGATTTTCCGTCGCGCCGGCGCGGAGGTATTCGACGTCGCGTCCGTGTGCGGACATCAGGCCCGTGGCGCGGTCGAACGTCACGGTGAAGCCGTTGGCGCCCGTGACGTGGAATTGGGCCGCGTCGGCGGCGAGCACGCACGGCACGGTGGTGGCGGTGGCGGGTTCAGCCGGCGCGGAGGCGGGCAGGGCGAACTGCGTGTGATAAATCTCATGGCCCGCGGGCGCCCAGGGCGTCGGCTGACGGAGCGTGACGTAGAAATTCAGGTGGTACTCTCGGCCTGCTTTTTTGGCCGACAGCAGCGCGGCCAGGTCGACGGCCAGCGGCGCGTCGGACATCGGCGCGGCGGCGGGCATGGGCAGTTCGCCTTGGCGGATCGGCAGGCCGTCTTCGAGGATCGCGTAGTGCAGCGCGTAGGCGGTTGAGTCGCCGGCCTGGTGACGGTTCCGCAGCGTGAATTGTCCGCTGTTGGCGTCGGCGGACGCGGCGGCGATCTGGATGGGCGACTGCACGTTTTTGACTTCGAGCGCGACGGGTTTTGGCGTGAGATCCGGCAGCACGACGCCGTTGCAGGTCATGTGCAGCGGCACGGTGTTTTCGACGAAATCCTCGCCGAAATCGCCGCCGTAGCCGGGGAATTTCGTGCCATCGGCAGCCGTCGCGACGAGGCACTTGTCCTGCCAGTCCCACACGAACCCGCCCTGGAACCGCTCGAAGCGTTCGAGGAGTTGCGAGAAAATGTGCATCCCGCCGCCTGCATTGCGAATCTGATACAGGTATTCCACCAGCACGACCGGCCGCGTGTCGCGTGCGTCGGCGAGCATGTTGATGATTCGTTCCGGCGGCGCGTACATGTCGCCGCGGAGGTCGGTGATGATGGCCTTGGGCGAGCCGCTTTCGTACTGCACCAGCCGCGAGGGATCGAAGCAACGGATCCAGTTGGCCATCGCGGAGTGATTGGGGCCGTTGAAGGATTCGTTGCCCATCGACCACGACACGACGGACGGATGGTTTTTGTGCACCAGCACCATACGGACGGCCCGTTCGAGATAGGCGTGCGACCAGGAGGGATCGTTGGAGAGCAGGCCCCAGACGCCGTGGGTTTCGAGGTCGGCTTCGCAGACCAGCGCGATGCCGTACTCGTCGCAGAGGTCGTACCACGTCGGGTCGTCGGGATAGTGGCAGGTGCGGACGGCGTTGAAGTTCAGTTGCTTCATCAGGAGGATTTCGCGCCGCATGTGTTCGCGGGAGACGAAGCGGCCTGTCTCGAGCGCGTGTTCGTGACGATTGACGCCGCGGAAAATCATTCGCACGCCGTTGAGCAGAATCACGCCGTCGCGAATCTCGATACGGCGGAATCCGGTGCGGCAGGATTCGTGGTCGATTTCGCGGCCGTCGGGCGCGATCAGTGTCAGCACCGTTGTGTAGAGATGGGGCGTTTCGGGCGTCCATTTGCGGATCGACGCGATGGGCAGCTCGAATTTCACGCCGCTGCGACGGCCTGGCCAGGCGGTGAGGTCGTAGGCGTTGTCGGCCTGGGCGACGCAGGTGCCGTCGGCGTCGAGCAGTTGCAGGCGGACGGTATGGTCGCCGAAGCCGTCGATTTCGCGAAGCTGCACGTCGGCGCGGAGCACGCCGCCGTCGCCGTGTTCGTTCGGGGCCGCCTGCACGAACCAGTCGGCCAGGTGCAGCCGCGGCTTGGCGATCAACTTCACCGGGCGGAAAATGCCCGAAATGTGCCAATAATCCTGATCTTCCAGCCAGGTGCCGTCGGACCATTTCATCGCCTGCACGGCGACGGTGTTTTTGCCCGGCACGACGAACTCCGTGAGGTCGAAGTCGCACGGCAACTTGCTGTCCTGCGAGAACCCGACGGCCCGGCCGTTGACCCAGAGATAAAACGCCGACTCCACGCCGCCGAAATGGATAAAGACGGATTTGTCTTTCCACGACGTCGGCAGGTCGAAGGTACGGACGTAACAGCCGGTGGGGTTGGCGGCGGGCACGTGGGGTGGATTGAGTCGATACCCCTCATGCGTCGGTCGCGGCGTGGCGGTGGGTTTGCGGAGGTACGGCTCGTCGCGATCTAGGTGGAACGGATAAATGTAGTTCGTATAAATCGGCTTGCCAAAACCCTGGACCTCCCAGTTACCGGGCACCTGGATGTCCGCCCAGGCCGACGCGTCAAAGGCGGCGGCCTCGAATCCCGCCGGCACGGCCTGGGGCGAGTCGGCCAGGTGAAACTTCCACGTGCCGTTCAGCGAGAGCACGTTGGCGGAGGCGTCGCGATCGCACGTGGCCGCCTGGTTGGCGTTTTCGTACGCTCCCCACGGCGCGTGCATCGTCTCGCGGTTGATCTGCGTGACGTGCTGATTTTCCCAGTCGCGGCGATAATGAAAACACTCCGCCTTCTTGGGCCCATTGTCGGCAAAACGATTTCGTGAAGTCTGCGAACTCATGGACGCTCCTTTTGGATTTTCATGTGGGCGTAGCATAGTGGCTCGGCGGCGAAGCTTCAAGACGATCGCGAAATGGCGTGTGTTTCGCGAGGGCTTCGCGAAGTCGGCAAATGCACGTTTCGCCGACCGGAATCTCCTACAGCGCAAAGAGGCAAGCCCTGGCCACGATCCGTCGACCGGCCAGGACAGTCCCATTCGATTGGTTTCTACTCATCCCCGTTGTTTCGCGCGGGGGCGTCCGGTATAGTGACGGGCAGGTGTTGAATACACGAAAGGGAATCATGATGGCATTCACGTCGGTTCGTAGCGGGTTGTTGACGAGCGTTGGCCTGTGGCTGGCCTTGGGGTTTCTGGTTGTCGGCGGCTGTGCCGGGCCGCAGGAGTTTGCGACCGAGGCGGATCAGCAGCTTGCCGCCGAGTACCGCGAACTCTATCCCACACGAAACATGGCTCGCATCGGCGATGCCTTCAGCCACACCAGCGATAAGGACGTCGAAAATTATCTCCGCATCCTGGAAGGCAAGAAGGGCGCCGATGCAGGCAGGATAGACTACATCCGCTGGCGGATGGGTGAGCAGTTGAAGCAGATGAAGCTGGTCTTCGCGACCGACGCGGACAAGCAACTCGCCGCCGAATTCCGCCAGCTTCATCCGACGCGAAACAGGGCCTTTCTGCGTGAGACCTTCAACAGCCTCGACGCCAGGACCACCGAGACGTTTCTGGGCATCCTGGAAGGCAAGGAGGGCGTCAACGAAGGCGGCATGGGGTACATTCGCGGGGTGATCGGCGGGCAGGTGGCGCAGATGAAGGCCGCCGCCGGATACACAGGTCCCGAGACGCTGACGATCGCCAGGGCGCCGTCGAAAATCACCGTCGACGCCGACCTCTCCGACGAAGCCTGGCAGGCCGCCACGCCCATCACCACGTGGTACACGCTCAACAAAGGCGCCACGCCGGAAACCGACATGCAGAAAACCTCGCTGCGGATCCTCTGGGACGAGGAATACCTCTACTTCGCCTTCGAGGCCGACGACGTGACGTTCGACTCACCCTTCATCGAACGCGACGGGCCGATCTACAACCACGACTGCTTCGAAGTCTTCATCCTGCCCTCGAAGCGATGGAAT
Organism: Phycisphaerae bacterium; assembly: GCA_009783465.1. Taxonomy (GTDB): domain Bacteria; phylum Planctomycetota; class Phycisphaerae; order SM23-33; family SM23-33; genus WRDM01. The sequence continues at coordinate 26,586 of WRDM01000013.1, read as the reverse complement.
CTGTACTGGGAGCTGGAGTTCAACGCGGCCGGGTCGATCATGGACAACCTGTGCTACAAGGTCCTCGACCGATGGGGCGGCGACGCCCGCTTCGCCGAGACGATGGAAGGCATGCAATTCGCGTGGCGCGTCGTGGAGAAGGACGGCAAGCCGGTCGGCTACGTAATGGAAATCGCCGTGCCTTTCCGCGAGCTGCCCGCGTTCGGCGAGGTCAAGCCCGGCGCGACGTTCCACATGCTGGCCTGCCGCGTCGACACCGCGCCGAAGGATCCCGAAACCGGAGCGCAAGCCCACCCCATGCGACTGCTCACCAGCGTCCCGACCTTCGCGTGGTTCCACAACATCGCGTGCTATCAGCCGGTTGTACTGGGTGAATAATATGGAAACCCTCATTCGCGACATCCCGGATTTTCCGAAGAAAGGCGTGGTGTTTAAGGACATCACGCCGCTGCTGGGCAACGCGGCTGCGCTGGCGGAGGTGGTGGATCGGCTGGCGGTGCCGTTCGCCGACGCGGGTGTGGAGGCGGTGGTGGGCATTGAGAGTCGCGGGTTTATTTTCGGCAGCCTGGTGGCGCAACGGCTGGGCGTGGGATTCGTGCCCGTGCGGAAACTCGGCAAGCTGCCGTACAAAACGATCCAGGCCAGTTACGACCTCGAATACGGCCGCGACAGCGTCGAGATGCACGTTGACGCGATCGCGCCGGGGCAGAAGGTGCTCGTGGTGGACGACCTGATCGCCACGGGCGGCACGGTGGGGGCGGCGTGTCAACTCATCGAACAACTGGGCGGCCAAATCGTCGGCCTGGCGTTCGTGATCGAACTGTCGTTCCTCAAGGGCCGCCACCGGCTCTCGCGATACCGCATGCACTCATTGATTGACGTCTCATCGGAGTGAAACGTGACGCGGGCGTCCCTGTTTCGCCAAGGCTATGCAGGGCAGGCTCGCCCGCCTTGTGCGTTCCATTGGCCTGATCGGTGGAAGGTGTCGACGTGATTCCGTTGTCCGTCCGGTACGTCCTGTTCCTTGTCAAAGCCCCACACGGGCGAGACGCCCGCGTCACGTTAGGAGCATCATGGCGGAAACCCAGATTCACTCTCCGCGTCACCTGCCGCGAGCCACGGCCCGCCGGGCCGACAGTATTCCACTCACCGGCCAAGTGGACGGCACGGTGTGGCAGTGCGCCGACGTATTGACGATTGACCAGTACCCGTGGTACGCGCAAGGGACGAAGCAGGCGACGGTGCTGCGGGTGCTGTACGATGACGTCGCGTTGGTTTTGCAGTTTTCCTGCGAGGATTCGCACATTTTTTCAGAGACAGTGGCGTTGAACGGGCCGGTGTGTCGGGATAGTTGCGTGGAATTTTTCGCGACGATCGATCCGGGCAAAGGGCCTGACTATTTCAATTTCGAGGTTAACGCGTGCGGCACGGTGCATCTGGGGTGGGGGCCTGCCGGCAGCGGCGGCGGGGTCAGCCGGTCGCTCGTGTCCGCCCCGCTGGCGGAGACGATTACGGTGGTCTCCTCCGTGAGCGGGCCGACGAAGCAGGAGTCGCCCGCCGATAACGGCTGGTGGCTGGCGGCGAGGATCCCCTTTGCGACATTGTCCGAGTTCACCGGCGAGTCTGTCCGCCCGACGCGCGGCTCGGCCTGGCGATGCAACGCCTACCGCTGCGGCGGAAAAACCGACGACCAATTCGCCGCCTGGGCATGGATCGACTGGCCGCATCCGAGCTTCCATCGCCCCGAATTTTTCGGGGAGTTACGTTTCGAGTAGGTAATCCTGCGTTTATGCGACAGGAACGTTTTACAGCGCAAACCGGCAAGCCGTTGAACACATTTTTGGAGGCCGCATGAACTGCAAAAAAGAATCCAACGCCGACGCCTGCACCTGCACGTACATGTCCTGTGGCACGCGGGGGCTGTGTTGCGACTGCCTGCGACAACACCTCGCCAGCCAACAACTGCCCGGCTGCTGCTTCCCGCCCGAGGCGGAGAAGGCCTACGACCGCAGCTTCAAAGCATTCGCGAAGGCGTGGAAGTTGACGAGCCAGTAGCCAGTAGCAGGGCAAACGCAAATGTGTTGCCCGGTTTTTCGCGTGATCGTCGTGTTTAGTCGTCACTGGCCGCAGGCCCTGCCATTTTGCGTTGTAGATCGTTGTGACAAACGAAACGCTCTGTCACTTACGCCGTTTGACAACGCAAAATGGCAGGGCCTGCGGCCAGTTGAGCCAATACGACGATCACGCGAAAAAGAGGAATGACCATGCGTCGCCCTGCTATTGGCTACTGGCTTCTGTGGTGTTGTGCCGCTACAATCGTCGCCGATGAGTGGTAAACGGATAGCGATTCTGGGCAGCACCGGGAGCATTGGTCGGCAGGCGATGGAGTTTATTGCGTCGCAGCCGGCGTTGCGCGTGGTGGCGTTGGCGGCGGGGAACAACTGGCGGCTGCTGGCCGAGCAGGCGCGGGCGTGCCGGCCGGACTGGGTGGCCATTGCCGATCCCGCGGCCGCCAAGCCGCTGGCCGACGCCATGGGTGCCGACGCGGTCGGTGGCGGTCCGACGGTGTTCGCGGGGCCTGACGCGATGACGCGGCTGGTTCGCGAGGCCGGTCCTGACGTGCTGCTTTCGGGCATCGTCGGTTCGGCGGGACTTGCCCCGACGCTGGCGGGCATCGAGTGCGGCGCGACGCTGGCCATCGCCAACAAGGAGACACTCGTGATGGCGGGCGCGATCGTCATGCCGGCCGCCCGCGCCAAACAACTGCCCGTTCTGCCCGTCGACAGCGAGCACTCGGCCATTTTCCAATGCCTCTTCGCGGGCCGACGCGACGAGGTCCGCCACGTCACCATCACGGGATCCGGCGGGGCGCTGCGGGACTGGGAACCCGACCGCGTCGAGGCCGCCACCGTCCAGGACGCCCTCAACCACCCGACGTGGCAGATGGGGCGGAAGATCACCATCGACTCGGCCACGTTGATGAACAAGGCCTTGGAGATGATCGAGGCCCACTGGCTTTTCGACCTGCCGGCTGAGCGGATCGAGGTGGTGATTCATCCCGAGAGTATCATTCATGGTCTGGTGGAGTTTTGCGACGGCTCGGTGGTGGCGCAGATGGCCAGACCTGACATGACGCTGCCGATCGCGTACGCGTTGACGTATCCGCAGCGTTCGGCCCGACCGACGCCGTCGTTGGATATGGCGGCGTTGGGCAGGCTGACGTTTCGTCCGTTGTCGGAGCGGTTTCGTCGGTCGGTGGAATTGGGCTACGAGGTGATCCGCCGGGGCGGGCTGAGCGGAGCGGTGGTCAACGCCGCCAACGAGGCGGCGGTGGAAGCATTCCTTGCCGGCCGGCTGCGATTTGGACAAATCGTGCCCCTCGTGGAAGATATACTGAACAAATCGCCCCAAAAGGCGGATATAACACTATCGGACCTGTTGCAGGCGGACCAGTGGGCTCGCGCGCAGGTGGCGGAGATGGTGGAAAAAGCCACAAGCCACAAGCCACAAGCCACAAGGTAAGGACCGACATTGGCAAAAAGACCGTGGCGTAAAAACAACGAAAGTGGGAATGGACATAGAAGTAGCCATAACCAACATCGTATGGAACAAGCTTTGCCATACCTGGTGGCTAGTGGCTTGTGGCTAGTGGCTTTTACGACGAGACACCGTGATTTCCTAGTCAGACAGAGGTTTGAATGTTACTAGAATTCAGCATCGGCGCGATGTTCAGCGATTGGGTTTTGCCGTTGGTTTTGTTTATCATGGGCCTGGGGCTTGTGGTGTTTGTGCATGAGTTGGGGCACTTTCTGGCCGCCAAGGCGGTGGGAATCAAGGTCGAGCAGTTCGCCGTTGGGTTTGGCAAGCGGCTGTTGGGGCTGAAGATCGGCGAGACGGATTATCGCCTCAACCTGATTCCGCTGGGCGGGTACGTGAAGATGCTCGGGCAGGAGGATTTCAAACCGCTGACGGAGAACGACAAGCCCACTCCACGCAGTTATGAGTCTAAGAGTGTCGGCGCGCGGTTTTTCGTGATCGCGTCCGGCGTGATCATGAACATTATCCTGGCGGCGGTGCTGTTTGTGTCGGTCGGGCTGATCGGCAGGGATGTTCTCGCGCCGACGATGGGCGAGACGCTGCCGGGTTCGCCGGCGTTCAACGCGACCGTCGCGTGGGAGACGCCGCTGCCCGGCGAGCCCGTCAGCACGACGGTGCCCGTGATTACCCGCGCGCCGGACGACGAGGATTTGCAGGCCGATGATGATGGCGAACCGCAGCCCGCCCGTGTCGTCCCCGAGCCGCCGCCGTTCGATCCGTGGGGCAACCGCTTTCAGCCGGGCGACCGCATCGTCGCGATGGAAGGCGACAGTTTCGTCCTGAGATTCAGCGAAGGCATCGCCAATCTAGCCGACGTGAAAATGGTGGCCGCCCTGGCCCGACCGACGGACACGTACACGTTCATCATCGAGCGGACCGTCGACGGCGTGGCGCGGCAAGGCCGGGCCCAGGTCGGCGTCTTCGACAGCGGCGGCATGCTGGCGTTCGGCATCGGGGCGGCCAGCAGCCTGACCATCGGCCAATGGGTCGGCGGCGACAAGGAGGTCGCGGAGGCCGGCCCGTTCTTCAAGGGCGACACCTTCATCGCGATCAACGGCCATCCCGTGGCGAACCAGGGCGACGTTTTCCGCATCGAACAGGAACTCACCGGCGAGCCCGTGGACCTCACCGTCCGCCGCGTCAAAGGCGGCGAGGCGGAAATCACCATCCCCGTCACGCCCGTGATCGAACCGTCGCGAAACGTCGTCTTCCGCAAAAACGGCGAGCCGGTCTATTTCGTCGAGGCCATGGTCAAGGAGAAAGGGATCCAATACACACGGCCTGACGGCAGCAAAATCACGCTGGGCGCGGCGGATGTGGATCAGGAGTACCTTCGGATTCTTGGCATGTCCCCGCGGTTGATGGTGGTGGGCGTGGTGGATCGCAGCAACGCGGCGCGGGCGGGCATCCTGCCTGGCGACGTGATTCTCAGTTACGGCGACCGCCACCTGCCGACCCTGTCGGGCCTGCTGGAAATCAACAAACAGCACGCCGGCAAACGCCTGTCGATGGAAGTGCTCCGCGGCGGCGTTCCCCTCACGTTGACTGTCGAGCCGAAGCGGCGGGGCGAGGTGGTGCAGATCGGCCTGTCCAGCATCAGCGACCTGAACTCGACCGTCGTGAGTGACGTGCTGCCCGGCAGCGCGGCCGACAAACTGGGCATCGCCGGCGGCAGCACGATCACGGCTATCAACGGCACGGAGGTCGCGACGTGGATGGACGTATACCGCGAGCTGTCGGCGGCGCAGGGCGGGGCGGTGGAGATCGCCTTCACGACGCGCGGCGGGCAGTCGGAGACAGGCCTGATCGAGGAGCTCACGCCCGCGGCGTTTCACCCGCGGTACTATCGGTACTCGGTGTTCCCCGCGACGGTGCCGCTGAAGCCCGAGATGGTGAAAATCAAGCAGGACGGCATCGGCGACGCGCTGGTCTGGGGCGGCAAGGAGACCGTCAAGCTGACGCTGACGTCCTACGCCAGCCTGCGAAGCCTGATGGCCGGCGACGCGTCGGTCAAGCACATGGCCGGCCCGATCGGCATCGGCGCACTGGCGGTCAAGGCGGGCCAAAGCGGCATGGTCGAATTCATGTACTTCATCGCCTTCATCTCGACGGCGATTGCGGTCTTCAACTTCCTGCCCCTGCCCGTCCTCGACGGCGGACACGCGCTCTTCCTCATTATCGAAAAAATCCGGGGAAAACCCGTTCCCGTCAAGGTCCTCAACTACGCCCAATACATCGGCATGGCCCTGCTGCTGCTGATCTTCCTGGCCGTCACGTACCAGGACATCGCGCGGCTGATCGGGCAGTGGTTCTGGTGAGACGGTTTTCGCGGCGCGATGGTGAAAATTGGTCGTTTGTTCGTGGGAATAAGAGTGACAAGCGACAAGTGACAAGCGACAAGAGAAGGGAAATCCTGTCTGTTAAAACGCTCCCTCTGCGTGAAAACGCGAAAAAAGACGGGCTTTGCCTTCTCTTGTCGCTTGTCACTTGTCGCTTGTCACTCTTATTCCTACGTCCTGTCGGCCAGATTTCACCAATACGCACCGCAAATATTGACGATTCGCTCAACCGTATGGACAAAGTTGCCGATAGGTAAAGAAGGCCCGGTGTGTGTTGCAGCGGCCGGGTGGCTTGACAAATGATTTCGCGGCGTTTTACTATCGCGGAAACGCCGCTGGGTTAGGAGATCCCCATGCATGAGAACACGCCGCGCCTGACCGTGACCAACGAAGGCGATGTCATCGTCGCCGAGCTGGTGGACAAGAAAATTCTCGACGAAGTCGCCATCACGCAGATTCACGAGCAGTTGGCCGCCCTGTTGGGGCCTGTGGCGGCGCCGAAGCTGGTGATGGATTTCGCCCGCGTCGCCCACATGTCCTCCAGCGCGCTGGGCATGCTCATCACGCTGCACAAACGCATCCGCGAGAAGCAGGGCGAGTTGCGGCTGTGCGGGATTTCGCCGTCGATCTACGAGGTGTTCGTCATCACGAGACTCAACGAAATTTTCCAGATTTCCAAGACGAGACCCGAGGCGCTGGCGAGTCTGTAGCGCCGGTCCGTGCCGTGGTTTTGGATAAACGATACGTGGCTTGGTTAGCGATGCGGTGAACGGCGGTCGTGTAGACGCAGGCTGTGAACCGCGTGTGGACGAAAGGCTATGCCCGACAAATACGTCACAGTGTCAACCATCGCGTCCGACTTGCGGCAGGCCCGCCAGTTGGAGGATTCGCTGATTCACGAAGTGGGGCGGTTCGGTTACAGCGAGGCCGCCGTCTTCGCCATCAAGCTGGCGCTGGAGGAGGCCATCAACAACGCCATCCGCCACGGCAACCGTTGCGATCCCGACAAACGCGTCACCGTCCGCGTCGAACTCGACACCGCCGAAATGTCCATCTCCGTCACCGACGAAGGGCCTGGCTTCAACCCAGGCACCGTCCCCGATCCCACCGCCGACGAAAATCTCGAAAAGCCCTCCGGCCGGGGCATCATGCTCATGCGCGCGTACATGGACGACGTCCACTACAACCAACGCGGCAACGAAATCTGCATGTGCAAACGAAACGCGTGACGAAACGACAACGTCAGGTCGTACATGTGGCTTCGCCGTTTTGCATCGCAAACCGGCGAAGCCATGACGAAACATTTCTTTATCCGAAGAAAAATCTCACGTCGATTTGCTTTGAGGGCGTTTGGATTTTATGTTCCCCTTTGTCAGCGGGCAGGACGCATTCGCGGCTGATTAATGCCGCATGAGGCGTGTCTTTGTAGACGGGTTGGGATTCCGTGAGTTGATGAACGCGGATCGCCGTGTTTTCTCGGTGTGCGCCCCCATGCAGTTGGCGGGTAGAGGAAAGCGCGGTGTCATGACAAGTTGACTGTGAGTTTTTCGTGCCGTTGCCGGGGCGGATTAATTAAGGCCGCCCCGGCGCCGGTCGATAACGTTAGAAGCCGGATAGTTTCCGGCGCACGCAGCAATGCGGCCAAGGCACCTTTGCCATACGGCACTGTGGTCAAGATCGTCCTGAGAGGAGGTGAATGCACGCCACGACGGACTGACCTAACAATGCGGTTTGGAAAACGGGGGCACTGGTCAGGGCAAACAATTGGCGTCTCTCGGGACGTGACCAGATGCCAGGCAGAGCCCCGGCCCATTGCGGCGACACAGGAGAAATTCGCACGGAGGCTAAACAAACGCAATACCCGCACAGCGGGCTATTTGTTGGAGTGAAAAGAATATGAAGAAGACTGGCTTTACTCTCGTTGAAATTCTGATCGTCGTCATCATCCTGGGCATTCTGGCCGCCATCGTGATCCCGCAGTTCACGTCGGCATCGGAAACGGCCAAGGAATCGAACCTCAAGAGCGACCTGCTCACGGTTCGCAACCAGCTGGAACTCTATCGTGTTCAGCACGGCGATAACTACCCGTGGCAGATCGTCGGCAACGACAGCGACGACGTCATTGAGCAGTTGACCAGCAAGACGGATGACCAGGGCGCCATCGATGACGGCAGTGACCCCCGCCGGTTCCGCTACGGTCCTTACCTGGACAAGATGCCGGTTAACCTCTTCGTGAAGGACATCGGCAACGACGGCCAGGCGATCTCCCTGACCACGGGCGATCCGGACGGCGACAGCAGCACGGGATGGCACGTGAACATCGATACCGGTCGGTTCTCGGCCAACACCGACGACACGAAGTTCCCCGAGCACGTGACGTGGTAAGTTGAAGCAATGCAGCGGAAGGCCGGGCCGGGGCAACCATGGTGGTTGCTCCGGCCTTGGCTGTTGCGCGGGGAAGCCACGCCGATCCCGCACGGTTTTTCGCGAAAAGGCTGTAGGCTGTAGACTGTAGGTGCCGGCTCATGAAATATGAGGTCAAATTCTTCATCAGCCTGCCCCTACAGCCTACAGCCGAAAATGGGTCACGTGGATGCGATGGCCCGGAGGAGTATTTGGGGTGCCTGACGCCCGATCATTTCGAGTTGCCGGCGGGTTTACGCTGCTGGAGGCCATGGTCGCCGTGACGGTGCTGTCGATGGCGATTTTTGGCATTACCGCGCCGTTTGCCATCGCCGCCGCCTCGCAGGCCGAAGACGCTCGGCGGACGCTCGCCAATGCGCTGGCCCAGGAAATGATGGAAGAAATTCTCGCCAAATCCCACGAAGCCGCCGACGCCGCGGCGACGGGACCTGGCCGACGAGTTCGGGCCGAATTCGAGAGTATTCACGAGTACGCCGTGTTGGACGAGCCGGCCGGGCGGATCGAAGACGCATTCGGCCACGTGATTCGCGACCCGGCCGCCACGGGCCTGTCACGCCACACGCGCGTCCACAACGTGAGCGTGGGCGGGCAGACGTCGCTGGAGACGTCATTCGTTCGTGTGGATGTCGAGCTGCGTTATCGGGGCAAGCACGTGCTGACGGTAACGCGGCTGGTGTATTGCGATTCGGCGAGGGAGTGACCGTGCGACCAGGGCAAACGCATCGTAGTGTGCCAGTTTGTTCGCCAAACGGCTGTAGGCTGTGGGCTGTAGGCTGTAGGAGACATGCCTTTGCGAAGGGTTTCTCCAAAAACCGTGTGCGCCTACAGCCTACAGCCCACAGCCTACAGCCGTTTGGCGAACCATTGCGGGATTTTGGATGCGATTGCCCTGCCGTGCGACACGCCAAGGCCTTCACGATTATGGAATTGATGTTGGCGATGCTGATCACCGGCATGGTGGGCGTGACGGTGGCCAGCTTGACGGTTTCATTGGCCAACGCGTACGGTTCGGGCGAAGGGTATGGCGACGCGCTCCAGGGCGGCCGCAACATGCTGCTTCGCGTGAGCACGCTGGGGCGGGAGGCGAAGCTGGTGACGGCCTGCTCGCCGCGGGCGGTGGTCTTCTGGGCGGGCGACGACAACGACGACGGCGAGATCAATCGCGACGAGCTGGTCATGATTTACTGGGATCGCACCGGCGGGCGGAGCGCCGTGTGCATGCAGCGGGTCGACGGATCGAACAATCCGCTGCTGCGGGACGTGATTCCGCTCGATACGGCTTGCCAGCTCGACCAGGTGACGGCGCTGCTGAGCCAATACGAAGCGTATCGCGAGACGGTGCCCCTGGCGGAGGACGTGCTGGATTTCCGGGTGACGACCGACGTGCCGCCCCCGCAGACGCGCGCGGTGATGATCGAAGTGACGCTGGGCAAGCCCGACCGCCCGGTCACACTCCGCAGCACGGTGGCGCTTCGCGCGGACGCCACGGCCCAACTGGGCCACGTCGGAGACGAATGGGTGCTCGTGCCTTCCAGATAGGCTGCGTGCCGCGGCGTAGCCGAAGGCGAAGCCGGGTAGGCTGAAGGCGCACGTGGTGGATGTGGATTTTTCGGGACTCGGAGGCGTGGTGATGTGGCGACATAACAATACGAAGGCGCGACGATACGGCAACACGAAAACGCGTTGCCGCACGGCGGCGCGCCTACAGCCTACAGCCTACAGCCTACAGCCCGAACGAAAAGGCTTCGTGCTGCTGATGGTGCTGATCATCGTGACGGTGTCGAGTCTGGTTGGCATCACGTACATGACGGTGTCGACGTTGCAGGCGTCGGCGTCGTCGAATTTGATGCAGGCGTCGCGGGCGAAATATTTGGCCGAGTCGGCGTTGGAACACGGCGTGTACTTGTTGCACAGCGATCCGGGGGAGTTGGCGGGCACGTCGGCGTTGGCGCCGCTGGGGCCGTTTTATTTGGACGACAGCGACGATTCGTACGTGCTCTGGGCCGAGCGAACCGGCGAGGTGGGGATGTGGCTCGTCACGGGACAAGGCCATGTTGGCGAGGCGGCCTCGGCGGTGTCGGCGCGGATTTTCCTTGGCCCCGGCGTGGACGTCACGGGCGGCCACACCGCCGTGAGCGGCGGCGTGGTGAATCGCATTTCGTCGGCTGCGAAAATTTTCGGCCACGTTGCCGTCACCGGCGGGCTGGAAAATTTCGGCACCATCGAAGGCGATATCACGTACGCCGGGAGCGTGTTCGACGCGGGCAACCACCGTGGCGCGGTTATCGAGGCGACGCTGGAGGAGATCCCGTCGCCGCAGATCGACTGGTCGGACTACGTTGCCTACCGCATGGACGGCGTGACGTATGCGGCCGCGCGGGTCAGCGGGTCGCTGACGAGTGGCAGCTCGCTGATCAAAGGGCATGCCGCCACGGCGAACAATCCCGCGGGCGTGGTCGTGATCGAGGCCGGCCGCGGCGCGTGCACGATCGGCGCCGACACGGAGTTCATCGGCACGATCGTGGTGAACGGCAACCTGCTGATCGACGGGGCGAACATTACGCTCAAAGCCCAGCCAGGTTTCCCCGCCATCGTGTGCAGCGGCGCGATCTACGTGACGAACGCGACCGATCTGGCGGTGACGGGCATGGTGGTGGCGGTCAACGGCATCCGCCCTTATTCGGGGAGCGCGCCGACATCAAAAACCATAATTCATGGCCCGTTGATAACGCAGGACCGGATTTATGACGATCAATTACTTGGCACGCACGAGTTGCATTCCAACGCCAGCGCGGGCCAATTGTACGACGTGAAAACCGGCGTGAATGCCACCGGGACGATTCGGGTTCTGGACTGGTACGACCGATAGGACGTTCCGCGCCGCCAGGCTGGCGGGGAAACGAGGAGAAATTTGATGCCCTCGGCATTGACACAACATCCGACGCCGCACCGCACGCCTCCCGACGAGGCCTGCCACGTGCTGCCCGCGTTTCGCATGGACACATCCCAGGCCGGCGCCGCCCCGCGCGGCCCGCGGAGCGAATCGGCCTCCGCCCTGGAGCACGTCGCGCCCGCCCGTTGGCGACCGGCACGCCGACCGCCGCGACGCCAGGCGGGGTTCACCCTCATCGAGATCATTATCGTGGTCCTCATCATCGGCATCGCCGCCGCCATTGTCGTGCCGCAGTTGTCCAGCGGCGCGGATTTCCAGGCCACCTCCGCCGCACGAATGATCGCCACGGATATTCAGTACGCCCAGAGCCTCGCCATCGCGCAGCAACGGACGGTCCGCGTGACGTTCAACCCCGGCGCGGATTCCTATCAACTGATGTACTGGGATCCGATCACGAACACCGCCATGTCGCCGGTTCAGCATCCGATCAACAAGGGCGATTACGCGGTGTCGTTCAAAAACCTGAAGGATTACGCGGCGTTGGATCTTTCCAGCGCGTTCGGGGCCAACAATTACGTGGAGTTTGACGCGATTGGCGCGCCCAACGGCGCCGGCGACGTGGTGATGCAGGCGGGCGCGTATTCGTACACGATTTCCGTGACCGCCGTCACCGGCAAAGTGACGGTGCAGTCGTGCGCGTCATTGGCGGCACGCCGTGCAGCCGAAGGCGGCTGATTGGGGCCGGCGTGTTTGTGTTGTTTATTTTCGAGGGATGGTTTGCAAGGGAACGTTTTTAAGGCGGTTAGACTGTCAGGGAGCGGCTGATGCATCGCCAGGCCAAATGCCTCATAAGCCAGCGCCTAACAGCCTAATAGCCTAACAGTCTCACAGTCTGTTGTTTGAGCAGCGAGGGCATGGCATGTTGGGATTTTTGAAGAACCGATGCGAGCCGATCGCGTTGGATATCGGCGGCGACAGCATCAAACTACTCCAAATGCAGCGGGTTGGCGGTGTGCTGAGCATTCGCGCCGGCGCGCGGTGGCGGTTCCCGGACATCCCCGCCGCCGATGTCCGCCAGCGGCGCGACCTGGCCGTGGTCGCCGTCCGGGAGATGCTCGCCCATAACGGTTTTCGGGGGCACCGGGTCGTCTCTTCGCTGTCCATGGCGAATCTGCACATCAAGAACATCCGCATGCCGGCCATGACGGATTCGCAACTGACCTCCGCCCTCGCGCTGGAGGCGCAGGAACGCTTCGAACTGCCCGACATCAAGCCCGACCAGATGGGCTACCTCAACGCCGGCGAGGTCCGCCAAGGGGCCGACATCCGCAACGAAATCATCCTCATGGGCGTGCCCAACGGCGTGGTGGAAGACCACCTCGCCCTGCTGGACGACATGGGGCTTTCGCCCGAGCACATCGAGGCCGAACCCGTCGCGCTGTTCCGCGGCATGACACGGTTTTTCCGCCGCCAGGACGACGAGCAGGTCGTCAGCGTGGTGGTCGACGTGGGCGTCTCCGCGACGCGCGTGATCGTCGCTCGAGGGCGGCGGATCGTGTTCCTCAAATCGATTGACATCGGCGGGCGGCGGTTCACCGAGGTCGTCGGCGCGCACCTGAATCTCAGCTACGTCGAGGCGAGCGAACTTCGCATGCGGGTGATGAAGGAGCAGTCGCGCCAACCTCGCGCCAACACGAACGAACCCGAATTGTCGCCCGAACAACGCGATTCGAAAGACTCGCTGCGATGGTCGATGTTCGACGCCATCCGCGGCGAAGTGGAATCATTGGCTAAGGAAATCGCCCTGTGCCTGCGGTACTGTTCCGTCACGTTCCGCGGATTGCGGTTCGTCACGGTGACGTTCACGGGCGGCGAAGCGTACGAGCCGGCCTTGCGGGAATTGATCGGTCAACACCTGAACCTGCCCTGCGTCATCGGCCAGCCGCTGCGCGGCGTCGACGTCTCGGGACTGGACCTGGGCAACCGTCGGGGCCATCTGGCCGAGTGGGCGGTCTGCACGGGCCTTGCGATGCGGGGCGTGACGGCCCGCCACTATCATGAGGATGAGTATGGAGATGATCGACTTTCTGCCTAATCGCATCCGCCAGCAGCGAAAACGTCGCCGGCTGTTGATCCGCCAGGGCATCTGGGTGGGCATCTGCGCGATGGGGCTGCTGTTGTACGCGCATGTGCGGCAGAATCACATTCATGCCGCCCAGGCCGAACTGACGGACATGGTGGCGTACAACCAGGGCTTGCAGGAACAGATGGCCGCGCGCGACGCGCTGGAAAAACAGCAGCAAGAGCTGGAAATCGCGAGGAAAGTCGAGGCGCAACTCGGCAGCCGAGTCAACGCCCTCGACGTGCTGGCGGAACTGGGCGACAAGATGCCCGCGAACATGGCCTTGAAGAGCCTGACCTTCGAGACCGTCGAGCAGCGCGTGCCGGTGGAGATGGTGGGCAGAGCGAAGGCGGCCCGCGCTTCCGTCGCGACGGCCACCAGGGAAAAATCCGTCAAGCGCGTCCGCCTGACGATCACGGCCTTATCCACCAGCGACGTGGATATCGCCAACTTCATCGCGCAGCTTTCGGTAAGCCCGCTGTTCGAGGACGTCAACATGGGCTACGCGAAAACCGTGTCGTACCGCGAAAAAATGGTGCGGGAATTCCAAAGCGTCTGCTACGTGAGCAAATAATCCACGACGAAAACCACGAGACGATGATGCCGAAATTTTCCAAAGACAACCTGACCATGCTTGCCATCCTCTGTGTGATGATGGTGGTGGCGGCGCTGGTGTTCTATTGGCCGCAGTCGCGGGAATTGGACAGCCTCCGCACGCAGATCGAAACGGAGAAAAACACCACAGCCACGTACGCGGCGAAGGTGGCCGTCGTGCCCGATCTGCGCCGCCAGGTGGAGGAGATGAAATACCGCTACAAGGATTTCGACCGCCGCCTGCCCAAACAACGCGAATTAGGCGGCTTTCTCCTGGAAATCACCGAAAATCTGGAGAAGGAGCGGCTGGACAATCCGTTCATCGAACCCGGAAGCCCCGCCCGTGAGGAGTCCTTCCACACGCTGCCGATCATCATGAAGTTCCAGGGAAATTATCTCTCGCTGGCCAGCTTTCTCAAACGGATCGACACGATGGAACGCCTCACGCGCGTCCAGAAACTGCACATCACCGTCGACCCGAAAAGCGCCGAGCCGAAAATCGACTGCGAACTTCGGTTGAATATTTATTTCACGGAAAGCTGACCGGTTCGAACGTCATCCGCGTCCTCGGTTGTCATTTTGTCAGTTGGTGGATCAATGCGTCCACGGCGGCGCTGGCGTCGTTGGCGTTGGCGGCGATGTGGAGTTTGCGCCGCGCCTGGGGCCAGCGGTCTTCCACGGGACGAAGGATAAAAACGTCCTGGGTGAAGGCGCCCTGGTTGAATCGGCCTTCCTCACTCACCAGCGCGTGGCGGCGGGTGAGGGAGACGACGGCCCTGCCCTCGCCGGGCCAGGCGTACGTGCTGGTGAACGGCAAGTGCGGTCCGTACATGCCAGGCCAATTCCAGTAGGTTCCGTGCAAGGCCAGGTCGTTGTTGGTCCACTCGGTGCCGATGAAGATAACCGGCAGGGCGAAGTCGTGGACGCGCTGGTCGGTGCCGTCGTTGATCTGTTCAGCTCGCGAAGATTGCTCGACCGCCTCCACGTTCAACTGGAATTTTTCGCGGAGCAGCGCGGCGAGTTTGTCGGCGGCGGGTTTGTTTTCCGGCACGCCGTAGCTGATCGTCACCGTCTGTTTCGGCGCGGGATTTTCTGGATCGACCTTGGCGTTCGGCGCCGGCGGGATCGGGCCGTTCAAGCTTTCCAGCCAGGGTTTGATCTCGTCGCCTCGCAGGATCGTCACGCCCGTGACCGGCTTGCCGCCGATGGCGAGCGTTTTGCATCGCGCGAGGACCTCGTCCTTGTCGCGGCCTGGGAATTTCGCGGGGGCGATCAACTCCACCTGTGGCGTTTCGCTGTACGCGAGCATCATCAGATGGCCGCTGGGGAGTGAGACGGTGAAACTTACGCCGGCGTCGTCTTTCGCGAAGCCCACGGGCACGTTACGGGCGACGTCCCAGATGGCCTGGATCTTCGGATTGTTGATGCGGCATTTATACGTGTGTTTGCCGAGGTGCATGTTCACGGCGGCCCGGCCGGTGAGGTAATGCACGTCGCGCGTCGAGATGCCCAGGTACCGCGTGCTGGTGTCGCCGGCCGCCTGTCGCGGGAAGAACCGCAGGGCCAGGTCGGTCGCTTCGTGCATGACGGGCACTTCGTGGGCGTCGCCTCGCGGGTCGCCGACGGTGCGGACGTGGAAGAAATCGCCGTTCTCCTGCGAGAACCCCTTGGGCACACCGAACCCCGGCGCGACGGACTCTTTGCCCTGGAACCTGGCCACGTCGGCGAACTTCACGTCGAACTCCTGCTGGAAGCCAAGTTGTTCTCGCAGGAATTTCTTCAGCCACTCCACACGGTCGATCTGCTGCTTCTCGCGGGCGAAGAAGACGTAGCTGCGATAAAAACCAATGCTGGTGCGGTCGGTGGCGACGAATTCGGTACCCATCGGATAGCCAAACAAAACGGCCTTGCCTTGGCCGAACGCGTTGAGCGTGATGGCGGGCTTACCGCTTTCATAGATGGCGAGCACCTTGGCGGACGGGCCTGGTGTGAGGGTATGGAAGGTCGGCTTGCGGTCGGTGGTGAATCCGAACCCGCCGGAGTAAAAGCCTCGCGGCACCGTGATCGTCAGCGGCGTGTCCTTGACGGCTTCGCTGATCGTGCCGTCGACGTGCGCGTCGAGAACCTTCGCCAGCGGCGACTCATCCGCCGGCTCCCCGGCGACGAAGGGTTGTTTCTTCCAGAACGATCGCCCGTGCGCGTCCACACGGCCTGGGAACGTGCTGGCGATCAACGTCCCGCCGGCCTTGACCCACGAGTCAATCGCCGCGGCCACGTCGTCGTCCATCGCAAGGACGGCCGGCAGGATCAACACCTCCAGGCCGGAGTTTTTCAGCCAGCCTTCGCGGATCAACCGTTCGTCCACGCGGGTGTACGCGAGCTTGGCCTGGCCGAGCAGCCAGTCCCATCCGAGCGCTTCGTCGTAAATCGGGCCGTAATGCAGGTCGATCGTCGCGCGCGGAAACAGCAGGCCGATCCGCTGCGGCGCGGGGGCCGTCGCCGCCACCGTCGACCCCAGCGAGTAAATCAGCCGGTTCGTCATCCAGTGATTGTGAATGTCATGCCAGCCGAGTTGATAATCCATGTACCCATGGCCAACCCACACGTAAAAATATCGCGCCAGGTTGCCGGGGTCGGTGAAGTTGATCCACAGATAATCGCGGAATAAGCTTTCGATAGCATCCGAAGGCCTCGTGCCGAACCCGACCGGCTCGACGCTGCGGATCATGAACGGCTGCGTTTCATTCGCCGCGCCCACGCCGGAGAACTGGCTGATGTCGTCGGTCTCGCCGAGGAACGCGCCCCAGGTTTGTTCGCCCTTGCCGGCCACGCCGTCGTGGTCGCCGAACTGCCGCATCTCGGCGATGATGAGTTTGTCGGGAAACGCCGCCGCCGCCAGCTCGCGTTTGACGGCCAAATAATCCCGCACGTACGCGCGGCGGAAGTGGAGGTAGTCGGTCCGAATCACCGGCGGATACTCCAGCGGCAGCCGCCACTCGTAGCCGTCGCGGCAATCGTCGCCAAAGGCGGCGCGAATGGCGTCGGCTGTTTTGTATTTCTCCCGCACATACTGGCCCCACGAACGGGTGGCCTGGAGGTCGTAATTGTAGAGGGCCGTTTTGGCGTACTCATCCCAGAGGACCGCCAGGCCGGACGCCAACGTGCCACGCCAGTCCCCGTAATCCGCATCCCATTTCGGGAGCACGGGAATCTCCTCCCAGGCTTTGAACTCCGTGCCAGCGGCCTCGTTGAAATGGCCGATGTGATGGCCGAACTTGTTCTTCAGCCACTCCGGCCAACGTCGCGACTGCCAGACGTCCCAGTCCTCCTTCGCCGCGGGGATGATCTCGCGGAAGGGCACCTGAAGTTCGTCGAACGACGTGTACTTCGTCCCGGCGGCTCCGTTGAGGCTGGCGATGTCGCCGTAGCGGGCCTTCATGAACGCCTGCCACCGCGCCGCGGCGAAGGGGGAGTAATCCACGGCCTCGCTGAGGTGGGCGTGGTTGCTGCGTTCGAGGTGAATGGCCGCGATGGTGTCGTACAGACCTTGGCGGCGCAGTTCGGCGCTCATCGCCTTCAAGTACTCGCCGTAGGCTTTGGCGACAGCAGGGTTGAACAACTGCGCCTGTCCGCTGGGGCCGAACGTGCCGTCGTTGCGGCGCGCGATCATGTTCGCTGACTCGTCGTCGGCGAGATAGGCCGGTAGCGACGGTGTGTACATCGACCAGATGCCATGCCCCGCCTCGCGGTGCCGCTTGTGCTGAGCGGCCACCTGCTCGGGCGTCTGCCGCCAGGAGAGCGTCGGCAATTCCAGCAGGTAGTTGCAGCGGCGATCCTTCAATCCCGCGACGAGGGCGACGAGGTTGGTGAAGTCGTACCTGCCTTCGCCGGTGCAATTCAGGCCCCACGCGCCCAGCGGCTGTTCGCTGGTGAAAAACGCGTTGCCAGCCTCGCGGAATTTCGCGGCGATGTACAACGGCCCGAGGTCCATCGTGTTATTCCACCACGCGGCCGGGTGGCCCTCAGCCGGCGCCAGCGGCAGACGAATGCCCACCATAGGCCCGGCCTTGCGCCACGCCTCACGCTGCGGATTGGCCCAGGGTTTCGGCTCGACAAATTTCGCCGACACGCCGCGTTTGGAAGCCTCGGCGTTCAGGGCCATTTGCAGATCCCGTTTCAACGTGGCCGCGCTGTCGGCGTAGGCCGTCACCTGTGCCGCCGCCAAGGCCAGCTCGTTCCGCCAAAATGCGATGTCCTGCTCCAGGCCCGGCTCGTCGCGGCTGTCGCGGGCCAGGCGAACGCTCTGAATGCCGTGATCCACGCACTTGACCAACTCGTATAGCCGTGTCCCGCGCTTGACCAACATGTCCGCCTTCTCGGCGGCGGTGATGTTTCCCTTTCCCTCATGCGGATCAACACGTGGCACCATCATCTCCGCCTCACGCCACGGCTTGAGATAATCCGCCATCGCCCGGCACGCCAGCGCGTCGTCCCACGCCGCGCCCAGCGCCATCCGCACCGACTCGCAATCCTCCCCCAACGCCGTCACCGGCACGTTGAAGTAGTCGTCCCGCACGTCGGCAGGCGACGTCCCCGCCCGCAGTAAGGCCGGCCTCAACGAATCCGCGCACCCGCCCGCCACCACCAACGCCGCCAGCACCAGGACCATTCGTTTCAACATGATGACCTCGTTTTCCGCGAAGTTTTCCAACGAAACCGCATTCGGATGTGAAACCGCCGCCGCCCGTCACGGCGCGCTGTGTGTTTGTACTGCAAGGGCACGGTTATTTTTACCACAGAGGCACGGAGAACCACAGAGAAATTGAGGAAAAAGGCAGTTTGCCGGGTGTACGTCACGTTGATCGATGGATATCATCGCAAAGCCCAATCTGGCCGCAGGCCCTGCCATTTTGCGTTGTAGATCGTTGTGACAGAGAAAGCGTCTGTCGTTCACAACGTTTTACGACGCAAAATGGCAGAGCCTGCGGCCAGATTGTACGCCATCCACAACCGCGACTACAAATTGTTCCCGTTCGTCCGAATCACTTCGCTGTACCAGGCCGCGGAGTCTTTGGGGATTCGGCGTTGGGTGGGGTAGTCGGTGAAAATCAGGCCCATGCGGATCGAGTCGCCCAGGTTCCACTCGAAGTTGTCGGCGAAGCTCCAGTAGAAGTAGCCGTCCACGGGCACGCCGTCGTCGGCGGCGCGGCGGAGCTCCAGCAGGTGGCGATGCAGGTAGTCGGTCCGTTGCGGGTCGTGCACGCAGCCGTCGAGGGAAATGGTGTCCACGACGCAGCCGCCGTTTTCCGTGATGACGATCGGCAGGCCGTACCGCTCGTGGAGGAATCGAGGCCCCCAGTAGAGACACGTCGGTGTGATCGGCCAATTGTCGTAGGCGGATTTGGGATAGCCCGGCGGCAGGTCGACGTATCGCGGGCCTTCGGGCGAGGCTTCGATGAACTGCCCGTTGTAGATGTTCACGCCGAGGAAGTCCAGCGGCTGGGCGATGGTCTCCATGTCGCCCGGCTGAATGTCCGGCGCGGCGGGGCCGAACCGTGCCAACCCCTCGGCGGGGTACTCGCCCTTGAACATCGGGTCGAACCACCAGGCGTTGTGCTGGAAGATGCTTGGATTGTACGCGAACATGGCCGACCGGGCGGCGTCGATGTCGGCAGGGGTTTCGGTTTGCGGCATGCGCGTGGAGGCGACCATCGCGACGCCCACGGTGGGCTTGGTCTTGGCGTGGGCGCGGAGGGCCTGCACCCCGCGGCCGTGGGCGAGCAGCGTGTGATGGATGGCCCGCACGACCTCGTCGAACCGCAGTTGGTCGCCGGGCGCGTGCCGGCCTTCCTCGTGCCCGATGATGAGGAAACACTGCGGCTCGTTGAGGGTCATCCAGTGCGACACGCGGTCGCCAAGCCGCTCGGCGAGCACGCGGGCGTACTCGCCGAACCAGTCGGCGGACTCGCGATTGAGCCACCCTCCGCGATGGTACAACGCCAGCGGATAATCCCAGTGAAACAGCGTCAGCCACGGCTCGATGCCCGCGGCGAGATATTCGTCCACGAGACGATCGTAGAAGTCCAGCCCCTTGTCGTTGACCGCGCCCACGCCCGCCGGCAGCACGCGAGGCCAACTGACCGAAAACCGCGACGCCCGCACGCCCAGCCGCTTCATGATCGCGATGTCCTCGCGATACCGACGGTAATGATCGCAGGCGACGTCGCCCACCTGCCCCCGCCACGACGCGCCCGGCTTGCGACAAAGCATGTCCCACACGGAAGGCCCTTTGCCGTCCTCGAAAGCGGCCCCCTCAATCTGAAACGACGCGGAGGCGACACCCCAGGTGAAGTCTTTTTTGAACGCCATGTGTTGTTCTCCTTTTTTGGCCGCGATATCCGCGAATTCTCGCGAATTTTTTTCTTTAGCGGGGATTACGGGATTACGGGATTTCTTTTTTGCAATCCTTTAATGCTACAACGTCATACAACGAAAAGATACGGCTGGATTTTCGAAGAGGCAGGACTTGCCAAGCCCCGGCAGGGGCGCCTTGGGTAGCCCAGGGCGTGCCCGTACTCGGGCATGCCCTGGGAACAGGTGTTTTCGAAGTTCTTTACATCATGCCTGACGCCACTGGCCGAGGCCGCACCGTCACGCGAAGCCGGCTTCGAACGACGCGCACAGGGGAATGTGTGCGTCGTTCGATGCCGACCTCGCATGTTGAGGCGCCCTCGGCCAGTGGCGTCAGGCCGCAGTTATGGGAAAATAACAACACCCGCACCCAGGGTTCTCTACACTACGCAAACCCCGAGGGGGCGTCTATCAGGGCGAACGCATGTAACGTGACGCGGGCATCTTGCCCGCGTGTCTCGCGGGCGTCCCGCCCGCGTCCGACGACGAAACACCTGATTTTTCCACGGCGCAAACGGCGTGGAACGATCCGCGAGGGCAAGATGCTCTCGCCACACGCGGGCGAGACGCCCGCGTCACGTTACATGCGTTTGCCCTGGGGCGTCTATGCCGACGATCCAGTCGGTGTAACCGCCGCGCTGGGGCTTGTTCTTTTTGGACTACCCGCGGTCATCGTGTTGATTGATTTTTCCGCGTCGTTGCGGCGACCAGAATTATTAGCTGCACTTGCTGGTCTTGTCGGTGCCAATCAAAAAATCTTTTGGAACCCTGTAATTCCCGCCGTTGGCTACATTGCATTCGGTGCAAAGCGGAACGATGTGTTTGGTTTTACTGACGGTATTGTCGATATTGACTCGCTGTACGTGTCCGCCACATGTTACCTCGCGTGTGCACTTCGTATCCCGACCATTGGCATCCAGATTCGCGCACGCGGGCGCATTCTCTCCGTGGTTGTTTTTCCAATGTCTAAGCCATACACCACCGCAACACGGACATGGCACGGCTCCATCCGTACTATTCCTTACTGTAACTGCCATAGTAAGCCCTCAAAAAATGTTTGGGTGTTCCCCAGTGTGTAGGTAGGGCATCCTTGCAGAAAATGTTTTCTGAAGTCAATTATTTCTTCACCGGGGCCGTTTTCTTTTGTTCCTTCGCCCAACTGTCTTTCAGACTTACCGTGCGGTTGAACACCGGCGCGTTGGTTTGGCTGTCGGGATCGACGCAGAAGTAGCCCAGCCGTTCGAACTGGAATTTTTCGCCGGCCGGCGCGCCCGCCAGTGACGGTTCTACGAACGCCCGCAGGGCTTCCAGCGAGTTTTCGCGAATATTCGCCCGCCAGTCCATGCCTTCCGGGGCGTCGTCGGGGTCGGGTTTGGTGAACAGCGGTTCGTACGCGCGGACTTCTGCCGGCACGGCGTGTGGGGCGGAGACCCAGTGGATGGTGGCTTTGACTTTTCGGCCATCCGGCGAGTCGCCGCCTCGCGTGGCGGGATCGTACGTGCAATGCACCACCGTCACGTTGCCGGCGGTGTCTTTTTCAACGCTGACACACGTGACGAAATACGCGTAGCGCAGGCGGACTTCCATGCCGGGCGAGAGGCGGAAGTAGCCTTTGACGGGCACTTCCATGAAGTCCTCCTGTTCGATGTACAGTTCGCGCGAGAACGGCACCGTGCGCGTGCCGGCGGCGGCGTCCTCGGGGTTATTGATCGCGTCGAGTTGCTCGGTCTGGCCGGCGGGATAATTGTCGATGACCAGTTTCAAAGGCCGCAGCACGGCCATGCGGCGGGCGGCGCGTTTGTTGAGGTCCTCGCGCAGGCAGTGTTCCAGCAGGGCGATGTCCACGACGCTGTCGTTTTTGTTGATGCCGATGCGTTTGGTGAATTCGCGAATCGCCTGCGGCGTGTAACCGCGGCGACGCAGGCCCGCCAGCGTCGGCATGCGCGGGTCGTCGAAGCCACGTACCACGCCCGACCGCACCAGCTCGATCAACCGACGCTTGGACATCATCGTGTACGTCATGTTCAGCCGGGCGAACTCGATCTGCCGCGGATGGTGAATCTTCTTGCCCCAGGGCCCGCTGCCGTCGTCGGTGCGACCGTCGTTGATCGCGTCGATGAACCAATCATACAACGGCCGATGGTTCTCGTACTCCAGCGAGCACAGGCTGTGCGTGATGCCCTCGATGGAATCCTGCAGGCCGTGCGCCCAGTCGTACATTGGATAGATCCGCCACGCGTTGCCCTGGCGGTGATGTTCGGTGTGCAGGATGCGATACATCACGGGGTCGCGGAGGTTGATGTTGGGACTGGCCATGTCGATCTTCGCGCGGAGCGTGCGGGCGCCGTCGAGAAACTCGCCTGCCCGCATACGGGCGAAGAGGTCGAGATTTTCCTCGACGCTTCGGTCGCGGAACGGGCTGTTTTTTCCCGGCGCGGTGAGCGTGCCGCGATAGGCGGACACCTCCTCGCCGCGAAGATCGCACACGTACGCCTTGCCCTTTTTGATCAACTCGACGGCCCAGGCGTAGGTGCGTTCGAAATAATCGCTGCCGAAGAACAGCCGCTCGCCGAACTCGCAACCCAGCCAGCGGACGTCCTCGATGATCGCGTCGACGTACTCCTGCTCCTCCTTGGCCGGGTTGGTGTCGTCGAAGCGCAGATTGAACAGCCCGCCGAAATCCTGCGCGACGCCGAAACTCACGCCCATCGCCTTGGCATGCCCGATGTGCAGATACGCGTTCGGCTCGGGCGGAAACCGCGTGTGAACCTTCAGGCCATGAAACCGCCCGCCGTTCTTGAGATCCTCCGCGACGGCCTGCCGGATAAAATCCACACTCTCCCGCGCTGCGCCATCGGCGGGTGCGTTGGCAGGTGGCGTGTTATCCGCGTTATTCGTATTGTTGGTGTTGCTCGTGCTGGGTTTATCGTTGTCCGTCATGCGTCCATCCTTTCGATCGTCTCAATTTCTTCGGTCTTCAGCGAACGTATTCTATTCGGGAGGCCAAACGTTTCGCAACGGCTCAGCGTGGTGCGATCGGCATTTTGCACCAGGAAAAACGCGATAAAATCCTCTGTTTTTCGCACGGTTTTTGCGAGAGATACGTCGCATTCGCAGGGGCGTGGGGGACACGTCATGTTTGCGAGTAAAACATCGTCGATTGTCCTCCCCGGCCTCGCGCGGAAGTGCCGGCATACAGCCCCAACGGGGCGTCTTGGGTAGCCCAGGGTGAGCGGTACGCCGCGAACCCTGGGGACCGGTGGTTTTGGTTTTCCATCATCGCGGCCTGACGCCACTGGCGGCATATTATACCGACGCACGAAGACAGTGGCGAACGACGCGCACATGGCCTTGTGCGCGTCGCTCGCCGCCGTATTCATACATCGGTGTGACTTGCCGCCAGTGGCGTCAGGCACGAAAAAAACCGAAAAACCGCCTGAACCCCAGGGCTCGCGAGTACGCTCGCCCTGGGCTACCCAAGACGCCCCGTTGGGGCTGTGTGCCGGCGACGGCCATGCGAGACCGAGGATGCCGATCGTTGTTTTTCACGCCCTGCCGCCACATGGCTTTTTTCCACCTGCAAACGTGACGTGCATTCTTCGGGGCTGAAATCAGAAAAATTTTCCTTGACGAACCGTGACATCGCTTAAATAATTAAAGTAACTTCAGTAATTAAAGTGACACGGGAGAAAACCATGAATCAGAACGAGGTCAACAAGACGCGGGTGGACAAGATGCAGCAGGACCTGGACGCCGTTCGGGACGTGCTGGGATGCGAGTTGCCGTTTGACCGCGCGTATGTTCGACTGATGTTGGCCATCGCCGTGACGGCGGGCGTCTGGTGTGTGTGGTCGCTGTTTTTCACCAAGGACGACGGGTTTTGGCTGATGGCCCTCGGCGCCGGGCCGATGGCTCTTGTGTCGATGGCAGGCTCGTTCTGGTGGTGGCGGCGCAGTCGCGCGTGGCGGAAAGAACATCCGCTCGCCGCCAAGGCCTTCACGCTGGATGTACGAATTACCGTTATTTTTTTACTCGCCTTCTTCGGTTCGACCGTGATCTGCCTGAAAACCGGGGTCGCGCGCCCGGCGCTCATGGCCATGATTTTTTTCTGGGTCGCGGTGTTGTTCTTTCTTACTGGCATGACGGGGCGGGCGCGCCGGTACCACTTGGGCACGGCCTTGGGGTTTGCGACCATGTGTCCGACAATGTATTTTTTGAATGAGGATAGTCTTGCTGTAACATGGGTCGCCGCGTCGACCGTCTTGATGGCGATGGTCAGTGCTGGCATCATACATGGGCAACTTCGGAGACACCGTGGAGCCTGAGACACCCCATGATCGCGCGTTGGAGAGCCGGATCCGGCTGCAAATCCTGGCCGCCCTGCTGGCGGGGGGCGGCGAGGATTTCGTGACGCTGCGCAAACAGTGTCGCCTGTCGGACGGCTCGCTGCATTTCCATCTGCGGATTCTCGAAGAAGCCGGCTACATCCGGCGGCGAAAGCATGTGCTTCGCCAACAGGTCCAGTCCCGATTCCGCATCACGCCCGCTGGCCGGGCGGCGCTCCGTACGTATCTGGACGACATGCAGACGCTGCTGCACCACATCAAAACGGCGGTGTCGAAACCGGCGACGTGATGATCGCCCAACCTGGCCACAGGCCCTGCCATGTTGCGTTGCAGGTCGTTGCGAAATCGGAGTGTTCTGTCGCTCACCCCGTTTTACAACGCAAAATGGCAGGGCCTGCGGCCAGTCATGCCTGAACATGAACCCCGTGCGAAAAAGAGGAATGCCGATGCGATCGCCCTGGCCCCCGCGGGCTTTTCGATTGTCGGGAAGGGGGATCGTGGTATAATTGATGTCGTGCGGCGACGGTGTGGGCGATGGTGTGGTTGTGGTGTTATCGCACGGCATTTTCATTGTTGAATCGGGAGCAAAGGAGATCACGATGAAGCGGATCGTCAGTGCAGTCGTTGTTCTGACCGTGGCCGCGTTGTTGGCGCCGCCGGTGCGGGCGGAGATCACGGAGACACTGTTGGGCGGGTTCCTGTATGGCAACGGCGGACGAACGACGTATATCGGGCCCAAGGGCGCGGAAGGGGATTCGCTCGCGTACACCGGGCAATTCGGGCTGATGTGGTCCGAGCCGGTGACGGTATATTCGCTGTCCGTCGAACTGCACACGGCGGGTGGCGGCCGGGCGATTCCCGGCGTGGTTCGTGTCTACACCAGCCAACTCGATTTCCAGGACTTTTTGTTTGCGGACGTGGTGGGCGAGGGCGAGAGTCCCGTGTACGGGAACTACACCATGAATTTTCCCGGTGGGATTCAGGCGGACAATTCGTACCTGATGGTGGTGGTATACATGGACAGTCTGGCGTACAGGGGCGACACATGGGTCGGGGTCTACACGGACACGGTGACCGCCAACGTCGTCTCCCTGGGCAAGGGGGCCGACGTCAACCTTCATGATCCCGCCAACGGCGTGCTGGTGGCGATGGATTTCATCGAGGGCGCCATTCCGCCTCCGGTGGACAATGGCGGCGATGTCAGGATTGCCTATGACGGCCGGATTCACAGCGATAACAAGCAGAGCGGCGGGCGGGATGCCATCTA
The DNA here is from genome assembly GCA_009783465.1 of Phycisphaerae bacterium. Classification (GTDB taxonomy): domain Bacteria; phylum Planctomycetota; class Phycisphaerae; order SM23-33; family SM23-33; genus WRDM01. The sequence goes on along the minus strand of WRDM01000013.1, from coordinate 593 downwards.
TTTCACCGGGCCTGGCAATACGCAGGGGCTCGACGCGGGGACGTTGGCGGGATTGACCGCGACCTATCTGACGCCCCAGACGATCGGTTCGATCGGCCTGGGTTTCGCGGGCGACGGTGCGGACCGCACGCTGCCCGATACGTTCACCATCATCGGCACGTTCGCCAACGGCGAGACGACGTCGATGGACTTTTATGTTAAGGGCGACTTCGTTGACGGCCAATGGGAGGCCTCGGACGCCACGCAGTACATGCGGTTCACGCTGGACGAGACGTTTGTGGATATCGTCTCCCTGACCCTGTCGATCCCCATGCCCGACGGCAATTACGGCTACCTCGGCATCACGGAGTTCCAGGCCTTCGCCGTCGTCCCCGAACCGGCGACGATGACCCTGTTGGCGCTGGGCGGCCTGACGCTGCTGCGGCGACGGAAATAAGACATCGCGACGAAATGTAGCGAGGAGTGCGACGCCCGTGGCGGTAAACGATATGGCGGGGTGGGGTGCCCGTTTTGGCCGTTTCCACAGCGGCAAACAGCAAAGCAACCCCCCCCCCCCCACGAAAACGGCGGCCCCGCCCCCCCCCCCGCGGCCG
>WRDM01000012.1 GCA_009783465.1 Phycisphaerae bacterium | reverse complement strand
TCGCGCCCATGAGGAGGACGGCGTTGTTGTTCTGGACGCAGCCGTCCGCTCATGGCCGCCCTTGAAAGCCCGTTGCTTGCGGTGGGACTTCCCGGTGTTCAACCCCGCGCCCGGTCTGGACGAAACCGCCCTGCGCCCGGATCGGCCACGCCGGGCGAAGAAGGACAAAGGCGGGGATGGTGGCGATGGTGGTGGCGGCAATGGCGTGGTAGCCAAACGATGGACGGCCGAACGGTTCGTCGAGGCGTTCGTGACGGCGGAGCCTGTCAGCAAGGTGGCCATTCTGGCCCTGGCCGTCGAGGCTGGGGTGAGTCGGCGCGAGGCTAAGAACCTTCTGGCAATATCCGAAGCCCGCTGCCTGATTCGGAAACACGAAATGCCGGAAGATCGTCGCCGCGCCTACTACGCCCGATCGTAACCGTGACCCGCTCGCGGCCATGCGAAAATTGAAAACTATATGTATCGCGCGCACCCCCCATCCCCCCCGTGGGTGCGTAAGAACGCACCACGGGGCGGGGTAGGCCGGGCGCGCGAAAACAAACCCGGCGACGATGTGAACCGTTGCACCGACCATCGTTCCCGTGGCATCGTCACCAGCATGGTCACCACCATCGTTGTCACAAAGAGCATCGAGTTTCGTTTCATTGGGTGCCGCCCTTCGGGGGCGGCACCCAATGAAACGAAACCCTGCCGGACAGGGACCACCCCAGGTCGCGGGTCCTTCCGAAAAGTCGCTGACGGAATAGCGCGGAGGGAACGGGAAGCGCCCAAGTTTGTTTCGTTCGACAGCGTGTGTTTTTTCGTTTTCGACGGGGGCAGGCATGAGGATTGACCTCCACGGCGGTGGCAAACGCACCGGCAGCAACTACACCAGCAAAGGAGACGAAAATCATGAAGATTGAGCAATGGGACATCCTACTGTCGAATCTGCGGCGGCGCTCGAACCATCGTCGCCCCGTGCTCTCTGGGGCGATGGTGAGCAACACCGCCGCCCCTCCTGCCCTGCAAGATGACCAGCAGAGGCAGGCCGTGCCAGTTCGCGTTACAAGGCCCGCCGGACACAACGGGCGGCTTTGCCATCTGCGCGGCCTTTGGGCGCGATTTCACGCGCCGACGGTCGGCGGTGCGTGGCGATCGGCGTTTCATCGCCCAAAGCCAACGCTGACCGCGGCGCGGGGTGTTTCAGAGGGTCAGGCGCAGCAGGGGAACCAAGCCCGACGGAAAAACGCACCGCCGACAGCGACGCACCGAAACACAACCGAGTCGAACCTCGTCCGAAAAGGGCGTGGTTCGACCCGGCGTGTTTCGCGGCGGTTGCAATCAGCAACGCGCGGCGTTATCTTACTGCGGTAAGGCCATCGCCCGAAATCATGGCCACGACGTCGATCTTCACCGTTTCGGGCAAGGTTGCCCACGCCGTCAGCACGGCGGCAAGGTGCGAATCGCTCCAGGCGGCGACTTCCGCCCAGACGGGGAGTTTGGCGGTGAGTGATTCGCCAGCCGATTCGCAAGTGTCCAATTTGTCCGCATCTGCGAAAAAGCCGTTTTCAATTTCGGATTTGCTGTGGTGTCACGCGATGCCATCGGCCGGCTGGTCTTCGCCTTTGGGGCGGTGTTTCCATCGGCGGTGTGCCCAGAGGTATTGTTCGGGGTCGTGGCGGATGACGCGTTCCAGGGCGGCGGTATATTCCTGCGTGATCCAGAGCACGGGGTCGTCGCGGTCGGCCCATTCGGACGGCTGAATGATCCGTTCGACGCCCAGCTCGAATACGAACGGCGTGCCCGTTCGCCGGCCGAAACCCACCACGATCGGCACGTCGTATTCCATGGCCATCAGGGCGATGGTTTTGAACGTGGACGCTTTTCGGCCAAAAAAATCCACGAACGCGCCCTTCTTCCCCGCGTCCTGATCGGCGATGAACGCGACGACGCTGCGGCGGGCGAGCACGTTCTGGACGGCCTCGGTCGCGCCGCTCTTGTCGACGATCTGCATGCCCATCCGCTCGCGAATGCCCAGAATATGTTCGTTGAGATACGGATTGTTCAGCCGCCGCGCGACCGCCACCGTCGGAAACCCCAGCGTCGCCAGCGTGTACCCGACAATCTCCCAGTTGCCGTAGTGCCCCGTGAGCATCACCAGGCCGCGAGGATTCGTCAGCAACAGCCGCAACGCCTCCGGCATGTTGTCGCCAAACCGAATGTGCCTCCGCCACGTGGCGCGCGTGATCTTCCGCGTGGTGAGCATCATCTCCAGGCCGAGATATACCAGGTGCCGCAACGACTGCTGCGCGACCGCGAGGACTCTGGCCTCAGGCCAGTCGGGAAAACTCCGCCGCACGTGCTCGACGGCCCGGTGCCGATGCTTGCGGTCGAAGCGGAACATCATGTCGCCCAGCCACCCCGACACCGCGTACGACACGGCCACGGGAATCATGCAAATAAACATCTCCCCCAGCCGGGCGGCCTGGCAGGCGAGATAATCCACTACCTTGTTTCGCGGTTTTCCCATGTCGGTGAACAGCGTAAGACGTGCAAGGACGCCGGTCAATAGCGACAAGCGACAAGTGACAAGCGACAAGAGCAGGAAAGTTTGGTCTTTCAAAACGTTCACACTACGCGAGAACGTGAAATAAAAACGGATTTTCCTACTCTTGTCGCTTGTCACTTGTCGCTGCTGTTTGCGAAAGCGTCTCCGCCAGCATCGGGTGAGTGTCGAACATCCAGTGCAACCATTTCGCCTGCCGCCGAGGCGCGTCGATCGCGTCGTCGGGCGGCGTGGCGCCGAGATGGTCCGCCAGTTTCGTCATTGCCGCGGCGAACGCCTCCGCGTCGCCGGTCATTTGCAAGGCCAATTCATTCGCCTGCCGCTCCTGATCCCGCAGCCAGGCCATGTACAGCGGCTGAAGCAGGAGGCAGGTCAGCCAGGCCAAAAACGTTGCCGGCGCGAGAGGTTCCAGAAATTTGGTATCGTCGCCCGCCAGCAACAGCAGCCAGGTTGTAAACATCGCCACACCGACAAAATTGGCCACCAACGCCGCCCGCCTCGCCAAACGCGAATGGTTCAACCGATGATGCGCCAACTCGTGCGCGAACACCGCCAGCCGCTCGCGAGGCGAAAGACAGGCCATGAAATCCTGGCCGAAGAAAAACTCCGCTGTCCGCCCCGACATTCGATATGCCGCTGGCCCTGGCGACCGGTCGCTTGCCTCGTCGCCCACGCGCAAAACGTACGACGACCGTTCCACGCCGACGCGATCGGCCAATGCCCGCAACGGCTCGGCCCACGCATCCTCTGCGACCGAACGGAATTTCCGCCACGACGCGCGGTCGCCGGGGGACACGAAGACGGTTTGAAGAAATATCACAAACGTCCCTAAAATCAGCACCGGAGAGACGATCAGTCCCAGTTCAAGGGGAAACCACACCGCCTTCGAAGCCTCGGCCAGGAGAGACAGAAACATCGCCAGCCAAAACAAGCCGAAGAACCTCATCGCTCGGGAGACGGCAAAAAGAAAGATCGTGGTATGTACGTGGGACCAGCGAAATTTCCCCCGCCGGATCGCCAGGCCAAAGGCTATGGCGAACACGATGGCGACGTAACATGCGAGCATCCCTCCCATCGTCTCCACCGACCCCCATCGTTTCACCAGCGACGCCGGCAGCGTCATCCACACTGCCAGCAGCACCGCTTCCGTGGCGAAGATCGCCAGGCGGTATACCGGCGGCAGTGGCGAGTTGGCGGTAACGCGGGCCATGCGGGGATTGTACCGTGGTGGATCGCGAAGGGTTAGGGAGGAATGTGGGATTTCAGGATGGATGAAGATCGGGCTTGCCGGTTTGCGCTGCAGGACGTTGTATACCCAAGAACATTTTGTTTTACACAACGTCCTACAGCGCAAACAGGCAAGCCCGATCCGCGTCGATTCTTATACTGTTTATTATCCCCGCTAAAACGAGTTGTCGAAACGATCCGTAAAAAAATTCGCGGAAATTCGCGTAATGCACGGCAGGTCGTTGCACGAGGGGCGTGTTCGGTTACAATGGCGAAATCGAAACGTTATATGGAGAGACGAGATTATGGCGATTAAAGCGATTGATCTTCGCCGCGGCATGGCGGTGAGTTACGAAGACGGGCTGTGGTCCTGCGTGGACAACCAGAAGGTCGCCAAGGGCAACTGGCGAAGCTACCAGGTGATTCAGCTCAAGAACATCAAAACCGGGCAACTGATCGAGAAGCGGTTCCACACCGACGACGCGTTCGACGAAGTGTTCCTCGAACGCAAGACGATGGAGTACCTCTACACCAGCGGCGACAACCACGTCGTCATGGACATGCAGACATACGAGGAGTTCAACCTGCCGGCTGATATGATCGGCGACGCCAGCGTCTACCTCACGCCGAACCTGCCGATCCAGGTGGGCATCATCGACGAAAAACCCGTCACCATCGAACTGCCCAACACGGTCGAATTGCTGATCGTGGACACGCCGCCGGAAGTCAAGGGCGCCACGGCCACCAATCAGCAAAAGGAAGCCGTCTGCGAAGGCGGCGCCCGCATCCGCGTGCCGGCGTTCATCAACAACGGCACGACGGTCAAGGTCGACACGCGAACGGGCGAATACCTCGGCAAGGCGTAGTGGCGAGGGTACCTTTCTTTTTACCACAGAGGCACAGAGACCCACAGAGAGTGGGCACTGGGTGCTCGTGGAGTGTTTCGCAAGGGCTTGCATCTTTGCGTTGCAGGATAGTGTGGACTACAAAACGTTCGTTCGTACACAACGTCCTGCAGCGCAAAAAGACGAGCCGGTGAAAACAACTTCTCGAACCCAATATCCACTCTCTGTGGTTCTCTGTGTCTCTGTGGTAAAAGGACTGATGCCCTACAGCCGTCCCGCCCCCTTGCAGGCGGTGGTAGCGAAAATCGGGCAGTCGTGGCCGAACGTGGTGGCGAAGGCCTGTTGAACGGTTCTTGTGACGGCTTGGGCGTGCCCGACCTCGGCGAGGAGGATCGCGCAGCCGCCGAAGCCGCCGCCTGTCATGCGGGCGCCATACACGCCTCGGCAACTCCGGGCCGTCTCGACGATCAGGTCCAGCTCCGCGCAACTGACCTGGTAATCGTCCCGCAGCGACCGGTGCGAGCCGAACATCAACTCGCCGAAATGTACGTAATCGCCCACCTGCAACGCCTCAACGGCTTCGAGTGTCCGCGCGATTTCGCCCACGACGTGCCGTGCCCGCATCAGTTCCGGGCCGGTCAAGCTTGCATCGGAGGCCGCCAGGGCCAGCGTGTCCTCGTCGACGTCCCGCAGCGCGGCCACGCCCAGCGTGGCGGCGGCGGCTTCGCACTGTTTCCGCCGGACGGCGTATCCGCCGTCGGTGAGGGCGTGCTTGACCCGCGTGTCCGCCACCAGCAATGTCAACCGTGGATCGGCGAATGGAATCTGTTGTGTCAAGCCGGTGCGGCAGTCCAGCAGCAGCGCGTGGCCGGCCTGACCCAGAATCGAAATCGACGGGTCCATGATTCCCACGGGCGCGCCCGCGAACTCGTGCTCGGCCTGCTGGCACAGCCGGGCCAACTCGCTGCCGCCCACCGCGTCGGGGCCGTCCCACGCGGCCAACAGGGCCAGGGCCGTCGCGACCGACATCGCCGCCGACGACGACAGTCCGCCGCCGATCGGCACGGTGCTGTCGAACAAAATATCCACGCCCGCGCCGCCCACGTCGAGGCCGAACAACCCCGCCGCCACGCCGCGGCTGTAGTTTGCCCACGCCGGCTCGCCAGGCCGGATCGTGCCAGCCAAATCGAACACCGCCTCCGACTCCATCTGCCGCGACCGCAGCCGAACCCGCGAATCCTCCCGCGGCGCGTACGCGGCCCGCACCTCCAGACCGATCGCGATCGGCAGCACGAAGCCGTCGTTATAGTCCGTATGCTCGCCGATCAAGTTCACCCGCCCCGGCGCGCGAACTCCCCCCGCGGCAGGCCGACCGAAGTGCTCACGAAAGTGTCGCTGAAGCTTATTCATAGTCCCGTCAGTTTTCATGCGGCAAACGGTATCAGCAGATCCGAGCGAACGCAAGCGCTCGGCTCGGAGACTTTCCATTCTCACGGCGCGAGGGAATTGCCCGTTCGAGGGAACCGCTCAGCCAATAGCCAGTAGCCAGTAGGTATGGAAGGACGAGGGCGAAAAGGCAATGAGAGCGGCAACGATTGTCATGTGGCGAAAGCCCCGGATCGTGGGACGAAGAATAAACTTCGCCATACCTGATGGCTACTGGCTATTGGCTGAACGATTCCCTCGAACGAATGTCTCCGTACGCCACGAAAACGGAAGGCCCGTCGCCCCGGCTTTTGATGGAAGTTAGCCTTGCCTGGCGATTAGGCGGTCGCGTATAATGCAGCGTTGGTGTAAATCGATCGGTTGCTGGCCGGGCGGCCACGACCCGCGCTGTGGTGTGCATGCGACGAAGTTCACACAAGGATAGGCCATGAAACGAGTATTAAGTTTGGCGCTTGTGGTGTCTGTGATGACGGGCGTGACGGCATGGGGGCAGGAGGCTCCGGCGATTCAGCCGCCTCCGCCGCTGCTGCCCGAACCGCTGTACAAGCGGGTGGAAGTGGCGATCGATAAGGGCGTGCAGGCCATCAAGGCTGCCCAGTTACCCGACGGCAGTTGGGGCCCGTACGGCGAGGAAGCCGGCGGCCATTACTACCGTTCCGGCCTGACGGCGCTGGCGCTGTATGCCCTTCTGGAAGCCGGCGAGCCCGCGCAGGATCCGAACATCGTCAAGGGGCTGGAGTGGCTCTCCGAAGCGCAGAAGAGGGAGACCAAGCACGATCCGAAGGTGCCCAATCCGACCAATCCCAACTGGCCTCGGTCCTACGAGGTGGGGCTGCGATGCAACGTGTGGTACCTGGCCAATCGTCAGACCAACAGCAAATACGCCCGCGAGATGAAGAGCGACGGGGAATTGCTGGAGAAATCCACCGCCGACGGCAGTTTTACGTATATCACCAACGGCAACCCGATGGCCGGCGGCGACAATTCTACGTCGCAGTTGGCGCTGCTGGGCATCTACATGGCCACGAGCGACGGGTACGAGTTGAGCGACCGCTACTGGGCCTTGTGCATGAGGCACTGGGTCAAGACGCAGCGTCCCGACGGCGGGTTCGGATACACCGGTACCGCCGATTCCACCGGCACGATGACGTCGGCGGGTTTGGCCAGCCTGTTCATCTGCTATGACAAGCTGTTCTATAAGGATTTCCGCAACTGCAACGTGGAGGCCGACTTCATCGCCATCGAGAAGTCCCTGAAGTGGCTCGACGACCGGTATCAGGCCATGTTGCAGGGCAGGGCTCCGACCGGCAGCGACGTGTACTACCTCCTGTACGGTGTGGAGCGCGCGGGGTTGGCGAGCGGGTACAAATATTTCGGCACCACCGACTGGTTCAACCTCGGCGCCGAGTGGCTGCTGCGGCAGCAGGACCCCGACACGGGCGTGTTCCGGGGCGGATTCGGACCGGTCGTCAGCACGGGGTTCGGCGTATTGTTTTTGGTCCGCGGGCGAAACTCCGTGGTGTTCAACAAATTGCAGTTCGACAGCGACGGTGGCGGCGGAAGGACGGACAAAACCGACTGGAACTGCCGCCCCCGCGACCTGGCCTTTTTAACAGGCTGGATCAACAACGTGATTCTGGAAACGCCCATCAACTGGCAGATCGTCAACCTCAAGACGTCGGTGGAAGACTGGCACGACGCGCACATTTTGTACATTGCCGGCTCGAAGGCGCCGAAATTCTCGAAGGCGGATAAGGAAAAGCTCAAACAGTTCGTGTTGCAGGGCGGCACGATTTTCAGCGTGACCGAGTGTAACGGCGTGCGATTCGCCGAGGGCATGAAGAACTTGTACAAAGAGATTTTTCCGGAATACCCGATGACGAAAGTCGACGCGGGGCATCCGCTGTACACCATTCGCCGGGCGGCGAATCTTCGCGGCGACCCGGCCCTGGAGTGGATCACCAACGGTATCCGCCCGCTGGTGGTGCATTGCGACGTGGACCTGGCCAAGAGTTGGCAGATGAACACGACCGGCACCGAGGTCAAGAATTTCCACATGGGCAACAATCTGTTCATGTACGTCACCGACGCCAGGCCCAAGAAGCGCGGGCATTTCATTTGGCCGGCGGAACTGGAAAAGGCGCCCGACGGCCCGGCCATCGAAATCGGCCGCGTGCAGTGGAAAGGTTCGTGGAACCCCGAGCCGCAGTCGCTGGAGCGGTTCGCGAGACTGATGACCACGGAAACCCGGCTGAACGTGCAGGTGTTGAAGGACGGCGTCAAAGCCGCTGACGCGGGCAAGAGCAAGGCGAAGATTCTCGTGCTCAGCGGCATTGGCGAGTTGACGCTGACGACGACGGAAAAGAACGCCCTCAAGGAATACGTCACCAGCGGCGGGACGCTGGTAGTTGACCCCGCCGGCGGCAACGACGCGTTCGCCCGCAGCGCCGGGCCGGTCCTGGACAGCATCTTCGGCATGGGCAAGATCGTGCCCCTCACGGGCAGCGCGGACATCTTCAACGCCGACGCGTTCCAGAACGGCGGCGGATACATCTTCTACGACAAGGACGGCAAGGCCACCCAGGACCCCAAGGAGTACGTCTACCGCCGGGCCGCCAACCCGATCACGAAGCTGAAAATCCGCCCGAAAACGCAGGACCGCCTTGCGGCCGGCCCGGGCACGGGCGGGGCGCTGATGATCGACTCGATGGATCCCCGGTTCCGCCACATGAAAATCGGCAACCGCGTGGGCGTGTATTTCAGCCGCGAGGATTTCACCAACGCCGGGCTGGTGGGGTATCAGTCCCACGGCGTCGACGGGTACGACCCGCAGGGCAACTACGAAAGTCCGCCCTACCTGCTGATGCGCAACATCGTGCTGGTGGCGGTCGACAAGGCGGCGGCGCAGGTTCCACAGCCGGCGGCGCCGGTCGTGCCCGCGGACGCGCCCGCGGAGACCGAGACGGCGGCGAAGTAAACTCGAATTTCGAAGCACGAAATACGAAACAAATTCCAAAAACTCAAACGGCACCGCCACGGGAGCGTCAAAACGCGTGGCGGTGCCGTTTACGTTTGGAGTTTGTTGATACGGTAGTATCGCAGAGGTATGGTTTCGATGTGGAAGACAAAACGATTGGCCTTCCCAGCCTCGCGCGGAATTGCCGGCACACAGCCGCGAAGCGGCGTCGTTTTTAGCCCAGGGCGAGCGTATTCGCAAGCCCTGGGTTACAAGGTTTTTTTCTCCTCATCGCGCCCTGACGCCACTGGCCGAGGTCGCTCACGCGTTGTGTACGGCATCGAACGACGCGCACGTTTCCCTGTTCACGTCGTTCGATGCCGCCTTCGCGCGACGGTATGATATGCGGCCAGTGGCGTCAGCGAACGATTATAGAGAAGGAAGAAGACCTCACCCAGGGTTCGCCGAGTACGGCTCACCCTGGGCTAAAAACGACGCCGCTCCGCGGCTGTATACCGGTGATTCGACGCGGGACCGGGGAGGCCCGCTCGATTTGTCTTCCACATCAAGACCACACACCTGCGGTGCCACAATCTGAATTTGTTTCGGATTTCGAATTTCGTGCTTCGGATTTGAATAAATCATGGCGTGGCGGGCGTGTGTCTTTTGTAGAATAGGGCTGCCGCGTGTCCATTTTTTGCGGCGTGCGCGGGATGTTTCTACGGGTTGGTGATCGACACATGGTTTGATTTGGCAACGCGGCGTCCGACGGTTGGCGGTGTTGGCCGATCGTTGGGGTTTCCTCCGCGGAGGACAAGGGAATGAGGACGCGCAAGAATCGTGGATCGTGGCTGCGGGCCCGCGTCGGCGACGACGCGACGGACGCGCGGGCGAGCCGTCCGCGCCACGGGGAGTTCGTCTCGTCCGCGCGGGCGTCGGTGGCGGCGCTGGCGGTGGTCGTGGCGATTGTCGCGGGGATGGCGTTGTTCCACCAGCAGGCCGGGGCGCAGGTCATCCTCCGCGGCGGGCCCGTCATGGTACCGGGTCCCATCGTTGTCGACAGGCCTGGCAACACCAAAGGCCCGCGGATGATTCTCGTCAATTCCGACGACGAGTACGCGTCCTATCTTGCCGAGGCGATTGATTTTCTCGAAGCCCGCCAATACGACGAAGCGATTCGTATTCTCCAGGAGTTGATGCGGATGCCCAACGGCGGCTACGTGCCGACCGGCTCGCCGGGCGTTTTCCGAGGGTTGCGGTTGCAGGCGGCCGAGGCGTTGACGTATCTCGATGCCGACGGCCTGAAGCGATATCGCATGATGTACGACACCCGCGCGCGGGAGTTGTATAACGAAGCCGTCGCGGGCGACGTGGCGAAACTTCGCACGGTGGCTCAGATTTACGCGCAGACGAGTTTCGGCGCCCGGGCGGTCGAACGGCTGGGGGCGGTGTATTTCGATCAGGGCCGGTTCGCCCAGGCGGAGGGGGTGTGGAAATCCCTGCTGCCCAGTGCGGGGTTGGAGTCGCCCGACCGCGCGGTGCTGCTGGCGAGGCTGGCGGCGGCGAGTCATTTCGCCGGCCACACCGCCGACTGCGACGGCTATCTCGCGATGTTGAAGGAGCAGCACGAAGGCGCCCGCGGCGAGATGGGCGGGCAGATGCGGGATCTGGCCGAGTACGTCGCGTCGCTTCGCGAGATTGATCCGGCGTCGATTGTCACGGGCAGCACACGCGAGGTGTTTGTGCAGGGTTGGCCCGGCCTGGGCGGGGTGCCCAGCGGGACGGCCTTGATGGACGACAGCCACGTTCTGCTGGAGCCTCGCTGGACGGTGGCGGGCAAGGGCGACCGGGTGGATCCGTCGCGGCTTCGCGACTCGCTGCTGGCGATGTCGGAAGTGCTGAACAATCCGATGTTCCGCGCGAACAACAACAATAACACGAGCGTTCGCGTGGAACTGGATCGCGGGCACGTGACGGTGCGGGGGACGGTCAGCGGCTCGGCGGTTCAGCCGTTCACGATGCCGCCGGCGGTCGAGCCGGTGGTCGTCGGCGACGCGGTGATCCTCCGCACCAGCGACGCGGTGGTCGCCGTCGACATCGTGACGGGCAGGCCGATCTGGAAAACGGGAGGCCCGGAAAACGCCGACCTGAAAATGGAACGCTCCATTTCCATCCCGGACGGCTACTACGGCTATTACTACGGCGGCATGTTGCATCCCGACATGGGCCGCTACCGCATCACGGTGGGCGCGAACCGGATTTACCTGGTCAGCAGTTTTCGGCCTTCCGTGAATCCGTATGTTTTCCGCGACATCAACCGCATGGGCGTCGACCGCAGCCAGTTGGGGGACACGTCGCGGCTGATTGCGATTCAGATCGACCCGGAGAACCCGACGTCCCCCGACCGGCAGGGCAAGCGCGTCTGGGAACTGGGCATGGGCAAAGGCAGCGACGACCTGATCCGGTCGGGCAAGTTTCTCTCGGCCCCGACGTACCACAACGGCCTGCTGTACGTGATGCTGGAGTACATCGATGCGTATCACCTGGTCTGCCTGGACGCCGACACGGGCACGATGCGGTGGCGGACGATGATCGCGCAGTCGCCGTCGCAGCAGAACCCGTATGGGATGCAGGAGACGATGGGGCGGGCGGCGCCGCCGGCAGTCGAGGACGGCCGCGTGTACGTGGCCACCAACGGCGGCGTGGTGGCGGCGGTGGAGGCCGACAGCGGCCTGCCGCTGTGGGCGTATCAGTACATGCCCCGCGGCGCGTCGGCCATGTACTATCGCGGGGGGATCCAGATCGGTTCGACGCCGGGACTGAACCCGATCATCGTGACGGGCGGGCGGGTGTTGGCGCTGCCGGCCGACAGCGCGCAGTTGCTCTGCCTGTCGGCGGAGACGGGCGAGCCGCTCTGGTCGCCCCTGATGCGGCGGGATCTGAACGATTTGAGTTATATTGACGACCGCCGCGTGCTGCTCTCGGGCGGCGGACTGATGATTATCGACACGACGACGGGCGAGGAAATCTGGCCGGCGGACAAGGCCGAGGTCGGCAACCTGGGCATCGTCGGCAGGCCGGCGGTGAGCCGCACGGCGATTTTGGCCAGCGGGCAGGACTGCCTGTATCGGCTGACGCTTTCGGATTATCGCCTCACGCAGGCGGAGATGAAGAGTCCGTACGGCGTGCTGGGGAATCTGGTGTGCGTCGACGGCAAGTTGATCGCCGCCAATGCGGCGGGCGTTTGCGCGTACTTCAATTATGAGGAGGCGTTCCGGCAGTTGTCGCTTCGCGTGGAGGCCCAGGCGGCGGCCGGCACGTCGGCGACGGACTTGCTGTTCCAGCGGGCGCAGTTGTCGTTCACCGACAGCCGGTTCGACGCCTGCCTGGCGGATCTGGCCGCGTGCGCCAAGGCCGTCGGCGACACGGACACCGCCCTGCGTGCCCGGCTGACGCCGTGGTTCTACCGCGCCCACGTCGGGGCGGCCAATCACTCCGAAAACCCCGCCGACATGCTGGCGCATTTCACCAAGGCCTCCGAATACGCCTCCACCGACCAGGAGCGGGCGCACCTGATGATTCGGATGGTGAAGTATTATCGGAAAACCGACAACCTCAAGCAGGCGTTGACGATCGCACAGCAGTTGGGCGAGACGTATGGGCAGGAGAGTCTGGTAGACGTAAAGATCGGCCTCGACGCCGACGATCGCGTCCGCACGACCGAGGCGATGCCGGAAAAACCAGGCCGCACGCTGGCGCAGGAGTATATTGGCGCGATGGTGGCGACGGAAGCGGGCAGGGCCGCCTATGCCGAACATGACGCCCAGGCCAAGGCAGCGCTGGAGCAGGCCAGCGCGGCGCACGATCCCGCCGCGTTGGAACAGGTGGCCGGCCGGTGGCCTCACTCGATCCATGCCGAGACGGCGCTCTTCCGGGCGGCGGAGGAATACACGCTGCAACTGCCCTCGCTGACGGGCGAGCCGCGCAAGGAGGCGATGGGGCGGATCGTGGCCACGCTGTCGCGCATCATGCACGGCGGGAGCGAGATGACCGTGCAGGCGAGCCTGTCGCTGGCGCTGGTATGGTCGCGCGGGGGCGTCAAGAGCTTCGCGGATCTGGCGCTGTCGAATCTCGATGCCGACCAGCTCAAGGCGATGGCGGATCAGCCGTTCGCCTTCGCGGATTACAAGGGCACGGTCGGGGAACTGGTGGCCGCGATCGAGTCGGGGCAGACCGCCGCGACGACGGTGCCCACGACCGCGCTGGTCAGCACCCTGCCGCCGACGTACGAGATTTTGTTCAACATCAAGGAGCAGAGCACGTTCCTGCTGACGGATCAGTATTACGAGCCGATCCGGCTGATGGATCAGGTGCTGGCGGTGAAGGATCAGCGGCTGGTGCTGGTGGACACGCAGGCCAGGGATGCCGACAGCGCGACGAAGTGGGCGGCGATCAGCACGGTCTCGCCGCAGACGCTCCAGACCTGGTACGGCCTGCCGGCCACCCGGCTGGTGGCGGGGCTTAGCCGCGACGGCAACGTGGTCGCCGTCGCCGATCGCGAGAGCGTTTCGGGCGTCGACGTCGGTTCGCAGAAGATTCGCTGGCACAAAAAGATGACCGCCGACCTGGGCATCGGCTCCGTGCAGTTCATGAGCATTCACCAGGGATTGCTGTTGGTCAACGACACGTCCGGCGGCAAGCTGGTGTGCGTGAATCTCGGCACGGGCGAGGTGGTATGGCAAAGTCCGCTGGCGGGCGCGTTCCGTTCGTTCGCCGGGCCTGTGGTGGTTCGCAACGGCATGGTGATGGCGATCAGCGGCGACGGCAAAGGGCTGCTCTGCTGGAACCTCGACAACGGCAAAGTCACGGCCTCGATCACGGCCAAGCAAACCCTGACGGCCCACCTGACGCCCCGCGGTATGCTCGCGGTGCTGGCGGACGGGCAACTGAACATCCGCGACACGAACGACCTGACGAAGGACCTTTGGCCGGTCCCTCGCGCGTACGCCAACGGCGACATCCTGGCCGTCACCGACGACGTGGTGCTGGCGGTCTCGCAAAACAAACCCGACAAAGTGGACATGCTCTCGATTTCGCGAGGCGGCGAGGTGGTCTGCACGCTGACGATCGGTGTGACGGGCGGGACGTCCAGCCGGGCGACTGATGCGCTCATCGCCAACGGCAAAGTGTACGTCACCTGTTTCACCGAGTCACACACGCCCTGGCCTCGCCGTGGGATGATGCCCGCCTCGGGCCGGGGACTGAGCGTGCAGGCGTTCCATCTCAAGGACGGCACGAAGGCCTGGCAGGCGGACATCGACACGGACCTGTATTTCGTTCTCATGCCGCTTCGCCTCTGCGGCGACGCGGTGATCGTCTCGCCCGCCTACGCCTACGCGCCCAACCAGAATCAGCCCAATAACCAGGCGAACATCGTGCTGCTCAGTGATTCGCAAAAAGGCAAGGAAATCGTGCGGCTGTCTCCGGAACTGGAAACCGAACAACGCCGCTATCTGTCATCACCGCCCGTCATCACCAACGAACGCATCCTGATGGAAACCGCCGAAGGCCTGCGGGTGATCGGCAAACGGTGAGGCGAGGAGAAAGCCAGTAGCCAATAGCCAGTAGCCAATAGGTAAGGGACGCCGTCGGCAATGGCAAAAGAAGAAAAGTTGTGAGGATTGGCGTATGGCGGAAGGACGCGAAAAATCGACAGATGTTTTTGCTAACGAGCCAGTGTGGCTGGTTTACGGCAGACTTGCCATACCTATTGGCTACTGGCTATTGGCTACTGGCTTGCGTTGGAGATACCCATGAAACAAATCACGATACTCGTTTGTCTCGCAATCGCGTCGTCGGTTCACGCCCAGCGGCCTGGGCCTGTGTTGCCGGCGATGATCGACGACGCGACGCAGGCGGCGATTGACAAGGGGTTGGCGTACCTGTCGCAGAAGCAGCGTGCCGACGGCAGTTGGCTCAACAGCGGCGGGTACGGCAGCTATCCGCAGGTGATGACGTCGCTGGCGGCGCTGGCGATGATGGCCAACGGCTCGACGCCCGAAGGCGGCCGATACTCGCGACAGGTCCGCCGGGCGATGATCTACACGCTGCTGGTCGGTGAGGCCGCCAACGACGGCCTGATCGCCGGCGGCGGACAGGAATACCAATCCATGTTCGGGCACGGGTTCAGCATGTTGTTTCTGGCCCAGTGTTACGGAATGGAAACCAACGCCGCCTATGAAAAACGGCTGCGGGACGTGCTCGAAGCGGGTATCAAGCTGATCGTCAAAAGCCAATCGAACGTCGGCGAACAGTACCGCAGGGCCGGCGGATGGATCTACACGCCCAGCGGCGGAGGCGACGAGGGCAGCGTGACCATCACGCAACTGCAAGCCCTCCGCGCGTGCCGCAACATCGGCCTGGCCGTGCCGGAAGACACCATCAAACGCAGCACGCTCTATTTGCAGTATTGCCAGAACCCCGACGGCGGAATCAGCTACAGCTTCTCCAGCCGCGGTTCCAGCCGGCCGGCCATCTCCGCCGCGGGCATCGCGTGTTTTTACTCCGCGGGCAAGTACGATCAGGGCGACGGCGAGGAGGCCAAAATGGTCGCCCGCCTGGTGGACTACTGCCGCAAAAACATCCGTATTGACACCAACGACGGCCATTACTTCTACATGCACTTTTACCTTTCGCAGGCCTACTACATGCGCAGCAGCCTGAGCGCCGACGCGAAAAAAGACTGGGAGACGTACTACAAACAGATCAGCCAATGGTTGATCCGAAACCAGGCCCCCGACGGCAGCTGGTCCGGAGACGGCGTGGGCACAACCTACGGCACCGCCCTGGCGTGCATGATTTTGCAACTGCCGTACGGGTATCTGCCGATTGTGCAGAAATGAGAGTTGTTGGCGAGGGAAACGTTATTTTTACCACAGAGGCACAGAGAATCACAGAGAGATGAGATGGAAGGTAAGGAACGTGCGCCGGGTCGGCACATTGAGGTGACAGATGCCATAATCGGCGCTGCCATCGTGGTGCATCGAGCGTTATCCGCGGGTTTTGTTGAAGCAGTTTATGAGAAAGCACTGTGCCATGAACTTGCCAAACGAGGTTTGCATGTAGAGCGGCAAAAGGTTGTGAAAGTGTTTTATGACGGTGTGCAGGTGGGAGAACATCGAATAGATATGTTGGTGGAAGATGTTGTAGTCGTGGAGCTGAAAGCTGTGGAACGATTTTTGGAAGTGCATACGGCCCAAATATTGAGCACGATGAAAGCAGCCCAGAAAAATGTCGGATTATTGTTGAATTTCAAGCAGGCAAAATTGGTCGATGGAATCAAACGAGTCTCTCTTTGATCTCTGTGTCCCTGTGGTGAAAATATAGTGGTTGAAAATCAAACAACACGATGTAGACAGACGGGACTTACGGAGTCATTCTCTGCCCTCTGTCCCCTCTGTGTCTCTGTGGTAAAAAAGATATAACGCAAGGAGACGGATGTAATGGAACAGTTAGCGCAAGACGACATCGCGGCGGTGGAGCGGTTGACGAAGGCGTATGGGGTGATTCGCGCGGAGATGGGCAAGGCCATCGTCGGGCAGGAGGAGGTGCTGGAACAGTTGTTGACCTGCATCTTCGCCCGCGGCCACGCGATTCTCGAAGGCGTGCCCGGCCTGGCGAAGACATTGATGGTGTCCAGCCTGGCGCAGTGCCTGGACCTGAAGTTCGCCCGCATTCAGTTCACGCCCGACTTGATGCCCTCCGACATCACGGGCACCGAAGTGATTCAGGAAGACAAGGCCACCGGCAGCCGCGAGTTCCGCTTCCTGCCCGGACCGATCTTCAACAACATCATCCTGGCCGACGAAATCAACCGCACGCCGCCCAAAACGCAGGCGGCCATGATGGAGGCCATGCAGGAACGACAGGTCACCACCGGCGGCGTGCGCCGCGCGATGGCCGACCCGTTCTTCGTGTTAGCCACGCAGAACCCGATCGAACAGGAAGGCACCTACCCGCTGCCGGAGGCGCAGCAGGACCGCTTCATGTTCAAGATTTTCGTGAAATATCCCTCGTGGAACGAGGAATTCGACATCGTTCGCATCACCACGGCCGTGCAGCAGGTGCAATTGGCCAAGGTGCTCGACGGCCCGACGATTCTCCAGTTGCAGGAGATCATTCGTCGCGTGCCGGCGGCGGATCACGTGATTCAGTACGCGATGCGGCTGGTGCGTGCGACGCGCGTGCTCGAGCCCGACGGCGTGCCCGAGATCGTCCGCGAGTACGTCTCATGGGGTGCGGGCCCCCGCGCGTGCCAGTATCTCATCCTGGGTGCGAAGGTCCGCGCGGTGCTGCACGGGCGGTTCCATGTTTCCTGCGAGGACATTCAGGCCGTTGCCAAACCGACGTTGCGGCACCGCATCGTGACGAATTTCAACGCCGACGCCGAAGGCCTGACCAGCGACAAGATCGTCGAAAAACTCATCGAACTGGTGCCCGCCCAGGCGAGCACGATCGCGGCCAATCCCGCGACGGCGGGCGCGGTGCAGTGACAGATTAGCCAGTAGCCAATAGCCAGTAGCCAACAGGTATTCGATGGCCGGTTGTAAAAAACGTTTTGTGATGGTGCGGTAACTCGTGCTTTTGAGCAAGGAGCGACAGATGAAAGTGGCGATGGCGTTTGCTTTGGTTGGTGTGATGTTGGTTGTCACAGGGGGCTGTGGCCGTTACTACACGTACGGGTGGGAATTTGAAGAGGTTACCAGTTTTTCGGGCGGGAGAATTGCCCTCGGATGGGAGAAGACGGATTATACGTTCGGGAAGACGGTAGTTGTGGGACCTGTTGCCTGGTTCGATAAAAGTGAAATGGCAACTGTCGCTCCGACACGAGCCTATGACATGTCACCGATCACGTTGAATACGAGAACGATGCAAAATATGAAGGTTACAGTCAAGACGTTGGATGACAAGCGGGTGTGGTTGATTCACGAGGAGAAGGTCGTTGCGAGTTTCGACTTGGAGAACAACCTGGCCATCCTCGGCCCATTCGCACATCCAGCGTGGGCGACGGTGGAGTGACGGGGCTTGGATGTGATTGATACTTGACTCCCAGGGCTTGCCCGAGTACGGGCCGCGCCTTGGGCTATGGCGGGCACAGGGCGAGTGGTGGGATGAGGAAACGGTGAACGAGGTTCAATCGCAGTAGTTATGTGATAGGGAGACACAACAATGACCACAATACGAATGAGAAAACGGTTGGATTCTAACACGGTGCAGATGCAGTCGCCGGAGTTGGATTCGATGGTCGGCAAAGAGGTTGAGATGACACTCGTCGTCAAGGAAGTCTCGGAGCGTCATCCTGATCTACAGGAATTTCTGGAGATTTCGAGGAATTCACCGATGGACCTTGATGCGTTGGAAAAAATCGTGAATGAGATGAGGGAGATCAGCACAATATGATTTGCCCAATATCAGTATGGCCTGAATGACGACAGGCCTGCCATACCTGATGGCTATTGGCTACTGGCTATTGGCTTTTCCCGAAAGAACGCGGCATATATGGCAGAAGCAACGAAAACATCCCGAGCGGAATTGGAACAGTACCTCGACCCGAAGGTCCTGGCGAAGGTTACACGGCTGGATTTGCAGGCCCGGCTGGTGGTGGAGGGGTTTATCAGCGGGTTGCATCGCAGTCCGTTTCACGGGTTCAGCGTGGAGTTCGCCAGTCATCGCGAGTATGTGCCCGGCGACGACATCAAGCACCTGGACTGGAAGGTTCACGCCAAGACCGACCGCTACGTCATCAAGCAGTACGAGGAGGAGACCAACCTCAAGGCGACGTTCCTGGTGGATTGCAGCGAGTCGATGCGGTACGCCCGCGACGGCGGCGGGTTGGCGAAGTATCCGTACGCGGCCGCGCTGGCGGCGAGCATGGCGTTCATGCTGTTGCAGCAGCAGGATGCCGTCGGGCTGGTGACGTTCGACGAGTCGATCCTGACGCACATCCTTCCCAGCGCCAATCCCAACCAGATCAAAACGATCGTCCATGCGCTGCACGGCACGTCGTGCCGACGCAAAACGTCCATCGAGCCGATCTGTCACGCGGTGGCGGAAAAGGTGTCCCGTCGCGGCCTGGTGTGCGTGGTGAGCGATCTCTTCACG
Organism: Phycisphaerae bacterium; assembly: GCA_009783465.1. Classification (GTDB taxonomy): domain Bacteria; phylum Planctomycetota; class Phycisphaerae; order SM23-33; family SM23-33; genus WRDM01. The sequence continues at coordinate 40,078 of WRDM01000012.1, read as the reverse complement.
GACATCGACGGCCTGCTGCGGGGCCTGCAACATTTCCGCCACCACGATCACGAGGTGATGGTGCTGCACGTGATGGACGAGGACGAACTGACGTTCCCGTTCCAGGGCAACACGCTCTTTCGCGGGCTGGAAGACACCGGCCGAATCATGATCGAGCCGCGCTCCCTGCGGCAAGGCTATCTCGACGCGGTGGACACGTTCTGCAAAGAGGTCAAACGCAAATGCGTCGCGAACCGGATTGATTACAAATTGATCTCCACGGCGGATCACCTGGACGCGGCGTTATTGGCGTTCCTGGCGGCACGAGCGGCGGCGGTGAGAAAAAGAGGGTCTCGACGCTGAATTCGATTGATTTGATTGAGGCGGTAGCATGATGGATGTGGAAAACAGAAAATTGGCCTTCCCGGTCTCGCGTGGCAGTGCCTGTACACAGCCGCGGAGCGGCGTCGTCTATAGCCCAGGGCGAGCCGTACTCGGCGAGCCCTGGGTGGGCGACCCCTCAACGAGCAAGCCCCGGAGTGGCGTCGTATTGTTCCATGCACGCCGGCGCTCCCATTGCGATAAGACGCCCCTGCGGGGCTTGGGTGTTGATCAGTGCACGAACCCAGGGTTCGCGGCGTACCGCTCACCCTGGGCTATAAACGACGCCGCTTCGCGGCTTTGTCCCGGTGCTCCATACGCGAGGCCGGGGAGGAGTCGTTTTCTGTGTGGGATGTTCTACAGCGCAAAGAGGCAAGCCAGCGCGAGGCGTTTTTTGATTTCCCAGATCCCGAATCCCGTGATTCCGGTTCCCGTTTTCTCTGTGTCTCTGTGGTAAAAAAATAATGTTCCTACACCCAGCCATATTTTGGACAGGTCTGGCGGCGGTTTCGCTGCCGATCGTTATACATTTGCTCAATCGCCGCCGGTTCAAGGTGCGGGATTGGGCGGCGATGCAGTTTTTGTTGGACTCCATCCGCAAAAACCGTCGGCGGCTGCGGATTGAGGAGTTGATCCTGCTGGCCATCCGTTGCCTGGCGGTGGGGCTGCTGGGCGTGGCGATCGGGCGGTTTACCGGCTGTCAGGCGATGGACGAGTTGACCGGTCACATGGCGGCCAGTTCGCAGCAGAACGTGGTGTTCATCCTGGACGACACGGCCTCGATGGGCCAACAGTTCGGCGCGGGCACGTTGTTTCAGGGGGTCCAGTCGGAAGTATCGCGCCAGATCGACGCGCTTCGCCCCGGCGACAAGATGTGTTACCTGCTGGTCAGCCAGCCCGGCGACGAAAAACGCACGCTGGAAATTCTCAGCGACAAGGACAGCCTCAAAGCCCAACTGGCCACGCTCGCGTGCGGCGACATGAGTGGCCGCGACGGCGGGGGCGGGCGGCTTGAGGATTCGCTCACCCGCGCGCGGCAACTGCTCGCCGACGCGACGGGCGAGAAACGAGTCATCATTCTCAGCGACTTCCGCGTGATCGACCTGGCCGCTCCCGACCGCCAGCCCGCCATTCGGGCGGCCTACGAAAATCTCCGCAAGGATCACGTCAAGGTCGTCGCGATGGATTACGGCCGAAATGCGCAGGTCAATTTGTCCGTGCGGGATGTGTCGCTGGTGGGCAAGCTGGTGTTGGCGGGCGAGCGGGCGAAGGTGGCGTTGACGATTCATAATTACGGCGTGCGGGATGCCCGCGACGTGGAGGTCGCCCTGTCGCTGGACGCGATGAGCGGCGGGCGGATGGCCTCGCGGAACCTCGACGCGTTGAAGGTGGACGAAATCAAGGCGGGCGATTTCCGCCGCGTGGAGTTCGACGTGACGGTGAGCGAGGCCGGGCCTGCCCTGCTGACGGTCCGCCTGCCCAATGCCGACGCCGACGGGCGCATCGACGAGCTTCGCGGCGACGACGAAGCCGTGCTCGCGATGGACGCCCGCGCGATCCTGCGCGTGTTGATCATCGACGGCCTGCCGGCCACGGGCACGGACATCACGCAGGGCGAGTCGTATCTGCTGTCGCGCGTGCTGGACCCGAATCAGGACGGCGGGCACGGCGTGCGTGCGGAGATCGCGACGGTCGACGTGATCAAGGAAGTGCATTTCGACGAGTACGACCTGGTGGTGATGATGAACGTCGCGTCGCTGCCGATCGAACCGGGCACGCGGAAGGACGCCGACGGCAACGACGTCCTCGACAGCGACGGCAACGTCATCGTCGAGCCGGTCTGCCCGAAGATGGACGAACTGAAGGAGTTTGTCCGCGCCGGCGGCGGGCTGGTGTTGTTCACCGGCGAGAAGGTCGACACGTCGGATTGGAATCGGTATTTCTACGCCAACAACAGGGGATTGGCGCCGGTGGGGTTGGCCGAGGTTCGCCAGGCCGGCCAGAAGAACACGCCCTACGAGAACGTGCTGAGTTTCCGGCTGGACCCCGCGAGCATTGAGGTCGATCCGGCGTTGGAGGTTTTCCAGGGCGACGGGCGTGGCTTCTGCGAGTTGATTCAGTTCCAGGCGTTTCACACGTCGCTGGAGCCGCCCGGCGACGACGCGGTGACGACGCGCGTGCTCGCGCGGTTCAACGATCACCTCGGCACGGCCTTGACGCAGGGGTCGCCCGCCATCGTGTCGCGGCAGTTCGGGCGGGGCAGCGTGTTGTGTTTCCTGACGGCCGGCACGAGCCGTCCGCAGCCGCGCGGACTGGAGTGGACCAATTGGCCCAAGGAGACGATGGGCACGTTCAACCTGGTGATGCTGGACATGCTGGCGGCGTACGGCAGGCCGATGCCGAGGCTGACGGATCTCGTCGGTCGCGATTTCGAGTTCACGCTGCCTGGCGGGATCGGTCAGGCGACGGCGACGATTATTCCGCCCGGCAACGGCGTCGACGTGTTGACCGTCAGTACGCTCGGCGAGACCAGCGCGGCCGCCGCGGGTCGGCTGATCTGCAAGGACACCCGCTGGGCGGGCGTGTACGAAATGGACGTGACGCTGGGCAGCACGAAGCTCAAGACGTACTTCAGCCGCATGGTCGATCACGTCGAGGGCGATCTCCGGGCGGCCGGCCGGATGGGCATCGAGTCGGCCTTGGGCAGCAAGGACGACAAGGGGTTCGTGTACGTCGCCAGGAGCCAGGGCACGTCGAGCGATTCGTTCGGCGACCTCGGCAAAGAGTATTGGGTCTGGGCCATGTCGGCGGTGCTGCTGCTCCTGGCCGCCGAAGTGTTCCTGGGCCAGCGGTTTGGGCATTACAGTAAGACGTAACGGCAGCCACAAGCCACTAGCCACTAGCCACAAGGTAAGGGACGCACAGGGCGAATGGTGAGACGAGGCGGTTGGCGCGTAGCGAAAGATTGTGAGTATTCCGGTTGATGTTTTTTCAGATAATCAGTGTGACCTTATTTACGGCGGATATGCCATACCTATTGGCTACTGGCTGATGGCTATTGGCTTGGAAGTCGGCATGAGTAACCACGAACGATTGAGCAGTGAATATGGATAAACTTTGGCAATGGCTCCTGGGCACGAGCGACCGGCCTGGCATGGACGAGGCGGGCACGTGGAGCGTGAAATTTGCGGCCGACTATGGCCCGTACGCCACGTTGGCGATTCTGGCGGCGTTGGGCGTGATGGTGTGGCTGACGATTCGCAGTTACCGTCGCGAGGGCGAGCATCGGGCGTTGGTGAAGTACGGCCTGGCGGCGGTTCGGCTGCTGATTATCGGGTTGTGCGTGGCGGCGTTGTTTCGCCCGGCGGCGGTGTTGAGTAATAACCGTGTGTTACACAGCGCGGTGATTGTGTTGATCGACGACAGCCAGTCGATGACGGTCAAGGATCAGTACGACGATATCGCGTACCGCGCGGACATAGCGCAGTTGTTGGATGCTGGGGCGTCGTTGTGGAAGGTGGGCGACGCCAGCCGGTTGGATGTTGTCAAGGCGGCGTTGCTGCGGCAGGGCGGGGCGGTGGCGAGGCTGGCGCAGGAGCATCCGATCCGCGTGATGAAATTTTCTCCCGCGTCGACGGGTGCGAACGAGGTGGATTCGCTCGGCGTGGTGGAGGCGATGATCGACGAGGACGCGGCGGTGGACATGAACGCGCCGGTTCCGTCGGCGTTCCACGCGATGCTGGAGAACGTGCGGGGCGCGGGGTATTCGACGAATCTGGCCAGCGCCATCCGCCGCGCGCTGGAGGGTGTGCAGGGGCAGCGGATTGCCGCCCTGGTGGTCATCAGCGACGGCAGGCAGACGACCGAGGATGCGGGCAACCGCCTGGCGCACGCGATCGAGTACGCGCAGGCCCGTGGCATTCCGTTGTATTCGGTCGTGGCGGGCGATCCCACGCCGACGAAGAATCTCACCGTGCTCAGCCTCCAGGCGCCGCGCGAAATGCGAAAAGGCACCCGCGTCGAAATGACGGCCAAGCTGTCGCACCGCCATCTCGACGGGCAGCCGGTGACGGTGAAACTGTACCGCACGCGGATGGAAGGCGGCGAGGTCGTCGATGTCCCCACGACCCAGCCGGCCGACACGACGGAAAACGCGACGAACGGCGCGACGAATGAATTACCGACGGACGCAACAGACGAAGCGACTCCGGTTGCCGAGTCCCCAAGGCCGAATCCCGCCGCGCCGATTCTTCAGGAGGACTGGGAATTCACGGGCGTGGAAGCGACGATCACGCTTGAGCCGACCGACGCGGCCAAGGGCATCGCGCGGATCCAGGACGTCGTGCTGAAAATCGACGAAGTGCCCGCCACGCTGGGCACGTGGAAATACAAAGCCGTCACCGACGTCCTGCCGCAGGAGTCCAACACCGAGGACAACGAGTCCGCCCCGGTGCAGGTGGCCATCGTCGACAGCCTCATCAACGTCCTGCTCATCTCCGGTGACGGCGGCTGGGAGTTTCAGTACCTGCGGAATTCCATCCAGCGTCAACCCGAACTGTACCGCCTGAGCGTCTGGCAGCAGAACGCCGAAAAAGGCATCAGCCAGGCGGCCTCCTCGCCGGAAATGAAACTGGAGACGCTGCCGCACGAACTGCCCGAGCTGGTGTACAACGACCAGACCAAGAAGGGCTATCACGTCATTATTCTGTACGACCCGCAGCACACCGAGGGCGGGTTCGATCACGCGTTCTGCGCGAATCTCAAGGCGTACGCGGATCAGGGCAAGGGTGGTGTGTTGTACATCGCGGGCAACAAGTACACCACCATGAACCTCGTCCTGCACGACAAGGCCATCGGCAATTTGCAGGACATTCTGCCGGTGCAGTTGTCGCCGAACATGACGATGATGGACCTGCTCACCGAGCGGCAGGCCGAGGCATGGCGGGTAAGTTTGACGCTCGCGGGGCGGGATCACCAGGTCACGCGGCTGGGTTCGTCGGCCGAGGACGCCGAGCGGGTCTGGGGGTCGGCCCGCGTGGGCGGCATCCTGCCGGGCATCTACTGGTCGCACCCGGTGGCGCGGGTCAAGCCATTGGCGCATGTGCTGTTGGAGAACACCAATCCGCGGGCGTCGTCGGGCGGGGCGATGGAGGCGCTGCTGGCGGTGCACATGTACGGCAAGGGGCCTGTGGTATACCTTGGTACGGACGACACGTGGCGGTGGCGGTTCGTCGACGACGCGGCCTATTATCGGCAGTTCTGGAACAACATGCTGAGTTTCCTCGCCGCCCAGAAGTCCTCGCGCGTGACGATCACGACCGGCGGCGATCGCTTCACGAGCGACAAGCCCATCAGCGTGGACGTGGAGGCGTACGACTCGAAATTCCAGCCATTGACCGATCCGAGTTTCACCGTCGAGGTGTGGAACATTTCCGGCGCGCAGCCGGTGAAGGTGGCCGACCTGGTGCTGCCGCAGTCGCGCGAGACGGTGATTACGGATATCGGCGGCGCGGGCAAGGCGGTGGAGACGAAAACCGTCGTCAAGCCCGGCCGATACGCGACGCAGTTCGTCCCGCCGACGGTCGGCAAATACGAGTTGTGCATCGCCGACCGGCGGATCTGCCAGCCCAAACAGATCGAAGTCATCATGCAGGGCGACGAATTCCTCCGCACCGAAGCCGACGAGGAGACGATGAAACTGCTGGTCGGCGAGAGGCCTGACCGCTTCATGCGAATTTCGTCGATCGACCGGCTGGCGGATCAGATTCCGGTCAACCGCATCATCACGGTGGAGTCCCGCAGCTTCGAACTCTGGGACATCCCGCTGCTGCTGATCACGCTGCTGGCGCTGCTGGTGTTCGAGTGGGTGTTGAGGAAGAAGTACAACATGGCGTGATAGATTTGCGTGGCGTGCGGGTGAAACGGCGACGTTTGTTCGAGGGAACAGAGCCAGTAGCCAATAGCCAGTAGCCATCAGGTATGGCGGAGTGTGTTGGAAATCAGGGCATACTGTCGGAGTGCGAAATGGTAATGATGTATGAGTCCGCGACAGCCACGAGACCACTCTCGCCAGCGCGAGGAGCGATTTTACCGTTGAGCACCGCAAGCCCTATTGGCTACTGGCTGATGGCTATTGGCTGAGGAATACGAATGACAACGATATTAGTACAACCAACCGTCAAAGGAAAACTCCGTCGTCTCGCGTCGGCCCTTCGGGGTCGTCTGGCGGGTGAGGGGTTTGCGTGGATGGTGTTGGCGGCGGTGGCGGCGGTGTTGGCGACGTTGGCGTTGGACTGGCTGTTGCGGTTTCCGGTGGCCATTCGGGTTGCCTTGGCGGTGGTCGCGGTGGCGGGCGTGGGGTACGTGGCGTTTCGGTTTCTCGTTCGCCCGCTGCTGGTCCGCATGGACAGCGACAACCTGGCCCTGCTGGTGGAACAACGCAACGCCGCCCTGGGCGACCGGCTCATCAGCACGCTTCAGTTCGAGCGGCAGCGGACCGAGGATCGGGCGTACGTTTCCGAGGCGATGATTCAGCGGCTTGCCGGCGAGGCCAACACGCTGGCGGACCGGATCAATTTCAACGACGTCGTCGAGCGTCGAGGCCTGTGGCGGATGGTGTCGATGGCCCTGTGCGCGGCGGCGCTGCTGGCGGGGCTGAGCGTCTGGCAGCGGGACCTCATGGCCATTTACGTGCAGCGGAACGTGTTGTTTCAGAACGTTCCGTGGCCTCAGGACACGTATCTGGACGTGGCAGGCTGCGACGCGGACGGAAATTTTTACGCGCTTCGCGGCGACGATTTGCGCGTCTACGTGCACGCGCGGCACGGCAGCGTCGCGCCGGCGGAGATTTTGTTTCACATGGCCTACCCGGACATGGCCGAGGCGATGGTGAAATCGCCGCGCATCGACGACGCCAGCGTGACGTTCCCGATCCGTTGCGAGCGGTGCGGCATGACGACGACGGCGACGGTCGGCCAATGCGGCGGGGCGATCGTCTGCGAGCATGCGGTTTGTCGCGGCGAGATTTTCGTGCCCGCCGGCGTGTACGCCAACACGTTTCCGGTGCAGGATTCGTTTTCGTTTTACGTCACGGGCGGCGACGATCGGCTGGACCGCCAGCGGCCTCACCGTGTGATCGCGATTGATCCGCCCAAGGTCAGCACGGTGCGGTTCACGGTGGAGTTTGCCCCGTACATGAGCGAGCAATCCCGCGTGTTCACGGGCGGCTCGGGCGTGCTGGTGGCGAAGGTCGGCTCGCGGATTCTCGTCGAGGCCCAGGCCAACAAGGACATCGCGCCGGATGGTGCGTTTTTGCAGGTGGACGACGGGCCGATGGAGGCGATGCGGGTGTTGCCGGCGGACGTGGAAGGCCGGGCGGCGCCGCGCCGGCTGGTCGGCGCCGTCGCGCTGGGCGACGAGAACGTCCGCGCCACCAAGACGCTCAAGGTGCATCTGACCGACAGCGACGGCCATCGCAACCCTCGCCCGAATTCGTATCTGATTCAGTACGAGGAGGACCGCGCGCCGGAGGTGAAGTTCAAGGTTCGCTCGGTCGGCGCCCGCGTGTCGAACCGCGTGGTGCTGCCGCTGGTGTTGACGGTGACGGACGATTGCGGCCTGTCGAAGATCGAGTGCCTTCGCTCCGCCGTCAACGAGAGCACGGTCCATCGTACGACGGAGGCGGAGCTGATTGCCGACCGTCTCAGCGGGCGGGAGTTCAGCGACACGTGGCGGCTGGAGACGGAGTCGATGCGGATGCAGGCGGGCGACATTTTGACGGTGTCGGTTCGCGCGTTCGACAATATGTTGGCGGAGATGAAGGGGCCCAACGTCGGCACGAGCGCGGCGATGGTCTTCACGGTGACGCCCGACAACGAACTGTTGGAGGAGATCAACGCCAGGCTGTTGAGCATTCGCGGCGATTTCGCCCCGTCGCGTGAGGAGGCCGTCGGCGGATTGGAAAAACTCGCCCGCGCCAAGGCGGCGCTGACGGACACGGTGCTGCCGCAAGTGCTCACGGACCTCAAGGACACCGACCGCAGCGCCGCGGCCATTTCGGCGATCTGTAGCAAAACGCTGCTGGCGGTGACGGCGGTTCACGAGGAGATGGACAACAATCGTCTCCTGCCTGCGGATGAAAGTCAGGACAAACTTGCCCAGGCGATGCCCAAGCTGGCGGCGTTGCAGAACACGCTGGTGCCGCGGCTCCGCGAGGAGTTGGGACAGGCAGGCAACACGACGGACGCGCGGACGCTGGCGAACAGCCTGACGTCGATCCAGGAGAAACAGGTCGCCATCCAGACGGAGCTGGACGACGTGTACTCGTTGATTTCGCAGGGCATCGACATTAACTCGATCGCGGCGCAGTGGGAAAAACTGTTGCTTGAGACGATAGAGATCGAAAAGACGCTGCGGGCTATCGCGGAAGATCCGAACATAAATCCCGCGCCGAGCGGCGTGAAGTAAGTAGACGTTAATTCGTTGATTCGTTAACGAATCAACCGAGGACAAGCGATGAACCATTGGATTATAGTCACGATACTGCTGGTGACGGTTTTGGCGTCGCCGTCGGCGTGGGGGCAGGTGGCGCCGCCGGCGGGGGAGTCGAAGGAGGTCGAGACGCACCCGGAGTTGGCGGGGGCGGCGGTGCGGGACCGGGCCACGATGCGGCAGGTCGAGAAACTCAAGATGTCGATGAAAACGCTGGCGGACGCGATTGAAAAGACCGAGCCCGCCGCCGCGGCCGCGCTGAAGCTGGCGGCGGAGGAAATCGACATCCGCAAGCTCACCGATTCCCTCCAGGCCGCCATCGCGGACATGGAAAACAACCTCGCCGGCGACGCCGCCATCCGCCACGCGACGATCATCCAGGACATGAAAGCGGTCCTGGACAAAATCCGCAACGTCGACGGGCCTAACAAGAAGGACATCGACGCCTGGAAGCAGATGCTCAAGGACCTCGAAGGGCTGATCGTCGAACAGAAACAGCAGATCGACAAGCAGCACGTCGCCAACAACGCCAAGGATCTCAAGGACAAACTCGACAACGCGATGCGGGAACTCAAAGAAATCGCCGCCGAGCAGCAGAAGCTGTTGGACGAAACCGGCAAGTTGGGCGAGGGCGACCCGGCCTTGAAAAAACTGGGCGAGATCAAGGAGCAGCTCGACAAGATTATCGAGAAGCAGACGCAGCTTCGCGAGGGCACCGATCGTGACGAGATCGGCAGGCTGGCGTTTAACGGCGAGCAGCAGCGTGATCTTGGGAAATTGTCGGAGGAGCTGGCCGCGACGATGGCGGAGGCGGCGAAGGATCCGGCGGTGACGGAGGCGTTGGAGAAGAGCGGCGGCGATCCGAAGGCGGCCCAGGCCGCGTCGCAGAGCACCAAAAGCGCGGCCGGCAACATGAAGGCGGCGGCGGACAATTTGAGCAAATCCACGTCGGCGTCCGCCAATGCGGCGGCGGACGATCAGGACGCGGCCTTGCACAATTTGAAGAAGGCCCAGCAGGCCATTGCCGACGCGATGGCGAAGACCGGCGGCAACACGCCCGCCGACGCGGTGGCGACGAAGCAGGACGAGTTGAAGGATCGGCTGGACGCGGTGAACAAGGATGTCAAGGACGTGTCCGCCCAGAGCGGGCAGTCGCACGACACGTCGCGGACGGAGGGCGCTGCCGGCGACATGGCCAAGGCCAGCGAGAGTCTCAAGGGCCAGAACACGCAGTCGGCGAAGGGGCACCAGCAGGAGGCGTTGAAGAAGTTGACGGAGGACGAGCTTCGCAAGCTGGCGGAGCTGTCGCGTAAGATTGAGGAGATGGCCAAGGTCGACCCGGAGAACACGAAGAAGCAGGAGGAGATCGCCCAGGGCGCGCAGGAGTTGGCGGATCGGATGTCGCAGAAGACCGAGACGAGTCCCAACGGCGCTCCGGGCAAGGAGAACATGGACAGCGCCTCGCGGAGCGCCCGAAGCGCCGCGGGCAAGATGAGTCAGGGCGGCGGCTCGGGCGGGCCCAGCGGCGAGAAGGATCAAAAGGACGCCAAGGACGAGATGGAGAAGGCCCGCGAGAAGCTCGCGCAGGAGATCGCCAAGGCCGAGCAGCAGCAGCAGGAGCAGGCCATCGCGCGGATCATCGACCTGCTGGGCAAGATGCTCCATTCGCAAAAGTCGGTTTCGGCGGAGACGCGAAACCTTGACGGCAAACAGGCCGATGGACAAGAATGGAGTCGGGCCGAGGAACTCGCGCTGGCGAAGCTCTCCAGCGAGGAAGGCCGGCTTGGCGACGAGGCGGTGAAGATCATCAAGATGCTCACGGACGAGGGCACGACGGCGGTGTTTCCGCAGGTGCTCAAACAGGTTGAAGTGGACCTTCGCGACGTGCAGAATATGCTCGGCGACAAACAGACTGGCCAATTGACGCAGGCCATTCAAAGCCAGATCGAGAAGAATCTCCAGGGCATGATCGACGCGTTGAAGCAGGAGCAGCAGCGTCGCAAGCAGCAGGGCGGTGGCGGTGGAGGCGGTGGCGGAGGCGGGCAAGCCCCGCTCGTGCCTCCGGTGGCGGAGTTGAAAATGTTGAAGAGTCTCCAGTTGGACATCAACGCCCGCACGGAGACGGTGGCGACGGTGAAAGAGAAGAACCTTCTGCCGGCCGAGCAGGTCAAGACGCAGCACGAGCGGCTGTCGGGCAAGCAGAAGGAAGTGGAAAACATGGCGATTGAACTCAAAGGCAAGATGCAGCAACAGCCGGGAGGTCCGCAATGAACGTTCGCATTCTGACGGTGATGATGGCGGCGGCGATGGCGATGACGGGCGTGACGGCGTGGGCGGATGTGGACGAAGCCGGCCCCGCCACGCCGGCGGTCGATCCGCTGGTGCCGAAGGTCGAGGACCCGTTCGCCGGGCTGATGGATATTGATCCCGCCGAGCTGGAGAAGGCCATCGCCAATGCCAATAAACGTCGGCTGACGCTGGAGCGCGAGTTGGCCATCGCGGAGATGGAAAACAAAATGTATTCGCCGACCGCGATGGACGAGGCGACGCGGATTCTCCGCGATAAGCCCCTGGACACGCAGGCCGATAACATCGACCGCATCGTGCGCGCGTACGCCAGGCTCGACAAGAAATTCGGCGACGTCTACAAACTGTACTCGGACAAAAAATACGCCGAAGCCGCCGCCAAGGCCGAGCCGCTCGTGAACGAACAGTCGACGTACCTCAACGCGTCGGCGGCGTACATCCGGGCGGTCTGCCTGGAACAGACCGGCAACATCGAGGACGCCGCCGACGCCTACTCGCTGATCCTCTCGAAAATCTACGACCGCGTGAGCTTCGCCTGCGAAAGTTCCATCCGCATGGCCGCGATGTTCGAACGCAACGGCCGCGGCATGTACGCCATGCAGGCGTATGCCTACCTGCTGAGGAATTACAGCCTGACGCTGGATCTTGACACGATCGACGAGATTCTCCGCAAGCTCGAGAAGATGACGCAGACGTACGGCGATCCGCTGGGCACGGTGGCGAAGCTGATGGGCGACGTCAAGGAACGGCTGTACGTTACCGACAGCGGCCAGGAGACCCGCGACAAACAGCAGGAGATTATCGCGCTGCTGGACGACCTGATTCGCGTTGCCCAGGATCAGCAATGTCAAAGCGAATGCGAAGGCCAAAAGAAGGACCAGAAACCCTGCGAAGGTGAGGGCGAGAGCCAGGGCAAAAAGCCCGGCGAGGGCCAGGGCAACAAGGCGTCGCCGAATCCGTCGAAGCCCGCAGCCGACAGCGTGCTCCGCGCCGGAGACACCAGCCGGGCCGCCCGACTGAGCGAAGAATACAAGTCCGACGAAAATAGCGACTGGGCCGCCCTGCCCCCGGAAAAACGCGCGCAACTTCAGGAACAGATCAAACGCCTCACCAGCGAACGCCAGGAAAGCACCATCCGCGACACGCGACGAGCGGTCTCCGAGGGACGGTGAGTTTTACCACAGAGACACAGAGAGCGCAGAGAGTGGATGTTGGTAGACGACAACCGTTCGCGAGGGCTAGCCTCTTTGCGATGTACGATGTTGTGGACCATAAAATGTTCGTTCGTACAGAACGTCCTACAGCGCAAAGAGGTAAGCCATCGCGAACAGTTGTCGAGTTCGTGTGACAACCTCTCTGTATCCTCTGTGTCTCTGTGGTAAAAAACGCGACAAGGAAAATCATGTTAACACGTTGGATTATCGCCATACTCTGCACCGCCTGTGCCTGCATCCCCGCCTGGGCCGATACGATTGTCACGGTTGATTCGCATACGATCGTCGGGCAGGTGGTCGCGATTTCCGCCGACGGGGTGACGATCGAGATGGATGGCCAGGAGCCGCGGACGTTTGCGTTGGACGACATCGACCGGATCGACGTGCTCGCGGATGTCGAGTTGATGACGCGCAACGCACAGGCCGTGCTGGTCACGCCGTCGGGGTCGATGCTGACGGTGAGCGACCTGTCGTCGACGGGGTCGAAACTCAAATTCAACAGTCCGCTGCTGGGCAAGGGCACGGAGTTGGACATGTCCGCGGTGGCGTGGCTGTATCTGCCGCCGTCGGGCAAGACCGCCGCCGAGGCCCTCCGCGTCTGCGGCCGAATGAAGATCGAGGACAAGTCGCTGGACACCGTGGTCGTGCAGCGGAAGGCGGGCGACTATTGGCCGCTCCAGGGCGTGATCAAGAGCATCACGTCCGACACGGTGACGTTCACGCGGAACGAGCAGGATGTGAAGGTTGCCCGCGCGAACGTGCTGGCGATTCGGCTGGCCGCGATCGGCGAAGCCAAGCCCACGATCGGGCGGGCGATGCTCCGCGACGGCCTCGGGGCGCAGGTGGAATTCGAGAGTATCACGCTCAAGGGCGGCACGTGCGAACTGACGAGTCGGGAACTGGGCACGCTGACGGTCGGGCAGAGCGCGATCACCAGCTTGCGGCTGTGGAACCAGCGCGTGACGGCGTTGTCGTCGCTGGAGCCGGCCTCGGTGAAGGAACACGGCCTGCTGGGTTTGGCGACGCCGTATCAGAAAAATCGCTCGACGACGGGCGGGCCGTTACGGCTGGGGTCGACGGTCCACGCGAGCGGCCTGGGGCTGCACAGCTTTTGTGAGCTGACGTATAAACTCGACGGTCAGTACAAACAATTCGTGACGGCAGCGGGGATTGACGAATCCGCCAAGCCCGCCGGCAACGCCCGGCTGACGTTTCTGGGCGACGGCAAGGAGTTGGACGCGCCGCTCGACCTGACGGGCAAGGACGATCCCGTGATGGTGCGGCTGAAACTCGACGGCGTGAAGACGCTCACCATCCGCGTGGAGTACGGCGCGGACAAGGTGGACGTCGGGGATCACGTGACGCTCGGCGGGGCGAAGCTGATCAAGTAGAACGTCGAGGCCGGCGCGAGCAACGCGATGGCTCTGCCTGTTTGCGTTGCAGGACATTCCGTACAAAAGAATGTTTTGCCTTACACAACATTCAGCAACGCAAACAGGCGGAGCCATATTTACGTCGGTATGACATCGCACGAGTTAACAACTTGGATTAAATCTGCCGCGATTTCCCACGGGTTTTCGCGAGTTGGCGTGACGTCGGCGAGTGCGTTGCCGTCCTCCGTTGCCGAGCGGCTGGTTCGTTTTCTCGCCGAGGGGTTGCACGCGGAGATGGCGTATTTGGCCAACCACGTCGAGTTTCGCAAGGATCCGTCGAAACTGGTGCCGGGGGCGCGAAGCGTGATTTGTTTAGCCGTCGCGTACGCGCCGGTGGAACGTGACGCGGGCGGGACGCCCGCGTCACGTGGCGTGATCGCCCGTTATGCGCGAGGCCGCGATTATCACGTTGTTCTCAAACGGCGAGCTATCGCGTTGATGGATGCTATCCGCGAGCGGGCGCCGGAATTTCAGGGGCGGGCGTTTGTGGATTCGGCGCCGGTGGCGGAGCGGTCGCTGGCCGTGTTGGCGGGGCTTGGCGTGATCGGACGAAACGGCTGCCTGATTGTGCCGGGCCTCGGCAGTTACGTGCTGCTGGCGGAGATTGTGTGTAACCTGGAACTGGTGGCGGACACGCCGCTTGCAAACGTGGGCGTTTCACGTGACGCGGGCATCTTGCCCGCGTGTCCCGAGAGCGTCCCGCCCTCGTCTGGCGGCGAAGGAGATGGGGCGCTTTCCAGTGTCCATGCCAATGGAATGCACAACGCGGGCGAGACGCCCGCGTCACGTGGCTGCGGCGGTTGTGGCCGATGCGTGACGGCGTGCCCGACGGGCGCGTTGCGTGCGGACGGCCTGGTCGACGCGCGGCGCTGCGCGAGTTATCACACCATTGAAAATCGTGGCGATTTCCCGTCGCACATGGAGACCGCCATCGGTAACCGCGTGTTCGGCTGCGATGTGTGTCAGGAGGTTTGTCCGCACAATCTCCCACAGCGTGGGGGCTGTGAAGAAGCCCTGCCCGCCGGCGACGCGGAGTTCGCCGGGCCGGCGTCGATCGATTTGCATGATGTGCTGGTATGGGACGAGTCCCAGTGGGACGTCGCCACGCGAGGCAGGGCAATCCGCCGCGCAACGTGGCGCATGTGGCAACGCAACGCATTGGCGGCGATGTTGGCGAGTCGGTGATGCCCATCCGAATTTCCCACCGAACCTTATCGCCCGCGGGCGGGTTTATCTGTATAATGGCGCTGCCGCCGGGCGCTGCGCCTGGAGTTTAAGGAGACATCCATGGTTCGCCACGTGCTGATCCTCGCCGCTGTTGTGTCGTTGGTGACGGCTTTCCACGCCGACGCCCAGGTGCCGCCTGTCGAACGAACCCAGACCGAACTGGTCCGATTCGTCGACCTCAAGGGGGCCTCGACCAGAACGCCCATGCTGAAGGTCGTCCGGCTGAGTAACAACCAGGCCGCCGACCTGTCGCTGGATGTGTCCAACCGCGATCTCGAAGACCTCAAGGACCTCAGGAACGGCGATTACGTGACGATCGACATCGCCCGCCGCGAGGGCAAGTTCGTCGTGGTGGCGGCCGAGCCGTACGAACTCAGGCCCGGCGAGGAAGAAGAAAACGTTTACCTGTACTATGACCTCGACGAACGCAAAATCAACAATCGCGCCGCGGCGGTCCTTCGGGTCACCAAGCTCGGCAAGAATTTCGAGTTTGTGCTGCCGTCGACGATCCAGCAGGGTCGAGCGATCCCGCGGGACGAATTCAAGACGCTCATCGAAGACCTGACCGACGGCGACAGCATCGTGATCACGGCCACCCCCGCCAAACCGCCGGTGGTCAAGACGCTCACCCGGTACGAACCCCCCGAGGTCGGCACGTTCATCAAGCAGACGGAGATTGTCGACGGCAAAAACCGACTCCCCGCCCTCCTCATCGCCGACGCCACCAACATCGAACATACCATCGCGATGCACCCGACGAAACGGGCCCAGATCATCGCCAGAATCAAGGGCATCAAGGACGAATCCACAAAACTGTATATCCGCACGGTCACCGACGACAAGGGCTTCTGGCTGTCGGACGTCCGGCTGGCGCCGAAGGACGCAAAACCCACCGTCCTGAAAATACCCGCCGCCAAAAAGGACGCGGACAAAAAAGACGCCGATAAGGACAAAGACAAGGCCAAGGACAAAGACGACGACAAGGTCAAGGGGAAAGATAAGGACAGCGACGATGAGCGGGACGGCGGCAGAACGTTCGGCGTGGAAGACGACGACGAACAGGATGTGAAGAAGGACGACAAGAAAGACGACTCAAAGCCCAAGACCGACGGCAAGAAGTGACCCCGGAAAGGGCACCTCTGTGGTTCTCTGTGTCTCTGTGGTAATAATGAAGGTGCCTTGTGCCTACGTCCATCCCGCGTCGGGCGCGGCGATGTCCAGGAACACACTCTCGATGCCGAAGCGTTCCGTCAGCCGTGCGCCGACCGCGCGGACGCCAAGTGTTTCAGAATGATAATGGCCAAGGCAGATCATGTTTGCGTGCAATTCGCGGGTGAGTTGATACGTAAAATGCATCGGCTCGCCGGTGATGTACGCGTCCAGACCGGCGCGGGCCGCCTGAGTGACGTCGTCCGCCGCCCCGCCCGAGATGATGCCCACGCGACGCGCCTCCGCGGGGCCGAACTCCAGCACGACAGGCCTGCCGCCCAACGCATCGCTTAACCGCCGGGCCAACTCCTTCGGCGACGCCGGCTGCGGCAACGTGCCCGAAAACCCGATCACCTCGCCACGATACTCGCCAAACGGCGCGACGTCGGCAAGCCCCAGCAGCTTCGCCAACTGCGCGTTGTTGCCCAATTCCGGATGCATGTCCAACGGCAGATGCGCCCCGTACAAATTCAGCCCGTGCTTTACGAGAAAACTCACGTGCTCGTACATCCGCCCCGTGATGCTCTTGATGCCGCCCCAGATCATTCCGTGATGCGTCACCAGCATCTGGCAATCCGCCGCCACCGCCCGCTCGTACGCCTCCAGGCACGCGTCGACGGCCAGCCCGACCCGCCGCACCTCCGCAACGCCCTGCACCTGCAACCCGTTGCACGCCCCGTCATCCCCCTTCACGGCGGCGATGCCAAGCGTGTCATCCAGAAACATGACGATCTCGTCGCGGGAAGTCATGGAGGTCTCCTTACGGTTTTTTTACCACAGAGACACAGAGGATTCAGAGGTGGTTC
Source organism: Phycisphaerae bacterium (assembly GCA_009783465.1). Lineage (GTDB taxonomy): Bacteria > Planctomycetota > Phycisphaerae > SM23-33 > SM23-33 > WRDM01. The sequence continues at coordinate 23,032 of WRDM01000012.1, read as the reverse complement.
TCCGTGCCTCTGTGGTAAAAATCGTTACGTCGCCGCGCGGCCGAACTCGAACGCCTGCACATTCATCGCCACGTGTTTTTCCGCGACGGACTGCTCGATGGCCGCACGCCATGCCTCCGCCGGCAGGTCCAGCGCCCGGCTCATCGCGCCGACCACCACCATGTTCGCCGCGCGAACCGTGCCCGCCCGGCGCGCCAACTCTTCCGCCTCGACGTACCGCAAATTCGCATACGCCGCCGCCAGCCGCTCGCGGGCGTCCGCGGGATACGTCGCCTGGCCGCTCGACACCGTCACCGGCACAATGGCCTGACTGCTCACGACCGCCAGCCCGCCAGGACGAAGGTAACTCGTGTACCGCAACGCCTCGATCCGCTCCAGTGAACCCAGCACCGAGGCCTCGCCCTCGGGCACCAACGGACTGAACACCTGCCGCCCGTAGCGAATCTGCGCAATCACCGACCCGCCACGCTGGGCCATGCCGTGAACCTCGTTGGTCTTCACGTCAAACCCCGCGTGCATCGCCGCGCGGGCAACGACCTCGCTGGCCAACAAAATGCCCTGCCCGCCAACGCCCACCAGCACCACGCTCGTCGTTTCCGTCTTGCCGCTCACTGGGACACCTCCTCGTTCTTGACCGCGCCGAACCGGCAAATCTGCTGACACATGCCGCACCCGTTACACAACAACGCGTTCATCACGGGTTTGACGCCCTTGCCGCTGCCCTCGATGGCCGGACAGCCCAGCCGCAGGCACAGGCCGCACGCTTTGCATTCGTCCGCGGCGATCGCGCGGCGCGGGCCGAGCAGCTTCTTGCCCTGAAGCACGCATGGCGCGACGAAGACGATCACCGACGGTTCGTCGGCGTCGAGTTCTTCCGTAATCGCCGCCAGCGTCGCGGGAATGTCATACGGATCCACCGTCCGCACCCGCCGCACGCCGCACGCCCGGGCGACGGCCTCGATCGACGTCGCGTGCGTCGACTCGCCCATCAGCGTCCTGCCCGTGCCGGGGTTGTCCTGATGCCCCGTCATCGCCGTCGTGCGATTGTCCACCACGATGATCGTGCTCGCGCCGCGATTGAACACGATGTCCAGCAACCCCGTGATGCCCGAATGGAAAAACGTCGAGTCGCCGACGATGCCGACGACCTTCCGCTTCTCGCCGGCCTTCTGCATGCCGTGGGCCATCGACACGCCCGCGCCCATGCACAGAATCGTGTCCATCCGCGAGAGCGGTTTAAGCACGCCCAGGCTGTAACAACCGATGTCGCCCGTCACCACCACGTCGTGCTGCCCCAACGCGTAATACACGCCTCGATGCGAACACCCCGGACACAATACCGGAGGCCTCGCGGGCAGATCCGTAACCCGTGGCGCGGGCGTCTCGCCCGCGTTGTGCGTTCCACCGGCATGACCTCCGGAAGACGATGAACCTGTTCCGCTCGCAGAGGCGGGCAAGATGCCCGCGGGACACGAGGGCGAGACGCCCTCGTCACGCTGCACGCGAGCCCGAATCTCCGCCAGACGCATCGGCGTTAATTCGCCGATGCCTGGCACGATGTTTCGCCCGTCGCAGGCGATGCCCAGCGACTTGATGTGCTCCTCGAAAATGTCGTCCAACTCTTCGACCACCAGCACGCGTTTCACGCCGCCGGCGAACTCGCGGAACATCGCGTCCGGGAACGGATACGACATGCCCAGCTTCAGCACGCTCGCCTCGGGGAAGGCCTCCTTCACGTATTGATACGCGGTGGAGTGCGTCACGATGCCCAGATCGCGGCCTGCCCATTCGATGCGGTTGACGCCGCTCGTTTCGACGTACTGTTGCAGCTCGGCCTGGCGTTTTTCGATGGCCACTCGCATCTGCCGCGCCCACATCGGAATGGCGACGAATCGCGGCGGATCTTTTTCGAATTTCACTTCGCGCGGCGGCGGCGTGCGTTCGCCAAGTTCCACGAGTCCGCGGCTGTGGCTGATGCGCGTCGACGTCCGCAGGAGCACCGGCACGCGGAATTGTTCGCTGATTTCCAGGCCCAGGCGGACGAATTCCTTGGCCTCCTGGCTGTCGGAGGGTTCGAGCATGGGCACCTTGCCGAACCGCGCGAAGTGCCGCGAGTCCTGCTCGTTTTGCGAGGAGTGCATGCCCGGATCGTCCGCGACGACGATCACGATGCCGCCCACCGCGCCCACGTACGATAGCGTCATCAACGCATCGGCGGCGACGTTCAGGCCCACGTGTTTCATCGTCACGAGACAGCGGGCGCCCGTCAGGCATGCCCCGGCTGCCACTTCGAGCGCCACCTTCTCGTTGGGCGCCCACTCGCAGTAGACGTGGTCCTTGTAGGCGACCAGATGTTCGAGAATCTCCGTCGACGGCGTGCCGGGATATCCTGCCGCCACCGTCACGCCCGCCTCAAACGCGCCACGGGCAAACGCTTCGTTTCCAGATAACAATTCACGCACGGGGGCCACTCCTTCGCATATAAGGAATCGTAAAGAATACCATGAAAGGATTAGATGAGCAAATAGGAATGAATCGCAAAAAAGACGCGGCGTCGACAGGGCTTGCCGCTTTGCGCTGCAGGACGTTATGGAACGATGATCGTTTCGTTTTCCACTTCATGGGACGAGGCTTTTCCACGGATCGGCGTAGACGGTGTATGGGCCTGTGGTGTTTTGTTCCCATGAGTCGCCCAGGGGGAAGTCGTCGCCTCGGACCGTGTCGCAATGGCCGTCGGCGAGGACGACGTTGGCGGCCGACCGTCCCAGGTGCCGCCAGCCGACGCGGTTGCTCGGGTCCGTCGGGCGGCTGTTTCGGTGCCTCCCCGCGTACACGCCGTCGGCCAGGGCGATCAGTCGCGCCGGATGAACAAATGCCGACGCGCTCGTGTTGCGGATCGACTCGCCGAAACTGTTGGTGTACCCCACCGAGCCGGTGTAAAACGTGTCCGCCACCACACGCGTGTTCGCGTTGCCGATGGGATTGTCCGCGTTGATATAATACGCCAGACGAATCGAACGGAAATTCGTGCCGAAAATCGTCCACGCGTCCGCCTCGGTCATCATTTCGTTGCCGATGCTGAAGCGGTAATTGGGCCACCACATCCAGCCGGTGGAGTCGTTGGGATCCTTGTAGCGGTCCTCGACGCCGTCTTTGTCGTCCACCGCCGGGCACATGAACGAACTGCCGGCCAGTTCCTTGCCGCCGGCCACCAGGCCGTCGCGGTCGAGAATAGGCCCCCAGCCGTCCAGCGGCGTGCCCTCGCCGCCAGGCCCCGTCATGTTGTACGACGGCACGACGAGTTCGTTATTCTCCGACGGGTACAACATCAGCGCCAACCCAAGATTCCGCAGGTGCATCTTGCACCCAGCCGCCTTGGCCAAATCCCGCGCCCGCGCCAGCGACGGCATCAAAATGCTCACCATCAAGGCGATAATCGCGATCACGACCAGCAGCTCGATGAGCGTGAAACCGCGTTGGGACTTCGAGGATATTCGGTAAACTGGGGTCATTGTGTTCGAGGGGGGCAGGGCCAGTAGCCATCAGCCAGTAGCCAATAGGGCTTCCGCGGCACGAAGGTAAAATATTACCTCGCGCCGGCGAGAGTGATCTCGCGGCTTCGCGGACGCGAAGGTCGACGATTCATTCGCGCACCGGCAGTATGTTCTGATACTCGGCCGGCTTCGCCATACCTATTGGCTACTGGCTATTGGCTTACTGGCTTATTTCACGTCCGCCATCGCCTCTTGCAGTGCTGCCAGCGTGTAGGCGGTCACCAGCACAGGGCTGCCTTCGTTCCAGCGGTCTTTGTCGTTGTCCCACGAGCCGTTTTTCTGCACGCGGGCGGCGGCGGCGGCGATGAGTTCTTCACGCCAATTATGGTCCTTACCGTCGCCATCACGGACGATCGGCTGACCCCACGCCCGCAGCGCCTTGGCGAACGTGTGGTAATAGTAGTACAACCCTTCCTGGCTTTGCTTGGCAGGCAGGTTGGGATTGTTTTCGAGCGTCCAGTAGCGGCGGATCCAGTTGAAGGCGGCCCGCACGCGGGGATCGTCCTTCGCCACGCCCGCGTACAGCATGCTCTTGAAGCCCGCGTACGTCATCGATCCGTAGCTGCGCAGGCCTTGCTCGTTCGCGCCGGCGCCGCCTTTGGACTCCACCGGACTGTAGACGAATCCGCCGTCGTTGCTGCCTTCGGCGGCGAAGGTTTCGGGGTTGCTCTCGCTGCGGTTCTGCACGCGGTTGAGGAACTTCAGCGCCCGCTGAACGTGCTCGTCATCCTTGTCCACGCCCGCGTCGTGCATGGCCTGCATCCAGAAGGAGACGTTGCTCAAGTCGCCGGGGCGCCGGGGCCCGCCTTCCACATCCGGCTTGCCGTAATTCACCCCGCCGACGAACGGGCTGTCCTCACCGATCTTGTCGCCGTCGGGACTCTCCATGCCGGGCACGATCTGCAAACTCTTGAGATACGTGACGGCCTTGGCGATGGGCTCCTTGTACTCGGGCTGACCCGCCGCCGCCAACGCCGAGACCGACAAGGCCGTGCAGTAATTGTTCCAGTGCTCGCGTGGCTCGTAAATCCCGCCGTCCTTCTGCTGATAACTCAACAGCACCTTGTAGCCCTGCTGGACGACCTCGTGCTTCGGGCCGTACGCGGGGTCTTTCACCAGCACGCTCAGCACGAGCGCCGTGGCCGCGGGTTTGGCGGCGCCTTTGCCGTCGAGCGACCACCCGCCGTCCTTCTCCCGCTGGGAAATCAGAAACTTCACGCCGTTGGCCATCAATACCTTGGCCTGCTCGGCATGCTTGGCGTCGATGACCGCCTTGGCCTCCGCCGACGCCTTGGCCGGCTGAGTCGTCGGCTCCGCAGCCACCGCCGGCGATGCCAACACACCAGCCATTGCCAGCACCAACCCCGCCGCCACGATCGAACGCTTCATAAAATTCTTCAAAACACGATTTGTCATTGGGATTTCCCTTCGTTGTTGCATTGGTATTCGTTCACTCGCCAGCCGACGATGCCCGTCAACCATTCTACATCCCAGCCATTATACATCACCACGCCGGGTCCCCGCGCCTCGTATCGCTGTTTTGCAGAACAAACGCGTATACCGTGACGCGGGCGTCCCGCCCGCGTCCAACGACGAATAGCCTGGTTTTTCCATTTCGCAAGCCGTGTGGAACGGTTCGCGAGGGCAAGATGCCCTCGTCACACGCGGGCGGGACGCCCGCGTCACGTTCCACAACCCGCCCGACGGCAGACGGCAGGGCCGGGGCACGCCTTGCTTGCCAGATATCAGCCCTGCAAACCCAACCGCCACACCGCCGGGCGAAACGAGTCCGAAGGAGTGCAAAGCATGTGGCGTGCCAGAATGTAACTAGTGTAATTGCGTATGGTTATTAATAAGCTTGTGAAATGTATACAAATGAAATGCATATAATGTATGCAATGGTGCACATGTTTTGGGTTGTGCGACACATTACGGATACGGCTCCGCCTGTTTGCATTGTGGAGCGTCCTCTGCTGCATCACGTTCTACAACGCAAACAGGCGGAGCCATCTCCGCGTCGGTCCTGACATCCCCGCTAAAAATTCATGTAAATCGCGGTATTCTCGGTAAATCACTCGGTTACGTTTCGCATCGTTTCCTCGGAGATGTCGAAATTCGCGTAGACGTTTTGGACGTCTTCGTGGTCTTCGAGGGTTTCCATGAGGCGGACGATGGCTGCTGCGGCGTCGCCTTCGATGGCGACGGTGTTTTTGGGGATCATGGAGATGGCCGCTGACAGGGTGGCGATGTTGGCGGCGGCGAGGGCTTGTTTGACTTTGTGGAAGTTTTGCGGGGCGCAGGTGACTTCGAAGCTGTCGCCGTCGTTGCGGACGTCCTCGGCTTCGGCGTCGAGGGCGACTTCCATGAGGTTGTCCTCGGTGGCCGCCTCGCCGGAAACCGTGAAGACGCCTTTCTGTTCGAACATCCACCCGACGCAGCCGCTGGCGCCGAGCTGCCCGTTGCCGCGTTCGAAGATTTTCCGCATTTCCGGCGCGGTGCGGGCGCGGTTGTTGGTGAGGCAGTCCACCATGAACGCCACGCCGCCGGGGCCGTAGCCTTCGTAGACGATGGCTTCGAAGTTTTCGGCGTCCAGTCCGCCGGCCCCTTTTTTGACTGCGTTGGCGATGGTGTCCTTGGGCATGTTGGCGGCCTTGGCGTCGTCGATCGCGTACCGCAGCGACAGATTTTCGTCCGGGTTGCCGCCGCCGAGCTTGGCGGCCACGATGATCCGCCGGGCCAGTTTGCTCCACTCGCGGCCTCGCCTGGCGTCGTTGGCGCCCTTGGCCCGCTTGATCTTCGCCCAATGAGAATGTCCTGCCATCGTCCGATTTCCTGAAGAATTATGAGGATTTACACACGCGGCTTCCCGCCGCCGAATACAGAATATCGACTTGGCGGGTGCGGGACAAGAACGAGTTCAAAAATGCCGGTGGGTCTTTCCGTCCTCGTGGTGCGAACGAGCGATTCGTTTGAGGGAAGCACAGCCAGTAGCCAATAGCCAGTAGCCAATAGGTATGGAAGGACAAGGGCGAAAAGACAATGAACGCGGGAATGGGCGTGGGAGCGGCGAAAACCGGGATCGTGTGATGAACAACAAACTGTACCATACCTGATGGCTACTGGCTATTGGCTACTGGCTTGCTTCCCTCGAACAGGCGGTTCCCTTGCGTCACGAGAACGGAAAGGCCCTGCCGTAACCTCCGCAAATGTTGTATAACAGGATGCGATGAAAATTTTCCTTGAAACGATGGGCTGCCAGATGAACCGGCTCGATAGCGAGTTGGTCGTTTCCGCGTTGCGGGCGGCGGGGCATGAGATGGTGGACGATTCGCGGCAGGCGCAGGTGGTGTTGTTCAACACGTGCAGCGTGCGGCGGCAGGCGGAGAATAAAGTGTACAGTCGCCTGGGGGCCGAGGCCCAACGCAAGGCCGCCGGCAAGCAGTTTTTCGTTGGCGTGCTCGGCTGCATGGCCCAGCGCGAAGGGGCCGACCTGATGAAAAAATATCCGGTCGATCTCGTCTGTGCGCCAGGACAACTCGACGCGCTGCCCCGGCTGATCGAACAAGCCGCCGCCGGACAGGCCGCCATGAAACTCGACCCCTCGCGTAAAGAACCCCGCGACAGGGCCGCCGACGAACGGCTGGAACAGTTGGATTTAGGCCGAGACCCCGCCGCCACGCCCTCGCCCGTGCAGGCGTACGTCCGCGTCAGCCGCGGGTGCGACAAATTCTGCTCCTACTGCGTCGTGCCGTTCGTCCGTGGCGGCGAAATCAGCCGACACCCCGCCAACATCCTCGACGAAACCCGCCGACTCGTCGACGCGGGCCGATCCGAAATCACCCTGCTGGGACAAACCGTCAACAGCTACCGCTGGCGGCCCGCGGGCGAGGGGGCGATGACAACTTTCGCCGATCTGCTGGCCCTGCTCTCGCCGATCGCAGGCCTCCGCCGGCTGCGGTTCGTCACCAGCCATCCGATCGACTTCGGCGACGACATCCTGCACGCGATGCGCGACCTGCCCAACCTTTGCCGCTACATCCACGTGCCCGCCCAGTCCGGAAGCGACGCGATGCTGCGAGCGATGAACCGCAAATATACGCGAGCCCAATACGACGACCTCGCCGACCGTGCCCGCGCGATCGTGCCCGGCGTGGTGCTCGCGGGCGACTTCATCGTTGGCTTTCCTGGCGAAACCGACGCCGACCATGCTGCCAGCCAGGACCTCATCCGCCGAAGCGGCTACAAAAACAGCTTCATCTTCAAATACTCCCCGCGCCCCGGCACCGCCGCCGCGAAAACGCTCAAGGATGACGTCCCCACGCACGTCAAACGCGCCCGCAACGCCGATCTGCTGGCCGTGCAGGCCGAAGTGAGCTTGACGCACCACCAATCCTGCATCGGCCAAACGGTCGAAGTCCTCGTCGAAGGCCCATCCCCACGCGCCAACAAACAGCCACACCGGCCCGCGGCGGGCGAAGTGCAACTCATCGGCCGAACCCGAGGCGACCACATCGTCGTCTTCGACGGCCCGCCGTCGCTGACGCATCAATACATAGATGTAACGATCACCGGCGCGACGGCGCTGACGTTGTTTGCGAAAAAAGGCATATGATGAAAGGAAAGAACGCCAAGCGACGATATATCACAATTCTGCTATCGCTGGCCGTCATCTTCGGCGGCGGGGTGTTGTTTTTCTGGGGATGGTGGATGCCCAAGGTCACGGTCGTCAATCGATCCGGCGTTGCGTTGCACGGTGTCACGGTCGCGGTCGGAGATGACAGAACGTACTACCTTGGCAGCATTTCACCGTACGGGTCGAAGTCGGTTCGCGTGGTGCCTCGAAACGGCACAGCCGTTCGCGTTCGCGGGGTGTTGGGCGACGGTGCCGGCACTCGCAGGGGTGGAGGCGGCACCGCCTTCGACGTCGAGACGGGCTACCTGTGTGAATTGGCAATATCGCACCAACGGCAAACCGTTATCATTGGCCCCGGCGGAATCCTGACGGAGAAATAACGAAACGTTCCTATTCCCAACCATCGTACTCGCTGACGAAATCGTAATGCTCTCGTGGCAGATGATGCTTTGCAAAGTTGTCCACAATGTAACGAACACACCCGCGCACCTGCGGCGGAGTTGGCTTGAAGAAAACCCCCTGCCCGGCGTTAAAGACAGGATGTTCCGCGGACAAAAATCCGCAACGTTTTACCGCATCGCTCGCGCATTGTTTGAGCAGATCGTGGATCACCTGGCCTCGCAGGGCATGGCGGCGGACCAGAATGTGAATGTGATTCGGTAAAATGGCGCAGGCATAACTGGTCAGGCGGTGCTCTTGGTGAATGCGGACAAAGGCTTCGCGGATCCCATCACGTTCTTCCGGCGAATACCAGTGGACGGGATAATTCAATGCCGTTTTTGCCCGGCCATGGAATTCGCGTAACTCCGCCGGGCGTGGCTGGACGGGGTTTCGTCCTTCATGAAGTGGCCTGAGCTTGGCAATGTGCGGCATAAAAACGTTTTGCGAGTAACTGCCCCGTGGATCGTTGGGCAACCAATGACCATAACCAACCAGAACAATGTGCGAAGCGATAAGGATGTGCCGATGTCTCCGCATGACGGTAACCGCAAAAACGTTTTCAGTGGCTTGCCTCTTTGCGCTGTAGGATGTTGTATCATACGACAACGTTGTTGTCCACAACATCCTACAGCGCAAAGAGGCAAGCCATTGGTTGCGTCATTTTGTGTTTCTACTTCAGCAAACCGCTTTGTTTGGCGTAGGCGAAAATCCCGCCGGCTTCGATGATGGCTTGGACGTCGCCGAGGGGTTTTAACGCAAACGTTTTTCCGCTCGTTATATTTTTCAGTGTGCCGGTGGTGAGGTTGATTTCCACGTCGTCGCCGGTGGCGATGGTTTCGACCAGCCGCTGGACCGTTTCCACGGGGATGATGTACGCGCCGTTGATGCTGTTGCGGTAGAAGATGCGGGCGTAGCTTTCGGCCACCACGGCCTGGACGCCCGCTTCGGCCAGTGCCAGCGGCGCGTGTTCGCGCGAGGAGCCGCACCCGAAGTTCCGCCCGCCGATGACGACGGTGAATTCGCTGGCGAACTGTCCCTCGGCCACGAAGGGCGTGTTGCCACCGGGCAGGCCCGAGGCGGCCATCGGCACGCCGCACAGCGCGTATTTGCCGAAAAACCGCCGCTCCTCCGCGATGGCGGGGTTGTAGCTGAGAAACTCGGCTGGGATGATCTGGTCGGTATCAATGTTGTCGCCAATCACAAACGCCTTGCCGGTGATGATGGTTTTCATGATGTCCTTTCAAAGAAGCCAGTAGCCGATAGCCAGTAGCCAGCAGGTATGGCGAAGTTTGTCGCCAATCACACGATTTTGCGTTTGGCTACAGGTGCATCCTGCTCCGCTTTCACTGCCATGTTGCCGTCGTCGTTCCGTACCTTGTGGCTTGTGGCTGGTGGCTTCGGGACGTATTGTATAGGGGGATTGCCGAAATTGAAAAAAGGAAAACCCATGGCTGAGCATTTTGCGGATCGGTTGTTGGCGGCCATTGAGAGGAAGGGGTCGCCTGTTTGCGTGGGGTTGGATCCGGTGCTTGATCGGTTGCCGGAGGCGTTGCGGCGGAAGTTTGCGACGTTTACGGGCGAGGCGGGTCGGGTGGCGGCGGTTCGGTCGTTTTGTCTGGAGGTGCTGGAACTGGTCGCGCCGTATGTGCCGGCGGTCAAGCCGCAGTCGGCGTATTTTGAGGTGTTCGGCAGCGCGGGCGTGGCCGCGTACGAAGCCTGCGTGGCACGGGCGCATGAGTTGGGGCTGGTCGTCATCGGCGACGTGAAGCGCAACGACATCGGCTCGACCGCCGCTGCCTACGCGGAAGGTCATCTCAAGGTCGGCGCCGCAAGTTGTCCCGACGCCGTGACCGTCAACGGCTACCTCGGCAGCGACGGTATAAAGCCGTTCATCGAGCAGGCCACGTCCGCTGGCAAGGGGTTGTTCGTCCTCGTGCGAACCAGCAACCCCTCCGCGCGCGAGTTACAGGATTTGGCGACGCAGGACGGGCGGAAAGTGTACGAGCACATGGCCTCGCTGGTGGCGTCGCTTGGGGCCTCCAGCGTGGGGGCATGCGGGTACAGCCATGTCGGCGCGGTGGTCGGCGCGACGGTTCCCGACGAAGCCCGCGCCCTGCGGGACCTCATGCCGCAACAGATCGTCCTCGTGCCCGGCTACGGCGCGCAGGGCGGCACCGCCGACGACGCGGCGGTCTCGTTCAAGCCCGACGGCACCGGCGGAATCGTCAACGCCAGCCGATCGGTGATCTTTGCCCACACGGAAAAACAATACGCGGGCATGGATTGGAAAAAGGCCGTCGAATCCGCCGCCAAAGCGTTCGCCTCCGACATCGCCGCGGCGGTGAAACGGCGGAAACCGTAACGTGACGCGGGCGTCTCGCCCGCGTGTGGCGAGGATAAACGCTACATGCGTTTGCCTTGGAATGGTGAAATTCTCCCATGGACACCCAACCGTCAACCGAGTTGCCGCCACGGCGGAATGTCAAGCTGGTCGTCGCGTACAACGGGGCGGCGTATCACGGGTGGCAGCGTCAGGCGGCGGGGGTGGACACGGTTCAGGAGCGGCTGGAGGCGGCGGCGACGCGGGTGATGCGGCATCGGGTGATTGTGTTCGGGGCCGGGCGGACCGACGCGGGGGTGCACGCGGAGGGTCAGGTCGCGAATTTTTACACGACGAATTTCGCGGTGCCGTTGGCGGGGCTTCGTCGGGCGATCAACAGCCGGCTGCCGCACGACATCGCGGTGCGGTCGGCGGTCGAGGCGGCGGAGGATTTTCACGCGTCGCGGTCTGCCGTCGGGAAAACGTACCGCTACCGCATCCACGTCGCCCCGCAGCGATGCGTGGCGAGGCATGAACAGGTGTATCATTTCGACCGCCCGCTGGACGTCGCCCGGATGCGTCTCGGGGCGGTCAGGCTGCTGGGCACGCACGATTTTCGCGGGTTTGCCACGTCGGCGGAGGTTCGCGAGGACACGGTCCGCACGGTGTCGCGCTGCGACGTGAGTGAGCAGGGCGATGAGCTTCACGTGGCCGTCCAGGGCGACGGGTTTCTGTACAACATGGTGCGAAACATCGTCGGCACGCTGATGGAAATCGGTCGGGGCCGCTGGCCCGCCGATCAGGTGGACGTGATCCTGGCCACCCGCGACCGCCGCCACGCGGGCCCAACGGCGCCGGCGCAGGGGTTGTCGCTGGTATGTGTGCACTATTAAGGTTTCCCACAATAGCCAGTAGCCATCAGGTATGGCGGGGTCTGCTGCCAATCACACGATCCTGAATTGTCGCCATACACTGGTTCGTTCCCGCTGTCACTGCCTTTTTATCCTTGTCGTTCCATACCTATTGGCTACTGGCTATTGGCTACTGGCTTTTTCGGGAATTTTCAATCAACACCTAGCACGAACGCCCGGCAGCCTGTACACTAGATAGCCCAGGCTGGGGTTTGTTGTCGAAGCCGCTCCAGCAAGTACGTTACGGAGTTACGCATGAAGCTTTCAGACATCGTGGTCGTGGACGCGATTATTCCCGAGTTGCAGGCCAAGACCAAGGACGAAGCCATTGGCGAGTTGGTTGGCGCGTTGGCGGACGCGGGAGCGATTCCCGCCAAGAGCGTCAAGGACGTGGTCAAGGCCGTGATGGCCCGCGAGGGTCAGGCGACGACGGGGATCGGTAAAGGCGTGGCATTGCCGCACGCCAAGCTCAAGGGCGTCACCAAGGCGATGGCGGCGATCGGGCGGTCCGGCGGCGGGATTGATTTTTCCGCGCTGGATTACAAGCCGGTCTATAGTGTGATCCTGCTGTTGTCGAATCCCGACAAGCCCGATGAACATCTCCAGGCGATGGAGACGATTTTCAAGCACGTGCAGCGGGACATTTTTCGCAAGTTTCTGCGGCAGAGCGAGACCCGCGAGGCGATTGTGGAATTGATCCACGAGGCCGACGAGTTAGGATGAACCGCCTTGGCGCGCATTGAACGGGACGTGAAAATCCCCAATAAATACGGGCTGCACGTCATCCCGGCCAGGCTGTTCGTGGAATTGGCCAGCCGGTACGGCAGCCGGATTGACGTGTCTAATGGCAGCCTGTCGGTGGACGCCAAGAGCATCATGTCGGTGATGCGTCTGGCGGGCACGCGGGGCACGGTGTTGACCATCCGTGCCGACGGCGACGACGCGCAGACGGCCGCCGACGCGCTGGTGGCGCTGGTGGCCGACGGTTTTGGCGAAATGGACGACGATTGAGGACGATCAGCCTTGGCTAGCATTGAACGCGACGTGAAAATTCCTAACAGGCAAGGACTGCACGCCCGTCCGGCAATGCAGTTCGTGGAAGTGGCCCAACAGTACGGCAGCACGATCGAGGTGTCCAACGGCACCCGGTCGGTAGACGCCAAAAGCATCATGTCGGTGATGCTGCTGGCGGGCACGCAGGGCACGGTGCTGACCATCCACGCCGACGGCGACGACGCGCAGGCCGCCGCCGACGCGCTGGTGGCGCTGGTGGCCGGCGGATTTGGCGAAATGGAAGACGAAGTCGGTTGACTCGTTAACTCGTTACTACGTGGAGAACACTGCGAACGGGGAGCGAATCAACGAGTCAACGAGTTAACGGAAGCATTTTTTTCCCGCGCGGCGGGTTTTCCGCCGCAGTGCAGGGTAGGATGAAAGTCAAGAAGGGCATAGGAGTCAGCCCCGGCGTGGCCATCGCCCAGGCCGTCGTGCTGAACGCCGAAGAGTTCGACATTCCCCAGCGGCATGTCGCCGTGGATCTTGCGCAGGCGGAGTTGGCCCGGCTCCGCAAAGCGACGGCGGTCTCCAAAAAAGAGATTCAGGAACTCCGCAAACAGACCGCTGAGAAGATCGACAAAAAGACGGCCGGCATTTTCGATTACCACTTGATGCTCCTGGAGGACAAGGAGCTTCACAAGCAGTTCACCGCGATGATCGTGGGCTCCCACGCGGCGGCGGAGTATGCCGTCGCCACCGTGCTGCGGAACTACGCGAAATTGTTCCACGACATGCCGCAACACCTCGCCGACCGCGTGCACGACGTGTACGACATCGAAAAGCGGCTGCTGCGGAATCTGATCGGCCAACACCGCCAGACGCTCGCCCATCTCAAGCGTAACGTGGTGGTGGTTGCGCCGGATCTGTCGCCGAGTCAGACGGCGGCGATGGACCGCGAACACGTGCTGGGCATCGCGATCGACGTCGGCGGGCAGACCAGCCACACCGCCATCGTTGCCCGCGGGCTTGGCCTGCCGGCGGTGGTGGGGTTGAACGACCTGACGGCCGATGCCGCCGGCGGCGACACGATCATCATCGACGGCACGCGCGGCGTGGTCGTGCTGAATCCCGACGCCGAGACGCTGGCCCATTACCAGCAGATGGCGCGTCAGCAGGTGGAGTTCCTCCACAGCCTCGACGCCCTGCGCGACCTGCCCGCCACCACCAGCGACGGGCACGAGGTGCTGCTGCTGGGCAACATCGAATTCCCCCGCGAAACCGCCACCGTTTTGGACAAGGGCGGGCAGGGCATTGGGCTTTACCGCACGGAATTCCTCTACCTCGGCAGCGACACCGAACCCAGCGAGGAAGATCACTACAACGCCTATCGCGAAGTACTCAACCTTTGCCCGGACCGCTCCGTGGTGATTCGCACGCTGGACCTCGGGGCCGACAAATACACGCAAAGCCGCGCCCGCATCCCCGAGCGCAATCCGATGCTGGGGCTGCGGTCGATCCGGTTCTGCCTTCAGCATCTGCCGGCCTTCAAGACGCAGATTCGCGCGATCCTGCGGGCGGCGGTCGGCACGCGGGCGAGCATGATGTTCCCGCTGCTGACGAGCCTGAAGGAACTCCGCCAGGCCAAGGCCATCATGCGCGACGTGATCGAGGACCTCGAGGAGGAAGGCGTCGAGTGCGCGCCGGACCTGCCCGTGGGCATCATGGTGGAAACGCCGTCGGCTGCCCTCCAGTGCTACGCCTTCGCGCAGGAAGTGGACTTCTTCTCCATCGGCACCAACGACCTGATTCAGTACACCCTCGCCGTCGACCGCGGCAACGAGCGCGTGGCCTCGCTCTTCACGGGCGCCAACCCGGCCGTGCTGCGACTGCTTCAGGAAATCATTCGCGCCGGACAGCGCTACGATATCCCGGTGAGCATGTGCGGCGAGTTGGCCGGCGACCCGAAGTACACGGTGCTGCTGCTGGGGCTGGGCTTGCGAACGTTCTCGGTCACGCCGTCGGCGATTCCGGAGATCAAAAAGATCATCCGCGGCGTCACGATGGAACGGGCGCTCGCCGTCGCCAACCGCGTGATGAAACTCGACAGCGAAGCCGAAATCAACAACTATTTACGAATGGAAATGCATAAATTACTGCCCGAAGCGTACACGGATTGAGAACGGCAGCCACTAGCCGTCAGCCAGTAGCCAACAGGTAAGGCACGACGACGGCGAAAGGCGAAAAGGCAGTGAACGCGGAAAATGAGTGAGACATGGCGAGTGTCTGGATCGTGTGATTTATGACGGATTTCGCCATACCTGATGGCTACTGGCTATTGGCTACTGGCTGAAAACATAGAAAAACGCCGACGGTCGGCGACGAGATAGACTTTTGGATTGCAAGAACACACAACAAGAACAGAAAGAAAGGACGCAACAAGCGAGTGTGCCACAGAAGTGGGTTGTTTGGTTGGCCGTGGACGGGGACCTGAGGTTCCTGTCGCATCATGACATGATGCGTTGCGTGGAGCGACAGGCCGTTCGCGCCAAGCTGCCGCTGCGGTATTCGCAAGGGTTCAATCCGCGTCCGGCGTTGTCGCTGGTGCTGCCTCGCCCGGTCGGATTGGCCAGTCGCGAGGATCTGCTGGCGATCACGCTGGAGTCGCCGCTGGAGTCGGCGGAGTTGCTGGCCCGATTGTCGGCGTCGGCCCCGAAGGGGCTTACGCCGTTGCGGGCTGCCATGCCGGGGCCGGGCGTTCGCCCGCTGGCGCGGTCTGCCGACCTCGAGCTGCCGCTCGGCGAGCGGAGCGACGACGTCGCGATTCGCGTGCGGGACCTGGCCGACAAACCGACCTGGCCGATGCGGCGGATCACGGGCGATGAAACCCTCGACGATCCGCGCGCCGGCAAGGCGATCGACCTCCGACCGCTCGTGCGGCGATTGGCCGTCGAAGACGGCTGCCTCCGCGCGACGCTGATACCGCTCAACCAGGCCTGGGCCCGACCCGCCGAAATCCTCCGCCTGCTACACCTCGACGAGCGAGCCGACCTCGCCCGCATGGTCCGCACCCGAGTGGATTACGGCCTGGCAGACAGGCTGTAGGCTGAAGGCGCTACAGTCAACCTACAGCCTATAGCCCACAGCCTACAGCCGAACGACTGACGCACATTCGCACGCGTAACAAGTAACAGAAAATCATGACACGAGAAATGCTGATCAACACGGTGGAAGGGCAGGAGTGCCGCATCGCCATCGTCGAAAATGGACAACTCGAGGAACTCTACGTCGAGCGCGTCTCTTCCGCCAGCCACGTGGGGAATATTTACAAGGGCCGAATCACCAATGTCGAGCCGTCCATCCAGGCGGCGTTTGTGGATTTCGGGCTGAGCAAGAACGGCTTCCTGCACATCAGCGACGTGAACCCGTCGTATTTTCCGAAGAACCGCCGCAACGGGCAGCAGGAGTCGGTCGGTCGAAAGAAAGGCCATCGCGACCGCCCGCCGATCCAGGATTGTCTCCGTCGCGGGCAGGAAGTGATCGTCCAGCTTACCAAAGAGGGCATCGGCACCAAAGGCCCGACGATGACGACGTACATTTCCGTCCCAGGCCGGCTGCTGGTGATGATGCCCGGCATGAGCCGCCTGGGCGTCTCGCGCAAGATCGACGACGACGGCGCCCGCGACAAAGCCCGCGCCATCCTCGCCGAACTCAACCCGCCCGACGACATGGGATTCATCGTCCGCACCGCCGCTATCGACAGGCCGAAAAAAGAATTCCAGCGCGATCTGAACTACCTCCTGCGGCTGTGGAAGAACGTGCGGCACCGGATCAACACCAGCAAGTCGCCGGCGGAGATTTACCAGGAAAGCGACCTGGTGACGCGCACCATCCGCGACGTTTACAACGCCAACATCGGGCGCATCATCTGCGACAACCGGGAAATCGCCGCGAAAGCGAAGGAATTCCTCGACGTCGCCATGCCGCGAACCGCGCACAACATCGAACTCTACACCGGTAAACAAGGCCTCTTCCACGACGTCGGACTCGAAGACGAAATCGAAAAAATCTACGCGCGCCGCATCGAACTGCCCTCGGGCGGCTCGCTGGTGTTCGACCAGGCCGAGGCGCTGGTGGCCATCGACGTCAACAGCGGGCGATTCCGCGAACACAGCGACGCCGAAACGACGGCGACGAAAATGAACATGGAAGCCGCCCGCGAAATCGCGCGCCAACTGCGCCTCCGCGACCTCGGCGGCGTGGTGATCATCGACTTCATCGACATGCGCGAGGAGAAGAACCGACGCACCATCGAACGCGTGCTGCGCGACGAGATGAAAACCGACCGCGCCAAAAGCAAAGTGCTTCGCATCTCCGCGTTCGGCATCATCGAGATGACGCGGCAGCGCGTCCGACCGAGCCTCAAACACAGCATCTTCCGCACGTGCGGGCATTGCGAAGGCATCGGCCTGATCAAGAGCGAGGAAAGCCAATCGCTGCTGGTGATGCGAAATCTCCAGCGGGCGTGCACGAATGAGCAGGTGGCCGTGATCGAAGTTTCCGTGACGCCGACGGTGGCGAATCACCTGTCGAATTTCGAGCGTCGGAGGATTCTCGAGCTGGAAGCCCAGTGCAATAAAAAGATCGTGATCAAGGGCGATCCCGCGTTGTCGGGCAATCAGTTGCAGATTGCCTGCACGAACGCCCGCGGCAGCCAGGTGGCGTGGGAACAGCCTCTGCGACCCGCGCCGGACCGGACGAAAATCGAGACGGTTCCGCTGGCGAGCGTTCTGCCGCCCGCGCTGCCGGCGGTGGAGGGCGAAGATTTCTTCGACGAGGAAGGCGACTGGATGGGCGGCGAACCGCTGGAGGATAGCGAAGCCGGCGAGGGCGGCGACGAGCATGACGACGAGCACGCCGAGGCGCATGGCGAAGAGCCTGTCGGGAGCGAAGCTCGCTTTGCCTCCGCGGAAGCTGCCGCGGATTCGGGCGAGGCCGCCGAAGCCGACGGCGGCTGGCTGTTCCAGCAGCGTTCGCACGATAAGTCCGCCGGCGGCAAGGCGGCGAGTCAGCCAGCGACCGGGCAATCGCCGACAGGAGCATCGAAGGCGTCAACGCCTGCCGCACCCGCCGCGATGAGTACGCCGTCGAGTCTACCGAGCGTTGGTCAGCCGGCCGCGATGGCCGCTGCCGCTGTTCAGGACCAACCCGCCGCACCGCCGACGGGCGACGGCGAAGGGCAACCAGGCCAGCCGGGCGAAGGCAAACGCCGCCGCCGCCGAGGCCGACGCGGCGGACGACGACACCGCAAGCACCAGGAACAACTCCAGGCTCAGCAAGGCGCGCCGACTCAGCCGAGCCAACCGGTTCAGCCAAGTCGGTCGGCACAGCAAGCCCCCGCCGCCGCGCCGGCCGAGACGCCCAGTCAACCGGCGCCCGCCAAGCCGCAGCCACAACCCAAACCGCAGCCGCCCAAGGCGAAGCCGCAACCTCAATCGCAACCCAAGGCGCTGCCGCAGCCCAAACCGCAGGCCCAGCCCAAACCGCAGCCGCAGCGCAAGAGTACGCCGCAGCCGGTGATTCTACCGGCACCGGCCGGTGTGCCCGAATTGGCCGCCGCGGCGTTCAGCTCGGCGACTCCCGACGAGTCCAAGCCCGCCGCCAAGCCGGCTGCGCCTGCCGCGTCGTATAACAAGTCCGCGCGGCAGGAGCAGGCCTCGACGACCAAACCTGCCGCCGCCGGACAACACGAACCGTGGATGGCGCTGTTCGGCGGGCAGGACCCCGCCGCCAAGCAGGCCGCACCCGCCGCGACAAAACCTGTCGTGGAAAAATCAACGCCCGCACCTGCCGCACCGTCTGTCGCGGCTGGCAAGCCGGGGCCGGTCGTGTCAGAACCCGCCGCCGAGCCGGCAAAAAAGAAAGGGCGAAAACCCAGCGGAAAAACCACCGCCGCCAAGGACGTTCCCGCCGCCAAGGACGTCGCGGTCAAGGAAACCCCCACCAAAAAAGCCGCCGCCAAGTCGGCCGCCAAGGGCGACTCCCAAGCGGTGACGACCCTGCCGCCCGCCGAGCCTGCCGCAAAACGGCCGCGACGAGTCGCCAAGCCCAAAGCCCATGCCGCCGAACCACCCGCTCCGGCGACGGTTCCGTCGGCACCGACTCCGCCCGTGCCAACCCCGCCGCAGGCCGGGCCTGCAACGAAACCCGCCGCCAAACGCGCCCGCCGCCCCGCGCCGCCACGGCAGGACCCCGAATACTATGAAGAGCATCGCCGCGAACAAAAACAGGCCCGAAAACGCCGGCCCACCGACGAAATCCGCGACGAAGACGACGTCGATTTTACGCGGGAATGAGTGACGTGGGTACATACGAACCGCCGGTTCGAGGGAACCATTTCGTTGACTCGTTAACTCGTTAATTCGTTGACTCGGCAGAACGATCCACGAGTCAACGAGTTAACGAGACGATTCCTTCGAATCGGCGGTGTGTTTTTACCGTTGAGCACGCGAAATCCTACGTGACTTTCTTCTCCGCCGCCGTTCGGAATGCCCGTTGCCTGGGCGGGATCGGCGTGGCGATGATGTCGACGGTGGGGGCGAAGATGGCGCCCTTGGCCTGCATGCGTAGACGGGCCATGTCGGCGCGCGGGTGGCCGAAATCCAGAATCGCGTCCTCGGCGACGATCACGCCGAACCCGCGAGTCCGCAACCCAACCGCCGCCTGCACCAGCCCCTGCGACACGCCCGCGCCGCACAAAATAAACGTCGAACCCCGCAGCTCCGTCAATAGCCGCTCCGCGCGGGCGTGCGCGAAAATGTCCGTGTCACGCTTCTCGAAAATCACCTGCTGATACCGCCCGAACAGATCCCCCGGCAGATCGGTGGAATTCAGCAGCCCCAGATTGACCCGCCGTGGCAAGACCGTTCGCGGCAGTTTCTTCTCGCCGTTGGTGCCGTCGACGCAATGAGGCCGCTCGCCCATCGGCCCGCGCTCGAACGGCCGAACGCGGAGCACCGTGCTCATCACGGGAATATTGTTGGCCCGCACCCACTCGAAGAGGCGGTTGATATTCCGGGCGGCCTCATCGGCGGCGACGGTGTACAAACTCCCCGACGGCAGAAAAAAATCCCGCTGCGTCTCGACATCCAGCACAATGCGTTCGTATTGCATACGCCTCCCTCCGGCTACTTATTGGTAGGCCGCTGGGGCCGCGAGGGTTCGGCGAATTCGCGTTTTTTTACCACAGAGACACAGAGAAACACAGAGGTGGCACCGGGTTGTCGAAGAACGTTTCGCAATGGCTTGCCGGTTTGCGCTGTAGGGCAAACTCTCGCGAAGCGTTCTTCGAACTCTCGGTGCCACCTCTGTGTTTCTCTGTGTCTCTGTGGTAAAAACTCTCGCCTTCCGGGAGAACGCTCCAGGCTACTCCACGCGTTCGAGGGTTTCGGTTTTTTTGTCCGACGTCAGCGTGAGCGTGTTGCCGGAGATGCTGTATTTGACGGAGCCTTCTTCCACGTTGACGCCAGGCGCGTTGAGGGACAATTTCATTTTCAAGGTGTCGCCCTCGGTTTTCCATGTGAACTTCATGGGTTCGGGGTTGAGGGACGGCATGGCCATTTTCGAGGCTTCCGGGTGGTTTTTCATTTCGGCGGCCATGGCTTGCATGGCCTCCAAGGTTTCTTTGGGGTACTGGATTTCGATTGTGCCCGTTCCGTCCTTGGCGAACGTGTAGATCGCCATGCCGGATTTGTCTTTCCATTTGCCCACGATCGACTTGCTGCATCCGGCCAGCGGCACGATCATCGCCAAGGCCAGCAATCCCACGATCCGTTTCACATTCTTGTTCTCGAACATCGTTCAGTCCTTTCTTTGTTGCGGTAAACGTACCGCGAGTTGGTTTTTATACGTACGCGATAATCGCATAGCCGACGAGCATGAGGAGGGCCAGGCCGGCGAGCATGTAGAGGAAGAGCAGCAGTACGTCGCCGGCAAGTCGGCGGAGGTTGGTCGTGCGAACCGTTTTGTAGATGACGGCGACGGCCAGGCACAGCGGCAGCAGCAGGACCAGCAGTGCCCAGGACGGCAAGGGCATCGGATGGACAAATAGCGTGAATGCGGCGAGCATGGCGGTCATGGCTGACCCTCCGAACGTGGCGAGGGCGTCTCGCCCTCGTGTCCCGCGGGCATCTTGCCCGCGTCTGGCCGTGGAATGAACCCATCGTCTTCCGATGGTTTGGCCAATGGAACATCCAACGCGGGCGAGACGCCCGCGCCACGTTGACCGCCCGCGCCACGTTTTTCGCCGCGGGCGCCCATCAGGCCCAGCAGCAGGACGTCCATGATGCACAGCAGATTGAGCATTCCCGCGATGCCGGTGTACGTGCGGGCGATGTTGTCGCCGGGATTGTCGTTCAGCGCGATGCCTTTTTCCTGAAGGATCGCGTCCAGCTCGAGCGGATCCGGCGGCAGTTCGCCGACCTCGTGAACCAGCTCGCGATAGACCTCGCGCTGCCGGTGGTAGCCCGCCAGGCCGTGCACGCCCGTGAGCAACTGCGCCGCCAGCCACCAGCGGGCGTTCTGCTGATCGACGGTGAGGACGCCTCCCACCATCACGCCACTCCAGAAGAGGGCGCCGATGGTCACGAAAATCACCAGCCCGCGCACCCATCGCCCCAGCAGCGCGTGTCCGGCGCCGGGAATCACCCAGGCAAGAAACATCCCCACCATCGCGATGGCGGCATTTTCGATCGGCTTCTTCATCGCGTCAGCATGACGTGTCCGGCGGGGGTGTGTCAAGCAAAACACAGAACACGAGGGCGCCGTTTCCAGCGTCCCCGTGTCCCCCTGTGTTTCCGCGTCGATGGTCGGATTACGCCCGATGAAGGCGGTTTCGCAGCGTGCGGGACAGCGCCACGCCCGCCAGGCCGAGCGTCAGCATCGTCATCGGCTCGGGAATGATGAACGGCGGGCACGGTTCGCCGTTGGGGCGAAGGATGTAGCCGTGCACGGTCGGGTCGTCGACCGGCCGCTGCGGGTCCACGCTGAACTCCGTGAAACCGGCGTTCCAGATGGAGTTCTGCCCCGCGCCCAGCGCGAAGAAGTTGCCCCAGACCGGATTGTGCATCGAGTCGAAACTGATGGTCACCGAGCGAGTGTCGCCGCTGACGGTGAACAGTCCGGCGAACATGCTTTGAGGCATGTTCGAGTCCACGCCGGTGTTGGTCATCTGGCCGACGCTGACCAGATTTCCGTTGACGTTCATCAGCCCGTTGAACGGCATGCCGATGGTCAGACCGATGATCAGCCGCTCGATGCCCGCGTCGTCCACGCTCGACGGCACGGTGAGCGTGTACTCGTAGTGCCAGAACCCCGGCGTGGCCTGGTCATTCACCGAGTACGTGAAACTCGTTGGCCCCGACGCCCAGTCGCCCGTGCCCGTCAACGTCCCGCCGGCGGTGGACAACGCCCCCGTATACACCACCGCCGACGCGTGCGACGCAACCAAAATTGCCGCCACCGCCATCACCACGATCCCCTTGCGAACCATAGGACACTCCTTCCCCTCGAGTTGAAGTTCACCTCACCCCCATGATGAGGCTCCGGCAAGATCATAGGAGTCAACGGGGATAAACTCGCGGCAAATCGCCGCCGCCAGACGGTGAAAAAACACTTAATTTTGCTGGGGTTTTTGCAAATTTCGACACGGGAGTTCCGCCCAGAATTCCGGCTGGGGCAAAGGCACTCTCGTGGTGGGCGAACTATTTGTTCGAGGGAAACAAGCCAATAGCCAGTAGCCAGTAGGTATGGAAGAACGAGGGCGAAAAGGCAATGAAAGCGGCAATGATTATCACGTAGCGAAAACTTGGATCGTGTAAGGAACAACAAGCTTCGCCATACCTGATGGCTACTGGCTATTGGCTACTGGCTGAGTGGTTCCCTCGAACAGGTGGTTCTTTTGCATCACGAGAACGGAAAGCCCCCGATCTTCCGTCAGGGCCATCGCATCTACATTCTTTTGTTTTCGTGCGATTTTCCGCAACGGGCCGTTTTCAGGCTGTTAGACTGTTAGGGAGAGGCTTATGAAAAATTTGGCCAAATCCTACATAAGCCTGCGCCTAACAGTCTAACAGCCTAAAAGCCTAACAGTCTCTTGGCGAAAAAACGGACGGATTTAGGT
>WRDM01000011.1 GCA_009783465.1 Phycisphaerae bacterium | reverse complement strand
CATCACGAACAACAGCACCAACGAGATGTTTTTCGCAACACACCGTGTTGCGATTCTGTCCGCCGCAAGCCAGCACTTCGACATGCACTGAGTTCATCGGCCAATCCGGCGAAGCAGATTAGCGGCCCATTCTTCGTTTTTTGCACACAATAGCAAGAAAAAAATCCGCAATTTTTTCCGCGCGGGGTGCTCAAATTTTCTGGCACGGCTTCGAACGGTGATGGAACGGGCCGCGTCTGCCGTCTGGTTGGATCGTCCAACAGACTGGACGCCCCAAGCCCCGGGGCGCCTTGGGTAGCCCCCTGCCTGGGCTTGGAGAGCGAAGCAAGGTGCCTCTGCGCCAACCTTCGCCTTGCGCTATGATGTTCCGAGGGACAACCATGGCGGAGAAGGTGGATTTGTTTGTGGTGGGGACGGGCGGGGCGGCAAGGGCGGCGATTGTGCGGTGTCGGCGGGCGGGGTGGTCGGTGGCGGTGGCGGATTATCAGCCCTACGGCGGCACGTCGGAGCTTCGCGGGTGTTTGCCGAAGGTGATTCTCACGGAGGTTGGTCGGCAGGTGCAGCATTGTCGACGGCTGGCAGAGGCGCGAGTCATCGACCATCCGCCCCGGCTGTTGTGGGAGCGGCTGATCGAATTCAAGCGGGCGTTGATTCGCGACGTGCCTCGCGACACGGAGGCGTTGTTTGTGTCGCTGGGCGTGCAGACGCTGCACGGCAAGGCGAGGTTTGTCGCGCCGGGACGATTGGCCGTCAACGGGCGGGAGTTCGAGGCCGGCTTCACGCTGATCGCGTCGGGCGCGTATCCACGTCCGTTGCGGATTGTCGGCGAGGAGTTGGTGCTCACCAGTGACGGGTTTCTGGAGTTGGATCATTTGCCGCCGCGCGTGGTGTTCATCGGCGGCGGATACATTTCGATGGAGTTCGCCCACGTCGCGGCCAGGGCGGGCGCGAAGGTGACGGTGCTTGAGCGAGGTCCGCGGCTGTTGCGGCAGTTCGACAAGCCGCTGACGGACACGCTGCGTGAGGCGTCGCGTGAGGCGGGCGTGGAGATTTTGACGAAGGTAGACGTCACGGGCGTGCGTCGCGAGGGGGCGGAGTTCGCCGTCACCGGGCTTCAGGCGGGCCAGGCCATCGAGGTGCGCGGCGACCTGGTCGTTCACGGCGCGGGCAGAGTGCCGAACCTCGACGCCCTCGATTGCAAGGCCGGCGGCGTGCTGCGAAAAGGCGCGCTCAGCGGCGTGTGCGTCAACGAGTTCATGCAGAGCGTCAGCGACCCGACGGTGTACGCGGCCGGCGACTGCAACGACAGCCCCGGCCTGCAACTGGAGCCGATCGCATGCATCGAGGGCGACGCGGCCGCGCTGAACATGCTCGGCGGCAACCACCGCCGCGTGGAGTACGAGGGCATTCCGACGGTGGTGTTCACGTCGCCGAGGCTGGCGTTCGTGGGCCTCACTGAGGAGCAGGCGGCCTCCCGCGGGCTGGCGTACGACATCATCCGCCGCGACATGGCCTCGTGGCCGAGCAACCGGCGGCTGAATCTGAAGTATTCCGGATCGGCCGTGCTGGTGGACCGCCACCAGGGGCGCATCGTCGGCGCGTCGCTGCTGGGGCCCAACAGCGAGGAGGTCATCAACCTGTTCGGCCTGGCGATCCGCAACAAACTCCCTGTCGCCGCCCTGGAAGACATGCCCTTCGCCTTCCCGACCGACGCGTCGAATATCAAGGACATGGTGTGAGTCCAGTGACCAGCACGACGGTGAAATCGTACAGTCAATTCCAGGGAATGTTTTCGTTGACTCGTTAACTGGTTGACTCGTTAATTCGAGAAACCTCACCAGTCAACCAGTTAACGAATCAACGAAAACATTCCCTGGAATTGACGGTACGATTTCACTGTCGTGCACACGAAAACGACATCCGCAAATTTGCGGATTAACAAAAACAATTCCCGCGACTATAATCTGGCCGATAATCGTATGGCAAAAAACCTTCAACAACTGCGGAATATCGGCATTATCGCCCACATTGACGCCGGCAAGACCACCGTCTCCGAGCGGATTCTCTACTTCGCGGGCAGGACGCACAAGATCGGCGAGGTTCACGACGGCACGGCCGTGATGGACTATCTTGAGGAAGAGCAGCAGCGTGGGATCACGATCACGTCGGCGGCGACCACGTTGCTGTGGGGCGATTGCCAGGTGAACCTTATCGACACGCCCGGCCACGTGGATTTCACCATCGAGGTCGAGCGGAGTTTGCGCGTGCTCGACGGCGCGGTGGTGGTCTTCGACAGCGTCAGCGGCGTGGAGGCGCAGACGGAGACCGTCTGGCGGCAGGCCGACCGGTATCACGTGCCACGGCTGTGTTTCATCAATAAACTCGACCGTATCGGCGCGGATTTCGCCGGCTCGGTGGCGTCGATTCAGCAGCGGCTTCACGCCCGCCCCGTGCTGCTCCAGATTCCGATGGGCGAGAGCGAAACCTTCGCCGGGCAGATTGATTTGATCACGCGCCGGGCGTTTTTCTACGAGCATGCCGACGTCGGCACGACGATGCGCGAGGAGGCCATCCCGGCCGAGTACGCCGACGCCGCCGAGATCGCACGGCACGACCTGCTCGACGCCGTCGCGGAATTCGACGACGCGATGATGGAAAAATATCTCGCCGACCAGCACGAGGCCATCACCGCCGACGACATCCGCCGCGCCGTCCGCAACGGCACGTGTACCAACGCGATTCAGCCGGTGCTGTGCGGCTCGGCCCTGAAATCCATGGGCATCCCCAAACTCCTCGACGCCGTGGTGGCCTATCTGCCAAGCCCGCTGGAAATCCCACCCGTCACCGGCCATGAGAGCCTGCGCGGCACGAAGGAACTCACCCGACGCCCCGACGCGTCCGAGCCGTTTGCCGCGCTGGTCTTCAAAATTCTCTCCGACCAGCACGGCGATCTGCACTTCATCCGCATTTACAGCGGCACGCTCAGCAGCGGCGCGCGGGTGCTCAACAGCACGCAGGACAAAAAGGAAAACATCGCGCGCGTCTGGCGGATGCACGCCAAGACACGCGAAAAAATCGACGAAGCCGTCGCGGGCGAAATCGTCGCCGTCGTCGGCGCCAAGGACAGCATCACCGGCGACACGCTGTGCGACACCAAGCACCCGATTGTGCTGGAGCGGCTGGAGTTCGTCGAGCCGGTCATCGCCATGTCGATCGAGCCACGGACCAACGCCGACAAAAACGCCCTCATGCACGCCCTCGAAACGCTCCGCCGCGAGGACCCGAGCTTCCGCTTCCGCTTCGACGGCGAGACCGGCCAAACCGTCATCAGCGGCATGGGCGAACTGCACCTGGAGATCATCAAAAACAAACTCGTGCGCGACATGCATCTGGACGTCCGCGTGGGCAAGCCGAAGGTCTCGTACAAGGAGACCGTCCTCGGGCAGGCCCGCGTGGAGCATGAATTCATCCGCCAACTCGGCGGGCGGGGCCAGTTCGCGGTGGTGACGCTGAACGTGGAAGCCCACACGCCGCAGGAGGGCGCCGACGCGGCCGAGACGATCGTCTTCCGCAACGAACTCAAGAGCGGCGTGTTGTCGCGGGAGTACATCGCGGCCGTGGAACAGGGCGTGCGCGACGCGGCCACGTCGGGCCCGCTGGCAGGGTATCCGATGCTCAACGTGAAGGTGACGCTCGTGGACGCCAGGAGTCACCCCGCCGACTCGACGGATCTGGCCTTCCAGCAGGCGGCGGCGCTGGCGTTCAACGAGGCCGTCCAGAAGGCCAATCCCGTGTTTCTCGAGCCGATCATGCGGCTGACGGTGACGACGCCGGACCCCTATCTCGGCTCGGTGACGGGCGACCTCAACGCCCGCCGCGCGGAGATCACCGAAATGGAAACCCGCGGCGAAATCCGCGTCCTCCACGCCCACGCGCCGCTGGCGGAAATGTTCGGCTACTCCACGCAGCTGCGAAGCATCTCCGCCGGCAGGGCGCAGTACACCATGGAACCCCACTCCTACGCCCCCGCCCCGCAAAGCGTGACGGACTCGATTTTGAAGTACGTGTAAAGTTTTTTCCCCCGCCACGCCGATAGCCTCAAGGGCGTCGTGTCGACGCCATGAGGTACACCATGAGCAAGCGGCAACTGATCGACGAAATTCGCAGCTTCAATCGAACCGCCCTGCCGGAATTCCTGGCCCGGTTTGACGAAGTGGACCTCAACGACTACCTTCAGCACCTCCTTCGCAGCCAGGCGCCGCGGCTGCGAGGCCATTCCGCCCGGCTGGGGCATTACGTCCCGGCCTATGGCGACACCCCGGCCGCGACCGCCAGGCCGATCGCGACGGCGATGGCGGCGGTGACCGTCGAGGAAACACCGGCTTCGACGTCGCGGGCGCTGCCATGGCGGGAAACGTCCACGGCGACCGCATTGGCCGAACCAGATCTCGGCCCCGCGGATGAATACAACCCCGACGACGAGGGATGGTTCGACGACAACCCCGACGCCACCTCAACGACGACGGAGCAAAAAACGCGCGCCCTCGCCACGACAAACAAAACATCAAACGCCACCGCCACCGACGCGTGGCTGTTCTGATAATTTGCCAAAACGTCGGTTCCAATTCTCTCCGCTCGGCGATTCGCGTTGAGCAATGTGTCGAGTCCTGATACACTACGGTAAGGAAAGGACATGACATGGCTCGA
The DNA here is from genome assembly GCA_009783465.1 of Phycisphaerae bacterium. Taxonomy (GTDB): domain Bacteria; phylum Planctomycetota; class Phycisphaerae; order SM23-33; family SM23-33; genus WRDM01. The sequence goes on along the minus strand of WRDM01000011.1, from coordinate 62,260 downwards.
CCGATTGTGCTCTTGGTGCGTGACGGCTGGGGAATTGGACCGGAGTATTCAGGCAACGCCGTGCGGGCCGCCCGCACGCCCAACACGGACGCGTTGCTGGCGACGTACCCGTGGTGCACGCTGTCGGCCTCGGGCGAGGAGGTCGGCGTACGGGCGGGATCGCAAGGCTCCAGCGAAGTCGGACACTTGAACATGGGCGCCGGGCGCGTCGTCACGCAGGAAATCACCCGCGTGGACATCGCCATCCGCACGGGCGAATTGTGGGCCTCCCCGCGACTGACCGCCGCCATCGAGCAGGTCAAACGCAACAACGGAGCCTTCCACCTCATGGGCCTCGTCCAGGATCAGGGCGTCCATGCCGTGCAGGAACACCTGTTCGCCCTCATCAAGCACCTCGCCGCCCAGCAGGTCAAGAACGTGGTGGTGCATTTCTTCTCCGACGGCCGCGACACGCCGCCCCAAAGCGCCTTGACATACCTCGACGCGCTGGAAGCCGCGATGAAGGCCTCCGGCGTCGGGCGAATCGGCAGCGTCATGGGGCGATACTGGGCCATGGACCGAGGCGAAAACTGGGACCGCACCGAGAAGGCCTACCGCGCGCTGTTCGAAGGCCAGGGACTCCACGCACGCTCCGCCCGGCAAGCCATCGAACAAGCCTACGCCCGCGCCGCCGAGCAGGCCGCCAAAGGCGGCATCGTCGAAACCGACGAATTCATCCGCCCCACCCTCATCGTCGACGCCTCCGACAAGCCCGTCGGCCTGATCCAGCCCGGCGACGCCGTCCTCCACACCAACTTCCGGCAGGACCGCGCGATCCAACTCGCCCACGCGTTCGTCGACGCCGACTTCGCCCACTTCAACCGCGGACCGGCGCCGAAAGTTTTCTTCATGGGCCTGACGAGATACTGGGACCAGTTTACCGACGAACTCATCCCGCCGATGAACATGGCCAATCTGCTGGGCGAAGTTATCAGCCGGGCGGGCCGACACCAGCTTCGCATCGCGGAATTCCAGAAATACCGCCACGTGACGAGCTTTTTCAACGGCAAGCGGATCGAACCCTACGGAGGCGAGGACCGCATCCAGGTCGCCAGCATCACGATTCCCGAGGACCGCCAGCCCGAGATGAGCGCGTACCCGGTGACCGCGTTGGCCCTGACGGCCATTCGGGACGGCATCGCCGCCGTTCGCGAGCAGGCCCGCAACACGCCGCAGACCGAACTGGAGACGCTGCCCTTCCCCAACGAAACCGCCGCCGACCTGGCCAACACGTATGACTTCATCGTGCTCAACTACGCCAACGGCGACATGGTGGGGCACACCGGCGTGTTCGCCGCCGCTGTCAAGGCGATCGAAACCGTCGACGACTGCGTGGGACAAATCGTGCAGGCCGTGCTGGAACGCGACGGCGTGCTCCTCGTGACCGCCGACCACGGCAACGCCGAACAGATGGTCGACATGGAAACCGGCGCGCCGCAAACCGCTCACACCACCAACCCGGTCCACTGCATCCTGGTGAGCAAAAACGCCACCGGCGAAAAACTGATCGCCCACGGCAAACTCAGCGACGTCGCGCCGACCATCCTGAAACTGATGCATATCGACGTCCCAAAGGAAATGACGGCGGACAATCTGATTCGGTAACGTTTTTTACACAACGACATGAACTGGAAGTTGCCCAATCAATTGACGGTGGCCCGCATCGGACTGGCGGTGTTGTTTTTCGTGCTGCTGGGCATGGTCGACCTCGCCAACGGCGCGGCGCCTTGGCTGCTGAACGCGGCCTTGGTCGTCTATCTCGTCGCGGGCGTCACCGACGTCCTCGACGGGTGGATCGCGCGGAAATACAACTGGACCAGCGCGTTCGGCCGCATCGCCGATCCGTTCGTCGACAAGGTACTCGTGCTGGGCGCGTTCATCATGCTGGCGGGGTCGAATTTCGCCGCGCCCGCCGGTCACCGCGAGGGGGCCGAACAGATGGCCTTCTGGATCAACGGGCACATGATTTCGGCGGTGCAGTCGTGGATGGTGGTGGTAATTCTCTGCCGGGAGCTGCTGGTGTCGGCGGTGCGGGGCTACAGCGAGAGTCAGGGCATCAAGTTTCCCGCCACGCCGGTGGGGAAGCTCAAGATGTTTCTCCAGTCGGCGGCGATCTGCGGCGTACTGTTGCAAACCGCCAATTTTCCCGATGAAGAATGGGCGGTGATCGGGAAGATTGCCCTGGTCTGGCTGGCGACGGTCGGCACGGTGCTGAGCGGCCTGGCGTACGTGGGCAAAATCCGGCAGGTCTTCCGCGACGACGGGACGGCGTAATGGGCGTACGAAAATTGATCGTGACGGGATTCGGCACGGGCTATCTTCCCGCCAGCGGCACATGGGGTTCGCTGGTGACGGTGGCGATTTTCCTGGCCGTGGCGTGGGTGGGGTCGTGCTCATCCTGGGCCATGGCGCAATGGGCGATGGTCGCGACGGCGGTGCTGGCGTCGGTGGCCTGCGTGGCGTTTGGCGACTTCACCGAGCGGACGTGGAAGAAGAAGGACCCGAAATACTGCACGATTGACGAGGTGGCCGGCCAGGCGGTGGCGCTGCTGGGCGTGCCCGTTACCCTGCCGGCCGGCGAATGCACATGGAAAGGTTGGCTGATCACCGCCGGCGTGTGTTTTGTATTGTTCCGCATCATGGATGTCCTCAAGCCGCCGCCGGCGAGGCAGTTCGAAAAGCTCCCCAAAGGCTGGGGCGTCCTCATGGACGACATCATGGCCGGCGTGTACGCGAACATCGTGGCGCAGGTGATTTTCCGCGCTGGAATTTTGTAGCCGCGAATTTTCGCGAATTTTTTCAGGGATTCAGGAATGTAAGGATGGATGCGGATATGGCTTGCCGTTTTGCACTGCAGGACGTTGAAAACGATTGAGATTCTCGCATGAAAAAAAACCTGTTGTCATTCCTCCTCGCCGGTGTGTTCTCGACTGCCGCCATCGCGCAAACGCAAGACCCCACCACAACGCCCGCCGAGGACGCGGAAAAATCATCACCCAAAACGACGATTTCTGTCGGCGATGCCGCCATTCTCGGGGCTGTCCAGGGATTGACGGAGTTCCTGCCGGTCTCCTCGACGGGGCATCTGATTCTGGTCGGTCACAAGCTGGGGCTGACGGAGTACGGCGACGAGCGTGGGCCTATGGGGCGGAAGTTGAAGGATTCCGATGCCATCGACGCGTTCGACGTCGTGCTGCATCTCGGGACGCTGCTGGCGGTCGTCGGGCTGTATTGGCGGCGGGTCGGCCAGATGGCCGGCGGCGTCTTTGGCGGTGCGGCCGCGCTGTTCAAAAGAAAGACCGCCCGCGAGCAGCTCTCCCCCGAACGAAAACAGGGCATCAAACTCTTTTTCCTGCTGCTGATCGCGTTCATGCCGGCGGCCGTCATCGGACTGCTCTTTCACAAGTCCATCAAGGAACTCTACTCGCCGATGCCGGTGGCGTACGCGCTGGCGTTCGGCGCGGTGCTGATGATCGCCGTGGAATTCTGGTACCGCCGCACGCCGGGGCGAAAACGGATCGGCATCGAAGACCTGACCTACTGGCACGCGCTGGCGATCGGCCTGGCGCAGACGCTCGCCATGTGGCCGGGCACCAGCCGAAGCATGATGACCATCGTCGCCGGGCTGCTGATCGGCCTGAACATGCTCAAAGCGGCAGAGTTCAGCTTTCTGCTGTCCCTGCCGACCATCGCCGCCGCCACACTCTACGAAGGGTATAAAAACCACGGCGCATTGATCGAATCCGCCGGGCCGCTCGCCCTTGTCGTCGGCGTGTTGGTCTCCGCCGTCGTCGGCGCCGCCGCCATCAAGGGCCTCGTCGGCTGGCTCACCAAACACGGCCTGACACCCTTCGGCGTCTACCGCCTCCTCTTGGCCGGCGTGGTGATATGGTACTTCAGCAGGCTGTAGGAGACAGAGACTGTTAGACTATTAGGCTGTTAGGCTGTTAGGCGCAGGCTCATGAAAAATCAGGCCAAATCCTTCATAAGCCTCTCCCGAACAGTCTAACAGCCTAACAGTCTAACAGCCTTCCTCTCAGTCCTTCCTCGCCTTCACTTCCACCGTCGTCTCCGTGCTGTCGGAGGGCGTGTTATCGCCCTGGAACGCGCTGCCCTGGCCGGCCGATGTGGGCAGATCGCACGGCACCTGGCCTTTTTCCTGCGCCTCCTTCAGATGCCGCATCGCGCCGTCCGTGCCGATCTCCTGCAACGCCAACGCCGACGCGATACGAACCTCCATCACGCGATCCTTCATGCCACGCTCCAGCCGCTCCACCGCGAAATTGCTCGTGGGCTTGAGTTCGCCAAGACGCTTGGCGGCATTGACGCGCGTAATCGCCATCTTGCCGTCGTAGAGGTCGTGGCAGGCCTGCAGCACCTGCGTGTTGTACGTCGACGAATCCCACAGCGACGTCAACCCCTCGCCCCACTGATACCCCGGAGGCGTGCTGCCGCCGGACCAGCGACTCCGCGCCTGGGGCTCCCCGCTGCTCGCACACCCCATCAGCGACCCCAGCAACGCCACCATCACGCCCAGACTCAGCATTCGGTACATGGTCGGTTCCTTTCATGGCGTGCCGGGTTCCCCCGACGTCGCCGCCCCTGAACGTTCGCGAGGACGGGCAGAAAGCAGACCCCCCTGGCCCGCGTTGACCCATCCAGCCGCCCTCTCCGATGTCTCGACAAGTCGCGAAATTCTAGGCCCGATCATGGAATATTTACCCGCGATCCGCGATTTTTTCGCGGGGACCATGGGACGGGGGTTCTGAAAAAATCCGGCCCGGAAAACGCGCTTGACGCCGGAGGAAAATGCGGTAGGCTGAACATACAGACTCGGAGACGCGGACTCGTTCCCGATCGCACGATCGTTGTGTGCTGGCGTGCGGCCATTTCGTTATATTTTTTCGCCAAAGGAGCAGAGACATGAACGTGAGCAAGACAGCATGGGTTTTGGCTGTATCGGCGGCTTTGTTTGTCGTCGCCTCGGCGGGCGCGGGGGCGATTCCCATCGCCGACGTGTGGGCGTCCAGTTACGGAAACGGTCCGATCGTCCCCGAGGGGCAGCCAATCGCTTGGCGGCCTGGTGAGGGACAATGGAACAGCGCGGCCAATCCGACCTACGGTGGTCCCGTCGTTCTTGAGGATCCCGACACCGCTCCGTGGATCGCGTTTTACTTCGACGATTTGTATCAGGTCGACTCCATGGATTTCCAGAATTTCTGGGGATCCCACTGGAAGGGCGTCAACGACATGAACGTCTATGTCTCCACCGACGGCGGCACCACGTGGAGCTTTGCGTTCGATGTGACCGGACTTCCCACCGGCGACGGGGCTGGGGCCAAGGTCGACGGCATTGCCTTCAATGAACAGGCCAATGCGGTCAAGTTCGAGATCGTGCGCGGCGGAGGGCAAAGCTTTCCGTTTGAAGAATGGTTTTGGAACGACAACGGCGAGATGAAGCCCGGCTGGCCCGTGGGCGATCTCTACGTCGGCATCGGCAATGTCACCTTCTTCGGCACGCCCGTTCCCGAGCCGATGACGATGACCCTGCTGGCCCTGGGCGGCCTGGCGCTGCTGCGGCGACGACGGGCATAACGACGACGCGGACATCGACACGCATGCCCTCTGGAATCGGCGCGCCTGGCCACAGCAGCCCTGCCAGTTTGCGTTGTAGGTCGTTGTGACAAATGAAGCGCTGTATCACGCACAACGTCTTACAACGCAAACTGGCAGGGCCTGTGGCCAGGCGCGCCGATTCCAGAGGGCATGCGGAAAACCGGGGAAATTTCGATACGTTATCCCTGAATTACCGAATGGCCGTACTGGAACGAACAATTCTCCATACAATCCTTCCATCCGCGTAATCCTGCTCGGTCTTCGCGAGGTCGGATAATTTTTTTCACACCCTTCCTCGCCTCTGTGGTAAAAAACGCCCATGACTCCCACAATTGAAACCGCAAAAGTTGCCGATCGTCGCGAATTGCTGGACATGCTCGCGGCGGCGTTTCGGGTTGAGAATCCCTCGCACCCGGGGTTTGATTTTTTGTATGCCGATCTGTTCGACCCGACGGACGAGGCAATGGCGTGTCATCGGATCATCCGCCAGGATGGCCGAATTGTCGCGTGCGTCGGGTGCTATCCGCAGACGCTCGTGCTGGGGCCCGCAACGGTGAAGATGTTCGGCATCGGGCAGGTGTCCTGCCTGAGCGAGTACCGCGGGCGCGGCTTCATGACGGCCTTGATGAACGACACCGTCGCACACATGGAGTCGACGTCGGCGCCAATGTCCTGGCTGGGCGGGCGGCGCGACCGCTACGCCCATTTCGGCTGGGAGGTCGCGGGCACGGCCATGCGGTGCCGACTCAGCCGCAAGACGCTCGCGCCGGCGCCGGAGGGCTTCGACATCGCCTCCCGCCCCGCCGCCGAGGCCGCCACGGACAACCGCCTCTGGACGCTCTACACCCATCAGCCCGTGCGGTGTGTCTATCCACACGAAACCTGGCTGCGAAAACTCACACGCGGCAATCCGCAGATCCTCTGGACCGCTTCGCCGCAACACGCCCCTGCCGAGGCCGTGCCGGCGGCGTTCGCCGTTGCGCCGCACAACTCGGATTCCATTCTCGAATACGGCGGGGAGTTCCACGCCCTCCACGCGCTGCTGGCGGCCATCGCGGACCAAAACAGCCAGGGCGCGGTCTCGGTCCCCTGCTGCCCCGGCGCGACGCCGCAAACGAATTATTTTTGGCCCCGCGCCGAATGGGTCTCGCCCGAACTGCTCAATCTCCGCATCCACAATCTCCCGCGACTGTTGGAGGCCTATGCGCCGATCTGGCAGCCTAACGTGCCCGAGGGCGAGCGGGCGACACTGGTCATGCTCCGCGGCGAAACGCCGCAGCGATGCACGCTCGGCAACAACCCGGCCCGGCGCAGCGAGGACGAACTGCACCTGGACGAATTGCAGATGGTCCGCCTGCTGTTTGGCCCCTGGTCGCCGTCGGCCGTCACGCACCTGCCGCCCTCGCTGCGATGGCTGAACCAGATTTTCCCGCTCCCCTTCACCGTGCCCATGCCGTCGCATGTGTGAGGACAAGTGACAAGCGACAAGTGACCAGAGCAGGAAAGTCTTGTCTTTCAAAACGTCCACACTGCGCGAGAGCGTGGAACAAAACAAGACATTCCTGCTCTGGTCACTTGTCGCTTGTCACCTGTCGCTGTCTTCCGAAAGCCAATTGCATGTCGCCCGACGGAAAGTATAATGAACCGCATGACGACCAAATTCACGGCGATGGCGGCGGCGACGGTGATGGCGGTTTTTGCGGCGGGATTCGCCTGGGCGGCTGGCGACGGGTTCGACCCGCCAAAGACCGAAGGCGCCACCGGATACACGATCAACTGGTTCGGCCTGCTGTGCATCGTGATCTTTCTTGGATGCACGGGCGTGCTGGGCTTCAAACACGCCAAGCGGTCGCACGTGGACTAACGCGGGCTAACCAGGCCTCCCCGGCCGGTGTCTGAGACGATGACGCGTCGAGCATGGAACCCTCCGCCGCGCGGCGGCGTGAGTGAGCAAAATAACTGTTAAGGAGAACGATCATGAAAAAGGCAGTGATTGCGGCGCTGGCGGCCCTGAACGTGGGGCTGCTGGTCTGGGTGCTGACGATGCATTCCGAGCCGGCCCACGCCCAGGTGCGTGGCGGGTCGGACTACCTCCAGGTCAGCGGGCGAGTCGGACAGAATAGTGAGGCCATTTACATCCTCGACCTCAAAACCCGCAACCTCAAGGCGTGGTACTACAGCACCTCGGACCGCAAGCTGGTGGAACTCCGGGGTCGCGACATCGAGGCCGATTTCAAACGAGGCCGTTAACCGCCACGAAAGGAACTATCATGAAAAAAGATTCGATCGCAATAGTGGTTCTCTGCGTTTCGGCGGCGATTCTGGTTGCCTTGGTGATCGGTTCGTACGCGACGACGCCCGCACAGGCGGGGTCGGCCTCGGTCAAGGGCGGCGACTACATTCTCGGCACGGCGTCGATGCGGGACACGGTGGACATGGTCACCGTCATCGACGTCAACGCGCAACGCATGATCGTCTACGTGCCCAATAAAACCGGCTCGCCCACCCAGATCGACATGGGCGACTCCATCGACCTGCGGCGGTCTTTCGAACGCCGGTAGGGACGTGGATAACCTAACCACGATCACGCATCGCGTGCTGGACGGCGATTCCCTGGGCCGGCCGGAGTTGTTGCGTGCGCTGGAGTTGTCCAGGCCGTGCCCGATGGAGCTTTTCGCCGCGGCCAATCGTGTGCGGCGGCACTTCATGGGCGACGCGGTGACGCTGTGCTGCATCGTGCCGGGGCGGCTTGGCGGATGCAGCGAGGACTGCCGCTGGTGTTCGCAATCGCGGCTGGGGCCGCTGGGACGGGAATCATCCACCCGCACGCCGCGTGAACAGATCGTTCAGGCCGCCCGCAACGCCGTGCGAGCCGGCGCGGCCTGCCTCGGGATCGTCAACTCGGGCCGACGCCCCACCGACGCCGACCTCCGCGACGTGCGCGACGCCATCGACGCCATCCGCCGCGACCCCAACGCCCAGCCGTTACGCGTCTGCGCCTCCCTCGGCGAACTCACCGCCGCACAGGCCCAACAACTCGCGCAGGCGGGAACATTTCTATACCACCACAACCTCGAAACGTCGCGAGCGTTTTTCCCGCAGGTCGTGACCAGCCATTCCTACGACAACCGATTGGCCACGCTTCGAAACGCGCGGGAGGCCGGCATGGACGTCTGTAGCGGCGGGCTGCTCGGGCTGGGCGAATCCTGGGAGGACCGCATCGACCTGGCCCTAGCCTTGCGCGACGTCGCCCCGCGCGTCACGCCGCTGAACTTCCTCCACCCGATCCCCGGCACGCCGCTGGAACATCAACCGCCCATGCCGCCACTAGATATCCTCCGTACCGTCGCGATCTTCCGACTGGCCCTACCTCGCGTCGACATCAAACTCTGCGGCGGACGAACCGTCAACCTCCGCGACATGCAAAGCTGGATCTTCCACGCCGGCGCCAGCAGCCTCATGACCGGCGACTACCTCACCACCGCAGGCCGATCCGCACAACAAGACGCCCAGATGATCGCCGACGCGGGAATGACCGTCGTGAGAGACAGGCTGTAGGCTGTAGGCTGTAGGCGCGGTGCCGGCTTATGGTGGTCCAGCCATGCGGGAGCGTTTTCAAATCCGAAATACGAAACTCGAAATCCGAAACAAACTCCAAAGCCCAAAAGAAAAATCCCAAACGCTCTCGCTTTCCGCGAGCTTTGACGCATGGATAGCGAGAGCGTTTGGAATTTTGTCGTTTGAGTCTTTGGAGTTTGTTTCGGATTTCAAGACGTTTTTACGTAGCGGGACCACCATAAGCCAGCACCGCGCCTACAGCCTACAGTCTTCTTCGTCATTCCTTCGTCGGATCCGCCACCCTGCCAATGAACAGGATCGCGCCCGTCTGGTTGTGACGGATCATGAACAAAAACGGATGGTCCGCCTTGAATTCCTTGGGTTCTTTCGGCTCCAGCGGCGCCATCGCCCTGGCGATGCCGACCACCGTCGCCGCCGCCGCTTCCGTGCCCACCTCGTCCACGGCCACGAACGCCTTGTGAACCACGAAGCTGATCGCCACCTTCTCGTCGGCCACCATGCCGGAAAAATCCGCCCCGCCCTCGCGGCTGAACGCCTTCGTCATGCCCATCGCTTCGAGAGGCTTGCGGGCGTCGAAATCCCGCGTAACCTTGAACCGAGGCAGCGTCACGCGAACGTCTTCCGACTCGAATGTCGTCCATGCCGCCAGCGAGTCGGCGGAGAGGTTTTTCTCCAGCTCCGCCAGGCCGCCGACTTTTTTCGGCAGCACAATCACCATCGAAAATTGATGCCCCGCATACGGCATCGCGAGCACTTGCGCGTCGTCGGTTTCGGCGTAATCGAACTCGGCCTTGTGGCTCATCATCTTGGCCTTGACCGTCTTGTCGCCTCCGAGTTTGAACTCGCCGTCGGCGGTGTTGGCTTTGCCGAATTCCTCCGCCCACGCGCCCTTGAAGTACAACGCGTTGGCCAGCAGCAGCACCGTGTCGCGGTTGAGCATGGCCGGTGAAATGATGTCCTTGACGCGGTTGTTCGTCTTCTTCGCGACCCAGTCGTTGACCACCTTCGCGGCCGCCTTGGTGTCGGCAAAATCCGCCGTGCCTGCCTCGGCCTGAAAATCCGTCCGCATCGCGGCGTCAAATCCTTTAACCAGGCTGAACTTTTTATTCAGCCACAACCCGTTGGCGACGGACAACTGCTGCGACTTGACGCGCGCGGCGTCGGCGAGCATTTTTCCTAAAAACGCCTTATAATACGCCCCGACCGCCGCCGGCGACGTCTCCTCCGCCTCGCTGCCCGGCAGGCCGAGCACCGCCGCCATCTCCGCGTGCGTTTCGCCCCGCGCTCCGACGCTCGTCATGCTCAAGGCCGCGTGAAGACTCAACGGCGAGAAAAACAGATTGCCCTCCGCCTCCGCCAATTGGCCGTACATCTGTAACCCGAACCCGTTCATGCCGTCCACAAATTTTGCCATACGTACTTTCTCGACCACCTCGGGCGTCGCCCTTAGCGCCTCTGCCATTGCCCCGCCGCCAACCCCACACACCATCGCCGCCACAACCGCCAACAAAATCCGTGAATATCGCATACGTTCTCCTTTACCGAAAAACCGCGAAACCGGCCACCACCTGCCCATACAGCGTATGCACGCGGCGGAGAATTGCAACCGGAAGCCGTGATGTGTGATCAGTGAGGGTGTGGTTGAATTGTCTGGCCCAGCGGACAATATCTGATTTTTCGTGGAAAACAACCGGTTGGCCTCCATTTCCGCACGCCGTTTTTTCTTGGGTACACCGTCGCGTAATGCTATCGTAAGTGCCATGAAAAATTTGCTGGTATTATCCTGCCTCGTCCCTGTGTTAGTCTTGGCCGCCTGCCAGGACAAAAAGCAGCGGCGGGTGGTGTTGTATTATTCCGCCGACGTGCAGGTGGCCGATCCGATTCTCGACGAGTTCGAGAAACAGACCGGCATCCGCGTGGATCGCGTTTGCGATTCGGAGGCCGCCAAGACTGTTGGGCTGTTCAACCGCCTGCTGGCGGAGAAGGCCAAGCCCGCCTGCGATGTCTTCTGGTCCAACGAAGTGGTGTACATGATTCAGTTGCAGCGTCAGGGGTTGCTCGCGCCGCTGGAGTCGCCGGTCGTGGCGAATTGGCCCGAGCAATTTCGCGGGCCTGAAGGGCAATGGCACGGCTTTGCGTTGCGGCAGCGCGTGATCGCGTGGTCAACGGACCGCGTGCCGGACGATCACGCGCCGCGGTCGCTGGAGGATCTGCTGGCGGTCGTCGACGGGCGCCATCCGTATCGGCTGGTGATGGCCAATCCGCAGTTCGGCACGACCGGCGGCGACGTGGCCAGTTGGTTCGCCCACTACGGTGACGAGCGGACGCGGGCCATTCTCGCGCAATTGGCCGTCCGGGCGAGATTGGTCGACGGCAATTCCAAGGCCGTTCTGGAAGTGGCGTTAAACCGTGCCGACATCGGCCTGACCGACAGCGACGACGTCTTCGAGGCGCGCGAAAAAGGCTGGCGGATCGGCATGGCCCCGCTGGATCAGAACGGACGCGGCGCGATGACGTTCCCCAACACGGTGGCGTTGATTCGCGGCGGGCCGAACACCGAAGAGGCCCGCCTGCTGGCGGAATTCCTCCTCCAGCACGCCGAAAAACGCCTGGCCGAAAGCGAAGCCCGCAATCAGCCCATCCACACAATCATGCCCGACGCATGGCACGCATCCTACGGCCTGGGCAAACCGCTGGACGTGCCGTACGAAACCATCGTGGACAATCTCGACAAGGCGCGTGCCGAGGCAAAGGCTGTCTTCGGGCGGTAAGAATGCGAGCCACTAGCCACAAGCCACTAGCCACAAGGTAAGGGGCGACGATGGTGAAGGCAAAAGAGTTGATGCGAGTCTGACGAGTATGCGTGAACAACGAAAACACTGACGATACGTTGCCGCACCGCCAGTGTGTTCTTATTCACAACAGGTTCGGCCATACCTGGTGGCTAGTGGCTAGTGGCTTTTCACGTATGACCATTCTACGACCCATCCTGCTCCTGCTCGGCGTCGCGATCTGGGCTTGCCTCGTCGTTGTCCCGTTGGCGGGGCTGGTGTCGCAGGTTTCGCTGGCGGATCTGGCGGAGGGGTTGGCGCTCTGGTGGTCACCGGTGGCGGCGCGGTCGGTGGGGTTGGCGGCGATGGTGGCGGCGATGGCGGTGGCGTTGGGGCTCGTGCCGGCATGGCTGATGGCGACGGCATCGCGTCGGTGGGCGGGCGGGCTGACCGTGCTGGCATTGGCGAGCGTGCTGCTGCCGCAGTACGTGTTGTATTATTCGTGGGCGATCTGCCTGTCGCCGACGGCGGCGCTGGGGCAGTACGTCGCCGCCGACCGCACGCTGGCGGAGTGGGCGGCCTGGATCTCCTCCTCGTTCACACTGGTGCTGTGGTATTGGCCGTTGGCGGCGCTGCTGTTGGCGCAGGGGTGGCGAAACATTCCCGCCGAGGTGCACGACGCCGCCGCCCTGGATGCCCGCCCGCTCGCCCGATTGCGATACGTGGCCGCTCCGCTGATGACCCGCCCGGCCGCGCTGGCGGCGGGGCTGTGTTTTGCGCTGTGTTTAGCCGATTTCGCGTCGCTGCATTTGGCCGGTCAGGCGACGATCGGCACGGAGTTGGCGTTGGCGATGCAGCAGTCGCTTCGCGTCGGTCCGGCGGTGGCCGGCTGCGTGCCGCTGGCGGCGATGTCGCTGCTGTTGGCCGTCGCGCTGGCGCGATCGGCGAAGGGCTGGGCCGATCACACCGGCGGCGGTGCCAAATCATTTACAGGCCGGCCGAGACGATGGGCCTGGACGTTCGTGACCGCCCTGCTACTGTTCACGCTGGCGGGGCCTCTGGCGTTGCTGGCCGGCACGATGTCGCCGCATTATCTCGCGCAGTTCGTCACGCTCCAGGCGGATAAATACGTCCAATCGCTGGCCGTCTCCGCCCTCGGCGCCGGCGTGGCGCTGCTGCTGGCAAGGATCGCTTGGGACACGGGCGTTTCACGTGGCGAGGGCGTCTCGCCCATGCGTCTCGCGGGCATCTTGCCCACGCGGAGCGGCAAAGGCGGTTCGACGTATTCCAACAACCAAATCAATGGAACGCACAACGCGGGCGAGACGCCCGCGTCACGTTGCAGCCGCCCGCGCCGCATTATCACCGCCCTCATCGCCGTCTCCCTGCTGGTCGTGGCCATCATTCCCGGCGGGTTGGTCGCGGTGGCGATGTCGCAGTGGATCGCGCGGTACGAGTGGCTGTTGCCGCTGCGCGACAGCGTGCTGCTGGTGAGCCTCTTCCAGGGCGTGCGATTCGCCGGCCTGGCGCTGATCGTCTTCTGGGCCGTCCGCGACGCGCGAAGCCGCTCGCTCGCCGAAGCCGCCGCCGTCGACGGCGCGTCGCCCTGGCAGGCCTGGCGGCACGTCCATCTCCCCGCGACCTGGCCGACGCTCGCGGGGGCCGCCGTCGTCGTCCTCATGCTCGGCCTGACCGAAATCACCGGCAGCCAGATCGTCTCGCCGCCGGGCGCCTTCAGCCTCAGCCTCTACCTCCTCAACCAGATGCACGCCTTGCGGGACCAGGAAGTCGTCGCCGCATGCCTGCTATTATTCGGCTTCTACCTCGCCGCCGCGATCGGCCTGTGGCTGCTGCTGCGGCTGGCTCGCCGCCGCCGCTCGCTGATGACGCTGCTGCTGATCGTCGCTCTGTCGGGCGTGTCGCTGCCGGCCTGCTCGCGTCCGCACGACAGCCCGCCCGACGTGCGCGGCAAGATCGGCCGACGCGGCTCGGGCAACGGCGAGCTCCTCTACCCGCGCGCGATCGACCGCTTCGCCGACGGCACGCTCGTCGTCGTCGACAAAACCGGACGCGTCCAACTGCTCAGCCCCGACGGCGGTTTCGTGCGCGACATCGCCATGCCCGACATCGTCGCCGGCAAACCCTGCGGCGTCAGCGTCGGACCCGACGGAAACATCTACGTGGCCGACACGCACTGCCACCGTGTCATGGTCTTCTCCCGTGACGGCGAACTCGTCCGCCAGTGGGGCAGTTTCGGCGAGGGCGACGGCCAATTCATCTTCCCCACCGACATCGCGTTCCTCCCCGACGGCCGCGTGCTCGTCAGCGAGTACGGCGCCAACGACCGCATCAACCTCTTCACGCCGGAAGGAAAATTCCTCGGCGCGTTCGGATCGTTCGGCCCGGAGGCGGGGCAGTTCTCGAGGCCGCAGTCGATGGCCGTCGACGCCGCCCGCGACCGATTGTACGTGACGGACGCGTGCAATCACCGCGTCGCGGTGTACAATCTCCGTTGTGAATTGCAGGGCTACATCGGCTCGCCGGGCAGCGGGCCTGGGCAGTTGCGATATCCGTACGGCCTGGCGTTGACGCGCGACGGCCGGCTGGTCGTCGTCGAACAGGGCAACAACCGCGTACAGATTTTCACGCCCGACGGCCAGGCAATCGCTTCACTGGGTTCAGCCGGACGCGAACTGGGACAACTCAGTTACCCCTGGGCCGTCGCGATCGACGACGACAACATGGCCTACGTGGTGGACGGCGGAAACGATCGGGTCCAGGTGTGGAAACTGCCGTGAGGCGAGATTCTTTTTACCACAGAGGCACAGAAAGAAAAAAGCCACTAGTTTTGAGACAGAGCCTAGCCACGAGCCACGAGGTAAGGGACGACGACGGCGAAAGCAGAGGAATGAATGCAATTTTGATGGTTACGGCATGAATAACGAAAACGCCAAAGACATTTTGTCACTTCATCAGTATGGTCTTGTTTACATCAGACGAGCCATACCTTGTGGCTTGTGGCTTGTGGCTTGTGGCTCTTCTCCTCTGTGCCTCTGTGGTAAAAAAAACCTCCCCGTGGAGGCGCCGCCATGATCGCCACCACGGTCTTCTTTTTCGCCAATCCGGCGTGGCTGCTGGCTGGGTTGCTGGCGGTGCCGATCGCGTGGATTGGCCTGCGCGGGCTCAAGAGTCTTGGCGGTGCGCGGCGAATCACGGCCACCGTGTTGCGCGTGCTGGTGGTGCTGCTGCTGGCGACGCTGCTGGCCGAGCCGATGCTCGGAGAGAAGAGCACGCAGGTGACGCTGCTGGCCGTCATCGACCGCAGCCAGTCCGTGCCCGAGCCGGTTCGTCAGAACGCGCTGGCGGCGTTGCGGGCGGCGGGCGAAAACAAACCGGCCCAAGACCGCTTCGCCGTCATCGACGCCGCCGAAGTCGTCGCCATCGCCAAGCTGCCGGGCAATAAAATCGAGCTCGAAGATTACTCCAGACAGATGCTCGGCGAGCAGAGTTATCTTTCCGGCGGGTTGCAGATGGCGATGGCCGTCGCGCCGCCGGACACCGCCTGCCGGCTGCTGCTCGTCAGCGACGGTAACGAAACGCGCGGCGATCTTCGCGAATTCGCCCGCCGCGCGGCCGCCAACAACATCCCCATCGACGTCGTGCCTCTTCAGTACCGCCACGACAACGAGGTGATCTTCTCGCGCCTCGTCGCGCCGCCGAGGGCACGTCCAGGCCAAACCGTGCCCCTGCGCCTGGTCCTGCGATCCACGCACGCCGCGCGAGGCACGATCACGGTGAGCGTCAACGGACAGCCGGTCGTGCTCGGCGCGGACGGGCCGCAAATCCCCGTCACGCTCCGCGAGGGCGTCAACGTCCGCACGCTGGAAGTCCCGCTGGGCGAGCGCGGCATGCACGAATTCAAAGCCGTCTTCACCCCCGCAAGCCCGCGCGACGACCAGATCCCCCACAACAACATGGCCAGCGCGATGACCTACATCGCCGGCTCGGGCAGCGTGCTGCTGGTGGACGCCGACCGCCGCGCGGGGCTGCCGCTGGCCGAAGCGCTGCGGGAATCGAAATTCCCCGTCACCTACGTGCAGGCCGAGAGCTTCCCGCAGCAACTCAGCGAACTGGTGGACGTCGACTGCATCATCCTGGCCGACGTCGACAACAGTTGGTTCTCCATGCGGCAGCAGCAGATGATCTGCCGCTACGTCAACGACCTCGGCGGCGGCCTCGTGATGACCGGAGGCCCCGACGCGTTCGGCGCGGGCGGGTGGATCGGCAGCCCCGTCGCCAACATCATGCCCGTCGAAATGGACCCGCCGCAAAAAGAACAAATGCCTCTCGGCGCCCTCGTCCTGGTCATCCACTCCTGCGAAATGCCCGAAGGAAACCGCTGGGGAAAAGAAACCGCAAAAGCCGCCGCAAACGCCCTCAGCCGACTCGACCTCGTCGGACTCGTCAGCTACCAACTCAACACGCCTAACGACCCGTGGGAATACCCGCTTCAGCCCGCTGGCGACAAAAGCGGCATCCTCAAAGCCATCGACCAGATGGTCATGAACGATTTCTTCGATCTCGGTCCGCACATCCAGTCCGCCCACGACGCCCTCGTCGCCAGCCGGGCAGGACAGCGGCACATCATCATCATCACCGACGGCGACCCGCAGCGGCCCAGCCCCCAACTGCTCGCCGACTGCAAGGCCGCCAGAATCTCCATCACCGTCGTCGTCGTCGCCCCGCACAGCCCCGACGACCCGGGCCTGCGAGGCATGCGCGAAATGGCGCGGATCACCGGAGGCCGATACTACCAGCCGAAATCCGCCAACGAACTGCCGCAAATTTTCGTCAAGGAAGCCCAGGTCGTCCGACGCTCGCTGATCCAGGAAACACGCTTCACGCCCGCCCTCGAAGCCGGCGACCACGAACTCGGCCGAACCATCGCACACCTGCCCGCGCTGGACGGTTACGTCCTGACGGGCCGACCCAAGGGAGGCCTCGCGCGCGTCATCCTCCACGGCACAGACGAAAAAGATCCGATCCTCGCCGCCATGCCCAGCGGACTGGGCCGCACCGTCGCGTTCACCTCCTCCGTCGGCGGGCAGTGGGACAACGCGTGGGCAACCTGGCCGGATTTCGCGAGCTTCTGGGAGCGGGCCGTCCGACACGCGGTCCGATCCGCCGGCGGCGGCGAATGCGAAATCTTCGCCGACGTCCAGGACCGCCGCGTCGAACTCGTCGTCGAAAGCAACGACAGCGACGGCAACTTCCTCTACCTCGAAGGCCTTGCCGTGCAGGTCATCTCGCCGGACATGAAATCCCAAACCCTCTCGCCGCGACAAGTAGGCCCCGGCCGATACGCCGCACGATTCGACGCCGACGCCGCCGGCAGCTACCTCGTCAACCTCCATTACGGCCCGCCCGACTCGCGAAAAATCGTCCAGTCCGTCGTCTCCGTCCCCTACGCGCCCGAATTCGAAGACCTCCAGGACAACACCGCCCTGCTGGCCGAGATCGCACGCATGACCGGAGGCCGGGTGCTCACCAGCGTCGACCGCACCACCGACCTCTTCGCCCGCCAGGGCCTGCAGTTCCCCCGAACCGCCACGCCGATGACCAAGTCCCTCGTCATCGTGTTCCTGATCGCCTTCCTCCTCGACGTCGCCGTGCGACGCGTCGCCGTCGACTGGGGCAACATCGGCCGAAAAATCGCCAGCCTCGTCCGCCGCAAACAACCCGCCGCCGTCAACGAAGGCATCGCCCGCCTCCAGGCCCGGCGCGAACAGGTCAAAAAAAACCTCGCCGGCCAATCCGGCGCACAAACCCAACCCACACGCCACTACGACGCCGCCGCCAACACCGACGCCGATCGCGCCCTGCCAACGGCCGACCTCTCCGCCCCAACCGACAAACGCGCCCCAGCCGAACCAAAGAAATCCGACCCGCCCCAAACACCGCCTCCCGCCGACAACACCGCCATGGGTCGCCTGCTCGCCGCAAAAAAGAAAGCCGAAGAACGGTACAAGAAATAACGATGTATAATGAGCGACAGGTTTGTTTGCGAGGCCAATGTGGATTCGTTTACGCTGAACAAAATTGAGTTCGATGCCGTCCGGGCGATTTTGTCGCGGTATTGTCGGTGCGGGCTGGGACGCGAATTGGCACGGCGTATCGGGCCCAGCCGAAACCCCGCCGTGATTCGCGAGTGGCTGGAACAGGTCAGCCAGATGGTGGCTGCCTTGCGCGACGTGGGCTTGCCGCCGTTCGGCGGCGTGGTGGACATCACCGCCGCCCTGGAACGGGCCACGCCGGGCGCGGGCGCCAGCGCGGAAGATTTTCTCGTCATCGCCGGCACGCTCGAAGGCGCGATGAACGTCCGCCGCTATCTGCTCTCACTGCCCGAGTCGCTGCCGCTGCTGCACGCGATGGCCGGTGGGATCGGCGAATTCCAAAGCGAAATCGACGCCGTGCACGCCGTCATCGACCCCGACGGCATCGTCAGCGACCGCGCCAGCCACAAACTCGCCGAAGTCCGCCGCCACATGGCCGACACGGCGCAGGCCATCCACAGCCTCATCCACAGCTACGTGCGGCAAAGCGAAGTCGCCAAACTGCTCCAGGAGGCCGTCGTCACCCTCCACGGCGACCGCTACGTGCTGCCGGTAAAGGCGGAAAACCGAGGCCGACTGCCCGGCGTCGTCCACCGCGCGTCCCACAGCGGCGCGACCGTGTTCGTTGAACCCGAAGCCTGCGTGCAACTCAACAACCGCCTCAGCGATCTGGCCGAGGACGAACGCCGAGAAATCCAACGCCTCCTCAGCCAACTCGCCCTGCGAATCTTCGCCGTCGCCGACCGCGTCCGCACGACGCTCCACAGCCTGGCCCACATCGACGTCCTGACGGCCAAGGCGCAGTACGCGTACCAGTTCAACTTCACCTGCCCGGAAATCACCGAGCGAGGCCCGCTGGTGTTTCACCAGGCCAGGCACCCGCTGCTGATCGAGCAGACGGAGCAACGTGGCGAGGGCATCTTGCCCGCGTCCGGCAATGACGGAAAAAATTTGGCGCCTTCCACCAGCCAGGGCGATGGTACACACAACGCGGGCGAGATGCCCGCGTCACGTTGCGCGGCTACGCCGGCTGTCGTCCCCATCGACATCCGCCTTGGCCAGGATTTCGACGTGCTGATCATCACCGGCTCGAACACCGGCGGAAAGACCGTCGCGCTGAAAACGGTGGCGCTGCTGGTAGTGATGGCCCAGAGCGGCATGCACATTCCGGTCCGGCGCGGCGCGATCATGCCCGCCTACCGCGACGTCTTCATCGACATCGGCGACGAACAGTCGCTGGAGCAGTCGCTCTCCACGTTCGGCGCCCACATCAAGCGGGTGCGGTACATCCTTCACAAAGCCGACGCCGCCAGTCTCGTCCTGCTGGACGAACTCGGCAGCGGCACCGACCCCGACGAGGGCGGCGCGATCGGGCAGGCGATTCTCGACGAAATCCGCCGCGTCGGCTGCGCGTGCATCGTCACGACGCACCTGAGCGTCCTCAAAGCCTACGCCTACGCCAACGAACGCGTCGACAACGCCAGCGTCGCCTTCAACTCCGAAACCCTCCGCCCGACCTACCACCTGCTCATCGGCACGCCCGGCGAAAGTCATGCCATCTCGGTGGCCGCCCACCTGGGCCTGCCCCGACGCATCGTCGGCGCATCCCGCCAATACCTGAACCAACAGGGCAAGCAGTTTCGCCGGGCGATTCAGGCGACGAGCATCGTCCGCCAGGACGCCGAGCAGGCCCGCGCCGCCGCCGCGGAAGCCCAATTGGCCGCCCAAACCCAGCAGGTTTCGTACGAAGTCAAACTTGCCGACCTGCGACGACTCCAGGAGGAATTCAACCTCTGGCTGGCGGGCCTGGGTGAACTCAAAGAAGGCGACGACGTCTTCGTGCCCTCGCTGCGACGCATGGGCAGGCTGGTTCGGCTGGAGCTGCACCGCCAGATCGCCGTCGTCAATGCCGACCCGCTGCAAATCGAAGTGCCCCTCCGCGAACTGATGCCCGACCTCGGCCAGGAAGCCGTGCGGGGGCAGATCAACGCGGTGCGTCAGCAGATGCACGCGCAGGCGGCCGCCAGCGAGCAGGCCGCCGCGCAGGCAACCCACGCGCAGAAAGAACTCGAGCGGAGCCTGCGCGAACAGAAGGAGCGTTCGCGGCAGTTCGACGCGTGGCTGGCGCGGATCGGCGAGATGAAGGTCGGCGACGAAGTGACGCTGACAAAGCTGCCGGGCAACGGCACGCTCACGTCGGTGGATTTCGCGCGAGGTAAGGCGAAGGTACAGACGATTGCCGGCGAGTTGGAGGTGACGTTGCAGGAACTGTTCCCGCAGGAAAGCCCGTTCGCGAAGGCCGGGCGCGAGGCCGATCCCGCCCGAGGCCGACACGGGCCACGACACGGCGATCGAAGCCGACACGGCGAATCGACGCCGCGCGACGGCGACTCTGAGCCCGCCGCCCCACAGCCGATGCACCGCCGAAGCCCCCAAGGCCGATCCAAAGAACACCTCGACAAACTGCTCGCCGTCCAGCCAGGCCAACAGGTGTACGTCGTCCCGTTTCACAAACGCGCCACGCTCCTCCGCATCAACCCGGACAAACAACACGCCGTCGTGCAAAGCGGCGCCTTCGAACTGGAAATCCCCCTGACCGACCTGGAACCGGTACGGGAGTGAAACGTGATGCGGGCGTCTCGCCCGCGTTGTGCGATCCATGAGACTGTTCCATAAAAAACGCCACGTCTATACCACATCCGGACGCGGGCAAGACGCCCGCATCACGGGAATAATTTTCCCTAGTTTCCTTTGCAAACCCGTTTGACCACTGTACAGTTACTATAGACGTGCGTGGTTTACGGTCGACAAACCCCGTACTACTTCACCATCTGTCGCCCGCTTTGCATCGGGATTTCCTTGCCGCTCTGCACGAACACACCGCTCAAACCTGGCGGGAGGGTGATGTCCGCCTCGAAACCATCGCCGTCTGTTCGCGTGACGCGGACCTCGATCAAACCCGCCTGGTGCGGGACTCTGCCGTGTGCCCATGTCAGCGGACCCAGTTGCGGCTCGATGCGGACCGTGCCGAATCCCGGCGAGGCCGGTCGGACGCCGAGGATCGTCACCAGGAAATGGTACAGCGGATGCGTGCCCCAGGCATGGCAGTCGCTGCGCGTCGGCTCGGGGTGTTCGTACGTGGTGAGAAAGCCGTTGCCCTTGAGGCCGAACCACAGCCCCAGCCGCTCGACGATCGCGTCGGTGCGCCCCGCCCGGCCGAGGGCGTCCAACAGGTAATGCGAAAAGAAAATCGTCGTGCGGGCCAGGTCGCTCTCGCTCAGCAGGCCTTGCACGATCCGCTCCTGCCGGTCCGCCGGCAGCAGGCCCGTGAGGATCGCCAAACTCTGCGCGTGCTCGCTGAAACTGTCCGCCTCCAGCGTGTCGGCCAGCAGGCTTCGCGGCTCGTTCCAGAAGTGTTTCATCACGCCGGCCATGGCCGCCTCGGCCGCCTGCCGATCGCGCGTCGCCATCAGCGGATCGCCGTAAAATGCCTCCATGCGCGACTTGGCGTTCAACGCCAGCACGTAAATCAGATTGAGAATCGACGAATACCCTTCCTCGCCGACCCGAGGCCCGCTGCCCGCCCAGGCGGGATGGCGAACCCAGTCGATGAAATTCGAGCCGTGCGGCAGCGTGATCATGCCGTCTCTGCCGGTGAGGCTGCGGAACGCCTCCATCGTCGTCCGCGCCCCGAGCAGCATCCGCCGCGCGAACTCGCCGCTCTCGCGCCACTGGAAAAAATCCTCCACCATGCACACCCACCACAGCGCGAACGACGGAATCATGTTCAACGCGTTGGCGGGATACCACGATTGCGTCAGGCCCGTCCACAGCCGCGACGCATTGTAGGTCTCGATGGCTTTGCGAGCCAGCCGGTCGTCGTGCGCGAACACGTAGCCGACGAGGGCATCGACGCGGCTGTCGCCCACCCAGGGCATCTGCTCGTAGTACGGGCAGTCCATAATCGTCTCGTGAAAACACGCCTTCAGCGTTCGCTCGGCCAGCGGGACGACCTCGGCGAACCGTTCGTCGGAGGCGGCGAAGGAGCACTCCATCTCCATCGGGTAGCGGGTTTGGGACAGGTGCAGCGCGTCGAGCGTGAGCGGCTCGTCGGCGGTGGCGACGTCGATTTCGAGATATCGGCCGGCGTTCCACCAGAGCGGCTCGAACGTGCGGGCGGCGCCGCCGTCGGCAATGTATTCGTCGCCGTAGCCCAGGAAATGCTTGCCGTCGATGACGGCGCGGTTGCCTTTGGCGGTGTACCACGTCGGTTGTTCAAACAGCGCCTCGGCCCAGCGGATGGCCAATCGGGCGTCGGCCCCGCCCGAGAGCGTGATCGACGCGTAGGCGCAGAGGTAGTCCTCCAGGTCGATGATCGCGCGGCGTCGCGAACGCGGCGGGATCGTCACGCTGCCGTCACCGTCGAGCCACCGCTGCCAGTGGACGGCTTCGGAGGGCAGGTGTTTTTCCGCCGATACGGGGTAAGTGTCCTCCGCGTCGGTCACGTATCGCGCCGACCCGCCTTGCCACGGCTGATCCAGCATCGGCGGCAGCGTCGCGGGCGTCAGCAGCCAGAAATGATTCGTCGAGCGAAGCGTGCTCACGCCGTCGGCCCAGCGGATAGTCTCCACCGGCACGTAAGGCCCGTCGCCCCCCTGCCAGCCCCACGGAAACCGCCGACCGTCAATGGCCGTCTTCGAACCGCTGTATAGCGTGTGGCCGGGATCCACCAGACCGTAACCGTCCAGCCGCATCGACTCCCACGACGCGACGCCCGTCGACAGCAACTCGTGCCACGCGCCCTCCGCCTGCAACAAAAACCCAGGCCTTAACGTCGTCTGAACCAACGGCCCGCGATCCGCCAGCCACCAACTCTGCGCCAACAGCACGTGCCGCCCCGCCGGCAACTCCAGCTCGTAACTCTCGAACCGCCACCGCCGCACGTCGCCCCGCTCAGGCCCGCGACCGATCGTCCGCCCGTCCAGCATCAGTCGATACCGCTGATCCGCCGTGACGTGCACACGAACCCGCTCCGCCAGCGCGGTTGGCGGCACGTCGACCACCAGCCGAAACACCACGACCGAAGGCCAGTCGCCGCATCCACGCCCGGGATGATCCACCCACTTCGCCGTCCACCGATTATTCGGCGCCCAAGGCCAATCGCCACACTCACGGGCGGCCAAATCGGACAAATCCGCAAACGGATGCGACGGCAAAAATACGCGAGTCATACCGTTCTCCTGGGTGTCCTTTTTTCTGGGATTCAGGGATTAACGCAGTTTACGAATGACTTGCCGCATCCCTTTAAGCCGCGAATTACACGAATTTCTTCAGAATCATTCGAAAATTCGCGTAATTCGCGGCTAAAAATTGCAACACCTCAATCTTGAATTGCTCTAGCCCTGTCCATATTCGCGGCAGGCGTCGGCGAAGGCGTCGATGTTTGCCAGCGGCACTTCCGGTTCGAGGATGTGCGTGGGCGTGACGAACAGGCCGCCGTTTTGGCCATATTTCTGGATGATTTCCTTCACGCGGGCTTTCACGTCGGCGGGGGTTCCCCAGGGCATCGTGCTTTGCGTGCCCATCACGCCGTCGAAGGCGACGCGTCCGCCGAACTCCGCGAAGACGGCGTCGACGTCGAGGCACTCCGGCTGGAGCGGGTTGAGAATGTTCACGCCCGCCTCGATTAACTCGCCGATGATGGCCGTGATGTCGCCGTCGCTGTGATACCAGACGTGCACGCCGGGATTGGCGGCATGGGCGGCCGCCCACACCTTGCGCCAACGGCTGAGCATGAATTCCCGCCACATCGCCGGCTCGAACATCAGGGCGCGTTGGCTGGCCACGTCGTCGCCGCACTGGAGGACGTCCACGCCCGCCTCGGCGAGCCGACGGCAGCGTTCGGCCTTGGTTTCGATCACCCGCTCGAGCATCGCGTGCGCCCACGCCGGCTGCGTGAGCATGTCCGTGAGGAACTCCTCATAGCCGCGAATCTGCCAGGCCGACTCGTACATGTGACCCACCCACGCGCCCACGACGATGCCCTCGGCATGGGCCTTGTCGACGTCGGCTTTGACCTGCGACCAGTCCCACTCAAGCGTGTTATCGAGCGGATACGATTGAATCTGCTCGATGCTGGTGGCGTTCCGCAACGGCGAGAGCATTTTCGTGAAGTGATAAAAACCGCCGGGAATATGCGCCACGCCGGAGTCGTCGATCGTCGTGCCCGGCGGCAGCGTGTCGTCTTTGTAATACACGGAGTAGTCGATCTTCGCCAATCCCTCAGGCCGGCGAGGCCCGACCCACGCACGCTTCCACATGCCGTAATGCCCAAGAAGATCCTCGCTGCCGGTGTGCTTCACCAGCCGCTCACGAAGGTCCGGCGTGAAATCGGCAGCAAACAACACCCGCCCAGGCCGACGAAACGACATCGTTTGACGATAGACTTCCAGATCACTGGTCATTGGTTCTCCTTTTGCGCAACGGTGAAATCGTACCATACATTCGAGGGAGGCAAGCCACAAGCCACTAGCCACAAGGGCTTGCGGTGCGTGACGGTAAATGAGTACATCCCATTCGAGAGAGTGGTCTTGCGGCTTCGCGGACTCGAAGATCGGCTACCACGAACCCCCCTGTCGATTATCGAGTCCGCGAAGCATTGGGATCTCTCTCGCCACCGTGAGGTGCACATGTACAGCCAAGCGCCGCAAGCCCTTGTCGCTAGTGGCTGGTGGCTAGTGGCTCTGACTCCCTCGAACAAGCGTCTCCTCTTCACCCGCACGCCGCGAACATCCAACCTCACTTCAGGTCCCGCACGGTGACGGTCGATGGTTTCGACTCAATTGTCCGGCCGCCGCCCGTGAAGCGGACGATGACCGTGATGCGGTCCTGGGTGGGCACGTCGTTGCCCCACGACAGCAGGAAATTGTACCCCCAGCCGTAATAGCGATGCTTGCCGACGTACTGCGGCAACTGGTCGTCGGGGAATTCCCACACGTGCAGCGGCGTGGCGGTCCGCAACGCGTTGGCCGACAAGGCGCCGTCGTACATCAGGATCTCGACGCGGCCTCGCACCAGCGTGGGCGGCAACTTCGCGCCCCGGCTGTTGGAAAAAAACCACACGCCGGCGGTGAAGCTGTCGGGCCTGGCCGTGCCGTCGGCGCTGATGGCCGCCGGCGACGTGATGAGCATCACCTCGTCCACCGCCTGCACAGGCGTCGGCGCACCGGCCGGCGTGACGCCCGCCGGCTGATCGCCGCATCCGCCCGCCGCCAGCATCGCCGCGACGCCCGCGACGATGAACAGGTTTCGCATAGCCATATGTAACCTCGCTGTCATCTCCGTGTGCCCGACGGTGAAAATGCACCGCGGGTTCGAGGGAATCGTTTTAGCCACAAGCGACAAGCGACAACGGTTTTCGGTGCATCACTGTAAACATGAACATCCCGTTCGAGAGAGTGGTCCCGATGCTCCGCTGACTCGATCATCGGCCAACATGGACGCTCCCGCCGATCTCCGCGTCCGCGAAGCATCGAGACCTCTCTCGCCACAGCGAGGAACAATTTCACCGTCACGCCTCGCAAGCCCTTGTCGCTAGTGGCTTGTGGCTAGTGGCTTTGATTCCCTGCAACAAGCGGCCCATCTTCACCCACATGTCGCATCGCAGCGCACGTCACCGCGCATGCGCGTCGATCCGCACCGGAGCCGTGTTGAGCTGGTCCAGTTCCTCCTGCGTGTTGCCGCCGGTGCGCGGGGTCTCCTGGAGCATCGGCGCCTGCCCGCTGGCGGGCATGGTAGCCGGCACCAGCGACGGGTCGCCAATCCGACTCATGCCCGCACGCATCTGCCGGAGCAGGTTCATCTTTTCGATCTGCTCGTCGGTCATCTTGTCGGTGTCATCGTTGTTCCGAATCACGTGCGGCGTCAGGATGATCAGCAGTTCCGTCCGCTGCTTGACGGTCTTCTGATGTTTGAAGAACCAGCCCAGCAGCGGGATGTCGCCCAGGACGGGCACCTTCTCGTCGCGTTTTTCGTCGTGGGCGGTGATCAGCCCGCCGAGGATCACCGAATGGCCGTCCTGCACGGTGACGGTCGTTTTGGCCTTGCGGGTGTTGATAATCGGCATGTACACGCCGTTGCCGACCTGGACGCTGGAGGTCGAGAGCGAGCTGACTTCCGGCGCGACGTCGAGCTTGACCTGGCCTTCGTGGTTGATGCGCGGCGTGAGGTTCAGAATCACGCCCACCGTCTCGTACTGGATCGTGTTGTAGATGCCGCCGTTGACGTCCACGCGGGTGTCGCGGATGAAGGGCACCTCCTGGCCGACGTTGATCTCCGCGTTCATGTTGTCGGTGGCGTGAATCTGAGGCCGGCTGAGCACCTCGACGCGGCCCTGGCTTTGCAGCGCCCGCAGGAACAGGTTGAGGTTGTCGCCCGTCACCGACAGCGAGAAGCCGTTCGCCTGGGCGGACAGGCCGAAGTCCGTGCCCGTTCTGACCGCGTGCCCGTTGGCGGTGGTCGTGTGCGTCCACTCCATGCCCAGGTCCATGGAGTTGTCGAGCGTCACTTCGGCCAGCAGCACCTGGATGAGCACCTGCGGCGGCGCCTTGTCGAGTTCGCGGATGATCTCGGCGATCCGATCGAAATACGGCGGACTGGCCGACACCAGCAGCGTGTTGGTCGCCCGCTCGGCCACGACGATCACTTCACGTTCCAGCAGCCGGTCGGCCGCCCCGACGGCATCGGTGCCCAGCGTCGACGTCAGCGTCTGCCGCTCGCGGTCGAGGAAACTCCGCAGGGCCGTCTCGATGTCGGCCGCCTGGCTGTTCCGCATGCGGAACAGTTCCATCTTGCGTTCGGTCTCGGTCTGGTTGTCGAGTTCCTCGATGACCTGCGTGGCCATTTCCAGATACGCCTTCGTGCCGGCGACCAGCAGGCTGTTGGTTCGCGGATCGACCGTCACGGCGAGCACCGGTTCGCCGGCGGTGCCAGCGGCCGCGTCGCCCTCGACGCCCGGCACGGCCACCGGGGCCGCCACGCCGCCCGGCATCGCCACCAGGCCCGGCATCATCAACTGGACGTTGCGGTTGTTCGTGTTGTCCAGCCGGAACAGCTCCGTGAGCATCTGCGCCATCTGTCGGGCGGCAGCGTTCTTGAGCGTGAACATCTTGATTTCCACCTGCGTCGGGCTGACCGTGTCCAGCGCCTTGATAATCGTCTCCAGCACCGGCATGTTCTCTTTCGGCGCGGTGACGATCAGCATGTTCGTCCGACGGTCTGGCGTCAACTGCACGCCCTGCTGGAGGGCGCTGATGATCAGGTCCTGCCCCTCCGCCGAGCGCGTCACCAGTTGGAGCAGGATCGCCCGGTTGGCGCTGGACCCCGGCGTGGCGGCTGGGCGGTTGTTGAGCGCTTCGCGCAGCGTGGTCGCCAGTTCGGTCACGTCGGCGTACATGAGTTGGAATATACGCATTTCCGCCACGTTCGTGAGCGTCTCGGCGATGTCCAGTTTACCGATCAGATCCGCGACGCGTTCGAGATCCGCCGTGCCGGCTGTCACCAGGATGGAGTTGGTCCGCTCATCGGAGGTGACGGCGACGGCTGCCACCGTCGTTCCGGCGCGAAGGAGGCTCTGAAGCACCGGAACCAGCGAGGCCGAATTCGCGTACGTCAGCGGGAAAATCTTCGTCGCGTCGGGAGCCTCGGATTTGACGTCCATCAGCGCGATGATGTCCGCGGCGAACGCCATGTCCTCCGGGCTGGCACCGATCAACATCGCGTTGCTGACCGCGTCCAGGAAGATGAAGACGGCCTCTTTGCTCTTTCCGGTCGCAAGCCGCTGCGTGAACAGGCTCTGCAACGTCGGCTGAAGCGTCGCCGCCGTCGCGTTCTCCAGTTGGAACCGCCGGAATTCATTGGCGGCGGCGCCGGGACCGTCGAGCTGTTCGAGCATCTTCTCCACGAAGTCGAAGTTTTCCTTCCCACCCGCCACCAGCAGCGTGTTGGTGCGGACGTCGGGGACGGCCACCAGCGGCATCGTCGAGGTGGCGACCGACGGGTTGACCGTCCGCTCGGCCTGGAGCTTCTGATTGAAGAACTGCACCAGCGTCGGCGTCAACTGCGTCACGTTGGCGTTCTTGATCGTGAAGATGCGGATGTCGCCCTGCTGCAACTTGTTGTCGTCCAACGTCGTGACCAACTGCTTGACAATCGCAAGGTTCTCCTTGCTGGCCGACACCAGCAACAGGTTCAACCGCGACTCGGCGACGATCGTCACCTTCTCTCTCGCCGCCTGCGCCGCACTGACGGTCCCGCTCGTGCCGGGTTTGTACAGCCCCTGGCTGATGAGGGTTTGCAGCAGCGCCCGCACGTTGTCCGCCGTGGCGTTCTTCAGTTCGATGATCTCCACCACGCCGTCGGCAACGGCCGGCTCGACGTCCACCTTGTCCAACAGGTCGCCGAGCAGTTCGAGGTTCTCCTTCGAGCAGACGACCAGCAGCGAGTTCGACAGCGGCTCGATTTGGACCGTGACGCGGTCCTGCGGCTGAATCGGCTGGCCCGGCGGCGTGGCAGCCGTCAGGCGGGCGTTGAACACATTCTGAATCATGGGCGCGGCGACGGCGGCGTCCATGTTCTGCATCGGCACCACGTGAATGCCGACGGCGGCATCGGTCAGCTTGATGTCGAGTTTTTCGAGCAGGCCCGTCAGCAGTTTGCTGTCGTCGGCATTGGCGACAACCATCAAACTGTTGGACCGCACGTCGCTCATGATGATCGGCCGCTGCCGCGCCAGTTCGGCACTTCGCACGGCCTGGTAACGCTGGTTGAACAGATTCGACAGACTTCCCGCGATGGTGGCCGCGTTGGCGTTGGTCAGCGGGATGAGCTGAATCTGTCCCGCCAGCGCCGGTTCTTCCGTGTCGAGCTGCGACACGATCGTCTTGATCAGTTCGTACCCTTCGGCCGACCCGCCGATGATGAGGCTGTTGCTCCGCGCGTAGGCGACGATGGTGACGCGGGCGGCGTCGGCGTCGCGCACGCCCTGCGAGACCAGCCGCTGCACGCGGGCGTCCATGATCCGCTGCACCGTGCCGCCCACTTCCGCGGCGTCCACGTGCTCGATCTTCAACAACCGGACGTCGAGCTGCTCGACGTCGCTTTTGGTGTCCAGCCGGGCCACCAACGCCTCCACCGCCGCGACGGTTTTCTCCGTCGCGGAAACGACCAGCGCGTTGGTGCGCGTGTCGATGACAATGGTCGGCCTGTCCTCGGCGCGGATCTGCACCGCGGCCGGGCCGGAGGTGTAAATCGTCATGATCATCTGCTGCAACCGCGACGCGTCGGCGTGGGTCAGCGGCAGAATGCGAACATCGTTCGGCCCGGTGGCGGCGCCGGCGAGGTCCATCGTCGAAATCACGTCGGCGATCAGCGGCATGATATCCGACCGGGCAGCCACAATAATAATGTTACTCGTCGGGTCGGCCTGCACTGTCAGCGCGGGACGCGACTTGGCAATCGCCGTCGAACGCTCCGTGGCAGGCGGCGTGGGCGCGGCCTCGTTCTGTTCGTCGCCCGGTTCGTCCTTGCCGTCTTCGGGCTTCTCGACCGCTTGCTCCAGAACCAGCTTGAGCCGCGTGACCTGCGTGTTGAGTCCTTCGCTGCCGCCGACGGCGGCGCCTTCGGCGAACACCGAGCGGACCATGTTGGACAACGAAACCGCCGAGACGTTCTTCACCTGGAACAGCCGGACTTCCGTGGTGAACTTGGCGTTCTCGCGGTCGAGATCCCGCAGCACGATCTCCGCCAGCGCGACGCTTTCCTCGACGCCAGCTAAAATCAGCGTGTTCGTGCGGGCGTCGACGGCGATGTTCAGCGGACTCGTCAACGCCTTGCCGCTGGCGGTCGTCGGCTCGGCCCGGCCGCCGGGAACCCGACTCGTCAGCCGCTGACCCTGATCGAAGATACTCCGCAGCACCGCCATCACCGTGGCCGCGTCGGCGTGCTCCAGATGCGCCACGCGCACCATCACGCCCTCGCTCACCGGCAGACGGTCCATCATTTCCACGACAGCAGCCATCGCCTTGAGATTATTCGCCGTCGACGTGATGACCAGCGAGTTCGACCCCGCCGCGCCGTCGGCGGTGATCTTGATCGGCTGAGACAAATCCAGCTCCGGCACCTGATCCTGCACCGTCGAGCGGATGCGGAGCAGGCGAATCTGTTCCTGCAACGCGCGGGCCTGCTGCGACGCCTGGCCGTCGCTGCCGGGCGTGAGCATCTGCGTCAGCACGACCGCCAGCCGCGACGCTTCCGCCGTCTTGAGCGGCAGGATCAGCACCTCGACCTTCTCATACTGCGGCGTCTGGTCGAGCGTCTCAATAATGTTGTCGATCTGGTTGAACACGCTCGCGCTGGCCGTCACGATCAGGCTGCGCGTGCGCTCGTCGGCGCTGACGGTGATCTGCTCGCCCGTCCGCGCCCGCTGAAGCTGCGACAACATGCCCTGCACGGTCGGCAGCAGCCGGGCGGGATTGGCGTTCTTGAGCGGATAGACGCGGAACTCCACCTTCGGGCTGAGGGCTTCGCTGTCCATCTGCTCGATGAGGGCGGAGGCTTCCTTCATCTTCGCCTCCGTCGCCGCCACCACGATCGCCCGCGTGCCCTGGATCGGCGTGGCGATCACGAGATCCTCCTGCCGCCGGGCAAGACGATTGAACACGTTGTTGAGCGACTGGGCCATCTGCTGCGTGTCCGCGTGCTTGAGCACGAACAACTGCACGCCCTGTCGGCTCTTGGCGGCCGCGTCGTCCATCGCCTTGACGAGCGCTTGAATGGCTTCGAAATCCTCGTCGGCGGCGGTGACAAAAATAGTCCGCTGCTGCGGGAAGACGGTGGTGGAGACCGTCCCGCCTCGGCCAGCCGGCAGCGCTGCCGGTTCGGCGGCCAGCGGCGGCGCGACGACCTGCGGTTGAATCTGCGGCTGGGCCTGCGGATCGTCTTCCTGCGCCGGCTGACTGGTCGGCTGGGTCGTCGGTTCTTCTTCCTCTTCGTCCGGATCGCCAATTCGCGACGGCCTGCCGGGGCCCTGCCCGCCGTACAACTGCTGAATGGCCCGTTCGACCTCCAGCGGATCGGCGTTGGGCACGGTGATCACGCGCAGCGTGCCCTTGGCGGGGGTGATTTTTTCCAACTGGCTCACCCATCCGTTGACCTGCTCGTACATGTCCTTCGTGGTCGCCAGAATCAGCGCGTTGGCGCGGTCATCCGCCGTCACGGCCAGCGGATCAATCGACTTCCGCTGCGCGCGGGCGGCGTTGGCCTGCTGGTTGTACAGGTCGCGGACCTTCGTGGCCATGTCGACCGCCTGGCCGTTTTCCAGCGCCATCACGTACACGCCCATCGTGCCCGCGCCCGCGGACGACGCCTGATCCAACTGCATCGCCATCTTGATCAACTTGTCCAATTCGCCGCCGGGGCCGGCAAAAATCAACGCGTTCGAGCCTTCGTCGGCCGAGACGACGACCGGCGTTTTCCCGCGCGGCACGTTGGCGGCGACGGTGCGCAGCGTGTTCACCATGTCGGCCGACTTGGCGTTGGCGAGCACCAGCAGTTCGTTGCGGTTACCGCCTGTGGTCTCCGTGTCGATCTTGGCGATCAGCGTGATGACCTTCTCGATGTTGGTCTCGTTGGCGGTGACGATGAGGCTGTTGGAATTCGCTTCGGCCACGATCTGCACGAAGTCGTCGGGCGACAGTCGCACGCCCGGCTGCGGGGCGAAGGCCTGGGTCATGCTCGGCGCGATGCTGATCGCGTCGGCGTACTGGAGCGTGAAGACGTGCTGTTTGCTCCGGCCGCGCGGGCTGGTGGCGTCGAGGTGGGAGGCCAACTGGCGGACCTTCTCGAACGTCTCCTCGTCGGAACGGACCATGAGCGTCTTGCTCTCGATGTCCACTTCGATCGCCAGCCCCTGCCCGATGACGTTGCCCCGGCGAGGTCCGGCCTGCTGTTGCTGCTGCGAGAAAATCCGCGTCAGATTGTTCGCCGTGGCCGTCGGATCGGCGTTTCGGAGCACGATCGTCCGCACATCCGGCACCGACGTCATGGGCTTGTCGATGTCCGCGATCAGGGCGGCCAGCCGTTCGTGTTCGGCCTCCGGCGCGTTGATGATGATGCTGTTGTTGCTGTTGTCGGCGCTGATGCGGATGGAGCGGTTGTTGCTCACCGCTTCCCGCAGCGCGCCGGCGGCGCCTTGCGCGACGGCGTTGTCGAGCCGATACACATGAACCACGCTCGCTCCCGCGGCCTCCGCGGCGGCGTTCAGTTCGTCGAGCACCTTCTGGACCAGTTCGTGTTTGTCGGGGTCAGCCGACACGATGACGACGCGCGACTCCTCGTTGGCGCTGATGCTAAACGCCGAGTCCGCCATCGCGACCGCCCCGACGCCGCCCCGACGTCCGCCGGGATTGGCGAAATTCCCGCCCGTGCCGAACGCCTGACGTAGCGAGTTGGCCACCGCCTCCGCGTTGCCCGCCCGCACCGGATACAGCCGCACCACGACGGTCCTCCCGCCGGCGGATTGATCCAGTTCATTGATCAGCCTCTCGACGATCCGCAGGTTCTCCGGCGAAGCCACCACGATCACGCTGTTGCTCTGCTGGTTGGCGGTGACGCTGATGTTGCCTCCGCCCCCGCCGCCGCTGGCCTGCAATTCGAGCTGCTGGCGGATCATCTCCTCGCGCTGCTCGTTGCCGTTGGCGGGCGGAGCCGCCTCGCCGCCATCGCCCACGCTGGCCGAGGCACGCTGGAACAGATCCCGCACGTTGGCGGCCACCTCGTTCGCGGTGACGTTCTTGAGCGTGAAGATACGCATATCCGTCAGAACGCCCGACGGTCTGTCCAGCGTATCCAGCAACACTTCGATCATGTCGAACTCCGCCGGCTTGGCGCGGACGATCAGCATGCTGGTCCGCGCGTACGGCACGAGGATGACATTGGGCGCCGGAACCGGTTGCGGCGCCGGCTGAGGCTGCGGATTGTTGGGGTCCTGTGGCGGCTGGTTGGGGTCCGGCTGCGGATTGCCCGGGTTGCCGCCGCGGCGCCCCGTGCGGGCGGCCTGACCACCGGCCTGCGGATTCCGCCCCGCCGACTGCGGGTTGAACAACAGGTCCAGCGTGTGCGCAATGGCCGTCACGTCGGCGCTCTTAACCTTGTAGTATCGTATGTCCATCTCGCTCGTGGACGTGCTGGTGGTCAGATCCTGGATGAACCGCTCGATTTCCTGCAACTCTTCCCGCGTCGCGGCGATGACCAGCGAGTTGGATTCGGAGTCCACCGAAATCGTAATCGCCGGCCCGGTGTCGTCCGCGTCGGCCAGGGCGGGTTCGCTCATCATCTCCAGCAGCGACGGCAGAATTTCCACGCCCACGTCGCCGCCCGGATCGGCGTGATGGGGTTCGGACTGCGGTTCGGGCTGCGAAGGATTCGGCTGCTCGACCGGATGGCCGTTCGCGCCGCCGTTGGGGACTCGGTTGTCGCCGGGCTTGTCCTGCGGGTATCGCGGCATGCTTCGGCCGGGGATGCGGTCCGTCACGGTGATCTTCGCGTCGGTCATCTGGCTGTAGACGCGTTCGATCGCGTCGGCCATTCGGTCCGCCCGCATGGCCAGCAGCGGGAAGACCTTGACCTGGAGGTTTCTCTTGACCGGCTGGCTGTCGAACTTGTCGATCATCTCCATCATCTGCTTGATGTCGGCTTCTTCGGCGATGAGCGTGATGGTGTTGAAGAACGAGTCCGGTTCGATATAAGGCCGGTCGGCGGGCTTGCGGTCGCGGTACATCGCTTCGAGTTTCGCCACCACGTCGCGGGCCTTCTGATTCTCCAGCCAGGCGAAATGGATCTCGCGCTGCTTCCGCGGCGTGATGTCCTCGGGGCCTTTGTCCAGGTCGGCCAGCAGCGTCTCGATGACCTTGAAATTCGCCGCCGTCGTGAAGACGATCAGGCTGTTGGTGCGTTCGTCGGCGGTAACGCTATAGCCGCTCTCGCCCCCGCCGCCCTGGCGACGATTGCTGGCGCCCATCCGCGTAATGTCGCCCAGCAGCTTGCTCATCACCTTCTCGATGTCCGCCACGTCGCTGTTTTCCAGCCGATAGACCTTCATCTCCACGCGGGCTTCGCCGTCGACGTCCAACTGCTGCACCATCGCGAGCACGTTGTCGATGTCCGCGGGCAGGCCCCGCACCAGCAGGCTGTTGGTGTTCATCTCGGGCGTGACCGTCACCCGCGTGCCCGCGCCACGCTGCTGGGCTTGATCCGCCAGCGTCCGGTTGATGCTCTCGGCGAGCGAATCCGCCTTGGCGTTCTTGAGGCCGATAATCTGAATCGTCGCCTTCTCCGTGTCGTTGACGTCCACGTCGAACGTCTGGATCAACTGCTCGGCCAGCGCCAGCTTGTCCGCCGTGCCCTGAACGATCAGCGTGTTGTTGCTCTCCAACGCCGCCACGCGGAACGGCGCGCTGCTGTCGCTACGCGGCTGGTATCGGGGCCGCGGCTGCCACTGGTTCTCGCCGCCACCCTCTTGCGGCGGCTGCCACTGAGGCTGCTGCTGCCATTGGCCGCCACCGACGTTGGTGTTGCCCTGGAGCATGTTTTGCAGCACGGGCGCCAGATCGCGGGCCTTGGCGTATTGAAGTTTGAATGTCTTCGTGTCCGACGCCAACGCCGCCGGAACGTCCTGCATCTGCTTGAGCAATTCGTCGACGACCTTGAACTGCTCCTCGCTGGCCGACACGATCACCTGGTTGCTGGTGGCGCTGGCTTCGAACCGCGGGGGCGGCGGTTGGCCTCGCCGGTCGCCGCCGTCACGCTGCTGATACAGCCGGCCCAGCGACTGCGCAATCTCCGGCGCCGACCCCGACGAGAGCGTGTACACGCGCACCGATTGCGCGGTCACCGACTCGGCCACGTCCAGACTGGTCGCCATCTGCGCGACTGCTTCCACCAGGCTGTCCGGCGCGTCGATGATCAACTGCTTGTCGCCCGGCGCCGCCGCCACCATCACCTGCTGCGAGTGGTCGCCCGACCGGTTGACGTACAACTGCCGCAACGTCTCCGCCGCCTGCGACGCCGCGACGTGCTCGACCTTGATCAGCCGCGTCTGCCGCATGCCCTGACGCGCCGTCGCGTCGAGCGTGGCCACCACATCTTCCATCGCCTGCCGGACCGACTCGGGGCCGCGAATGACCACGCTGTTGCTGCCCGGATCCGCCACCACCTGCATCTGCCCGTGCAACTCGTGCGGAATCATGCCGCGAATGACGTCCGCCACGCGGTACGCCTCGCCCGACTTCAACTGAATCACCCGCATCCCCGACGTGGACGCGCCGCCGGGAACGTCCAACTGCTTGATCATCGCCAGAACCTGTTCCATCTCCGACGGCGACGCCTTGACAATCAATGCCTTTTCGCCGGTGGGAACGATCACCAGGTCCGCCGCCGCCACCATCACCAGCGAGCCGCCGCCCTGACGCTGACCTCGCTGCTGGTTCTGCTGGCGGCCGTAAATCTGCATCAACGACCCCGCCAACTGCGACGCGTGCACGTGCTGCACCTGGACGGTCTGGACCTGGCTGACTTCCTTCTGAATCGGCACGTCCAAATCCCGGATGATCTTCACCATCGACTCCCGATCGCTGTCGGGAGCGCGCAGCACCACGCTGTTGCTCATCCAGTCGCCGACGACCTGAATGCGGCCGTGCATGTCGTGCGGAATCATCTGCCGGATCGTCTCGGCCAATTGGCGCGCGTCGCTGCTGGTGAGGTTGACGATCGTCACGTCCTCGCGGGGCGCGTCGGGCCCGACGTCGAGCGAGCGAATGATGTCGGCGATCGCATCCTGTTCTTCCAGCGGCGCGGAGACCAGCATCGTGCTGGTCCGGTCCGACGGCGCGAACACCACCGGCACGGGCCGGGGACGCGAATTGAACACGTGGTGCAGCGACCCGGCCAGCTCGCCGGGACGGATGTTTTTGACGGCCACCATGCGCGTCACGATGGACGCGGCCGGGCCGTTCACTTCGATTTTCCTGAGGATTTCCTGGATCAGTTGCCAGTCGCCGGGGCTGGCGGAGATGATCAGGCTGCCGCCGGTGGGGTCAGACTCCACGCGCAGGCTGGACGCGCCGGGCTGACCCTGCCGCTGCTGCGTGAAGAGTTGGCGGATCATGTTCGCCGTTTCGTGCCCGCGCCCGTTCTTGAGGGGCACGACCTGCACGTCGCGCGACAGGCCGTCCTCGCCCATGTCCAGTTCCTGGATGACGGCCGTTGCCAACTCAATGTCCGCCGCCAGGCCGCTGATGATCACGCTGTTGGTCGGCCCGTCGGCCATCACCGCCGCCGGCTGAACGCCCGTCCGCGGATCGCGGGCGCGGTGCATGAGTTGCTGCATCACATTGGCCATCTGGTTCGCGTCGGCCTTCGTCAGCCGAAACACGCGGAACCCCGACGCCACGCTCGTCGCGCTCACGTCGAGCTGCTCCACCATCGCGTCGACCTGCTTGATCATATTCGGCGGGACGGCCACGATCAGCCGGTTCGACCCCGGGTCGCCCACCACGCTGATGCCCGCGGCGTCGCGATTGGTCGTCAGCGCCTGCCGCACCGAGTTGGCCAGCGACTCGGCCTTGGCGTTCTTGAGATCGTACACCTTCATGTCGCCTTCGCGCGGGCCGCCGCTGTCGAGCTGCGTGACCATGTCCTCGGCCAGCGCGAGCTTGGGCCCGACGCCGATCAGCACCAGCGTGTTGGAGCGGTCGTCGGAGGCGGCAAACGCCCAGTCGTCGGGCATCTTGGTCGGGTCGCCCTTCCACATGAACAGCTGGTTGACGACGTTGACGATGTTGCGCGCCTGCGCCTGCTTGAGCGCGAACGAGCGAACCTGCTGCGACGAGAACGAGTCGCGGTCCATTTCGTCGAACAGAACTTTGACCCGCTGGATGTTGCCCATGTGATCGGTGATGACGACGCCTCGGCCTCGGCTCATCGGCGCGACCGACCCGTACGAGCTGACCATGCGGATGGCGGTTTTGGCGGCGACTTCGGCGTCGAGGTATTTCAGCGGCAGCAGTACGGTGACGATTTCGGTCGGCTTGATGTTTTCGGTTTTTTCCGTGCCGGTGTAGATTTTCGCGTTCAGCATCGGCGTGGGCATGCAGCGGATGAAGCGGCCTTGTTCGATGATGCTCGCCCCGCGCATCGCCAGCAGCGTGTTGAGCATCTCGAACGCTTCTTCGTAGGTGTAGGATTCGCTGTCGAAGAACGTCAGATGGCCCTCGACGGGAACGTCGCCGAGGATCGGTTTTTTGGCCGCCTGCGCGAACCGCCGGACCACTTCGGCGTAGGGCACGCCGTTGTATTGGAACTGGTAGTCGCGCTTGACTTCCGGCGCGGGCGCAGGAGCGGCTTCCGGCGCGGCCGGCGCGGGCTGTTCGGCCGGCGCGGCGGCGGGTTGTTCGGCGGGAGCGGGTTGCGCTGCCGGCTCGGCGGCCTCTTGCGCCACCACCGACGCCACGCCCACGATCACCAAAAACGCCATGGTCAGGAAGACGATCTTCGACTGTCGCATGGTTCATTCTCCTTCAATGGCCCGGCTGGTTGTCCGATCCGTTTCTCCACGAAACGCCTGGCCTAAATTAACAAACGAAAAAACAACGCTCGCGTCCTGCGTCACGACCGTTCAACAACGAGACAACATCTATTTACTCCGGCGGCAACTGATCCGCCCGGATGGCGTACTTTTGTGCCACCGTCGTCCCGACCTCGATGGCGAAATAGTCCTGGCCGATTTGCAGAATGACCCGGCCTTCCGAATTCAGATTCGGATTGTTGGGATGAGGCATCGTCCGGCGGTCGATTCGCACGATCGTGCCGCCGCCGAGCGGCTCGCCAACCTTCAGCCGCTGCGTATGGCTTTGCGTGGCGATATCATACACGCCGACCTCTTTGCTCTGGTCGGGATAAATCGTCAAATCGGCAATTCGCATCCGCGCCATCGGGTCCGGCGGCGGTTGCTGTGGAGGCGGATCCGGCTTCGGCGGGTCGTCCGGCTTCGGTGGGTCCTGCGGTGTGGGTTCCGGCGGGGGCGGCACGCGTTGGATGTACGGCCTGAGCACGTCGCGGGCGGCGATGACCGCGTAGGTGGCTTTGCGGTCGTCGAGATCCGCCGGCGGCGTGGTGGCCGGCATGGTCGTCACGGTTTGCAGGCTGGCGTTTTTCAACGTCGGCATGACGAGGGTCATGAAGTCCACGTCAACCTGAATATCTTTGCCGTTGGGCTTGACCGTCAGCCGGTCGAGCTTATGCACGTACGGTTCGGCGTCGAGGTAGCTGAGGAAATCCACGACCTGATCCAGCCGGCCTTTGGCGCTGATCCGCCAGCCGAGCGATTGGCCGACGCGGTTGGGCAGGTCTTTGGGGCGGATGGGTTCCAGCGGCGGCGAGCCGACGCCGTTGGTGCTGGTCAGGCCCGCCTTGGCGAGCATCTCCATCACGCGCGTCTGCGTCTGGAGACTGACCTTTTCGACGTCGGTGCCGAGCGTTCTGCCGGCATAGCTTTCCAGTGTTTTGCGTTTGGGCGTGTTGGCCGCGATGTTTTTGTTAAAGGCGGCGATGTCCCTCTTCTTGGTGGCCATCTCGCGGTCGAGCTTTTCGACCTCCGAGAGGTGCAGGCTGTTGACCAGCAGATACAGGAGCGTGCCGCCCACCAGGACGCCCACCACGATCGCGACAACACGTTCATTGCGTTTGGCGCTCATCGGATAGCCTCCGCCAGCAGGCCCACGGGGCAGTCTTTGGGCAGGTCGCCCGTGAAGTACGCCAGGCCATCGACGCGAAGCGGCATGCGCAGCCCGCGGTCGCCTCGACGCTGGATCTCCGACGCCGCGGGGGAATTCTTCGCCACGTACACGTACACGAATCGCCCGGTGCCCTGCGGCGGCGCGGCGGTGTTTCCGCCAGGCCCGCCGCCACGATTGCCGCCCCGGCCGCCTGGATTGCCGCCCTGGTTGCCGCCTTGACGCGCGGCGATTTCCTCCAGCCGATACGCCACGTGCGTCTCCGCGGACGCCGACGGCACGAGGAAGCCCGCCTTCGGGTCGGCCACCAGACGCCCCGTGATTCGCAGCGGCGTGGCGGACAACTGCGTCAGCAGCTCCTCGCCGCGCCGAATGTTGTTGAACGAAATCTCGCGATAGGTTATCGCAGGCCTCGCCGCCTCGCCGCCGGCGTTGTTGCTGGCCCGGATCGGCTCGCGAGTGGGCATCACCACCGCCCGCCGACCGAACTGCATCGCCGAATCGTCGTCCTCAGGCCGATATAGACGCTCCTCCTCCAGCGGCAGCAGGTCGTCGAACAGATCGACCATGCTTCGCGGCACGGTGAGCGTGAAGACCATCTCGTCCTTATAAATAATGTACTCGTCCTTGCACGGCTCGATGCGGCTGGGCATCAGCCGATACTCGCCGTCGTCCTGCAACTTCGCCGTGAGGTCGGTGATAATCTTCTGATCGCGCGCCCGCAGCGTGAACTTGATCGTGGCCACCGGCTCATCGTCCTTGCCCTTGAGACGGGAGGGCACATTGGTGGCGGGCTCGATTTTGATTTCCTTGAGGTAGGCGCTCTGGGCGTCGGGCAGCAGGTCGCTGAGATTGGCCCAATGCGCCAGCCAGTCCTGTCGGCCCCGCTCCCACTCCTGGAGCGTGTTGGCTTTCTTGGCGATCGTCGACAACTCGTCGTCGATCTTCTTGAGCTTCTCCATGTCCCTGTGCGCCGCGTCGACGCGACTCTCGATGTCGTCGAGATACATGTAATTGGCCGCCAGCAGGCCTGTGACGATCATCGCCGCCGCCACCAGGGCCGCGACCGACTTGACCTTCTTCGCGTCGCGACGCACGACAGGCCGACGCGGGGAGAGGAAATCGAAATCGAATTCACTGGCCGCGTGGGCCAGCGCCAACCCCAGCGGCGATGCCATCGCCCCCGTCGGCGGTGCTTTTTTGCTGCCGGCCAGTTCGTCGGCCGAGAGCTGTTGGCAGGGCATCCTCAGCCGCAGGGAAAGTTCGCCGACCAGGGCTTCCTCAATGCCCGTCTCGCCCGCGACGAGCACCGTCGCGATTCGCCCCTGCCGCTGAAGGGCCTGGTAACTCTGCAATGTTCGCGCGATTTCCGGCGCCGCCGACGCGACGGTCGGCCCCGTCGGGGAAACCGCCGGCGTGCCGTTGCCGTTGGACGTCGTGCCGTTGGTTGTCGTGCCGTTGGTCGCCGGCGCGATCGGCGCCAGCGGAATCGGGCCTGTGCCCGCGTCGGCAGGTTTGCCTGGCGAGGCCAGCGGAATCGGTGCGGCCGCCGCCGGCGGCGCGCCGTTCTTGACGCTCACCGACCGCGTGAACGACAGCGATCCGCCGTGCAGCACGCTGATCTCAATTTCGTCGAACCCGACGTGAATCACCGCCACGCCTTCGTCGGCAACCACTTCGCGACAGGCGCGGACGCAGTCGGCCGTCGCGCTGGGACGAAGCCCCAGCCGCAACAAACGAAACGAACCCGCCTCCGCGAGGCGACGGTAGAAGTCGACCGTCGGCAGCCGAATCGCCGCCACGAGAACGTGAACCCCCTCGGCCGTCGCGCCGCCGTCGCTACCGTAATGGCCGCCGCCCAGCGTGTGATCGACGACCGCGTCCTCCACGCGGAAAGGCAATTCCTTTTCCACCTGGAAGCGGACCATCGACGCCACTTCGTCGTCGTCCGTCCCCGCCGGCAGCGTAAGCGGCTTGAGCACCGCCTGGCTGCGAGGCACGGCCATCAGAACCGGATACCCCGCGGCGCGAAGCTTCTTCAACGATTTGTGCAGGAAAGGCCCGAACGACGCCGGGTCGTTGACGGCCACGTCGGAGGGGATCTCCACGCTGTGGCACTTGAGGAACTCCGCCCGCCCGCCCGCACGACGCGCGGAGACAACCCGAAGCCGGCGGCTGTCGAAGTCCACGGCCACGAACCGCCGACTGCGATGCGCCAACCGAACGCCAAGCTGTTGCAGATACCGTGCCATCGTACTCCATCACATCCGACGGCCTCGCCGCGAACCTCGGCATCCGTGCCAAGCTCCGCGCGGGCCCAACGCGCCGTCTCCGCGAGGCCC
Organism: Phycisphaerae bacterium; assembly: GCA_009783465.1. Classification (GTDB taxonomy): domain Bacteria; phylum Planctomycetota; class Phycisphaerae; order SM23-33; family SM23-33; genus WRDM01. The sequence continues at coordinate 20,954 of WRDM01000011.1, read as the reverse complement.
GCGACGCGTGCCCTCGCCCAACATCCGCCGGACAACGCCGCCGGACCAACCTTAGTTATTGCCTTCCGCCTGCGGAATATCGTCCTCGTCGCCGGCGCGCCGGTTCGGGCCGCACGAGAACACGCGGAACTTCTCCTCCCCGTTGTCGCCCTCGGTCAACTCATACTGGATTTCCGTGCCCCAGGGATCGGTGGTTATTTTTCCGTCCTTCAGGAACGGGCCGTAATTCTTCCAGATGGCGGCTTCGCCTTCGTCATCCGGCGCGGTGAGCAGTTCCTGCAATCCCTTGTCCTTCGACGGATACCGCCCGATCTTGAGATGGAACAGTTCGACGGCCGATCGCACTTCCCCGACACGGGACATCGCCGTTTCAATCTGCGCCCCCTTGTAAATATTGCGATACGCCACCGTCGCGCCGGCCGCCAACATCACCAGAATGGCCACCACGATCAGCACTTCAACCAGTGTAAAACCCGTTCGCCTGCTCATACGACGCATCATCGTGTCTCCTATGACTTCATTGTTTGCTTCGCTACCTTTTATAACGCACGTCGGAAAACGATATTTCCGTTCGAGGGAAACCTTTTCGTTAATTGGTTAACGGGTTGACTCGTTAACGAATCAACCCGTTAACCAATCACATCTTCGTACACCGCATCACTTCCTCGGGCGTGGTCACGCCCTGGCGGACTTTGATCCAGCCGTCTTCGCGCAGCAGCCGCAGCCCTTCGCGGCGGGCGATGTTCACGATGTCGCTCGCCGGGCGGCGGGCCATGATGCACTCGCGAATCGCGTCGCTGGTCACCATCAACTCGAACAGCCCGCATCGGCCGTAGTAGCCCGTATTATGACATTTCCGGCACCCGCGGCCTCGATAAAAAATCTCGCCCTTTTGATAGCCAAGATCCGCGGGCAGCGTCTCGCCGTCGGGCTCGTACGGTTCCTTGCATTCCGAGCAGATCGTGCGGACCAGCCGCTGCGCCATCGCCGCCTCCATCGTGCTCGTCACCAGGAACGGCTCGATGCCCATGTCCAGCAGCCGCGTCGCCGCCGAGCACGCGTCGTTGGTGTGCAGCGTGCTGAGCACGAGGTGGCCCGTCAGCGCCGCCTGAATCGCCGCCTCGGCCGTCTCCAGGTCGCGAATCTCGCCGATCATCACCACGTCGGGGTCGTGACGCAGAATCGCACGCAACGCCCGCGCGAACGTCATGCCGATCTTGCTGTTGACGCCAATCTGATTGACGCCCTCAAGGTGATACTCCACCGGCTCTTCCACCGTGAGCACCTTGATCTCCGGAGAGATGATCGCCGACAAGGCCGCGTACAGCGTCGTCGTCTTGCCGCTGCCGGTCGGACCCGTCACCAGCAGAATGCCGTGCGGGCGGTCGATCAGGTGGCCAAAAATTTCGAACGTGTCCTCGCCCATGCCCAGTTGCGGCAGGGTGTACATCGTGGTGCTCTTATTGAGCAGACGCATCACGATGCCCTCGCCGTAGAGCATCGGAATCACGCTGACGCGGACGTCCAACTGCTTGCCGCCGGCGACCAGCTTGATGCGCCCGTCCTGCGGCAGCCGCTTCTCGGCGATGTTCATGTTGGACATGATCTTGATGCGGCTGATGATGGCGGCCTGGAATCGCCGGATCTGCGGCGGCAGCGTCGCCAATTGCAGCACGCCGTCGATGCGGTAGCGGATGTGCAGGTCGTGCTCGTAGGGCTCGATGTGGATGTCGGTGGCGCGTTCGTTGATGGCCTCCAGGAACAGTTCGTTGACCAGCTTGATGACGCTGGCTTCCTGGGCCATCTCGAGATCTTCGTCCTTGGCGCCGTCCTGGTCGCCGATGACCTCGAGATCGTCGGTGGACATCATCTCGTCGATCGTGTCGCCACCGACGCCGTAATGCATTTTGATGTGCTTGTCGATCTCGTCTTCCAGCGCGAGCACCGGCTGAATTTCCAAGCCCGTCAGCAGCTTGAGTTCGTCGAACGCGTAGAGATCGAACGGGTCGCTGGTCGCCACCGTCAGCGTGCCGTTGGCCCGGCTGATCGGCAGCAGGTGCTTGCGGTACATCAGCTTCGGCGGGAGGTTGCGCAGCGTCTCCACGTCGATCTTCGCCGTGGACAAATCCACCAGCGGGATCCCCAGCCGCTCGCTCGTCTCGGCCAATAGCCGCTCCTCGCGAATGTACCCCAGCTTGACCAGCGCGCGGTCCAGCCGCAGGCCCGACGTTGTGCGAAGGTCCATCGCCTCGGCGACCTGCTCGGCCGTCACAAGATTCTTTTCCAGCAATATGTCAACTATGTTCATACGATCGCCCATCCGCCCAGTGCCGACACGATAAGCCCTCGGCAAGGCCCTTGTACACTTTAACCCGACCCGCGGGGCTAGGTTTTGATAAAAAACGTCCCGACCCTCCTACAATTCCCTCGTCGCGTACGGGGTGTCTGCGTCGGTGAATCGGGAAGTCGCTCGGGGACAACGGGGAACCCTGCGGAATTTTCGGGATCCGTGGTAAAGTGACATTTGCATCGTCCCCGGCTGAATCGTACGGTTCTCCTGTTGGATCGGATTTCGTACACCGTTCCACACACACACAACCTTCACTGCCTCAGAGGCCTAACCCGCAATCGCGAGAAAGACTCTGAGGCCATGACGCTGCCGCATAACGCCTTCGAAGCCCTCGAACCCCGCCTGCTGCTGAGCGGCGTGACGTCGGAACCGGTTGAGGACGTTTACTTCCATGGCCCGTCCGCGCCCGCCGATGTCCAGAGCAACAGCAGGCCGGAATACCAATTCACCGCCAGCGCCACCGGAACGATCCTCTTCAACATGCTGGCCTCGAGAAACAACGTGTTCGCCTTCACCGCCAAGACGGCCGGCACGGTGACGATTTCGATCCTCCCCAACGGACAGGACAACGGGGTCGACGCCAAGCTGACGGTCCGCAACGCCAACGGCCAGGTGGTCATGGGCGACAACAACGCCTCCGTGTACCTCACGATCCAGGTGGAAGCCGACCAGACGTACTACATCCAGGCCGAGTGCGCCAACGGCGCCAAGTACAAACTGGTGCGGTCGAAAATCACCGCGCCGGTTTCGACGCCCTCCGTGCCGCCGGCGCCAATCGAGCCACCAGCGCCTCCAACACCGGTCGAACCGCCCACGCCACCGACACCGCCGTCGCCGCCGCCCGCGCCGGAACCGGGGCCGGAACCTTCCAAACCCACGCCGCCCGAAACCAATAGGCCGGGCCTGCCGGGCTTCACCATCCCGGACTTCATTGCGACGCCCTCCAACACCATCACGACCGAAGTAATCAACACCGGGGCAGGCCTGCAACTGATCGTCGTCGGCACCAGCGGCAACGACACCATCGTGCTCTCGCAGACGCTCAACACGCTCACGCTGACGACGGCGACGGAAACCTTCGTCTTCAACGGCGAGTTCACCAGCATCGTCGTGTACGGCTTCGAAGGCAACGACACCATCCAGTTCACCGCCACCGTGACGGCCATGGGATGCATCTACGGCGGCGAAGGCAACGACACCTATTACCTGGCCGGCTCCAACACGATCTGGGCGTTCGGCGGCCTGGGCGACGACCTCTACGTCGCCGTGGGCGGCGGGCAGTCCATCATCACCGCGGGCGGCGGATTCAACAGCTACTGGGTCGACATGAACGACGTCATCGTCGACCCGTCCGCCGCCGAAATCAAGGCCGGCGCCGTCCACCGAATCGCCGAGTTCTATCAGCCCTGGTCCGACAAGAACGACTACATCCCGCTGACCCCCGGCGGCGAAAACTTCCGCGACCCCATCGTCACCAGCTATGCCAAGGGCTACAGCAACTTCTCCTCCAGCCCGCTGTTCGTCGGCGGCCCAAACTACACCGACATCAACCAGGGCAACGTGGGCGACTGCTACTTCCTGGCCTCGCTGGCCTCACTGGCCGAGACCAACCCCATGGTGATCCAGCAGGCCGTCGTGTCCCTCGGCGACGGCACGTACGCCGTGCGGTTCTACAAGAACGGCAAGGAAGTTTACGTCCGCGTGGACGGCGATCTGCCGGTAGGCAGCAACGGACAACTCGCCTACGCCAAGCCGGGCGACAACGGCGCGATCTGGGTCGCCGTCATGGAAAAAGCGTACGCCTTCTTCCGCACGGGCGGCAACAGCTACGCGTCCATCAACGGCGGCTGGATGGCCGACGCCTACGCCGACATCACCGGCACCGCCTCGACCACGCGCACCACCGGCGGATCGGTCAACTCCGTCTACACGTTCCTCCAGACGCAGTTGAACGACGGCAAAGCCGTCACCGCCGCCAGCACCACCGCCAGCCAAGGCCCGATCATCGGCTCGCACGCCTACATGATCGTGAGCGTCCAGGACGTCAACGGCGTGCAGACCGTCACCGTGTACAACCCCTGGGGTTACGACGGCGTGAAATACGACAACAACCCCAACGACGGCCTGATCACCATCACCGTCGCCCAGTTCCAACAGTACTTTTCGAGCATCGTCGCCAACAAGGCCGCGTAAGGCCTGGGAGCTACGCACCGGCCACGATGCCTCCCAGGGCGCCCCTGAGGCGCCCATCGAGACACCGAGTTTTAAAGGAGAGTTTTGCGAGAGCGCGACGCGAGTTGCCGCACTCGCAAAACTTTTTTGTTTTACACCACACGCGTTTTCAGCGGCTTGCCGTTTTGCGCTGTAGAACGTTCCTGCCGGCAAAACGTACATCGATCTGACATCGCGAAGACCGAGCGGGATGACACGGAGTATAAGGATGTAAGGATTGATCCGGTGCAACATTGCATGAAAACAAACCGAGCGGCCTCCACGGCCTCGCGGTGACGTACTGGAACACAGCCCCAACGGGGCGTCTAGTGTAGCCCAGGGTGAGCGTACTCGCGAGCCCTGGGGACAGGCTTCCTCCTCATGCCTGACGCCATTGGCCGAGGCCGCACCGTCACGCGATAGCGGCTCCGAACAACTCGTACATTTCCATGTTCGCGTCGTTCGAAGCCGTACAGGCCCGCGTGCGCGACCTCGGCCAGTGGCGTCAGGCACGAGGAGAGAAAAAGAAAAATCTCCGTCCCCAAGGTTCGCGGAGTACCGCTCACCCTGGGCTACATCAAACGCCCCTGCCGGGGCTATGAACCACCACTTCCGCGTAAGGCCGGAAAGGTCAATCCATTCGTCTTCGTATCCCATGGCTACTCTATCAATCCGTAAATCCGCGTAATCCCGCTCGGTCTTCACGAAGGCGGATCGTCATACCTTTGTTACAATGCCCCCATGCATACAGACTATGACGTCCTGGTGATCGGCGGCGGGCATGCGGGTGTGGAGGCCGCCTGGGCTGCCAGCGCGATGGGTGCGCGGACGGCGTTGGTAACGCTCTCGATGGCCACGGTGGCGCAGATGGCGTGCAACCCCGCCGTCGGCGGCGTGGGCAAGGGGCCTATCGTCCGCGAAATCGACGCGCTCGGCGGCCTGATGGGCCAGGCCGCCGACGCCACCGGCATCCAGTTCCGCATGCTCAACCGCTCCAAAGGCCCCGCCGTCTGGGGCCCGCGATGCCAGTCCGACCGCCATGCCTACGCCGCGTGGATCCAACACACACTCTCGCAACGAACCCACCTCACCGTCATCGAAGGCGAAGTCGTCGACATCCTCGTCGAAGGCGGTCGAGTGACGGGCGCGACGGTCCAATCGACACACGCGGACGGCGAACGTTTTCACGCCAAATCCATCGTCGTGACGACGGGCACGTTTATGAACGGCCAGATGTTCCTGGGCGACCGATCGTGGGACGGAGGCCGCATCGACGAACCCGCCGTCACCGGCCTGTCACGCTCGCTGCAAGCACTGGGCCTGACACTGGGCCGACTGCGGACCGACACCTGCCCGCGATTGGCCGCCGACACCATCGACTACGCCCGCTGCACGCCCCAGCACGGCGACGCGACGCCCACGCCCTTCTCCTTCCTCACCGACCACCTCGACGTCCACCAAATCCCCTGCCACCTCACCGCCACCAACGACGACGTCCACCGCGCCATCCGCGAAAACGTCCACCGCGCCCCGACGCGTTCAGGCCTGCTCCAATCCGCCGGACCTCGATACTGCCCCAACATCGAAACCAAAATCGAACGATTCGCCGATAAAAACGCCCACCCGATTTTCCTCGAACCCGAAGGCATCGCGACCCACTGGGTCTACGTCAACGGCCTGACCACCTCGCTCCCCGAAGACGTGCAGGCCACCGTCATCGGCCGCATCAAGGGCCTGGAAAACGCGACGATCCTGCGGTTCGGCTACGCGATCGAGTACGACTACGCCCCGCCAACCCAACTCCGCGCGACGCTCGAAACCAAAGCCCTCGCCGGCCTGTTCCTCGCCGGACAGGTCAACGGCACCACCGGCTATGAAGAAGCCGCCGCCCAAGGCCTCGTCGCCGGCGCCAACGCCGCCGCCAGCGCCCTGGGCCGAAACGAATTCGTCCTCCGCCGCGACCAGGCCTACATCGGCGTGATGATCGACGACCTCGTGACACGCGGCATCACCGAACCCTACCGCATGTTCACCAGCCGCAGCGAACACCGCCTCAGCCTCCGCGCCGACAACGCCGACCGCCGCCTGACCCCCCTCGGCCGCGCGGCGGGCCTCGTCGACGACCACCGCTGGGAAATCTTCTCCGCCAACCAATCCGCCGTCACCGAAGCGCGAACGATTCTCCATTCCACGCGAAAACATGGGAAAACGTTGTGGGAATTGGCACAACGAACGCAACCGACACCCGAAGACGGAAAAAATGTGGATGTGGCTCCGCCTGTTTGCGTTGTAGAACGTTCGTGTGACACGGAACGTTCCATACCACAGGAACATCCCACAACGCAAACAGGCGAAGCCACCACGAACGGCGATTCGACCTCCGCGCCCGGATCCCGAATCCCGGATCCCGGATCCCGTTTATCCCAACTGACCGCCGCCCACCCGCGCGCGATCGAGTCGCTCCTCGTCGATGCCCGCTACGACGGCTACATGGTTCGCGAGCGCCAATCATTGGCCATGCTCGCAGACCTCGAACACAAATTGATCCCGCGAGACCTGGACTATCGCGCCGTCAAATCGCTGCGTCACGAAGCAAGAGAACGCCTGGCCGCCATCGCCCCGCGCACCCTCGCCCAAGCCTTACGCGTCAGCGGCATCACCCCGGCGGACATCACCGTGCTGGCGATTCACCTGGCGAAAAATACGAAATCCTAAATTCGACATTCGAAACAAATTCCAAAGCCCCAAAGCAGAAAATTTCAAACGCTCCGCGGTCCAAATGTTTTGGATAGCGGAGCGTTTGGGTTTTGTCGTTTGGGGCTTTGGAGTTTGTTTCGGATTTCGGGCTTCGAATTTCGGATTTCGATCGCTACTCATTCTTCAGCACCGCGATGGCGGTGGGTTTGGCGATGCGTTCGGCCAGGGCGAGGTCGTCGGGGGTGAAGGGCTGTTCGCCTTTTCGGTAGAGCGTGACCAGGCCGATCAGTTGCCCGGGGTTGGGCAGCAGCGGCACGACGAGCAGGGTCAGGCCCGGCAGGTAGCGATGGAGTTTTTCGTCGAAGCGGTCGATGCAGTCGGTGGCTTCGAACTGGGTGACCTTCGGGTCGACGAGCACGTCCTCGATCACCGGTCGCGTCAAGGCGAGGCAGAACGGTTGGCCGTCGGGGCGAGGCACGCCGAACCGGCCCGCCAGTTGGAGTTCCGCGTCGCCGTCGCAGACCATGGCCACGCCGAAGACAGGCCCGCTCTGCTGGACGAAGGCCGCGAAGAGGGCGCGGAACACGTCGTCGTCGTTGCGGGCGGAGATCAACTCCTGCTGATACGCCACCAGGGTTTTCTGCACGGACATCTGCCGGCTGAGGCGGCGGTAGCCGCGCGCGAGTTCGTCGGTCGATTCGTCCAGTTGCGACTGGAGGCTTTTGCGTTGTTCGTTGATCGTGCGGGCGAGTTGGCGGAGGCGGTCGACGCGTCGCATCAGCCGGTCGGCCTGCGCGTGTCGATCGAGCTCCTGCCGGACGGTCGCACGAAGGCGGTCGAGATCGAGCGGTTTGTCGAGCACATCCACCCGGCGGCTTGATGCCTGATCCAGCGAGGCCGGGTCGGCGTGGCCGGTGATGACGACGGCGGGGATGTTCGGTCGCGTCTGTCGGAGACGGTCGATGACGTCCAGTCCGGTGCAGTCTCCCAGGCGAAGATCGGTGACGATGAGATCGGGGCTGTTCGCGGCCGCCAGATCCATGGCCTCGCGGCCGTTGGAGGCGAACATCAGGTCGTACTGTCCTGGACCGAGCGCGTCGGCCAACAGGGCGCGAAGGGCCGGCTCGTCGTCCACAATCAGCACACGGGGCTTATCCACCAGGGGCATCACCATCCTCCTCAAGCGTTCGTTTGGCCGCGGGAAGCTGCACGGTCACGGTCGTTCCACATCCGGGCGCGGTGCGGAGGTCGATCTCCCCGCCGTTGGCCTGGATGATCCGTCGGGCCCTGGGCAGGCCCAGACCTCGCCGCCGCCCGGCCCGCTGGTGCGAGAAAAACGGCTCGAAGGCCTTGGCCGCCACGGCGGGCGCCATGCCCGGCCCGTTGTCAGCCACCGTCAGCGTCACGCGGCCGGCCTCGTCGGCGCGAGCGGACAAACGCACCGTCACGGGACCCTCCGCCGCCGTGGCGGCATTGGACAACACTTCCCGCAACACCGACAGCACCTGCCGGCGGTCCGCCCACACCCACACGGGCACGGGACTACCTTCTATATCGGCTGTTAACGCCGACGCTTGAGTATCGCTTCGGAAATCCGACGACGCCTGACGAAGAATCTCCCACGCGTCGAACGCCTCCGCGGCCGGGGCCGATGGCGAGGCGAATTCCATCAACTCCGTGATGATGTCGCTGATCTTCTGCGACTGCTCCGACATCGTCTGCCACAGCCGACGCTCCTCATCCGTGTTCGCCTTTTTGAGCATCAACTGCGACCGCCCCGACAGCACCGCCAGCGGCGTGTTGAGTTCATGGGCGGCCCCGGCGGCCATCTCGCCAACCGCCGCCAGCGCCCGCGTGTGCGCGAGCGCCTGCTGATCGGCGGCGTGTGCTCGCGACGCGCCGGCCAACTGCTCGCTCAACTCCGCCGCCTGCCCGCGGCCCTGAACCGTCGCCAACGCGCAGGCCATCCACGACAGCATGATCTCGTCGGCCTCATCGGCCCGCGACGCGCCCGCCGGGGCGAGCAGTCCACCCACCCATCGGCCCGCGCACGCCAACGGCCGATGCACGAACCCTGGCGGCAGCCAGTCGTCAAATTCCTCCGCGTCCACCGGCAACGTCGACGACGACGCGACGAACGCCGCATCCGGAAGCTCCACAACCGGAGGCAGCGACGCGATCCGCCACTGCGGCTGGCCGTCCCACAGCCGCACCGCCAGCAGTTGCCCCGCGGCGGAGTCGACGGCATACGCAATCAGCGGCGTGCCGACATGACTGGGCACATTCAGTGTCTCGGCGGCAATAGTCGCGATGCGCGGCAGCACGTCGCTGATGCGCGCGTCAGGCCCCAGCGAAACGGCGAATTCCGACACATGCGAAAACGCCCGCGCGTGCGATTGCAGCGACGCCCGCTCGCGAGACAACGCCGCGTTGCGGACGGACAACGCGCGATTGACGTGTAACAACGCCTGGTAATGCCGCTCGCGCGGGGCGGCCTCGTGCAGGCCCAGACGGCGCGACAACTCGTCGATCCGCGCCGACACGGGAATAAGAAAGTTTTCCAACGAATCGAGATCGAGGCCAAACGGCGACAACTCAGTCGACTCGATCGCGACGACGGCCTCGTTGCCGCTGTGCCCGAACGCGCGCTGCCTCGCCAGCCGGTCCGCCAGCGCCACCGCGGCCACCAGGTCGCGATGGGGCAACTCCATCGGCAGCGCCGCCGCCGGCTGATGGTGCAGCCACATCGCGTCGCCCACCGCCTGCGGCAGCCGCCACTGCCCCGCCAGCCGCCGGCCAATCGTCGCGTGATCCACGCCCAACACCTCACGCTCGACCGCCGTCACGTCCGCCGGCCCCAAGGCCGCCTTCTCCAACGCACGCTGATACGACTTCGGCACGCACAGCACCGCCGCCAGCTTGCCCGCGTCGTGCAGCAGCCCGCACGCGAACGCCAACGCCGGCTCCACGTCAGGCCGAACGCGACCGACCAACTCCCGCGCCAACACGCCGACGGCCAAACAATGCACCCACAACGCCGACGACGGAAACTCCCCCGCCGCCCCGCCCGCCGGCGATGGCAGCACGGGCATCGCAAGCAACTCCTCCATCAGCCGATCCACATCCAACGACGCGCCACCGTCAGCAATCGCCGCAGGCCCCTCCACCATCAACATCCGCGCACACAATGCCGGATCCAGCATCGCCAGCCCCGCCACATCCTCAGGCCGCGAATGAAACGCCTCCATCACCCGCGCCGCCACAACCGGCAATGTGAATAACCGCTCCACAGGCCGGAGCATGAGATCCAATTGATGCGTCGACAACGCGGCCGTGTTGGATTGGGCGGTAGACATAACGGCGTATTATCCTCCGGGACCCTCGGAAAAGCAAAACAACAGGCTGTTAGACTGTTAGGCGCAGGCTCATGAGGCGTTAGGCCTAATGATGCATAAGCCCGCGCCTGACAGTCTAACAGCCTAATCGTCTAACAGCCTGCTGTTCCATCACTGCCCTCGCACCAACTCCTTGATACGCTTCGTGACCACTTCGATATTGAAGGGCTTCTTGATGAAGTCGTCCGCGCCGGCGGCTTTGAGCTTGTCGATCTCCGCCGGATTGACCGCGCCGGAAATCACCAGCACCTTGATGTGCGACAACTCGGGATTCTCGCGAATGGTGCGGCAGACCACGTTGCCGTTAATGTCCGGAAGCATGAAATCCAACACCACGATGTCCGGCGAAAACTGCTGCGCCAGCACGCCCGCGTCGAAGCCGGTGGCCGCGGTGGCGACCTCGAATAGTCCGTCCTCCCGCAACGCGTCGACAAACAACTCCACGATGTCGGGATCGTCATCCACGACGAGCACGCGGATTTTGTAGTCCGTCTCCAGGCTGTCAAACGGAATGCCGTTGCTCTTCATGAACGTCAGCAACTCCGCGCGCGGAATCCGCCGGAACTTGCTGCCGGGCACGCGGAACCCTTTCAACTGCCCGCTGTCAAAACAACGAATCACCGTCTGCTGCGAAAGCTTACACAGCTCGGCTGCCTCTCCCGTGGTATACACCGATTTTCGTCGCACGATTGCCTCCTGATCGCAATCCTCAAACAGTTCAACACCCGCACTATTTCAGAACGCCAACTCCAGAAAACTTCGCTTACCAGACGCCCTCGCGTAAAACAAAGAAGACTGCTGATCTTGTTAATTTTACCCAATTTATCATAACTGGCAATAAAAAAACCGGGTGGGGTTTACCCGCACCCGGAAAATCGTCTTTGCGCCAAAAATCGGCCTGTTTGCCGCCGCTATAACACGCCGGTCATGTCGTCCATGAGACGTTCCAGCGCGACGTCGATCCGGTCGGGTGTTTCGTACGTACCAGCCGCGATGTCGGCCTTGACTCGCTCGACCAACTCCGCCCGCACGTCGGGCAGTGTGTGGACCGCCGCCGTCAGCCGGGCGACGCTGGAAATCTCGATCGTGTCGCCAATCGCCTGCGGCGAGGCCGTGTACGCGCTTTGGCTGGCCTGCGCCGTCGGCTGAATCGCCGGAACCGCCCCTTGCCCGATGCCCTGAATGTTCGTCATGATTCTCTCCCTGGCCTCAGCAGGCCACCGCGTGCACACCTTCGCGGTTTGTGGAAAATCGCCCTGCTCGAATCGACGTCCCTGCGGCTCGTGGTGGCGTTATTCGGCGACTTCCCGGAATTCTCATGCCCCTCATGGGCCTGTCAGGGCAACTCCTGCCGCCCTGAAACAGCGTCCTTGCATACAAATCATCGTCCGATTCACGAAAAATTATAAGGGACGAAAATTTGTTTTCACAACACTATAACATATATAAATATAACATGTTATGGAAAATCACGCCATGGGTGTTTCCATTTTATCCAAGAATATTTTCCTTATTTTATCCATTAAATTTTAACGACGCTTTTTATTTTGCCCATCTTAACATCGCGCCGCGGAATACCACTACGCGACAGGAACATCGCGACAAGCGACCCGTGACAAGCGACAAGAGTAGGCCGTGATTGTTTTGTTTCACGGTTTCATCCCGTACGAACGGTTTGAAAGACAAGATTTTCCTTCTCTTGTCACTTGTCGCTTGTCACTGGTCGCTGTGCTCCTACTGGCTACTGGCTGATGGCTAGTGGCTCATTTCCCCACATTCACCGTGACGCTGGCGTAGCCCATGTTGCCTACGGCGTCGGTGGCGCGGACGGTTACGCGGTGGTTGCCGGGTTTGATATTCTTGATCGTGAACGAGAATTTTTCCTCGGCATCGGCGCAGAGTCCGCTGTCGGGCGAGACGGCCACCCACTCGGTCGAGCTATCGAGGGAGTAATGAATGGCCGCGATGCGGCTGTCGTCGACGGCGGTGCCGCTGCCCCGAATCGACGCCGCCTCGCCGTCCTTGCCGTCCACCACCTGCGCCACGAAGTCCTTCACGACCGGGGCCGTGTTGTCCACCCGAACAACCTTCGTGATCTTCGAAGCCGTCAGCGCCTTGTCGGGCGGATTGGCCGGGGCGTCGCTGGCCGTGACGCGAAGCTCGTAGTCGCCGTCGCCAACCGTCTGCGTGTCCCACACGTACATCGGCTGTTCCAGTTTCTCCGCCACGACGATCCAGTTGCTCGTGCCCACCTCGCGATACTCGATCGTATACACGAGTTGATCGTTGTTGGGATCGCTGGCCTGAATCGTGATAATCCGCGCCGCCGTGGGAGAGATGCCCGGAGGCGTCGCCCCGCGTTCATTCGCCCGCGCGCCGCCCGCCCCCTCGCCGCCGACCACCTGAACCGCCGAAATCACCGGCGCGAGATTGGCCACCTGATACACCAGCCGAACGTCGCCCGCCGACGCCGTCGCCGACCCGTCGCCCGCGAACGTCAGCCGATACTGCAAAAAACGACCCGCCGGGCTGGCGACCTTCATAAACCCCGCCTTGGCCTCCGCGGGCGCCGACCACTCGCTCCACGTCTTGTCGTCCGGCTCCGCCGTGTTGCCCGTCCGCGTCGACACCGTCACGCTCGCGCCCTCCGGCGCCGACGACCAGAACCGCACCGTGCCCCATCGCGCGATCTGCTGTGCGTCGATCGCCTTGGCCGTGAACGTGCCGGTCCGCGCGTGCGACGCGCCGATCATGCCCACCGAGCCCTTGTTGGCTGTGCCGAAGTAAATCTGTCCGCCCGCCTGCGTCAGCGCGGTGATCTGCGAACTCTCGGCGTCGGCGAGCATGACCGTCTCGTCGCTGTCCAACGCCAGCCGGAAAATCTGCCCGTTATTCCCCGTGCCGAGGATGAGCGCGTTGTCGACGCGGATCATGGCCAGGATGCTGACGCCCTGTCGGAAGATGGCGCGGGCCAGCCCGTCGGCGTCAATGTGGTACACCGCGTTGCCAGGCCCGTCCGCGGCAGGACTCGCTCCGCCGCCGGGGCCTCGACCCGCCGCAACCGCCACCGCCGAACGCGTCACCGGCGCCACGACGGGCTTGGCGTCGGCAGGCTTGGCGACAACGCCTTCCTCGTCCTCGTCGCCGTCTTCATCGCCGTCGCATTCACCACAGTCGCACGCTTCGTCATCGTCGTCGGCCGGATCGACCACCACGGCCAGGACCGGCGCGCGGTTGGTCATTTCGTCCATGTCGTCGGCCGCGCCGCGAAACGCCGGGCCTCCGCCCGCCGCGCCGCCGCGAGCAACCTCGCCCGTCGCGCGGGCCGCATCGCTCGTCGCCGCGTACAGCCCGCCCCGGCCGTCCAGCACGATCGCGGACACTTCCTTCTCCGTCGCGTTCAGAATCACGCGACCGGTCTTCTTCTCGGGATCAATGCACAGCACCAGGCCACTGGTGTCCGTGCCCGCGTAGAGCGTGCCGTCCCGCTCGCGGGCGAGGCAAAGAATGTTTTTCGCCAGGGCCGACGGGACTTCGTACAGCACGTCGCCCTTGCCGCCGTCGACAACGTACACGCGGGCCTTCGGGCCGGTGGCCACGTACAGTCTGCCCGCGCCGTCGCGAAGGATCGCCCAGACGTACTGCACGTCCTCGTCGCTCCAGACCGCCTTGACGCCGCCTTTGTCGTCCACGGCGTACACGCCCGCGCCGTCGCCGCCGCTCGTGCCGGCGAGCAACTCCTTGCCCGTCCACAGCAGGCTGGTGACGATCGTGCCCTCGACGGTGGCGAACGGGACACTCTTGTCGCCGTCGATTTTGTAAATCGTGTTCTCGCTGCCGCTGGCGACGTAAATGATTTTCCCGTCCGTCGCCAACGCCGACACGATGGCCGGCGCGTCCGCCGTCGACATCCGCACCGCCAATTCACGCCCGAGTTGCAGCCGCCCCTCGGACGTCACCACCACCCCCGACGTCGCGCCCGTGGCGAAATCCGCCTCGGTCGAATGCTCCACCGTCGTCGGCGAAACCGCCAACGCACCCGCGGCCATCAACAACGCACACAACACCGAAACATAATGACGCATAATGACTCTTTCTTTTCCTTGCGGATTCATCGTCCGAACGTGCTACTCGTGCTACGCGAATGCGTTTTGAAATCCGAAATCCGAATTTCGAAATCCGAAACAAATCACAAAACCCCAAAGGAGAAAACTCCAAACCCAGACGGTGACGCCATACGTTTTGATGCGACATAGGCTTTGCCGTTTGGAATTTTCTTCTTTGAATTCTTTGGAATCTGTTTCGGATTTCGCATTTCGGATTTCGGATTTAATACCTTGCCACGCGGCCGCCGTTCCTTACTCTTTCACTTGCTTTTGGGAAAAATCCCCCGCCGTCTTGGAGACCTCGAACGTCGCGCTGGCCGCGCCGTTGAAGACATACGGGCCTGGCAGCGGGCGGACGAGGGTTTTGCGGAACGCCTTGACGTCCTCCCGGTCGGCCTGGGCGAGAATGGCCGCCTTGCTGCCGGGGAGATCGGGCAGTTCTTTCTGACGAATCGCCATCCCGCCTTCGTTCAGCGGCAGGCGGAGATACAGGCAATCGCGGCGGTTGGACGCCATCGTCTGCACCGCCTGGAGCATCTCGCTGACGTTGCGCGGGTCGTACCGTTGCGGCATCTCGCGTCGCAGGGCCTGGGCGGCGTAGTACGCGTCGCACACGTCCAGCGTGTACGTGCCCTCGGGCAGGTCGCGAGGCAGCGCGAACGTCACCGGCAGCGTCGTGCGGCGCTGGCGGTAGGGCTCGACCGTCAACGTGCCCGTCAGCGTCTCGCCAGGCCGATAGACCTTGCCGTCGAGCTTGAATTCCACCACGTCGGCGGCGAGGGATTTTTCCTCGACCGTCACGCGCACCGTGACGCTGCGCGGCTCCGGCGGCGACTGCCACGGGTTGCGATACGCCACCAGCAGCGGCCGAATCATCTCGCCGTAAATGTCCATCGTGTCCATGCCCGAACTGACGTTATCCACCGAGTACACGCCCAACTCGCCGAAATCAATCGCCGCCGTGTACCGCAGCGTGTGCGACTCGGGCAGATTTTTCCAGCCGGTGATGGACGCCTCGACCAACATGCCCACCAATCGCGGCGTGAACATGCGGTGCCCCACCATGTCGTAGTTGTACTGCTGTGTTTCGCCCAGATCCTTCCAGACCACCTCGACGGTCATCGGAATCATCTCGACGTTTTCGCCGAGGTCGCCCGCGACGCCGACGTTCTCGTCCCGCGTGAGCGCGCCCGAAATGTGCGCGAGCGAACCCAGCTTGAAACTGCTGAACACGCCCGCGACCACGCTGTGAATGTAGGCGGGCCCCATGGGAAACCGCACGTCGCCGTCGGAGAAAAACGAATGCCCGAAGGCAAGGACCTTGCCGTCGATGACATCCGTGACCGTGCCGACGGCGGAGATGCTCGCGTCGCCGTGAACCAGCGGAATGGCGATGCCGCTGCCGGGTTCGAGTTTGGCGTCGGCAGCCTCGGCCTCGACGCCCGCCACCGCGCCCGCCTGCACCGGCACCATACCAAACGCCGCCAGCCCCGCCGACGCGTTGGCCAACGCCTCTCGCCCCACACCGCTGACCATCAGCGGCGTCCGCAACGGCAGCAGCGCGGGGGCCTCGCCGGCCGCCGCCTTCGCGACGGCGGCCTCCGCGTCGCCCGCCCCGCGAAACGCCCTGGCGATCTCCGCGTTGCGAACCGCAAACGCCATCTCCAAAAACGCCTTCGACGCCACCTTGTCGTTCTCGCGATGCACCGCACGGGCAGCCGCGACCGGCTCGCGCGGCGACTCGCCCGCCGCCGGCGCGGACGTCGGCATCGCACGCCGCTCGCCCACCACGCCGTTCATCGCCAGCATCTGCGTGATCGGCTGAAGGCCGCAGAGAGGCTCCTTCTGCCCGAACCAGCCGTACGCCACCGCGCCGACCATCTTCTCCTTGCCGTCACGCGGATCCACCACGTACACCGGCGAGCCGCTCATGCCCGCGATCACGTTGGTCTTCTCCAATTCCAGCCCGGACAGCTTCGCCAGAATCACGTCCTGGTGAGGCCCCCAGTGACTGACCACCGACACGATCTCCACCTCGAACCGCTCGATCGTCACCCCGGCCAGCACCGTCTTGCCGTACCCCTTCATGCCACGCTTGAGATGCGAATGATGAAGGTACCGGTCGGAATTGTCGACATACGCCTTGGCCCGCTCCAGCGCGACGTCGCTCACGGCCGGCAACACCGCATCCGCCAACGCCACGTCCATCGCACCGGCGGGCGCCTCGGCAGGCTCCGTCGCGGGCGACGCCTGCCCCGCCGCCGAAACCGCCGCCACACACACCGCCGCCAACACGAACACGCCAAACCATCTCGCCACTGCCTTCATGCGGGAACTCTCCCAATCAATGAGTATGTTTCCTACTGTAGAAATTTCGCCCAACCGGAACAAGGGAATTTACGATAACCGCCAGGGCAATCGCATCGAAAAAGGCCCATTTTTAGGCTGTAGGCTGTAGGCTGTGGGCTGTAGGTTGATTTTCCTTTGCGAAACATCGGTCGCAAAGGCATGTCTCCTACAGCCTACAGCCCACAGCCTTTTCGCGAAAACACGCGGAAATTTAGATGCGATGGCCCTGCGATCACCACACGCGACGTGCCCGCCGCTCTAGAGCGGTTCCAGCTTGCGTGGTGGCTGCTGGCCTGCCTGCGGCGTCGCCAGGCGGCGTCGGCCTGCATCGCCGATGCGATGCATCGACTGCTTCGGCCTCCTGGCCTGGCTCGTCCTCAGCGACGGCCAGCAGCCACCACGCAAGCTGGAACCGCTCTAGCAGATTCTCGGCAGTTCTTCCCCGTAGGGCATTGGGACGACGCGGCGGCTGGCGATGGTGGTGAGGAGTTCGACGAGGGGTTGGTCGCTGGGGCGCGTGACGGCGCCGATGACGGCGGCGTGGGGGGCGAGGTCGTGTGCGCGGAGGATCGCCACGGCCTGTTCGGCGGCGGCGGGTGAGACGACGGCGAGGAGTTTTCCTTCGTTGGCGACGGTGAGGAGGTCGAGGCCTAGCATGTCGGCGGCGGCTCGGGCGGCGCGGTGTTGGGGGATGGCGGCTTCGTCGAGTTCGATGTCGCATCGGCAGGCGTTGGCGAGATCGACGGCGGCGGCGGCGAGTCCGCCCCGCGTGGGGTCTCGCATGCATTTGACGGCCGGCCCGAGCTGGGCGACCAGGTCGCGGCAGAGGGCGTTCAGTGGGGCGCAGTCGCTGGCCAATTCGGTTCGCAGGGCGAGGCCTTGGCGTTGGCAGAGCACCGCCAGGCCGTGCTCGCCGAGCGGACCGGAGAGGATGAGTTTGTCGCCGGGCGTGACCCGGTCGAACCCGAGCGTCGCCGCCGGCCAAACCGTGCCCACGCCGGAGGTGTTGAGGATCATCCCCTTGACGCCGCCACGTTCGACGACCTTCGTGTCGCCCGTGACGATCCGCACGCCCGCCTGCCTCGCCGCCCGCCCCGCCGACGCCAGCACACGACGCAGCAACGCGATTTCCAATCCCTCCTCCAGCACCAGCGAGAGCGACAGCCCCGCGGCGTCGGCGCCGCTGACGGCCAGGTCGTTCACCGTGCCACATACTGCCAATTTGCCGATGTCCCCGCCGGGGAATTCCAGAGGCCAAACCACGTACGAGTCGGTCGTGAACGCCCACGTCGCGGAACGTAGCACGGGCGTCTCGCCCGTGAGTCGCATGGGCGTCTCGCCCATGCAAGGCGGCCTTGAAAGAGGCGCGTTGGAGTCGGCGCGAGCGGCAGCATCGTTGTCGCACGAGGCTTCTGTCGGTTTCGCCACGGGCGAGACGCCCGTGGGACTCATGGGCGAGACGCCCATGCTACATTCCGGACCGCCGCGCAGATACGCCGCGTCGGCCAACGCCCGAGGATTCTGTGCGTTGGCGTCAGGCCCGAGGGCGGGCAGAATCACCTCCGCGATCAACTCCGCGGTGAGCTGCCCGCCGCCCCCGTGAGCCAATTGGATCGACGCGTCGTTCATCGCTACGATTATTTCTTCGCCGCGTACAGCTCGTTGAGCTGCATCAGCACGGCATCGGTAATGTCCAGCGAGTCGGCGGCGTAGAGGATTTTCCGGCTGTTGAACTGGTCGACGAGTTCGTCCATCGTGCGTGCCGCCGCGAGGTCGATGGGGTCCTTGGTCATGACGAGGTTGCACCCGGCCTGCCTGCCGACAACGGCGGCGACTTTCACCATTTCCTCGTACATTTCCTTCGTGCGCTGTACGCGGAGTTGCTGCTGCAACTCCATCTGCACGTTTCGCCAGACCTGGTACTCAATGGTCAGCTTGGTGACCGCTTCCCGCTGCCGATTGAAATCCGGGCTGCCGGGCCTGAGGTCCGCCAGGGCGTTCTGGGCCTTCTTGATGCCCGCCTGCCTGGCCTCGTCCTCGGCCTGGAGACGCATCGACTCGTCCTGCTGCGATTGGTTGTAATCCTTCACCTTTTTGTAGTTGCGGAACAGGCTGTCGATATCCACGACGGCCACCTTCGCGGGGGCGAGAGACTCCTTCTGCTGCGCCGTCCCATGGCTGATCGCCACACCGAGCACCACGCTCACCACAACCACACCGGCCAATCCCATCGTGCGTTTCGTGCGTTTCATCATGTCACCTCGTAAACGTTCATGTATAGCCCAAGGCGCGCGGGAAGTCAAAAACCGAAATTCCGACGCGGGGAATTTGAATCGAATCTTAACAAACACAGGCTATAGGCTGTAGACCGAAGGCTGTAGGCGCGACATGCCGTGGGTACGTCACGTCGCGCCTACAGTCTACAGCCTTATTCCGATGCCCTTACCCCGCCCCCTCGTTCACCGACGCCAAGATCTCCCGTGCCCGCTGGATGGTTCGTTGGTCTCGCAGTCGCGGCAGGGCTTGTTCGAGGAGAGGTTTGGCTCGGTCGGGGCTGCCGAGATACCATGCGTAGAGCATGGCCAGGAGGACCTGCACGTCGGGGGCGTCTTCGGCATAGTGTTTGAGGTATCGTTCGTAGGTGTCGGCTGCCGGGGCGTATTGGGCGTCCTGGAAGAGTTTATTGGCGACGTCGAGCTGGTTTTGTCGCGGCAGGACGGCGGCGGGCTGGAGGGCGCAGAGTTCGACGTAGCGGTCGGCGGCGGCGCGGAAGTCGCCGGCGGCGAGAGCCCGCGTGATGGCCCGGCGAAGTTCGACCTCCTGCGCGCTGGTCGGCGGAGGCGGCGGATCGGCTTGGCTGGGCGTCCATCGGCCCGTCGGCGGCGCCGACGATCGGCCGGTGTACCGGAACGGATCGTACCCCTCGGCCACCATGCGACGATACCCCGCGCGACGCTTGTACGCCCGCCAGAGATTGAACAGGTCGTACGCGTGGCTGGGCACCAGCTTGAACGCCAGCAACATCAACGCCACCGCCATGCCGAACACGTACCCGCTGCTGTGGGCCACGTACGCCACCCCGCCGCCGCCCGTCGGCAGGACATAATCGTGGATTGACGACCACACGTTCCAGATGAATTGCAGGCCGATGAAAAACAGGCTGGAAATCTCCAGCGGCAGAATCAGGTAGAACAAAAACACCAGCAGCGTCACGCGGGTGCGGGGCAGCAGGATCAGAAACGCCCCGGTGACGGCGGCGATGGCCCCGCTGGCGCCAAGGACCGGCGCCGATCCGCCCAGCAGAAGGTATCCCACGCCCGCCAGCACGCCGCCGGCAAGGTAAAACAGCAGGTATCCGAGGTGCCCCAGGCGGTCGTTGATCGCGTTGCCGAACACCCACAGAAAAATCATGTTGCCGCCCAGATGCCAAAACCCGCCGTGCATGAACATGCAGGTGAAAAACTGGAACAGTTGCGGCTGATCGGGCTGCAACAAACCCATCTCGCCCCGCTGGACGCCGTTATAGCCCATCGCGAAAATCACGATATTCGCCAGCACCAGCGCATAATTCGCCCAAGGCCGACGCGTCATCTTGTAATCCGTACGAATCGGAATCATGGAGATATTCTAGCAGAGGCACAAGCCACTAGCCACCAGCCACTCACCACCAGGTATGGATAGCCAAGGGCGAAAAGGACACGGCATCAACGTGATATGGAAACAAACCGATCGGCCTCCCCGTCTATGAGCAAGTCTTCGTCAAGCGGAAAGCGGTTTTTGTTTGCGGATTTCTTCCAGCCGTCTATTCGGTGTCGTCGCCAAGGACGCACCAGATCATGTATTCGT
>WRDM01000010.1 GCA_009783465.1 Phycisphaerae bacterium | reverse complement strand
TTGGGGCTTGTGTTGAAAAACCGGACCCCAGGGTTCGCCTGAGTACAGGCTCACCCTGGGCTACCCAACGCCGTCGCTTCGCGACTAGGAACTACGAAAACAACACGTTGCATCCTGCCAGAACATTTTGTCACACCCGTTACAACGGGTGCACGCGTGCGGTTCAGGCACCGTGATGTTTACCGCAGAGACGCGGAGCGTTACGCGGAAAACCCGCGAATCCCCAATGTCCTTCTCTGCGTCTCTGTGGTTAAAAAAACGCTCACCCGCACAGGCTGCCCCAGGGGGTTGGTTTTTTCGCGCCGGTGGCGTAGGGGCAATAGATGGGGGTGTTGTCCAGCCGGGCCATGGCGAGGACAGCCATGACGATGGATTGTTTGGCGCGGATGGCGATGCCGAATTTTTCGCTGTTGATGGTGCTCGAGGGCGACAACAGCGTGCGGATTCGCGAGGCCAGGTGAATGTTTCTCGCGCCGCCGCCGGTGAGGATGATTTCGTGCGGGCGTTCCGTCAGCAGCTTGACGCCCTGCGCAACGGAGTGGGCGACCAGCTCGGAGGCCGTCGCGACGACGTCCTCCTCGCGCACGCGGTGCCGCTGGGCCATGGCGCGCAGTTTGGTGAGGTAGGGCCCGCTCCAGGCGCGGCGGTGGGTAATTTTCGGCGCGGGCGCGCGGAAGTACGGATTGGCAAGCAGTTCGTTGAGCATCGACGCCGACGCCCGCCCGCGGTCGGCAAACGCGCCGTCGACGTCGGCGGGGCGGCCCATCAACTCCCGCGTGAGGGCATCCATGAGCATCGTGCCAGGCCCGACGTCGAAGGCAACCACCTCCAGCGGGTGCGCGTTGGTGCCCACCTGCGTGAGCGTGACGAGTCCGCCGAGATGGATCAGCACGCGCGAGAGGCGTTTGTCGCGAAAGAGCAGCCAGTCGGCCCAGGCGGAGACAGGCCCGCCGCAGCCGCCCGCGCCGGCGTCGGACTGGGCGAACTGTCCGACGGTCGGCATACCCAGTCGACTGGCGGCGAATCCCACGCTGCCCAGTTCGGTCACGTAGGCAAGGCTGGCTTTGTGCTTCGGATCGCGGGGCGTGTGCACCACGATCGGCCCGCCCAGGCCGACGACGGCGACGTCGCCCGCCGCCGCGGATTCGAGCTTCATCACCGCGTTGGCGGTCTCGATCATCGCCGCCGTCACCTCGCGATCCAGCGACGCCAGCCCCGCCGCCTGGGCGTGCTCGTCGTCCATCGCCGCGATCAGCCGGCCTCGCAACGCGTCGTCAAACGGATGATGCGACTCGTGCAGCGGGCGAACCTTCATCCGCTCGCCGCGGCCTGTAATATGCACCATGGCCGCATCCACCCCGTCCACCGCGGGCCCGCAAAACACGCCAATTGCCAATCGCTCTTTCGCCATGTCATTTACATCTTATCGCGGTTGAGCGGTCACATCAAAATTTTGCCGCCGCAGCGACAAGGCTATAGGCTATAGGCTGTAGGCTGTAGGCGCCGGCTTATGAATCATTAGGCCTAATCTCACATAAGCCGGCGCCTACAGCCTATAGCCTATCTTGCGCGAATGATCGCCATAAGCGTCGGCTGATCGTTTTCCACTCGCCATTGGATTTCCACGAAATCGCCCACGAGCGTGATGCGGATTTGCGTCGCGAGGGCGTCGCGGCCAGCGGCTTTGCCGTTGCCGTCGGCCTTGCCATGTCCCTCGCCGTCTTGCGGCAGGAAAAACCGCACGGTTCGCCGCCCGTCGAAGGACCGCACGTCGATGCTCTCGGTGGTTTTCTGCATCACGGTCCCCAGAAACGCCCCGCCGCTCCCGAAAGGCCAAAACGCCTCCCCGTCAAGGAACCCGCCGATCAACGGCGGTTCGCCCATGCGGTCGCCCGCCGCGCCCCGCGCCGGTCTGTCCGCGACCACCGCACCCATCACGATCACCCCCGCCAACACACACACCATTCGCCGTCTCATGGCCGTCCCCCTCCATAGCCATTGTATTCCACGAATGGCACGCTGAGCGCAGAGACGGCCCTGCCGTTTTCACACGACGTGGAAGTCCTCGCTACTCATTACTCATCACGCATTACTTTTTGTAACAAACTCCCACCTACCACTTGAAGACGATTTCGTACCGCGCGAAGACGGCGGTGCTGCGGTGGTCGCGGTCGTAAAAGTCGCTCGGGAAGAACACTTCGCCCAAAACCTGCATCGAGAGGTGCGGATTGATCACCCAGCGGGCGGCGGCCGTCACCAGTTGGCCTCGGAAATGGCCGCTGCTGTCCTGGCCAAACAGGTGGCCTGTCGGATATCTGTGGTCGGCGAAGAGCAGGTGGTAATTCGCGATGATCTCGAAGGGCTTGGGCCTGGTGATCGCGCCGGCGTACAGCCGGTGCAGGTTCGTCGCGTAGCCCGGCAGCGTTTCGTTGCGATAGGCGGAGGCGATGATTTCGCTGAATTGAGGCCAGCGGCCCCACAGCGGGTCGAACTCGTTCCACTTGCCGCTGTCCTTGTCGTTGCCGCTGAGGAACTCGTACCCCGCGAAGGCGTCGGTATCCCACGCGTCGCGGAATTTGTACGTCAGTTTGCCGTTGAACGCCTGCGCCCAGACGTCCTGCCCCTCGCGTTTGCCGAACTGTTCTGCCAGCGCGGCGCGGACGATCCAGTTGTCGTTAAACGCGTGCTCCACGCTGCCGCCGACGGTGTGCAAGTCGCTGTCGTACCCGCGGGCCGTCACAGCGTCGGTCTTGCGGTAGATGTAGAACCCGTCGAGTTGCGTCCGCTCGATCGACTTGTTGCGAACGTACACAAACGCGCCGATTTCGTCGTTCTCGGCGAAGTATCGCGGCGCCTCGAACCCGAACGGCGTGATGTGCTTGTTCTCCGACGCACCCTGCTGCATGTAGGCCAGGTCGATGGTCGTCTTGGCGTCGGGGATCTCCAGCGTGTTGCGAACGGCGTCGAAGAAAATCGTGCGCGAGCCGTCCAGCGGCGTGCCGTCGAAAATCAGCCACCCGTTGCCGAGGTCGGTGATCTCCTGCCGCCCGACCACCAGCGTATTCTTCATGCCGCCGAAGGTTTCCTTCCACGTCACGTTGAGCTTGTCGAACAGGGCTTCGTTGGCGTCGAAGTGACGCCGGGCGTTGGGCTTGTGGTAGACAAAGAACTCCCACGCGACGCGGGCGTTGAGTTCGATGCTCTCGACCGGCTTGACCTTCACGCCAAGGCGGCTACGGAACCGCAACAGGTTGGTCTCGCTGTTGGGACCGCTGCGTTGCAGGTCCGGGACGGCCTTGCTGTACTCCCACCGGGCGCGGAAGTCGCCTTCAAGTTCCAGCCAGGAGACCGGCTTCTTCGCCCGCGTGAGCCAATCCTCCTCCGGGGCGGCCTCGGCGACAGGTTCCGCCGTGGCCTGGGCGGGCGCCTCGGCTTCCTGCGCCGACACCGACCCCGCCGCCACAATCGACGACACCGCGACCACCGTCAACAACGCCGCCGACCTCCGTATCCATGCCTGCATGTCATGTTCCTTATCGGGCATAACCTTGTTTCCGCTCACACCGAGCGGGTCAGGATTGTGCCAGGAAATTTCCCGCGGATCGTATCAGGGAATTCCCTAAGGAGCAATTTCTTTGTGCCACTTTTCCGCATCTAAGGATACATATATCGTGTACATTTCGTTTCCACGCCGACACCCGGCACGTGACTGGTGCCGGCGCGGAAGGTTTGGTTTTGTCTGAAAGGAGTAACGTATGCGAGCATCACTTCGGATGGCAGTTTGTGCGGTAACGTTGACACTAAGCCTGGGCATGATGGCCCCGGCACAGGCGGCGGTTGTCGACTTGATGGTGACACTCAATATCATCAACGTCGTCGACGACCAAGGCAATGCCGCCCAGACACTGGGTACCCCCTTCCAACAGCAGAGTATCATGGATGTTGTCAATACGATCTGGAACGAGGCCGGTATCGGAGTCGAGATCAAGAACACCACGGTGTTCACCGACCCAGCCGCGTTGAATGGTGGGTACTCCAGTGTGAGTTCGCTGGTAAACGCCGGCAGGACAGCGGGAGTGCTGGACTCCGATCCTCTTGTGCTCAATGTGTTCATGGTCGATATTCGCCCTGGAGATGTCCAATACGGCACCAATTACGTCGCTGGCGTGGCCGGTCTGGGATGGAATGGCATTGCATTCTACATCGGCACGGACCTGATGAGTTGGTCGTCGTGGCCCACCATCGGCAGAGTGCTGGCGCACGAGATTGGCCACAACCTGGGACTGCCTCATTATGATGAGATCGTCAATCTGATGTCTACCAGTGGTGGCAACTTCTATTTGACCCAGGCGCAGATTGATACCGCTCGCAACAGCGTGTTCGCCGTCGCCATTCCCGAGCCGGCTACGCTGGTCCTGCTGACGGTTGGCGGGCTGTGGCTCAACCGTCGCCGCCGGGCGGCCTGATCCGCTGGAGACAATCACGAATAACGAATGTCTGTGACGCGGCGGGTTGGCTTGCCGTTTTGTGCTGTTACACAACGCAAAACGGCAAGCCACCCCGCCATGTCGTTCGCCGCCACGCGGGCAAGACGCCCGCATCACGTTGCATGCGAAGTCCTCGCCACTCGTTACTCATTACTTGTCACTCATCGCAAGTCGTATATTTCCACGAGGTCTCGTTCGTGGTACACTGACGCCTCACATTAAGGAGCGCCCATGCGGACTCGAACATTGTGGATTGTCCTGCTGATGTCGGCCGTTGCGTTGCTGGGGAACGCGTTGGTTTCGGGCTGCCTGCCGCACCAGGCCGCTCCCGAGGCGGTGTCGGTGGAGGCCCCCGCGGCCCAGCCGGCGCAACCGCCGGAACCGCTGCCCTTCGCGGTCGCGGCCGCCAAAATGCCGCCACAGTCGCCGGTACGGGTCGCCGCCCCGCTGCCCGCGCCGAATCCCGCGCCCGTCGTCGCCATCGTCTTCCGCGAATTGCAGGAGACCGACGACAAGGCCGCCGACGAGGCCGCCAACGCGCAGGCCATCATCGAAATGGTCGCCGAGGCCATCGAACTCACCGGCGGGCTGGCCGACATCGTGCCAGCGGGAAAAACCGTCCTCCTCAAGCCCAATCTCACCAATCATCGCGGCGGACGGTATTTCCCGAGCATGACGACGGACGTTCGCGTGATGGCCGGCGTCGTCGAGGCGCTCAAGGCCCACGGTGACAACAAACTCATCATCGCCGAAGGCAGCGGCCCGCCCGCCTTCGAAATGTACCCCATCTGCGGCTACGACAAACTCGCCGAAAAACACGGCATCGAACTGGTCGAGATGAACACGCCCGACAAGTTCGTCACCATGCAGATCTCCCGCGAGGTCTTCCAGGCCAAGCCGCTCCCGCCGGCCATGCCGGTCTCCACGGGCACGCACGCGATCGCGCAACATCCCGTGGCCGGCGCCTACATGGACGCCGACATCGTCATCAACGTCCCCTGCCTCAAAACACACTGCCTGACCGGCATCACGGTGGCGATGAAGAACCTCTACGGCCTGTATCCGGGCACGCGACAGCCGTGGCACGACGACGTCGAGGCCAATCTGGCGGACCTGGCCCGCCTGCGGCCCACCGCGCTGGTCGTCGTTGACGGCATCGTCGCCATGCAGGGCGACGGGCCTCTCTGGGGCACGCCCGTCAAGATGAACCTCATCATCGCCGGACGCGACATGGTCGCCGTCGACACGGTCTCCGCCGCCGTCATGGGATTCGACCCCAAACGCGTCCAGCACGTCCAATACGCCGCCTTGCAGGGCCTGGGCGTGGCCGACCTCGACAAGATCGTCGTCGTGGGCACACCGATCGAGCAGATCAAAAAGACGTTTGCCGACGGCCATTGGTCCTTCGCCCTCAAGTGCCCCAAAACCGATGCGAACATCGCCCGGCTGCTGAAACAACAAAACAGTCATCCCATGGGCGGCTGGCGAGGCGAGGAACGCGGTAAAGTGGTCGGCTGGCAAACCTATTGGCCCGCCGAGGACCTGCCCATCGACAGGGAGAAATATCCCGACGTGCTGAACCGCGGTTTCGGGGCTGCCTTCAATAAGTGGGACGATTACATTCATTTCAACGTCAACTACCGCGCGCTGCACCGCGAGGACATCCAGCCGCTCAAGGAAACCATGCAGGCGTGGATCGACGCGAACATGGAAACGGATATGCCCACGTCGATGCCCACAACGTTCCCCGGATTGAGCGACGACGTCAAGGCCTTCACGGAGGCCTGGCGCGAACAGCAGAAACGAGAGCGGGAACAGCAACAACAGAAACAATGACAGCCCCCGCAACAACTCCGCCATTCGTTGCCCGCTACGATCGCCAGATCGCGTTCGCGGGCCTGGGCGAGGCCGGCCAACAACGTCTATCCGCTGGCACAGTGTTAGTTGTCGGCGTTGGCGGGCTGGGGTCGTGGTCGTCGCAGTTGTTGGCGCGGGCGGGCGTCGGGCGATTGCGGCTGGTGGACGACGACCGCGTGGAGTTGGTCAATCTGCATCGGCAGGCGTACTACACCGAGGCCGATGCTGCCGCCGGCGTGCACAAGGCCCGTGCGGCGGCGGCAGCGATCGGGCGGATCAATTCGCACGTCGCGGTCGAGCCGGTCATCGAGCGGCTGACGGCGGACAACATCGCCTCCCTGGCGGCTGGGTGCGATCTCATCCTCGACGGCACGGATAATTTTCCCACGCGGTTTGTCATCAACGATTTTTGCGTCCGCCAAGGCCTGCCCTGGATTTTCGCCGGCGTGCTGGAGGCCGAGGGACACGTCATGACCGTCCGCCCCGGCCTGTCGTGCTGCCTGCGATGCCTGCACGACGAACCGGCGGCGCTGGAGAATAGTTCGGCGTCGCAAGCCGGCATGTCGCCGCCCGCCGATCCCACCTGCCGCGAAGTCGGTGTGATCGGCCCCGCCGTCGCCGCCGTCGCCGCCATCCAGGCCGCCCAGGCCCTTAAACTCCTTGCCGACCCAAACGGCCCCGTCGATACGCACCTGTTCAAAATCAATCTGTGGAACAACGCCATTCAGCAACTCGACATGAAACCGCCCTCGCCGAACCACTGTCCATGTTGTGGCCAACCGAAAAAACTATAGTAAATCCCCATAAACATATAAAACAAAATGTATAGAAAGGAATCCTCATGAACAAAATCAAGGTGGGCGTTCTCGGCGCGTTTCGCGGCATGAGTTACGCTCGGAACACCGAGGCCGTCGGCATGGAACTGGTTGCCCTGTGCGACCGGCACGAGGAAAAACTTCGCACCGCCGACGTCGGCGAGGGCGTGGCGCGATATGTGGATTACGACGAATTCCTCGCCCACGACATGGACGCCGTCATCCTGGCCAATTATTTCCACGAACACGCGCCATTCGCCGTCAAGGCGCTCCGGGCAGGCAAACATGTGTTGAGCGAAACGGTCTGCAATTTCACCATCGCCGAAGGCATCGAACTGTGCGAAACGGTGGAATCGACCGGCCTGATCTATATGTTGGCGGAGAACTACCCGTTCACGAAATTCAACCAGGAATTGCGACGCCTCTATCAATCCGGCGAACTGGGCAAGGCCACCTACGCCGAAGGCGAATACAATCATCCGATGTCCGCGGAAGATTGGGCCTTTTACACACCCTCGCCGGACCACTGGCGCGCGTGGCTGCCGCGGGGATACTACTGCACCCACGCCCTCGCGCCGCTGATGTATATAACCGATCTGATGCCGAAATCGGTTGTCGCTTTCTCCGTGGACGCGACGGACGGCGGATTCGCCGCGCTCTGTCAAATGGAGGAAGGCGCCGTCTTCCGGCTCATCGGCGGCGGCATGCCGGGGCATTCCAATTTCTATAGAATCCACGGCACGCGAGGCGCCGCCGAAATCACGCGAGGCCCCGGTTATTTCGGCCCGGAACAAATTCGCGTGTGGCACGATCCCTGGGACGTGCCCACCAACATACCGATCGAACGCGTGTACGTCCCGTCGTTCCCGTCGCACACCACGGAGGCAGAGCGGGCCGGACACGGCGGCGGGGATTTCTGGGTGGACTACCATTTCGCCCAGGCAATCCGCGCCGGAAAACAACCGTTCCTGGACGTCTATCGCGGCGTGGCCATGTCGTCGGTGGGTATCGTAATGTACCGCAGCATGCAGTCCGGAGGCATGCCGCAGGAAGTGCCGGATTTCCGCGACAAAACAGCCAGGGAACGCTTTCGAAACGACACGGCCAGACTGGGACCGCCGGCGCGAGACTGTTAGGCTGTTAACAAAACACCGTTCGTTTCCCTTGCGTTTTGTGCAACATTTTTTCCCGCGTCATGTTCGCCGTGGGAAACACGTAGAAAATCTGATCTTCGCGCAGCGTGGAAGAGTATAGATCGAAATCCTCCGTGGCGCGGTCGTTGACCTGGAACGCCCGCAGGCCGGGCATGTCCCGCCATGTGGCCAAATGCTGCGAATGCGCGCCACACAAATGATACATTCCGCCGTTTGGATATATCGACAGTACTTCTTCATCCAGGGGCCGAATGAACGAGTCGTATAGTTCTTTGGAAATCAATTGCGTCGCACATCCGCACATTTGGCCGTACCCGCGAGGCATGCATCGGCCGGCGGCGTAGATCGGCTGGAACTGATCGGTCGGGATGGTTTGTCGATACCAGTTGTGCATATAGATCAACGCGTCGGTCAGCACGCGCAGATCCCGCCGCACGCCGGCTGGGTTGTCGTAAAACCCCGTCAACAGATGTTCTTTGTATAGATTGAACAACTGATTGAACGGACCGCCGAGCACCTGTGTCGTAATGAACGGAACGGTTGTTCCGAGCGACAGGATGGCCCGCGTCAAATCCCGTGCCTGCTTCCATACGGGATTGGTTTCAAAATCAATCTCCGGCAACTCTCCGACACCGTTCGGCAGGCCTTTGCTCCACCACTGTTCGTTGTGAAAATATACTTCCGCGCCGAATAGTTTGTCTGTGAAGTGCACACCGTACAACCATTTTTCGAACACCAAGGGCCGAAATACCTCCGCGTCGGTCAAACACGCCGCGTTGGCTTCCAGATCCGCCATCGCCTGTTTTGCCCACGCCAGCGGGTCCGTCGTGGCGTCCGCCGAGGCCTGGGCCGTGTAACCGGCCAGATAAAACGGCCGCCGCGGCGTTTGGCCCGTGAACACAACGTCCAACTCCGCCATGTGCCGCTCGCGCGACGCGATCAGTTGTTTGTCTTGCAATATACTCATGTTGTTTTCATTGTGGTAATGTTACATGCAACGATGTTACCGTTATATATTGTTTTTGATTTAGTGTCCGTTCGTGCAATTTGTCATACTAACAAAACATCAGGACAATCGCATCTACAAATGCAGATGCGATTGCCCTGGATAATCAAACGATCGACCTGCCCTACCGTTCCAGATCCTTCTGGAATTCCGCCTTGCTGCGGTTGAGGATCTCCTCGGCGGGTTCGGTCAGGTGGGTGTTGCGATCGAATTCGAGCTTGAAGTCGTAATTGATGGTGGCGGCTTTGTCGCCGCTGGCCTTGGCGGGCACTTCGACGTCCCAACGCAGGATGCCGTTTTTCCGCAACGTGGCCAGGTACGTCGCGTCCTTGCTGATCTCGACGCTGGGCTGGCCCAGGGTCACGCGGATGTCGGCGTTCTTGGGATCGGGCAGGCGATCCAGCACGCGGACGGCGACGGGTTTGTCCTTATAGTTGTCCATCGCAAGGGTATATTTGAACGACATCACGCGGTTTCCGCCCTGGACGGTTTCGGTTTTGTCCACCAGTTCGCGGCGAGCGCGGAGTTGCGAATCCACGCCGAATCCCACGGTGAACCGCTGTCCCTTGACCACCACAGGCAGACGGCCTGTGCCCATGAATTGGCCGTCCATGTAACTGCTCACCGGGCCTGAGAGCAGCGCGATATCGCTGGTGTTGACCATGTCGGCCTGGAGATAGACATTGGCGGTCATGACGGGCACGGCGAGGTAGTAGAAGTCGCCCTTGAGTTTCATCGTCGCGATGCGGACCATCTGTTGATCCTGCCGGCTGGCGACGGAGATGCCGCCGGGGATCGGATAGATGACGGCCATCGCGTCGCTGTCGAGGGCGGCGTCCTTGACGCCCAGCAGGACGTCGCGTGAATTGGTGAGGTCGAGAATCTGCAGGCGGTTCGTGATCGAATTGGCCGCCCAATCTTCGGAAATTCTTCCGGAGATGTCCTTCTGATTGCTCTGCCGGACGGCCAGGTTCGAGGCGATCTCCCTCCTCATCGCCGACTGCTCCACGGCCAATTCGCTGGCCGATTTGGCGTTTAAAAACCGTTCGCTGCCCCCGCCGCGAGCATTGCCGTCGCGATCGCTCGTAAGCGTCACCCAGAGCGGCATCAGGAGTGGCGCGTCGGCGGCCATGTTCGGCTGGGCGGTCGAGAGCGTCAGTTTCACGCCGTTCCAGTCCTCGCCGCTGACCTGCTGCACGATGGCGGAATACTCCAGGGCGATCTCTTTGCCAGCGGCGTCGGTTCGCAGATTGTAACTGGGCGACCAGGTCGCGCCGTCGACCATGTAACTCAGCCGTACCGTGGCCTTGCCCGCCTGCGGGAGGCTGAGGAAGACCACCGCCTCGCGGGCCGTCCGCGTCGAGGAGGCGACCATCTCGGCCAGTTGTCGTTGGAGCAGGGCGAGTTTTTCATTGACGGCGGCCGCCTCCTCGGTCAGGGTGAACGCCGCCTCGGCCAGCGTGGTCCGCTGCGTGACGATATAGTCCGCCACGCCGATGAGGCTTTCGGCGTTGAGCGTGCCCTTGGCGAGGTCGTCCTTGGCGCGATCGGCGGAGAAGGTTTCGAGATTGTCCAGCAAGGTTTCTTTTTTCTTGAGCAGGGCCTGCTGGGCCGCGTTGGCACGGAGACTTTGCGCGACGGTTTTGATCTCCGCCTGGAGGTCGGCGACTTCCTTTCGCGGATTGTCCTGGACGGCCCGCGTGCGGAATCGGACGGCCTGAACCTGCACGGCGCCGTCGGCGCTGGCGACGAGGCTGTGCCCGACGACGCCCTGCGGCAAGTCGGTGACAACCAATTCGGACAGGCCCGCCTTGAGGTCGAACGACAGCACGCGCGTCACCATCGCCTGCCCGCGGTAGACGGTCACGGTCTCGATCTGCCCCGCCGACGCGAGCGCCGCGGCGCCCTGGGCCGATACGGGGCGGGCCGACAGCACGCCCACGGTGACGAGCAATCCCACAGCCACGATGCGATAAACCACGTTCATGTCGACTCTCCTTCCACGGTGTTAAAAAACCAGATTACACGGTTCGACGCACGAGCCTGGCGAAAGTTTCAAAAATTTTTCTTTTTCTTCTTGATGTTATATAATTGATAGGTATGCTAACAAACTACTTCCCTTCGTGATAATATGGATTGGTCTGGGTGTGGTTAGATTTTCCGGCACGGCGAAACGGTCTGGTTTTCCGTGGGAAACAACCGATTGTCCTCCCCGGCCTCGCGCGGAAGTCGCCGGCACGCAGCCCCAACGGGGCGTCTGATGTAGCCCCCTGCTTCGCTCTGCGAGCTACGCAGGGTGAGCGTACTCCGCGAACCCTGGGGACAAGTTTTCTCGTCCTCGTCGCGGCCTGACGCCACTGACCGAGGACGCACCGTCATGCGAATACGGCTTCGGACGACGCGTACACGGGAATGTGTGAGTCGTTCGCCGCCGCCTTCACGCGACGGTATGACGTGCGGCCAGTAGCGTCAGGCCGCGGTGAAAAGCCAAAAAACGCCCGCAAACCCAGGGTTCGCGAGTACCGCTCACCCTGCGTAGCTCGCAGAGCGAAGCAGGGGGCTACATCAAACGCCCCGTTGAGGCTGCGGACCGGCGGCTACCGCGCGAGGCCGGGGAGGACAATCGGTTGTTTCCCACGAAAAACCAGACCGTTTCGCCGTGCCGGAGAATTCAACCACACCCGATTTGCCCGTGGGCGGTTTTGACGTTTGGAACTTATGAACAGTGACGGGCTTCAAGCCTGTCGGGGAGCGAGAGCATGGACACGCAACAAAAGTTGGAGTACTTGGCGGACGCGTCGCGGTATGACCTGGCGTGCGCGTGCGGGACGAAGAGTAAGGACACGCATCGCGTTCGTGGCAAGGACGGCGCGTGGCTGTATCCGATGTCGACGCCGCGGGGCGGGCGGGACATTATTTTCAAGACGCTGCTGTCGAACGTGTGCGTCAACGATTGCCGCTACTGCCCCTTCCGCGACGGGCGGGACGTGCCGCGGTACAGCCTGGCGGCGGAGGAGATCGCGACGGCGTTGATGTCGTACGTGCGGCGGGGGCTGGTGTTTGGACTGTTTTTGAGTTCGGGTGTGATTCGCGACGCGGACCACACGATGGGCAAACTTGTGGAGGTGGCCGAGGTGCTGCGGGGGCGGCATCAGTTTCACGGGTTCATTCACTTGAAGATCATTCCGGGTTCGTCGGATGCGGCCATTGAGGCGGCGTTGCGCGTGTCGTCGCAAGTGTCGTTGAATGTGGAGGCGCCGCATCAGGCCGCGTTTAAGCAGTTGTCGCCAACGAAGGATTTCGAGCGCGACATCGTCGGCGGCATCCGGCGGATCGCCCAGTTGACCGCCCCCGGCGCGAAGTACTCGCGGGTGAAGCCGTTCACGCAGTTCGTCGTCGGGGCGGCCGACGAGACGGATACCCACCTGGTCAAGGCGACGTTCGGCCTGTACCGCCGTATGGGGATGAGCCGCGTGTATTACAGTGCCTACCAGCGGGGCCTGGGCGACGAACGCCTGCCTGGCGAACGTCGTGAACTGGCCAACCCCAACGACGTGCTGACACGCGAGCATCGGCTTTATCAAGCCGAGTGGCTGATGCGGAAATACGGCTTTTCGGATGAGGAAATTCCGTTCGAGACCGACGGCAATTTGTCGCTCGCGACGGATCCGAAGACGGCGTGGGCGTCGCGAAATCCACACTATTTTCCCGTGGACGTCAATCGGGCCAGTAAGTGGGAACTGCTCCGCGTGCCGGGCGTCGGGCCGATCACAGCCCAGCGAATCATCGAGATGCGGCACGCCGGCACGCCCATCGCCAGCCTGCGCGACTGGTCGCTGCTGTTCCCGCGAATCAAAGGCGCCAACCCGTTCGTGAAATTCGGCTTCCGTCCGCAACGGAATACGGGGTGAACGGCGAGTGATTTTCCATCTCGTTGAGCGAGCGAAAAATTCGTTCGAGGGAAACAAGCCAGTAGCCAATAGCCAGTAGATATGGAAAGACAAAGGCGAAAAGGCAGTGAAAACGGGAACGGGCATGTGAGCGACAAATACCAGGATCGTGCAATGGGCAACAAACCCAGCCATACCTGATGGCTACTGGCTTGTGACTGCGTGTACGCCATTTTACAATACCTCCGAACGGGAGCGGTTATGGGCGATTCACATGTACGTGCGGTGTTGCGACTGCATTTGGCCGACGGGGTCGGGGCGGTGACGTATCTTCGGTTGGTCAAGGCGTTCGGCAGCGCCGAGGCCGTGCTGGCGGCGGGGCCGGCGGAGTGGCTTCGCGTGCCGCACATTGGCGAGAAGATCGTTGCGGCCATTTCCGCGATCACCGACAAGGACGTCGACGACGAATTGGCCGTGGCGGAGCGTGCGGGCGCCCGCGTGCTGACGCAGGAGAGCGTGGAGTATCCGCTGTCGCTCAAGCACATCGACGATCCGCCGGCGGTGCTGTACGTTCGCGGGTCGCTGCGGGAGAGCGACGCGGTGTCGCTGGGCGTGGTGGGGTCGCGTCGGTGCACGCATTACGGACTGGAGCAGGCGCAGCGGTTTGGCGAACTGCTCGGGCAGGCGGGGCTGACGCTCATCAGCGGCGGGGCGCGGGGGATCGACACCGCCGCCCATCGCGGCGCGTTGCAGGCGGGAGGCCGAACCGTCGCCGTCATGGGTTGCGGACTTTGCACGCACTTTCCGCCGGAAAACGGCGAGTTTTTCGAGTCCATCGTCCGCGACGGCCGCGGGGCGCTCCTCAGCGAACTGCCCATGCGGACGGCGGTGCTGGCGGGAAATTTCCCCACACGGAACCGCATCATCTCCGGCCTGTCGCTGGGCGTGCTGATCGTCGAAGCCGCCCGGCGCAGCGGCTCGCTCATCACCGCCCGTGAGGCCGCCGAACAGGGCAAAACCGTCTTCGCCATCCCAGGACGCGTGGACTCCCCCACCAGCCAGGGCGCCAACGACCTCATCCGCAACGGCGCGATCCTCACGCAGGGGCTCGACGACGTGCTCGAACACCTCGGCCCGGTGGGCCAGTCGCTCACCGACGCCAAGGCCGCCGAACCCACGCTGCCGTTCGCGCCCGCCAACATGGACGCGACCGAACAACGGATCTGGGACGCCCTCGCCGCCGCCCCGCGCACCCTCGACGAACTCGTCCGCGCAACCAACCTCGAAACCGCCCGCGCCACCGCGGCCATGACCATGCTCGTCATCAAAGGCGCGGTCAAACAACAACCCGGCAACCTTTTCGCGAGAAAAACGTCGAAATAATGAATAATAAGTGACGAGTGACGAGAACTTCGCGGCGTTGGTATGTCCGTTGTATGGTTATATAGTGGAGCGAAAAAATATCTGGCACAAGGTCATCCGTATGGTTTTCACGTCGAAAATAACCGGCTATCCTCCCCAGCCCTTCGCGGAAACACCGGGTCGCAGCCCCAACGGGGCGTCTTGGGTAGCCCAGGGTGAGCCGTACTCGGCGAACCCTGGGATTGCGAGTGTTGTACGAATTCCTTCATCGTGCCTGGCGCCACTGGCCGAAGTCGCACCGTCGCGCGAACACGGCTTCGAACGACTCGCATATTCCCTTGTTCGTGTCGTTCGAAGTCGTGCAGGCCCGCGTGCGCGACCTCGGCCAGTGGCGTCAGGCACGATGAAAAACGAACAGCGAACCTCGTCCCAGGGTTCGCGGCGTACCGCTCACCCTGGGCTACCCAAGACGCCCCGTTGGGGCTACGACCCGGCGTTTCCGCGCGAGGCCAGGGAAGGCAAGCGGTTGTTTTCGACGAAAAACCAACGACTCGCCCTGTGCCAGAAAATGTGGGCACACCCGTATATAGTGGAACATGAACATGCAAGACAAAACTATTGTTTTGGCAATGATGGTATTGATGATGATCGTACTCCTTCCGGCATGCACACTAACAACAGAATCGCCTGACGTAACGGACACGGCGTCAACAACAGATCTGCCGACCACACGGGTCACGACGAAGCGCGCGGTGCCGCTGGCCCCGTCGGAGTTGGCGACGGCCATAGGCATCACGTCGGAGAACTACCCGTTCATCGACGGTTCGACTTCCACGTTGCCGCTGGTGCAGGGAATCTATTGTAACATGTTCAATCCGATCGCCATGGAGAGCAGCGATGAGGGCGTGCTCTTTGACGACGACACCAGAATGCCCCCACGCGACGGGGGGTATCTCGGAATGCCCACGGAAGCGGCCAAGACGGTCGCGTCCTATGAAAAACTCATTGCCGGCAAGGTCGATTTGATTATTGTTCCCGACCCGTCGGACGACGTGAAACAACAGGCCATCGCCGCGGGCGTGGAATTGGAATATATACCGATCGGCATGGAAGGCCTGGTGTTTATCACGTCGGGGAAAAATCCCGTGGATTCCGTTACGGTGGAGCAGATCGTGAACATCTATTCCGACGGAACGATCACGAACTGGGCCGACCTGGGCGGAAAAAGCGGCCGAATTATACCACTCAGCCGCAACAGGGATTCCGGCTCTCATGCCCAGATGGAAAATCTGGTATTGCGAGGAAAGGCCGTGCGTCCTGAAATCGCCCAGGAGCCTTTTATGGTCGGCGGAATGATTCGCATCATTGAAATGATGGAGGATCATGTTATTCGCATGAACGATCCGAGAGAAAATATTTATGCGCTGGGATATTCGGTATTCTATTATGTGCAGCGCATGCAGATCTGGCATCGGGTCGGCAACAAGCCGCTCGATATCAAGATGCTCGCGGTGGACGGCGTGACGCCAACAGCGGAGACGATCGCATCGAAGGAATACAAACTGGTCATGGGGTATTTCGCGGTCATTCGCAAGGACGAGCCGGCGGACAGCCCCGCGCGAAAGATCGTCGGTTGGCTGATCAGTCATGACGGCCAGCGGGTCGTCATGGAAGCCGGCCTGGGTGTGTTAAAGCCTGTCGCGGGCAAGCCGCCGCGGTGAACGCGAAATCGGTTGACGCCTCCCATTGTCAGGTGGCCTCGGCCAGGGTCATGTTGTTTCGGTGGACGACCTCGGTGGCGGCGTTGTCGCCGAGGAGTTTGAGGATGCTTGCGCTTTTCATGCCCTTGATGCGGTCGATGTCGTCGGCGGAGAAGTTGGCGACGCCTCGCGCGACGGATTGTCCCGCGGGGTCGAGGATGTCGACGACGGCGCCGCTGGCGAAGGAACCGCTGACGGCGAGGATTCCTGAGGGGAGGAGGCTTTTGCCGCGTTGGCGGAGTGCGGCGGCGGCGCCGGCGTCGACGAGGATTTTTCCCGCTGTGCGCGAGGTCTGCCCGATCCACCGCCGGCGGCTTGACATTCGCCGCGACGCGGGCACGAACACGGTGCCGAGTTTTTCGCCCGCCAGCAGGCGGGGCAGGACGTCGCTCGTGCGGCTGTTGGCGATGACGGCGACATTGCCGGCGGACGTGACCATGCCGCCGGCCCGCATTTTCGAACCCATGCCGCCCGAGCCGAGTTTGCTTCGCGTGGCGGAGACGACGGAGAGGGCGTCGTCGTTGACCTGCTCGATGACGTCGAGGACGGCGCCTTTGTCGAGCACGCCGTCGACGTTGGAGAGCAGGACGAGGACGTCGGCGTCGAGCATGTTGGCGACGTGGGCGGCGATGACGTCGTTGTCGCCGAACTTGGCGGAAAAGACGTCGGTACCGTAGCGGATTTCGTCGACGGCGACGGCGTCGTTTTCGTTGAGAATCGGCAGTACGCCGAGCCGGGCGAGCGTCGTGAGCGTGTTGCGGATATTGAGGTATCGCCGGCGGTCCTCAAAGGCGTCCCGCGTGACGAGCACCTGAGCGACTTTCACGTCGTGTCGGCCAAACGCTTCGTAGAATGCCTGCATCAGCCGGCCTTGCCCGACGGCGGCGGTGGCCTGGAGCATGGGCAGTTCGCGCGGACGGCCTGGTAAGTCGAGTTCGGCCAACCCCGCGCCGACCGCGCCGCTGGCGACAAGGATGATTTCGCGGCCCTGGTGGACGACCTCGGCGATCTGCCGCGCGAAATCGCCCAGCACGGCGTGGTCCAGCCGCCCGTTCTCGCCGGTGATGGAGTTCGTGCCCACCTTCACCACCACCCGCCGGGCGGTGGCAATCCTGTGTTGTCGTACGTGAGTGCTTGGCATGGAATGAATGTACCATCCCGCGGCGATGCGTGGAAGGGCCTGTGGGTTTCCGATCGCGTGGCGTGAGCGAGCGATTCGTTCGAGGGAGACAAGCCAGTAGCCAATAGCCAGTAGGTATGGCGAACTTTATTGTTCTTCACACGATCAAAATTCTTCGCTGTACAACAATCATTGCCGCATTCATTGCCTTTTTCGCCCTTGTCTTTCCACACCTGCTGGCTCCTGGCTATTGGCTACTGGCTGCCTCTCACTGTCCCGCCAGGGGGAGGTTGAGGAATTCGGCGAGTTGTCTTCCGGGCAGGGCGACGGCTTCGGCGTGGGTGTCGCTGGCGAGGGTGAGTGTGGCGTCGTCGGTTTCGATGAGGAGTCGGCTGAGATTGCCGTGGCGGTCGAGTCGCACGTGGCGGATGTCGGCCAGGGGTTTGGCGTGGCGTGTGGATTGGCGGCGTCCGCCTCGCCAGAAGCTGCCGGCTGTGCGGTCGAACGTCACGGGCCCGCCCGCGATCGCCGACCACAGGCCGGCCAGCCCGAACGACAACAACGCCCCGCCCGCCAGCAGCGAGGCCACCACCACCGCCGACACCGCCTCACGCGGCACAAACATCACGAACTCTCCCACCGGCACCCGCCAGCCCTGCAACGCCCACGGAATCCACACCAGCAGCCCCGCGCCCAGCAACGCCACCGCCGCACTGGGCAACAGCGGCAGCGGAAACAGCTCCAACATCAACCGCTCGCCGCCGGCCGACATTCGCAACTCGACGGGGCCGGGATGCTCTGTGTGCATGGGAAATCCTTTCGAAAAAACAGCCAATAGCCATTAGCCAGTAGCCATCAGGTATGGACAAGCCTGCCACAACTCACACGATCATATCCTTACATTATCTCCATGTTTGTTTCCGCTTTCACTGCCTTTTCGCCCATAGCGATCCGTACCTATTGGCTACTGGCTATTGGCTACTGGCTGGCTTCTTCCAGTTCCACACCGACCTTTTCCCATAGCGTCATCGCGTCGCCGAGTTGGGTCTGGGTGGTTGCGTATTCCGCGCCGAGTTTGGCGATTTCCGTTACGTTGCCCGAAGCGGAAGCCGTGTTGATCCGATCGTTGATTTCGTCCAGACGCGACTCCAGTTCGTGCACCTTCGCCTCGGCCTGGGCGAGTTTTCGCGTCAGGCGGCTGACGTCGTTGGTGCGGCGTTTGCGGTCCTTGTAATCGTCCACACGGGCCTGTTTGGCGCGGACGGCCTCGGGATCGTCCTTCGTCTCCGCCGCCAGGCCGGCCTCCTCAAGCCGCGACTGCCGCCACGCCGCGTACTTCTCCCAGTTGCCGCTCATCGACACCACCCCACCGTCCTCGACCGCCCAGATGTGCGTCGCCAACGCTTGAATCAAATACCGATCGTGGCTGACGAACACCACCGTGCCGTCGAAATCGCTCAGCACGTCCTGCAACACTTCCTGCGACGCGATGTCCAGATGGTTCGTCGGCTCGTCGAGAATCAACACGTTCGCCTTGGCCAGCATCAGCCGAGCCAGCACCACGCGGCTGCGCTGCCCGCCCGAAAGCTCGCCGATTTTCTTGAACGCGTCGTCGCCCGAAAGCAGCATGCTTCCCAGCAGCCCGCGGCCTCGCTCTTCCGTCATCGACGGATCCATCTGCCGCACCGCCTCCAGGGCCGTGATGTCCGACCGAAGCTCCGCGTGCGTCTGCGACAGATAGCCCAACTGCACGTTCGCGCCGTATCGACAGGCGCCGGCCAGCGGCTTGAGTTGCCCGAGAATCGTCCGCAGCAGCGTGGTCTTCCCACAGCCGTTCGCGCCAACAATCGCGATCCGCTGCCCGCGCTGCACGTCCATCTTTTCCATGCTCACCAAAGGCCTGGCGGACTCGTACCCCACGCGCAGCCCCTGCAAATACAGCACGAAATCGCCCGTGCGCTGCAACGCCTTCAGCCGGACGGCAATCCGATCGTGCTCGCGGGGCCGTTCGATGGCCTCGGTCTTCATGAAGCGCTCCAGCCGCGTGCGGCGCCCCTGCGCCTCCTTGGACCGCTGCCCCGCGAGGAACCGCCGAATGAACTCCTGCGTTTCGTTGATGAACTCCTGCTGCGCCTCCCACACGCGCATGCGTTCGAGGAACCGCTCGTCGCGCTGGCGGAGATAGTCGCTGTAGGCGCCCTTGTAGCACTCGACGGCCGCGTAGGCCACCTCCCACGTCGACTGCGTGACGCGATCGAGGAAATACCGGTCGTGCGACACGACGATCAGCGCCCCGCCGTACGCGGCCAGCC
Organism: Phycisphaerae bacterium; assembly: GCA_009783465.1. Lineage (GTDB taxonomy): Bacteria > Planctomycetota > Phycisphaerae > SM23-33 > SM23-33 > WRDM01. The sequence goes on along the minus strand of WRDM01000010.1, from coordinate 56,537 downwards.
AGCGTTCGAGCCACTGCACCGCCTCGAGGTCGAGGTGGTTGGTCGGCTCGTCGAGCAGGAGCAGTTCGGGATCCTCCAGCAACAGCCGACCGAGGTACGCCCGCGTCCGCTGTCCGCCCGAAAGCACCAACAGCGGCTGATCCCACAAGTGCCGCTCAAAGCCCAGCCCTTCGAGCACGCCGTCGATCCGACCGGCATAGCCATACCCGCCGCGAATCTCGAATTCGTGCTGCAATTCGCCGTATCGCCGCAGCAGCGAAGGATTTTGTCCATCCGTCTCTAATTGGTCGTGCAACTCGTGAAGCTGCCGTTCCAGTTCGATCAGCCGGGCGAACACCTCCGTCATGGCGGCGCGAAGCGTCGACCCCTCCAGCGCGGGCGGATCCTGCGGCAGATAGCCGATCCGCAGGCCTTTCTTTTTTTCGAGCGTGCCCTCGGTGGCCGAATCCGCGCCGGCAATGATCCGCAGCAGCGTCGTCTTGCCGTGCCCGTTGGGCCCGACAAGCCCGATGCGATCCTCAGGCCCGACGCTGAAACAAGCCCCGCGCAGCACATCCCGCTCGCTCCAGCTTTTGCATATCCCTTCGCCAACAACAATCGACATAGCCTCATGACTCCGCGTGCGTAAACCCCTACGATACCAGACGGCGAGGGTGGATGATATGGGCTTGTTCAGGCGGATGTGCTCTCGCGACGTCTGGATAAACATGGTCGTTTGTTCGAGGGGATGTTTTCGTTAACTCGTTGACTCGTTAATTCGTAAACTCGAAAAACCCCACCAGTCAACCAGTCAACCAGTTAACGAGTCAACGAGTTAACGAAAACATCCCCTCGAACAAACGACATGATTTTACCGTTACGTCACGAGGGCGCAGCCGCCCTACCCGCGAGTCTCTTCCAGCGCCAACAAAATGACGGGGATTTTTTCCCGCCATTGTGGCGGGACATCCTCGGAGATTTCGATCGCGAGTTGGCGGCCGTTGACACCGCCGGCGGCGACGGCCTCCAGCACGCGTCGGCGGAGGGAGGCGTCGTCGCGATCGTAGTCGCTCAGGTTGAGGTTGACCCAGAAGAGTTTTGTCGGCCAGGCGGCGCGGCACTGGGCGAGCGTCATGTCGCCCTCGGGCGGCTCGGTGAGGCTTTCGATCAGGTCGACTGGCGCCTCGGCGATGAGGTCCTTACAACTGTCGAGTTTGCCGTCGTAGTGCACGCCGACGATTTTCCCCGCCGCGTGCAGTTGCGGAAACAGCTCGCGATACACCGGCAGCGTAAATTCCGCGAACCGTCCCGGCCCCATCGTCTCGGACGTGAAATTTTCCAGCACTTCCACGTAAGGCCCCGGCGCGCCGGCGGCGATTTCCACCTGGCGGCGGAAATTTTTCAGCAGCACGTCGTACAACAGCCGCATCGCGTCGGGACACTCGTACAGGTGCTCCGAAAAATTTTCCAGCCCCGTGTAATCCACGAGGATCGTCTGCAACGGCGTGCGACCGATCATGCTCCCGCCGATGCAACCCGGCCCCAGCCTGGCGAGGGCTTGGCGGAAGCCCTCGTAATCGGGCGAGATTTCCAGCCGTTCGAGCACATACGCCATCACGCGGTAATCGTCGGCCTTTTCGAGCAGATATTTCTGCCGCCAACCGGCGTCGTCGAGGGCAAAAATTTCGCCCACCGGCGTGCGGAAGCCATGGCGGATCCAGGGCCTGCCGTCCTGGTCAAAACTCTCGCGGAACGGCACGACGTCGTTGGACGTGAACCGCGTCACCGACGGCGAGAGATTGTAATAACCGATCAGTTCGCCCTCGCGGAGGAATTGCTGCATCAGCGGATCGCGACCGAGGGCGCCGCCGCGATATTCGTCCAAAAACCAGCCGTAAATCGACAGCGGCACCACGTCGGGCCTCTCGCCGGCCCAAAACGCGTGCATCCGTTCCTGTTTATTCATGCGCCGCTCCTCCTGCCGACTTTAACAAAAAATTAAATTTTCTCTAGTAAAACGCGCAGCCATGCCGATACTACCGGCAACTACGGAAATTCCCCTACAAAGGAATAAGGAGAATTACGATGACACGCTATGGGTTCTACGCACTGGTAACGGTTTTATTGCTGGCAACGCCTTCGATTTGTCACGCCCAGGCCGAGGAGACGGCCTCGACCGCGACGACTTCCTCCGAAACGCCCAGCATATGGGAGCGCGACCGGCTGATGGATGGCTGGTTCGACTGCCGCGACCAGGCCTCCGACAAAGGCCTCGACGTCAATCTGACCGTCATCAACGTGTATCAGCAGAATTTTCACGGCGGCCTGAGCACGCATCGCAAGGCCGGCCGATACAGCGGGTACTACAATCTGGAACTCATGGTGGACTTTGACAAGCTCAAGTTCATCCCCGGCGGCAGCGTGTACGCCCTGGCCGGCGGAAGCTGGTCGGAAGGCATCGACGGGCCTTCGGTGGGCAGCCTGTCCAACGTCAACGGCGGCGCCCGCGGCTATCGTTCGATCGACCTGCTGGAGTTATGGTACCAGCAGCGGCTCCTCGACGACCGCATCCGGATTCGTGCCGGTAAGATCGACCTGACGGGCGGCCCCGGCGACGGCAGCAGCCATCCCATGTGGTTCGACACCAACGCCTACGCCAACTGCGAGAAGACGCAATTCCTCAACGGCGCGCTCGTCATCAACCCGCTGATTCCGTTCCCCGAGCAGGGCCTGGGCACGGTTCTGTACATCTCACCTGTCGATGAGGTGTACGTGCTGTTGGGCGTTGCGGACTCGCAGGCCGACCGAAGGACGACCGGCTTTGCCTCGGCCTTCAAACACGACACGCGCGTGATCGCGATGGCCGAAGTGGGCGTCACACCGAAGTTCGACTCCCCCAATGGCCCGATGCCCGGCGGCTATCGCGTCGGTATGTGGTATGACCCGCAGCCGAAGCTGACGTTCGCCGGCGACGTCAAACGAAACGACGTCGGCCTGTACGCCAACTTCGACCAGATGATCTTCAAGGAAAACGACGACAAGAACGACAAGCAAGGCCTGGGCGTCTTCGGCCGATTCGGCCTGGCCGACGGCGACGTCAGCCCGACCCGCCAGTTCTACAGCGCCGGCCTGAGCTACCAGGGCCTGATCCCCACCCGCGACAACGACGTGATCGGCATCGGCATCGCCAGCGGCTGCCTCAACCGCGACTTCGGCTTCGACCGCCGCCGCGAGACGGCCCTGGAACTGTTCTACAACGTCCAGATCACCCCCTGGCTGATGCTCACGCCGGGCCTCCAGCACATCACCCACGCCGGCGGCGAAAACCGCGACGCCCTCGTCGGTGGACTGCGGTTGCAGGTGGTGTTCTAAAAGGACATCTTTCTTTTACCACAGAGACACAGAGAACCACAGAGGGAAGAAGGAAGCCGATGGTGGCTTCCTTCTTCCCTCTGTGGTTCTCTGTGTCTCTGTGGTAAAAGAAAGATGTCCTTGAAAAAACTCTCGCCCTATCCCACGCCCGCGATGTGGCGGCAATCGTCGATAATTTTTTTCAGCACGGCCGGCGTGACGGTTTGCTTGCCGTCGGACCAGGCTTTTTGCGGGTCGAAGTGGACTTCCAGCAGCAGTCCGCTCGCGCCGGCGGCGATCGAGGCCAGGCTCATCGGGCGGACCAGTTCGACGCGGCCTGTGCCGTGGCTGGGGTCGACGAAGATCGGCAGACAGGATTCGTTGCGGGCGGCGGCCACCGCGGCGAGGTCCAGCGTGTTGCGCGTGTAGTCCTCGAACGTCCGAATGCCCCGCTCGCACAGGATGATGTTCTCGTTGCCGTTGCGATAGATGTAGTCGGCCGCGGCCAGCCATTCTTCCAGCTTCGCGCTGTCGCCGCGTTTGAGCAGGACGGGCTTGCCGGTTTTGCCCAGCTCGGCCAACAGCGTGTAGTTCCGCATGTTCCGCATGCCGACCTGGTAGATATCCGTGTGTTCTCCGACGAGTTTGATGTCGGCAGAGTCGATCACTTCGGTGATGATCGGCAGGCCCGTTTTGGCGCGGACTTAGAGAGGATTTCCAACCCTTTTTCGCGCAGGCCCTGAAAACTCCACGGGCTGGTGCGCGGCTTGTACGCGCCGGCGCGGAAGAACTGCGCCCCGGCCTTTTTCACCTCGTCGGCGATGCGCAGCGTCGTGTCCTCTTCTTCCACGCTGCAAGGCCCGGCGGCGAAGATCATGTCCTTGCCGATCCGCACGCCGCCGACGTCGATGATTTTGTCCTGATCGTTGACGTTTCGGCTGACGTACTTATACGGCTTGAGAATGGGCATGGCCTTCTCGACGCCGACCAGGCTGGCGATGGAGTCGAAGTTCACTTCGCGCTCGTCGCCGATGATGCCGATAATCGTCCGTTCCTTGCCGCGGCTGATGTGGGCGTCCATGCCGTACGACTGAATCGCTTCCACCACGCCGGAAATCTCACTCTCGCCCGCGCCGGGCTGCATAATCACAACCATCTGTTCGCTCCTTAGTAGCACGGGTAATCATACCACAGGAGGCGGTAAAGACATAGGGACAAGAGACAAGTGACAAGAGAAGGAGATGCCTGTCTTTTTCCATGTTCTCGCACAAAGCGATCGTGTTAAAAGGCACGATGTTCCTGCTCTTGTCGCTTGTCACTACGCCTTCCTTGACTTCCCCTCCATCACACGCGAAGATAGAACGCTTTCAAAGGGACATCGATGCTGGAAAAGGTACAGGAAGATCGGTTGGCCAAGTTGGAGGCCATTCGTACGTTGGGGATTGATCCGTGCGGGCCTTGCGCGCCTTATGCGGCGGAGCGGATTGATGCGATTCTCGCCCGCTACCAGGAAGTCGACGGCCAGCCCGCGCCCGACCAGCGGGCCGACGCGGCGGGGCGCATCATTCTGCTGCGCGACATGGGCAAGATGATGTTCGCCCATATTCGCGACGAAAGCCATCCCAAGGGCATTCAAATCTGCCTCCGCAAGGATCAGCCCGAAAAACCCCCGGCAGGCCTGGGCGAAACGCAGTGGAAACTCGCCAAATTGCTCGACCTCGGCGACATCGTGGCCGCCCGCGGACTGCTCCACAAAACGCGGACCGGCGAGATCACCATCTTCGCCGACAATCTCGAACTGATGGTCAAAAGCCAGCTCCCGATGCCCGAAAAATGGCACGGCCTGAGCGACGTGCAGACCCGCTATCGCCAGCGCTATCTGGATTTGATGACCAATCCCGACAGCCTGGCGGTGTTCCAGAAGCGGATCAAGATCATCGAGACGTTCCGCGAGTTACTCAAGGCGCGCGGGTTTTCGGAGGTGGAGACGCCGACGCTGCAATCCATTTATGGCGGCGCGGCCGCCCGGCCTTTCACCACGCACCACAACGCGCTGGACATTGATTTGTTCATGCGGATCAGCCCGGAGTTGTATCTCAAGCGGCTGTTGGTTGGCGGCATGGAGCGCGTGTACGAATTCGCGAAGGTTTTCCGCAACGAGGGCATCGACACGCGTCACAATCCCGAGTTCACGCTGATGGAACTCTACCAGGCCTACGCGGACTACAACGTGATGATGGAAATCACGGAGGAGCTGGTGACGGAATCGGCGCAGCGGGTGAGCGGTTCGGAGCGGCTGGCGTACGGCGAGCGGGAGATTAATTTTTCCAGGCCCTGGTCGCGGCGGAAATATCGTGACCTTGTTTTGGAACATGCGGGCGTAGACTGGAAGGACGACGCGGCGGTCCGGGCCAAGGCGCGGGCGCTGCGGCTTGATGAGGCGAACAAGGACCTGGCCGTGGTGGTGAACGATATTTTCGAGGCCGTCGTGGAGCCGGCGCTGGCGGCGCTGGACCATCCGACGTTCGTGCTGGATTATCCGGCGGAGATATGTCCGCTGACGCGGCGAGACCCGGCGGACCCGAGCGTGGCGTTTCGGTTCGAGTGTTTCGTGGCGGGCATGGAGATCGCCAACGCGTACACGGAGTTGAACGATCCGGCGGTGCAGGAGGCGAATTTCCGCGAGCAGGTTCGCGGCGAGGCGGCCGGCGAGACGATGCGGGTGATGGACGAGGATTTTGTGACGGCGTTGCGTCACGGCATGCCGCCGGCGGGCGGGCTGGGCATCGGCATCGACCGCATCATCATGCTGCTGACCAACACCACGTCCATCCGCGACGTGGTGCTGTTCCCGCTGCTGAGGCCCGAGGCGTGAGCCACCAGCCACAAGCCACCAGGGCTTGCGAAGCGTGGTGACAAAATGGAACACCACGTTCGAGAGAGTGGTCTCGATGCTTCGCTGACTCGAAGTTCGTTACACCGTCAGTGTGGCTTGGTTGATGACAAACCAGACCATACCTGGTGGCTTGTGGCTAGTGGCTTGTGGCTCTCTGAGATACGCAATGTATAAACTATTCCTCTGCTTCCGCTATCTTCGACGTCGGTTCGCGGCCTGGGCGGCCGTGATCGCGGTGGCGTTGTGCGTGTTTATGCTGGTGGTTTCCATCAGCGTGATGGACGGGTTTGTGTCGAAGATCGAGGTGGCCGCCAAGGGGCTGTACGGCGACGTCGTCGTCGACGGCAAATCCCTCGACGGCCTGCCCTACTACGACGAGCTCATCGCCGAAATCAAACGCCAGCTTCCCGACAAAGTCGAGGATGCCTCGCCGTTCATTCTGACGTACGGCCTGCTGGAGGCGCCGTTCTTCAGCGCCAACAGCCGCCAGACCGTGCAGATCGCCGGCATCCGATTGCCCGAGCACACGCGCATCAGCGCGTTCGGCCAGGGGCTGACGTACCAGGGCGACATCGACCAGCCGACGTTCGATCCGCCTCTCGAACACCTGCTGGAAAACATCCGCCGGCAGATCCACCAGACCGACCGCCTCGCCCGCGACGTCGCGCGAGACAAAGGCCTGTACGACCGGCTCGAAAACGCATGGAAACAATTGCCGCCCCCGCAGCGCGACCGCTTCGAAGATGCCTGGGGCAGTCTCTCGCCCGAACAGAACGACCGCCTGGGAACCGTCTGGCGAAAACAGCCGCCCGAACAGCGCGACCGCCTCGAAGGCCGAAGCGCCATCGTCATCTACGCGTTGTTCAGCTACCTCGGCTCGCCCGACCCCAACGTGACCATTCCACTGCGCAATCTCTACACGGCGGCCTTTCAGCAGCGGGACATGGAGGAGATTCTCGTCCGCGCCAAGCCGTATCAGGCCCAGATGGCGGAGTTGGAGCGACAGATCAACCAGGCCATCGCCGACGGCACCGCCGATGAGCCTGCCGAGGGCGACGCGTCCGGGAACGACGACGGACTCACCGTCAAAACCAAAGAGGACGCGCTGCGGGAGCAACTCAATCGGTTGACCGAGATGGCGGGGTCCGACCGCTACGCCGGCGACGTGTCGTTTCCCTTTCAGCCGCCGGGGCGACGCGCGATTGTCGGGCTGGGGCTGCCGGGATTCATCTTCCGCACCGAGGACGGCACGGTCGTCCGCATGGCAGGGCCGGGCAACGACATCGTGCTGACGCTCATTCCGTTCGGCGAAAAAAGCCTCACCGGCAACCTGCTCGTGCGGGACGTCTTCACCATCATCGACGAAAGCCGCACCGACGTCTCCACCGTCGACGCCAACACGGTTTATCTGCCCTTCGAAACGCTCCAGAAAATCAACAAAATGGGGCCGCAAATCGACGACGAGACCGGACGAATCGCCCGGCCCGCACGCACCAGCCAGATTCACGTCAAAGTCAGGCCCGCGTTCGCCCAGGCCCGCGAGCGCGCCAACAGCCGGCTGGCCGTTCGACTGGGCATGGAACCGCGCCTGCGCGACGCGCTGGACGAAGTCGCCGCCGACATCCAACGCATCGGTATGGAGCTTCGCAACGACCCCCGATACGCAGCCGGGTTCGCCGGCACCGAACTCCGCGCCTCCAGTTGGCGGGAGCGGCAGCGGTTCCTCGTCGGGCAGATCCAAAGCCAGCGCACCCTCGTCGTCATCATGTTCGCCGTCATCAGCTCCGTCGCCGTCGTGCTGATTTTCGTCATCTTCTACATGATCGTCCTGCAAAAGACCAAGGACATCGGCGTCATCAAAAGCCTCGGCGGATCCAGTATGGGCGTGGCCTCCATTTTCCTGGGATACGGCGGAGCCACCGGACTGATTGGCGCCGTCCTGGGCATCCTCGGAGGCTGGCAGTTCGTCAAGCACATCAACGCCATCCACGACTGGGTCGGGCGGACGTACGGCTTCCACGTGTGGAATCGCGAGTGGTTCATGTTCGACGAAATCCCCGCACAGGTCGACGCGTCCTCGCTGCTGTCGATCGCCGTTGGCGCCATCATCGCCGGCCTGCTGGGATCGCTGATCCCCGCCATCATCGCCAGCCACATGCAACCGGTGAGGGCATTGAGATATGAATAAAAAACGAGCCAATAGCCATCAGCCAGTAGCCAATAGGTATGGAAAAAATTTCTGTAAATCAGAGCAGATTGACGGTGTAAATATGATACCGGCCTTTGAGTCCGCGAAGTATCAAGACCACTCTCGCCAGCGTAATGTGCGATTTTACAAAAATGCACCGCAAGCCCTGCTGGCTATTGGCTACTGGCTATTGGCTTTTTGATATTGAGTGAGGTTCACCATCGGCAAAAAAATAAACAACCCCGCCCCAACCAACGCCGCCGTTGTCGTGCGGGATTTGCATAAAACGTATCATCTCGGCAAAACGACGTTGCCGGTGCTGCGGGGCGTGAGTTTGTCGGTTCGCAAGGGGCAGTTCGTGGCCATGGTTGGCGCCAGCGGAAGCGGCAAGAGCACGCTGCTGCATTTGATCGGCCTGCTGGACAAGCCCGACGAGGGCGAGATCACGCTCGACAGCCGGGCGGCGGCGACGCTTTCGAGCGGGCAGCGACACCGCATGCGCTGCCGCGACATCGGATTCGTCTTCCAATTCTACCACCTGCTGTCGGAGCTGAACGTGCTGGAAAACGTCGCGCTGGCCGCCATGGTGGACCACTCGACGCTCGGCTGGCTCGCCCAACGAGGCCAACAGCGAAAACGCGCCGCCACGCTCCTGGACCGCCTGGGCCTGGGAGGCCGACTCTCGCACAAACCCAAGGAACTCTCCGGAGGCGAACGCCAACGCGTCGCCATCGCGCGGGCCCTCATCAACCAACCGAAAATCCTGCTCGCCGACGAACCGACCGGCAACCTCGACTCCAACACAGGCCGGCAAATTCTCGACGTCCTCCGCAAAACCAACCGCGAACTGGGCCAAACCATCCTCATGGTCACCCACGACGCCACCATCGCCGAACAAGCCGACCACGTCCTCCACCTCCTCGACGGACGATTGGTGGAGTGAACGTTTTTTTACCACAGAAACACAGAGGACGTAGAGAGGAGGGGCACATGGTATATGAAAAATATTTCGCGATGGCTCTGCCTTTTTACATTGTAAAACGTTCCGCACGAAAAATGGTTCCTCCCCGGCCTCGCGTTGGAGTGCCGGCACACAGCCCCGGAAGGGGCGTCTTGGGTAGCCCAGGGTGAGCGGTACTCCGCGAACCCTGGGACCAGACGTTTTGCGAATTCTTTCATCATGCCTGACGCCACTGGCCGAGGTCGCACCGTCACGGGAAGGCGGCATCGAACGACACACACATTCCCTGCTGTTCGCGTCGTTCGAAGCCGTACAGGCCCGCGTGCGTGACCTCGGCCAGTGGCGTCAGGCATGATTTGTGGATGAGAAAAAACTCCGTTCCCAGGGTTCGCGGAGTACCGCTCACCCTGGGCTACCCAAGACGCCCCTGCCGGGGCTTGGAAACTCCAGTCTTTTGAACGTCCAGCCGTATGACTTAATCGCCCCGTACCGTTGCCAGAAAAGAAGGTCGCTCACACATGATTGATGCGATCACTCCGCCGTCGGCAGCGGTTCGAGATCCTTGTACGGCGGCTGATCCTTATGCTCGGCCCACCATTGCTGCATTTTCTCGTACGCGGCGGCGCGGGCGTTTTTGTCCGTGTTGGCCTCCTCGAGAAATCCCGGCGGCGCGTCGTCGCTTTCGGGCAGTACGACGTTCCTGCCGGCGGGCAGGAGTTGATAGTCCTCCGGCGATTGTCCCGTCAGCCGCAACAGGATGTATAGATAGTAATCGTTCACACAGTACGTCATGGTGCGTGTACTGTTCAGGTTGCTGATCTTGCTGTCCTGGCTCAACCGTTCGACCAGCACGGGAATCAGCCGCCGATCCTGCATCGCCACCATCGCGTCGGAATACACGGCGGCGAGCCTCCCCCCCATCACATACCACGAGTCGGCTGGCGATGCCCGTTCCCTGAGCCGTTCCAGCAGCAGAGGGGTTGTGTTCGGGTCATTGAGAACGCCCAGGACCTTGGCGGCGGCGTATTCGGCGTGGCGGTCCATTTTGCCGGTGGCGACGGCCTTGCAAAGCCGGTCGACGATCTGCGGGCCGCGGTACTTCTTCGTGGTGATGATGCGGCAGGCCTGCTGGAAGATCTCCGAATTTTCGCTCCGCAGCGCCAGGACCACCAGCGGCTCGGCGTTTGCGTCGGGGTCTTTGACGTGAGCCAACTGGCTGAGCGCTACGTCTTGGTTGGAGTCGTCCATCGAAAAGTACAGGCGAAAGAGCCAACCCTGCTCGGCGCGGAATCGGAGCAGTTTTTCCCGTGCCGGGCCGTCCAGCGTGGCGGCGTGGGACAGGCCCTCGGACAACGCGGCCATGTATTGCAGCAGGAAGCGGGCACCGGGGTCGTCATGGTCAGTCTGTCCGCGGGCGGCGTCGATCAGCGGCGCCGTCAGCCGGTCGTGCAGGACCAGCAGGCGGTCCTGTGCCCGCGTTCGTGCCGCCGGCGAGGCGGCATCCAGATCCGGCACAATCTTCGCCACGGCCTGCTCAATCGCCTCGCACAGCGTGGCGGGAACGTCCGTCCGAGACGCCAGAGATTGTTCCAGACCGAACCGCTTGCCCGCCCAAGCCCAGGAATTCATGACGAAATACCGGGGCCTGGCGTCCGCGTCCGGCAGTTCCATCGCCGGGAGGTTCGCGTAGCGGCCCTTGTTTTTGGCGTACCAAGCCTTGAACTTGTCGATGGCCTCCTGGCGGCTTGGACCCGCGAGAAAGCCGTACGTTTCGTCCGTAACCCAGCCGTCCCAACCGCCCCATTGTCTCATGGCCTCGTGATAATATTCCGCCATCGGAGTCACGTTGTAGTCGTCGGGCGACTGGCCCGTCAGGCGGATCAAGAGGTAGAGCGGCGCGTCGGCATTCGACAAGGTGTATGTTTTTTCTCCGAGGGTTGCGGTTCGTTCGACCTTTGTCGAGGCCTCTTCGAACATGGCCATCAACACGGGAATGGCGCGAGGATCGTTGAGGTCGGCAAGCAATTCCACGAGAACGCCCGAGGGGGTATTGTCCGATCGGGCGTTGTTCCGTTTCATGACGGCCAGCAGGCGTGGCGTGACGCGAGTGGACTTCCAGGATCGCAGCAGGCCGCAAGCTCCTTTGTTGAACCAGGGACTCTGGAACGCCAGGTGCACCAGGGTGTCTTCCAGTTCGTTGCTGCGGTATTTGCCGATGTGGATAGTCTCGATCACGACGGGCCGGAGTTGCCACCATTGTTCCGATTGTAGCGTCAAGATCAGCAGCGGCTCTGCCTGGGCCAGCGGGATGTTTTTGTCGGCCAGGGCTTTGATGGCGGTGCGGCGGCGGTCGAGATCATTGCTGAGGGCATCGGCGTGCAGTCGCGGCTGGAGTCGGCGGAGTTCCTCGAGCGCCTCGCGCTGGTCGGCGGAGAGACAGGAAAGCATGACGGCTTCGCGTGTTTGCCGGGCGGTTTTCGCCAGCGTATCGGTGATCCGCGCGCGGATTTCAGCGGTGGCGGCGGGCTTGGCGTTGGCATCGTCGTCGAGGTGGCGGATCAGGCTCATCGCGAAGGCATCGTGCATCGCCAGCAAGGCGGCCCGGGCGGCGTGCTGATCGCCGAACTCGCGGGGCACGAAATCGCCCTCGAGCTGTGAGAACAAGGCAACCAGGGTGGCGTTCTGATCGGCCCCGTCCTTCGTGTCGGGAATAAGCTCGTTGCTGCCTGGCGGCGGGAAATGGTCGGGAAGAACGGGGGCCTGAATTACCATCGTGTCGGGATTTGGCTTGGCGCCCAGCAGTGCCAGCAGTTGGACGACGCGCTGGTCGAGTTGTTGGGCCAACAGCCGCTCGTCGTCGGTCAGACAGTCCGGAAGCGGCGCGGGTTGAGTGGTTGGCGCGGTGGCGGTGGCCGATGCTGTCATCGTCGTCGGTGCCGTCGTGGCCATGTCGGCTTGCTGCGTATCGGCCCGCGAGGCGTCGATACACCAGGCCGCCACCGCGCACGCCATCGCTGCCGCAAAAACCCGGTTGAACGTCATGGTGTTTTCTCCCGCAAGAAACCGACGGTTTTTTCCACAATCGTATCTGAGGATACACGGAATGAGACGCTCACGAACGAAAAAAGTTTCGCGACGGTTCGCCTTTTGCGCCGTAAAACGTCCCACAGCGCAAAACGGCAAGCCGTCGCGAAAGATTTTTCACACACCAAACGCCCATCTCTGTCTCCTCTGTGCCCCTGTGGCAAAAAATACCTCCATCGAAAATATTCGATTTTCCTAATAAATTTTCATCTTTTTGCGATCCGTCATGCCGACGCCTCTCTATCGCGGTGTGCACGTGAGAAAAATATTCATTTTTTTCACCGAAAAATGACGAAAAAATGTGTGATGTGCTTGCAAGTATCCGCGTGCGTGATATAAGACGTGATATAGGAAATGTCGAGTCACGGAATGACTCGAGTCGACATCTCAGGAAACTCCGAAAGGAGGTGACACCATGGCGAAAGCTGCGAAGAAAGCCGCGAAGAAAGCTGTAAAGAAGGCCGCGAAGAAAACAGCCAAGAAGTAACCCAACCAGGTCGCGGCGCAAGCCCGCGACGACCTCGGTAACGAGGTAAACAACATGAGCGGCGGATGCCCCTGCCACGGCGGTGTCCGCCGCGATGTTTTTTAACGCCCCATCTCCACCACCCGCACGCCCTCGTCCCCGCACGCCTCCCGAAGCAGCGACACCGTGCCAGGCTGGCAGGTCATCAACAGCACCTGGTGCTCACGGGCGAACCGGACCAGCTCCGCCGCCATCCGCGACGCCCGCAACGGATCGAAGTTCACCAGCACGTCGTCCATCACCACCGGCAACGCCGAACGCTGCCTCGCGAACTCCGACGCCAATCCAAGACGCAAACACAAATACAACTGCTCCGCCGTCCCACGGCTGAGATGCTCGGGCGACTTCCGACCGCCCTGCCGATCCGTCACCGTCAGCGTGTCCGATTCGATCTCTTGCTCGATCCGCGCATACGCCCCGCCCGTGACGGCCTCGAAACTCGCCGCCGCCTGCGCCAGCACCGCCGGCTGACGCGCACGAACGAACTCCCGCAACGTCTCCTCCACGAGCGTCCGCGCCAACGCCCGCACACGCCACTGATCCACCAACCCCGCCAACTCGCTCCGACGCGACGCCAACACCATCTCCAGCGTCGGCACGTCGACCGATTCTTCCATCGCCGCCCGCGACCGACCGGCGTCCTGATGCGCCCGCACCGCCTGCTCGTGACGCGCCTTCGCCCGCGTCAACGCCTCGCCCGCCTCCGCAAGCCGCTCCCGCCAACCATCCACCTGCCCCGTCACCAACTCCGCCTCCAACACCGCTGCCCCTTCCGCGACGGAGCGAAGCGAAGACGGGCCGCCAAGACGCTCCGTCAGTTGCGACTCCAACGCCGTCAATTCCCGCCGCAACTCCTGCCGCGCCCGCGTCATCTCGCTCCGCTCGCGAAACGCCCGTTCGTCCACCACGCCCGCCTCCGCAAACAACGCCGCCACCGCCTCCCGCGCCCGCTCGGCCTCCGCCGCCCGCGCCGCCAGCCGACGCCCCGCCTCCGCCACACGAGCCGCCAGCGCCTCCCGCTGATCCGCCACCCGCCGACACGCACGCCACCGCTGATCCAGCGCGGCCACCTCCGCCGACGACGCCTCCGCCGCCAGCCCCAACGCACGCGACCGCTCCGCCACCAACGCCCGCGCCGCCTCACGACGAACCGACAACGCCTCCAACCGACGCCCCAACGTCGACGGATCCTCCGGAGGAACCGACTCCCGCTTCAACACCGCCTGCCGCCACAGCGCAACCGACACAAACGCCGCGAACACCACGGACAGCAGAACCGTCACCGCCGCGTTGCCACTCCTGGCCTGCCACGGCATCACCGCGACCAGCAGGGATATGACCACCACACTCCCGACCACCCAACGCGTGCTGGCATTTTTGTACCGGCGGCGGCACAATTCCGCCGCCGCCACCGCCACCTCGTACGCCGTTTGCGCCGCCTTGAACTGCTCGTCCAGTTCGTCCTGCCTCGCCGACGCCGCCCGCAGCTCCGCCAAGGCCGTCTCTGCCGCGTCCCAGTCCGCCGGCAGCCCCGCCGCGTCCGCCTCCGCCAACGATTTTGCTGCCGCATCCTCCGCCGACCTTGCGGCCTCGTCCTCGCTCGCCGCCTCCGAGGCTGCTCGCTCGGCCGACTCCAATCGCGCCGTACGCTCCGCCAACCGCGCCAGACCGTCGACAGGGAATGTCTCCTCCGCCGACGTCGATGAAGACAACTCCGCCAGCTTCGCCCGAATGTCCGCCGCGCGCGTCTGAATCGGCCAGCACGCCAGCAGCGTCTCCAGCCGCCCCTGCTCGGCCCACAGCGTCTCCTCCGCCGACGCCGACGCCGCCATCTCCGCCTCGCACGCCTGCTGCGCCTCGCACACCGACCCGTACCGCCGCAACGCCGCTCGCGACTCGTCGATCTGCCGCGACAACGACTCCAACTCCTCCACAACCGCCGCCACACCGTGCTTACGACCGCCCGGTGAATAAATCTCCTTCATGCCCGCCGTCAGCCGACCCTTCACCGCCGACGCCGACCGGCCCGCCCCCGCGATGCTCGCCGAAAAAATGTGATCCCGCACGCCCGCCGCGTTCAACGTCGCGAACGACTGCAACTCCGTCAAACTGAACGCGAAAATACTCTGAAAAAGCCCCCGGTCCGCCTGCCCAAGCAACGCACGCAACGACTCCTCCCCACCCTCACCGCCGCCGGGCAACACGATCGACAACCCGCCACGCTTCTCGTCGAACCGCTCCACAACCATCTCCCCGCCGACCGCTACGCCGTCACGCTCCGTCAGTCCAAGCACGATCCGCCCGCCAAGCCGCCCGCCACCCAATGCCGGATACGAAACCTCCGCCGACCGACGCGACGGAAACCCGAACAGCATCGCCCGCACAAACCCCAGCAACGTGCTCTTGCCCGCCTCGTTAGGCCCGACAAACACCGTCAGCCCCGGCGACAGGTCAACCGACCAGTCACGGAGAATGCCGAAGGTTTCGATGTGTATGGTTTTTATAAACATTTTTTCGTTTCATGAAATCAAACCGCGTATCGGTGCGTCTGAAATTCGAAATCCGAATCTCGAAATTTGAAACAAACGGAGGCTGTCGCGTTGCAGGAGTGTGGTTTCGACGCTGAAGGCGCAACAAGAAGCCTCCACAGCCTCGCGTCGAAGTACCGGCACACAGCCCCGGCAGGGGCGTCTTGGGTAGCCCAGGGCGAGCGTACTCGCGAGCCCTGGGGACAAGGCCCTTTTTACTCCCTCCTCGTGCCTGACGCCACTGGCCGAGGGCACACCGTCATGTGAATACGGCAGCGAACGACGCGCTCGTTCCCCTGTGCGTGTCGTTCGAATCCATACAGGCCCGCGTAGGCGCCCTCGGCCAGTGGCGTCAGGCACGACAAGAGAATTTGATACAACGCCTGCCCCAGGGTTCGCGGCGTACCGCTCACCCTGGGCTACCCAAGACGCCCCTGCCGGGGCTGTGTGCCGGCACTGCAACGCGAGACCGGGGAGGCCACGTGATGCGCCTTCAATGTGAAATCCACACACACGCAATGCCACAGGCTCGCTTTGTTTCGAATGTCGCCTCTCGCATTTCGGATTTTCCGTCATTCTGTCTTCTCCCCTTCCCGCAGCATCTCCAGCGCCAGCCACATCGCGCCGTCGAGAATCGCCTGCGCATCCGCCGGCGGCAGGTCGCGCGTCCAGCGCGCGGGAATCCGTTTCAACTCCGCCGTGTGCGCCTGCATCAACTCGTCAAGCCGCTCGGGATCCCGCGACAGCAGCCTGGCCTGCGCGAGCACGTCGGCGGAAAAATCGCCCCGCTCGGCGATCCGGTCCAACGCCAACGCCGCCCGCGTGCGGTCCAACAGCCCCTCCCAATACAACACAGGCCGCTCGGCCTCGCACTCCCGCCGCAACTCGGCCAGCAACTCCTCCATCGCGCCAGGCCGCCGCACATCCGCGTGGACCGGCCCCGCGCCTGCGAGCGTCATCCGAATCACCAGCGCCCGCCCGTCGTGCTCGGCCCGCAGCGCCGCCGCGCGTTCCAGCAACGCCGCTCGCAGCGCCGACAGATCCGCCACGTCGGCCACGTCCAACTCGTCGTGCACGAACCGGGCCGCGTCGACCGGCACGTGCTCGGCCGACCGCACGCCGCCGGCCGAGTCCGCCTCCACGATCATCACGCCCTTGGGGCCGCACTCGCTGGGCTTGGGACTGCGACCCTGCGTGTTGCCACTGTACACCGCCCAACAGCCGCGGGCCGGCAGCGTCGTCTGCCGGTGAATGTGCCCCAGCGCCCAGTAATCCATGCCCGCCCGCTCCAGGTCGGCCAATTCGCACGGACTGTACGCATCGTGCTCACCGCTGCCGCCCACGTTGCAATGCAGCACGCCGACGTGCAGCCCCCCACCGCCCTCGCGAGAAAACCCCGCCGCCAGATTCTCCCGAACCGCCGGCTGCGAGTAACTCACGCCGTACACATGCGCCAGTTCGCGCCCGTCGCGTTCGATCGTCCGCCGCTCCACACGCTCGCTGCCGAAAATATGCACGCCGGCAGGCCATTGGCGAATCGCGCTGTACCCGCCCAGCGGATCGTGATTGCCGTGCGCGATGAACGTGGAAATGCCCGCCGCCGAAAGCCGCTCCAACCCCCGCGCCAGCCGCAACTGCGCCCGTACGCCGCGGTCCTCGCCGTCGTAAATATCCCCCGCGAGCACGACGAAATCCACCGCCCTCGCCACCGCCAAGGCCACCAGATTGTCCCACGCCGCCAACGACGCGTCCCGCAACGCCGACGCCACGCCAGGCTCCAACGCCGACAACCCCGAAAACGGCGTATCCAAGTGCAAATCAGCCGCATGAAGAAACCGAACATTCATGCGGGAAAGTATAACACGGCGGACCGGACGTGACGAGGGAGGAGTGGGAACGTTCGCGCTACGGCGTACGTCACGTTTGTGGGTGGCAAACGACGGCGAAAATCAAAATGACGAAACCCGAATGACGAATCCATGACGAATGGGCTTGTGTTCTGGATTGTCGTGCAGAAAAATTCAAAATCCAAACGCTATCGCCACGCCACCCAGGGCCATCGCATCGAAAAAGTCCCGTTTTTAGGCTGTAGGCTGTAGGCGCGACATGCCGTGTCGAAAAATTTGTCACAAAAACTGCCGCGACTACAGCCTACAGCCTTTTCGCGAAAAACGGGGAATTTAGATGCGATGGCCCTGCCACGCCACACGCCTCGACGCATGGCATGGCCTTGCCGTTTGGGGTTTCTGATTTGCCGTTTAGAATTTGTTTTGGATTTCGAATTTCGTGCTTCGGATTTACGACAATTCCCTCGTAAAAATCTCACGAAAACGGCAAAAACTCAGA
This sequence comes from Phycisphaerae bacterium, assembly GCA_009783465.1. Lineage (GTDB taxonomy): Bacteria > Planctomycetota > Phycisphaerae > SM23-33 > SM23-33 > WRDM01. The sequence goes on along the minus strand of WRDM01000010.1, from coordinate 38,678 downwards.
CGTACTCACTCTGCTCCTCCGCCGGCACGAGGAGGAACATCGTGCTCAACCTGCTCAGCAGGCGAGGCGGGAGACTGCGGGACCAGAATGCGTTTGTGCCCGATCGGCCGTGCGTCGTGAGGGCGACCAGGTCGGCATGACGTTGCCTCGCCAGGCGGGCCAGGCCGTGGGCGGGGTCGCCGCCGATGATCATCACCGCCGCCGTCGGCACGCCGCGGGCAGCCAGCGCCGACGCCTGCTCCTGGAGGAACGCGACGGCCTGCTCCTGCCGAAACTCCGCGATGGACTGCATCGTCCCCGGCAGCAGCGCGTTGGCCGCCAGCGCCTTCCGCGCCCGATGTCGCGGATTCACCACCGTCGCCAGCAACACGTCCGCCGACATCAGCGAAGCAAACGCCGCCGCGACGCCCAGGCCCCGCAAATGGCCAGGCTCGCCGTCCAGCGGCGCCAGGCATCGGCGAATCGTCGCGGGCGGCGGCTGACCCTTGCGGGCGGGCACCAGCAGAATCGGCGTACGCTGCCGCCGCGCCAACTGCTGAGCGAGGTTGCCGACAAGCCAATCCCGAAGCCGCGCCCGCCCATGCATACACATGACGACCAGGTCGCTGACGAACTCCTCGGCGTGCCCGCCCAGCCCGGCGGCCGTGTCGGACTGTGGCGGCTCATGCACGTGCCACTCGACCTCAAGCCCCCCGCCGCGATGGGCCTGGGCGACGGCCTGCAAATACTCCGCCGCCTCCGCCGCCGTGCGAAGATGCCGCTGCCCATGCACCGCATCGGGCGGCGACGCCTCCAACACATGCAGCAACATCACCGCCCCGCCAGCCCGCCGGGCAATCGCCGCCGCCAGCGGCAACGCACACTCCGCCAGACGCGAACCGTCCAGAGGGACCAAAATTTTTTGAAATCGGTTGTTCTCGGACATTGTGGGCACCTCGTGCAGAAACAGCCACTAGCCACTAGTGGCTATCTGCCACAACAAATACCCATTGAGCAAAATAATCCCCCCCGCCACGATCGCCGCCAGGGCGGTGGTGGATCGGCGATTGACGAGTGTGCCCATGAGGTCACGGCGACGGGTGAAGAGGATCAGCGGCACCAGCGCGAACGGCAGGCCAAAACTGAGCACCACCTGGCTGAAGACCAGCGTCCGCGTCGGGTCAGCGCCGAGCAGAATGATCGTCAGGGGCGGCGCCATCGTGATCAGCCGCCGCAGCCAAACGGGAATGCGCCGCCGCAGGAACCCCTGCATGATGGTCTGCCCCGCCATCGTCCCGACGGCCGACGACGACAGCCCCGACGCCAGCAGCGACATCGCGAACAACGTCGCCGCCGCCGAACCCAGCAGCGGCGTGAGCGTCTGATACGCCCGCTCGATCGTGCCCGCGTCCTCGACGCCGCCGCGATGGAACGTCTGGGCCGCCATGATCAACATCGCCGCGTTGACGCACCCCGCCACGCCCATCGCCACCACCACGTCGACCATTTCATACCGCATCAACCGACGCAATTGCTTGGGTCTCCGCGTGACCACCCGCCCCTGCGTCAACGCCGAATGCAGAAAAATCACGTGCGGCATCACCGTCGCGCCCAGAATCGCCGCCGCCAGATACACCGCCTCCCGAGACGGCAGCCGTGGAACCGCCACCGCGCCGACCACCTCCCCCATCGGCGGAAATCGCATCGCCACCACAATCAAGTAACACACCGCGATCACGCCAATCATCACCGTGATCACCGCCTCCATGGGCCGAAACCCCAGCCGCTCCAACAGCAACACGCCAAACGTCACCACCGCCGTCAGCACCGCCGCCAGCCACATCGGCACGCCCAGCAACAAATAAAACCCCAACGCCCCGCCGAGAAATTCCGCCAGATCCGTCGCCATGGCCACCACCTCCATGACGACCCACATGCCGTACACCACCGCCGGTCGATACCGCAGCCGACACAACTCCGCCAGATTGTGACCCGTCGCGATCCCCAACTTCGCCGACAGCGACTGCACCAGCATGGCCATCAGATTGCTCGCCAGCACCACCCACAACAACGTCAACCCCAGCTTCGCCCCACCTTCGAGATTGGTGGCGAAGTTGCCGGGATCCATGTACGCCACCGACGCGATAAACGCAGGTCCCATGAACGGCAACACCCGCCTCCACACCCGACGACGCGACGACCCGTCCAGCACCTCCACCGCCGCCCGCACCGTCCCACGATCCGCCGACGCGGACCCAACGCCAGGCAAACGCGGCGGCGGAATCGGTGGAGTGTCCATGCCAACAGCATAGGCGACATTCCGCAAGACACGGGCAAACGCAACCTTGTGATTCGACGGTGAAATCCCGCCGCTTGCCCGAAGGAACGTTTTCGTTGACTCGTCAATTCGTTAACGAAATCATCCCCTCGAACAAACGGTATGATTTCACCCATACACTGCGAGAATGCGTTCGCCCTGCCCCGGTCACGGCTTGCGTTTGGGGAACGGTTCGCCCAGCAGGGTGCCCAGGGCGGGGGCAAGGTCGCGGCTTTGCATGACGGGCGGCAGCGGGGCCAGCGTGGTCATCGCGAAGGTGGTGCTGTTGACGCGGTTCAAGCTGCCGTGCGTGGACGCGACGGTCGCGAAGAAGTCCATCCAGGCGGTGCCGCTGTAGTACGCGTCGGCCAGCGAGACGATCACGTCGGGCGGGTTCTCCACCAGGCCGAAATGCGCCCGCCACAACCGCTGCAACGCGAAGGGATACTCGCAATCCGCCGTGGCGGCCAGCAGGTCGGCGTCGTTGTACGAGCCGTCGGGATTGGCGGAAATCGTCGCCAACGCCTCCCGAAGTTTCAGCGGGTCGCCTTCCCGCATTTCGTACGTGTACGAATCGCCCGCCCGGCCGATGACCGCCTTGCCGCCCGCCGGGCCGTACACGACCACGCGGCCGTCCTCGGCGTGGCTGGCCACCTCCACGCCCTCGGCGGCGGCGAGATCCGTGGCCAATGCCGCCGGGCTGTCCGTGCTGAAGTTCGCGCACGTCACCAGCCCGAACCGCACGTATACCACGTCGCGCGGACCTTTCAATGTGTCCGTCACGTTCCAGCCGCGGGCCTGGAGGTGCTTTTCCAGCGGGATCCGCGTCCCGCGCGTGTAGCAGTGGCCGTGGTCGCTGAACATCGTCAGCCGGACCTGGCCTCGCGTTTCGTACATCAGTTGGTTGACCAGCCGCTCGACGTTGACGAGGACTTCGATCTGCCCGGCCTGGCCCTTGGCGGTGCCCAGTCCGGCGGAGCTGACGAAATACGCGATGAATTCCGGTGATGTCCGTTTGTCGAAGGCCTTTTTGGCGGCGTTGAGCTCGTGGCGGTAGACGCGGCTTGGCGCGATGTAGCCGAGGGCGTCCATGATGAGGTCGGCGCGGTAGTGCAGCAGGGCCTGGTAGGGCTGGTTGTCGCCGCGGAGGTAGGCCAGCGATCCGCCGGCGATGGCGTTGGCGTTGCGGTCGAAATACTTGGCCTCCACGCCCCTGGCGGGCCGATGGGTGAGGGCGTCTTCGAGGCACAGGTCGGTCATCGAGGGGTAGGGCGCGACGACGCGCGACGGGGCGTGGAAGTATCGCAGATGGCCCCGGTCGTAGAACGCCCGCAGCACATCGTAGCCGATGCCGTCGAGAATGATGACGACGTGCGGCGCGGCGGCGAGGTCGAGTTCGTCGAGGTGGACGATCGTTTGCGGGCCGCCCCGGCCGAGTCCGAACAAGCCAAAACCGATGCGGTCGACGCGGCCGAGGTCGTTGGTGAACAGGAAGAAATCGGCCGTGCCGTCACGGTCGGCGTCGTACGCGCGAAACGCGCCGACGAGTTGAGCGGCCTCGGGCATGTCCGGCCCCGGAAAATGCACCGCAGGCCCGCACCCGACCAGGCCGGTCGCGACGGTTATGAGTAATGTATAGAGTAATGGTTGACGAATCATGGGACGACTGTACCAGAATTCCCCCAGGGGCGGATGGCAATTTTAGGCGTGCACCCGCGGGAGAGTAGATGCATCCGTTTACTGCCCAATTTCACATGGGATTCGTATTCGGCGTAACTGGCCACAGGCCCTGCCATTTTGCGTTGTCGATCGTTGTGACAATCGAAGCGCTCAGTCGCTCACACCGTCTTACAACGCAAACTGGCAGGGCCTGTGGCCAGTTACGCCGACTGCGAAAGTCACGCGAAAAAACGGAAAATGCACAGGCGATGGTCCGATTTGCCCTGGCCGTAAGAAAAACGCCTTGACCATTGTCGCAATAGAGGTTACAAAGGCGGGTCTATCAAGGCGGGCTTTGCGCGCCGAGTGTGGTTATGGCGAAGAGGAGCAGGACAACTCGTGGCGCGGTAAACGCGGCCTCGGCGGTGCCGGGCGCGAACGCGTCCAGCGCGGATTTACCGGCCTTGCGGCAGCGGATTGACGAGTTGGATCGGCAGATTATCGAGTTGCTCAACGATCGTGCCCGCGTGGTGGTTGAGGTCGGGCGGGCCAAACTGGCCGACGGATTGCCGGTGTACAGTCCCGACCGCGAGCAGGCGGTGTTCAAGCGGATCGCGGGCCTGAATCAGGGCCCGCTGCCGCAGAAAACGCTCCAGGCGATCTATCGCGAGCTGATGAGCGGCTCGTTTATGCTGGAAAAACCGCTCCGGGTCGGCTACCTTGGTCCTGAGGGCAGTTACAGCCATCTGGCGTCAATGCGGAAGTTCGGTCGAAGCGTGGAGTACTTCGCGGTGACGGACATCCGCGCGGTGTTCGACGAGGTGGTTCGCGGGCACGTGGATCTTGGCGTGGTGCCGATTGAAAACAGCGTCGGCGGCGGCGTGATCGACACGCTGGACGCGTTCATCGAAAGCCCGGTGAGCGTGTACGCCGAGGCGATCGTGGAGATTCATCACAATCTGCTGGCCAATTGCCCGCCCGAGCAGATTAAGGTGATCGCTTCCAAGCCAGAGGTGTTCGCCCAGTGCCGCAAGTGGCTGTCGTCGAGTTTTCCGGGCGTGCAGCAGGTGCCGGTCGCGTCGAGCAGCCGGGCGGCGGAGATGGCGGCGGCGGAAGAAGGTCTGGCGGCGATCGGATCGACGCTGGCGGCGGAATTATACGGGCTGAAGATCGTTTTCGCGAATATCGAGGACAATCCGCTGAACCAGACGCGGTTTTTCGTGATTTCGACCCGCCCGGCCAGGCGAAGCGGCAACGACAAGACGGCCTTGTTGTTTTCCACCGCCCACAAGGCTGGGGCACTGGTGGACGTGTTGACGATTTTCGGCCGGCACGGGATAAATTTGACGAATATCGACACCAGGCCTTCGCGTCGGCGGAATTGGGAGTATTATTTTTTCGTCGACGCCGAAGGGCATGCGGAGGACGCGAATTTCGCCGACGCCCTGGAAGAAGCCCGCCCGCACTGCGGTTTCCTGCACGTGCTGGGCAGTTTCCCCAAGGCGGCAGAGACGGCGTGAGGCGGCGGACGACGAAAAAATCAGCCGCAAGGAACTGACATGGACAAGTACGTTTACGTTGACAACTCGAACGTCTGGATCGAAGGCAAGTTCGTTGCCGCTGTGGAGCAGGACTTGGCGTTTGACATTCGGGACGCGCATGCGCGAAACATCTCGGTGGCCAGTTGGAAATATGACTTTGGCAAGTTGTTGACGCTGGTCGGTGGCGCTCGAAACGGGTTGAAAAAGGCGGTGCTGTTTGGTTCGCGTCCTCCGCAGAATGACTCGCTGTGGGAAGCGGCCCGGCAGTGTGGTTTCGAGGTGCCCGTCGAAGACCGCAGTCTTGATAATCTCGAAAAGAAAATCGACACCGGGGTGATTTCCGCCATGATGGGCGATGCGATGGATGCCATTGGGAATCAGAAGGCCGGTGAAACGGAAATGATTCTTGTCGCTGGCGACAGCGATTATGTGCCGGCGGTGAAATTGCTCATGCAACGCGGCTTCAAAGTCACCGTGTGCTTCTGGTATCACGCATCACGAGAACTGAAAGAGGCGGCATCCGAATTTTTCTTGCTGGATCCGCATGTGGATGACATCAGCCGTTGAGTGAATAGTGAAACGTTGAGCGAAAGGACGATTGTGGCACGAAAAAAGTTTATCGCGGGTAATTGGAAGATGAATCTCAACGCGGCCGGGTCGGTGGCGTTGGCGGCTGGGTTGGCGAAGGAAGCGGCCTCTCTTGGCGCGGTGGATCTCGCGGTTTGCCCGCCGTTTGTGTATATTCCGCAGGTGGCGGCGGCGTTGTCGGGCAGCGCGATCGGCGTCGGCGCACAGGATATGTTTTACGAGAACGACGGCGCGTTCACTGGCGAGGTGAGCGGGGCCATGCTCAAGGACGTCGGCTGCCGGTACGTCATTCTTGGCCATTCCGAGCGCCGCCACGTGATCGGCGAGAGTGACGAACTGATCAACCGCAAGATCGTCAAAGCGTTGGCCGACGGGCTGGACGTGATTTTCTGCGTCGGCGAGCTGCTGGCTGAGCGCGACGGCGGCGTGACGAACGACGTGGTCGCCCGTCAGGTGACGATCGGGCTGTCGGGCGTCAGCGGCGAGCAGATGGCCAGGGTCACGGTGGCGTACGAGCCGGTGTGGGCGATCGGCACAGGCCGAACCGCCACGCCGCAGCAGGCCCAGGACGTCCACGCGATGACCCGCGGGCTGCTGAACACGCTGTACGGACAGGCCGTCGCCGACGCGACCCGCATCCAGTACGGCGGATCGGTCAAAGCGTCCAACGCCGCCGAATTGCTGAACCAGGCCGACGTCGACGGCGCCCTCGTGGGCGGCGCGAGCCTGAAGGTGGCCGATTTCGTCGGAATTATCCAAGGTGCAATGTAACTCGTTACCTCGTTGATTCGTTAATTCGTTAACTCGTTACGACAGTTGCGGCTGTTCGACGAGATAACGATGTGGCGAATGAACGAGTCGACGAGTTAACGAATCAACGAGTTAACGAGTTAACGAAGGAATGCGATTATGGTGACGTGGAGCAGTGCCCTGCTAGGGACGTTGTTTGTGGTTGTCTGCGTGTTGTTGATTATCGTCATCCTGCTCCAGAAGGGGCGTGGCGGCGGCTTGGGAGCGGCCTTTGGCGGCGGCGGGCAGTCCGCCTTCGGCACGCGCACGGGCGACGTCTTCACCTGGATCACGATCGTCCTGACGGGCCTGTTCCTGCTGCTGGCCATCGGCACGGCCATGAGCGTCCGCCGCGAGCCGGCGCCGCTGCCGGCGCCCCACATCGCGCCCGCGGCCCATGACCCCGCCGCCATCGAAGCCACCGTCCAGGGCCGAAAAATCTTCGTGCAGATCGCGCTGCCCGGCGAAGGCAGCCGACACGCCGGACACACGCTGTTCTACACCACCAACGGAAACGACCCCGTCCCCAACAAGGAAGGGACTCGCTCCTACGGCACCGACCCCGTGATGGTGGAGCCGGGCACGACCGTCAAGGCCATGGCCACCGCCCCAGGCCGAAAAGACAGCCCCGTCGCCAGCGTCACCTATCTGACCCAGACAGAACTGGAAGCCGCCCAGCAGCAGCCCGCCCCGGTGACGACGGAACCGACAACGGAACCGGAGACACCGCCCGTGGAGAACGGGGCCGAGTCGACGGAGACCCCATGAGCCAATGATCCTGTATCACGGCAGCATCGACGCGGTGAAAACACCGGAAATCCGGCAAAGTGAACGTATGCTGGATTTTGGCGCGGGATTTTATACCACCGCGAATCGTGAGCAGGCTGTCCAGTGGACAATCGTGGTGGCCAAACGCCATAAAACCACCGAACGAGTGGTGTCCACATATGAGTTTGACCGCTCCGCGGCAGAAAGAGAGTTGACGATCATCCGCTTCAACAAACCGGATGAAGCATGGCTGGAATTTGTCTGTGCCCACCGGATCGGACGTAAGCCGGGCGAGCCGTACGACATGGTTTCGGGACCTGTTGCGGATGATGACGTTTTTACGACCGTACAATTGTACGAAACCCGTGTTCTTCGCAAGGAAGAAGCCATCGAACGGCTGAAGCATAGGAAATTGTACAATCAGCTTCTGTTCCATACAGAAAAGTCGTTACGGTTCTGCCGTTACATCGGGTATGAAACGGTAGGGGGCACAACGTGATGACAAAGAAAAAATTTGGAGCGGTTCTTCCGGTGATCGTGGCCGGGCTTGCCGATAAAATTGTCGCCGAGGAAGGTCTCCGCGTGAATGACGCCATGGACAGACTGTACGCCTCCGCGCTATACGCGGCCTTGGAAGACGAAAAAACGAAAGTCTGGTATTACAGCGTTCCCATGTTGTACGATTTGTACAAGACCGAGATCGCGACGGGAAAACTGGAATTTCCCACGCAGTGAGGAAAGCTGACAATGACGAAACGGCAGACTTCGAAGATATTGCGTTTCAAGGTGTTTTGTTTAGAAAATTACAAGAATAAACATCGTATGAAAGGTGCCGACGCCATGCGGTTGTTCAAACAGTACGGCGTGCTGGGATATCTCGGTTCATGCTATGACATGTTGCATTCGTTTGGTGCGAAGTACCTTGTGCAGGACATTGACGAATTTATACGGATACGACAGAAGAAAGCGAAATCAGCGTAAATTGATTTACGCCTCCTCGAATCCCCGAATCCCAGCAAAAAAAGTGAAAACACAGGAGTCTGCATGCTTCGATCGATGACGGGATTCGGGTCTGCCGGCGGGCAGGTTAACGGCATTGAGTATGTCGTCGAGCTCCGTTCCGTCAACAACCGCTACTTCAAAGCCAGCATGAAGCTGCCGGAGTTCTGGTCCAAGGCCGACGTGGAAATCGAGCAGGTGCTCCGGCGCCAGGTGACGCGAGGCAGCGTCACCGCCAGCGTCCGCATGCGGATTCCCGAGGACAAGAAGGCCTACCGGGTCAACGTCAAGGCGTTGGAGGGGTACGTCGAGCAGCTCCAGGGCCTGGCGAAGGGCTACGGTTCGCCGTTGCGGATCGACCTGGCGGGCATCATGCAGTTGCCCGGCGTGTGCGAGCCGCCGCCGCTGGAGGAGATGCTCGAAGCCACGCACGACGCGTTGATGAAGCTCGTCGAGCAGGCCGTCGACGCCCTGCTGGCCATGCGGCAGCGCGAGGGCGGCGTGCTGCGGGCGGACCTGTTGGCCAATGTGTCGGTGGTCGAGGAGCAGTTGGCCATCGTCGCCAAACGGGCGCCGCACGTCGTGCGGGATTACCACGCCCGGCTGGCGGCCCGCGTAGCCGAACTGATGAACGCCGGCTCGCTGCCGCTGGACACGGAACAGTTGACCCGCGAGGTGGCCGTCTTTGCCGAACGGTGCGACGTGGCCGAGGAGATTTCCCGGCTTGGCGCGCACACCGCCCAGTTTCGCGAGGCCATCGACAGCCCCGAGCCGGCTGGGCGGAAACTGGATTTCATCGCGCAGGAAATGCTTCGCGAAGCCAACACGATCGGCTCGAAATCCAACGACGCCGACATCGCCCGCGCGGTGGTGGAAATCAAGACCGCCATCGACCGGATCAAGGAGCAGGCGGCCAACGCCGAGTGAGCGGTGAGATTTTTTTTACCACAGAGACACAGAGAATACGGAGGCGAGAGTAATTGGAACGTCCAGCCTGAAGGTGCGGTTTCTGTGGTTGTGAAATGAAGGGAAGGCCGTAATGTACGAGTGATCTGAGGATCAGCGAAGCCGTGCGGGTCGCCGTAAGCCAGCCGGTATGTGCCGTACGGCCAAAACCCTCTGTGATCTCTGTGCCTCTGTGGTAAAAAAGACGCATGGAAAAACGTCAAGGCAAACTGGTAGTGATATCCGGCCCGGCGGGCGTTGGTAAAAGTACCATCACCCGTCAGGCCGTGGCGCGGACGGGCGTGGCGTTGAGCGTGTCGGCGACGACGAGGCCGCCGCGGCCCGGCGAGGTGGACGGGCAAGCGTACCGTTTTATCGACCGGCCCGCGTTCGACGCGCTGGTGGCGGCGGATGGATTTCTCGAATACGCCGACGTGTTCGGCCAATGCTACGGCACGCCGGCGGCCCCCGTGCGGCAGGCGCTCGAAGCCGGGCGGACGATGATCCTGGAAATCGACGTGCAGGGCGGCCTCCAGGTGGCGGCAAAGATGCCCGACGCGACGTTCATCCTCATCGTGCCGCCGAGCGAAGCGGAGCTGGAACGCCGCCTCGTCGGCCGAGGCACCGAAACCGCCGACCAGCTCGCCCGCCGCCTGGGCAAGGCCACACGGGAATTGGCCATCGCGCGCGACAGCGGCGTGTACAAAATCGAAGTGGTAAACGACGACCTGGAACGGGCCGTCGAGGAAGTGTGTCGGCTCGTTATTGGTTAACTAGTTAACTAGTTAACTAGTCAACCCGTTAATCTGTTAACGATGTAAGGAGTTTCGAATGATTGAAGCATTGCGTAGCGAAGAGATCATCAACAAGTGCGGCGGGCGGTTCAAGCTGACCGTGCTGATTCAGAAACGCATGATCGAACTGATGCAGGGCAGCCGCCCGCTCGTCGAGCGCCGCCGCGGCATGACCGACATGGAAGTGGCGATCCAGGAAATTCTCGAAGACAAAATCGTCATCGACCCCGAGAAAACCGAGTCGAAAAAGTCGTTGTAAAACGCCGAATCGCATGGGCGCCTCTGTTGATTACCCCAGGGACACAGCGCGGGCTGTGTCTCTGTGGTAAACGATAGAGACGCCCCATATAATGCTGCACACCTATGAACACCGTACTGGCCCATCTCCGGGACGAGAAGCAGGCGAGGCGCACGGGAGGCCTGTACCATAAAACGCAGGTGAATCTCGCCTACAACTCCAACCGCATCGAGGGCAGCAAGCTCACCGAGGAGCAAACCCGCTACATTTTCGAAACACGCACGATCGGGTTCAAGGATCAGGAGGCTGTGCCGGTCGACGACATCATCGAAACAGCCAATCACTTTGTCGCGTTCGATACCCTGCTCGACACGATTGTTTTGCCTTTGTCCAGCGACATCATCAAGGAATTTCACCGTATTCTGAAGACCGGCACGTCCGACGCGACGAAGGGCTGGTTCGCCATCGGCAGCTGGAAAACACTGCCTAACGAAGTCGGCGGCATGCCCACCACCCTGCCGCAACACGTGGCCGCCGCCATCGACGAACTGAACCATTGGTACCACTCGCTGCCGGAGGTTTCGTTCGAGGAGGTCGTCGACTATCACTACCGCTTCGAGACAATTCACCCGTTCCAGGACGGCAACGGGCGGGTGGGCCGGCTGATTCTGTTCCGCGAGTGTTTGAAACACGGCATGACGCCGTTCATCATCGACGACGACCGCAAGCAGTTCTACTACCGCGGGCTGAAGGAATTCGCCACCGTTCGCGGCTATCTGCTGGACACCTGCCTGTCAGCTCAGGACACGTATGCGGAGTGGGTCCGGTACTTTTATCCGGTTCCGTAAAGTCGCGAAACTGGGAATTTTTGCAAAAATAGTCAATTTCGCACAAATAGGCGCTTCCTTTTTGCTTTTGGCACGCTATACTCCCGGCGGATTCATACGATTTTTCATCCATTGAGGTCAGCATGTTTCTGTACATCGTGCGGCTGTTTTACGTGCTGGTAGTTCTTGGTTTTGCTTACGCCTACGCCACCACGCCCAGCGTTCCTTTGACGGAAGCGGGGCCCGTTGCATCCGCCGCCAAGCCTGCCGGGAGCAGTGCCGCCGTCGGCTCGACGTCGGCCACCTACGTCACGCTGATGATCCTGCTGCCGCTGCTTGGCGCCATCGGCCTGGTGGTGCTGGACATGTTCTGGAAGAACAAACGGCTGCAAATCATCAGCGGTCTGTTTTTCGGCATTCTCGCGGGCCTGATCGTCGCGTACGTGCTGTCGAACATCGTCGATCTGCTCGCCAGCGCGTGGGTGGAACCCGCCGGTGCCAGCACCGTCGCGTCGGCCGCGTTGGCCATGCCCGTCGTCGGACTCATCAAAGCGTTCCTGGCCGCGTCGGCGGTCTACTTCTGCGTGTCGTTCGTGTTGCAGACCAAGGACGACTTCCGCTTCGTGATTCCCTACGTCGAATTCAGCAAGCAGACCAAGGGCGCCCGCCCGCTGCTGCTGGACACTTCCGTCATCATCGACGGGCGAATCGCCGATATCGCCGAAACGAAAATCCTCGACAGCGAACTCATCGTCCCACGGTTCGTCCTCACCGAATTACAAGCCATCGCCGACAGCGACGACAAGCTCAAACGCAATCGAGGCCGACGCGGGCTGGACATCCTCAACCGCCTCCAGTCCATCGACAAAATCGGCGTGCAGATTCTCGACGCCCACGTCACCGCCGTCGATGAAGTCGGCGACGTCGACAACAAGCTGGTCGCCCTGGCCAAGCATCTCGACGGGCGCGTCGTCACCAACGATTACAACCTCAACAAAATCGCCCAGCTTCGCGGCGTGGACGTCATCAACATCAACGATCTGTCCAACGCCCTCAAGCCCATCATGCTGCCGGGCGAGAGCATGACCGTGAAAATCATCAAGCCCGGCGAGGAGTTCGGCCAGGGCGTGGGCTACCTCGAAGACGGCACCATGATCGTCGCCGAGGGAGGCCGCGACCACATCGGCAAAGATGTGAACATCACCGTCACGAGCGTGCTGCAAACCTCGGCAGGCCGCATGATCTTCGGCCGCACCGACAGCGCCCCCCCGCCACGGCGACGGATGTAAAACAACGGCACGGATGAACGGGAAAACGGGAAACGACGGGATGATCCGAAAGAAAATCATCCCGTCGTTTTCATGTTTTCCAATACCGGACGCCGGTTGATGCGGGTGCGCCGCTCCGAATTTTCCTGTAGTTGTTCTTGACAACTCGGTGCCACAATACACGCGTGGCTGATTTGGCAGGTATGGAGAATACCGATGACGAGCAACAAAGACGTTATACGCGTGAACGAGATTCCGTTCGACAAAGGCATTCCGCCGAAACAGTTGTACAAGGCCGCGAAAAAATGGGCAAGAAACCAGTTTCAAGGGAAAACGTTTGTCAATAAAGACACGGGGCGGTCGATTGAAATTACCGGAAACGGAATCGACCACACCATCGCCACGTCGTACAACCCCGATGCCGTGCGTCTGCTGGCCGTTCTTCCCGACATGATCGAACGATCCCAATTCATCCATTCGGAACCGCCAACCCCCCCCGAAGGAAGGGAGGCGCCCGGAACAAAATCTTGTAGCCGTCGAACGATACGAGATTACCGTGCAGATACGCGAAACGTTGTACATTGCAGAGTTGATCGTCAAAGTAGAGAACAGAAGCAATCGCAAAATTGGCAGGGTCGGTGACATGAGGCTCTACTATCACCACAGCCTGCATGTCAACAAACAGGGCCGTCAGAGCTAATGGCCGCGCAAGGAAACGTGTTCCAGGCCGAGCCGGTCATCTGACGACCCTAGTGACCCGTCTCCAGGCCACATAGAAATTATCGGTTGCAACCCTGCAAAAATCAAGCGACACAGCAAATTTTCGGCCGGGCCAGCGTTATTTTTTCACCGGCTGCGTGGCGGGCTTGGCTTTAAGCGCCTGCAATTGTTCCGGCGTCAGCACGCGGGTTTCGATTTCCTTGTGAAGTTGCTCGTGGGCAGCCTCGATGGCGGCTTTGTCGTCGCCGGCTTTTTCGATCTGCTCGTGCGCCTTGCCCGCGAGCGTTTTGATCACGTCGATCTGGCGGTCGTTGAGTTTCAGCTCGCGATACGATTCCAACGCGTCCGCCGTCACCTGGAGCACGGCGTATTGCTGTTTTTGTTTGGGCGACAAAATGGCCTGGAACGTCCGTTCGTGGGCGGTGAGAATGTCGCGGCGTTCCTTCTGCAACACAGCCAGCCGCTTCTGAAGCGCCGCGGCGGTCTCCCGGTCGCCGGCCCGATGGGCCTCCACCAACTCGTGCTGCATGCCCTTGACCGTGTCGACGTTTTCCTTCTCCCACGCGGTAAGCGCCTCCACCGACTGACGAATCGCCAGCCGCAATTGCCCCACCTGCCTGGCGGACATCTCCAACTCCCGCGCGAAAAACGCATACGCCGGCGGCAAGGGATCGTCCTCCTCCGCCGCGTCCTCCTCCGCCGGCTGAGTCTGGACTGGCGACGTTTCCACATCAACCGGCTGCGATTGGGCCGCCTCCGCCGCCATCGCCCACGACGCCAACACCACCGCACATACCAACGCCGCCAATGCCGTTAGAAGGTGTTTCATGATCCGTAAAGACTACCCACAGAACCGATACAACGCCAGTGATGATCGAAAGAGTTGCAGTACGCCGTCCGGTGGGTATAATGTCGCTTTCGTCTCGCCTAGCCGGTGGGGCGCAAGGAGTCTATCGCTATGGAACAGTCCGTTGGGCTGGGGTTTGAAGAATTGGCCGCCAAGGAATCGTGGTCGGCGGAGGATGTCAAGTCGCTGATGTCGCAGGCCGCTGGCGGCGATGCCGTTCGTCGGCTGCGAGTGTTGCTACAGGAAACCGAGTCGCGTCATCCCGACGCCAAAGGCGCCGCCGCCCTGAAAATCGGCATGTTGCGTTATCTGCTCTGCCGGTTCCGCGAGGCGACCGAATCGCTCGCCGCCGCCACCGACAACAAAGACCGCCGCTTCTACCAGGCCTTGTGCTACAAACAACTCCGACAGTTCGCCAGGGCCGCCGAGGAATTCGAACGCGCCCGCGACAAAGGCTTCGACAGCGTGGCCGTCGATTCCCAACTGGTCGAAGTCAAAGCCCTGGCCGGCGACACCGACGGGGCGGCCAAGACGCTCAAACAACTCAGCACCGCCACCCTGGGCGGACGATACGCGTATCTTCGCGGACTCGTCGACGAACTCGCGGGCAAGACCGAGCAGGCCATGGCCACCTACCAGGCCGCCCTGGCGAACGACCCCAACAACTGCGAAGTCGCGTTCCGCCTGGCCTACTACCTGGACCTCCACGGTGAGGAAGAGCGGGCCATCGAACTGTACAAAACCTGCATCACCCATCCGCCGGTGTACCTCAGCGCGCTGATGAACCTGGCCATTCTCATGGAAGACTCCGCCCGATACGAAGCCGCCTCGGGCTATCTCCGCCGCATCCTGGCCGCCAATCCCGGCCACGCGCGGGCCAGGCTGTTCCTCAAGGACGTCGAAGCCTCCCGCACCATGTACTACGATGAGGACATGGCCAAGCGGACCGCCAAACGCAACGCCGTGCTCGACATCCCGGTGACGGATTTCGAACTGTCGGTGCGGGCACGCAACTGCCTCAAGAAAATGAACGTCCGCTCGCTGGGCGACCTGGTCCGCACCAGCGAGGCCGACCTGCTGGCCTACAAGAATTTCGGCGAGACGTCGCTGAAAGAAATCAAGGACATGCTCACGGCCAAGGGATTGCGGCTGGGCCAATTGGCCGAGGAAGCGGCCGGGATCATGTCGTTGTTCTCGTCGACGCCCGACCCGTTCCCCGCCGCGCCGGCCAAACCGTCCAACGAAGGCGTAAAGTCCATTCCGCTGGCACAGGTGGAATTTTCCATCCGCGCCCGCAAGGCGCTGGAAAGCCTCAAAATCGCCACCCTCGGCGACCTGGCCCATCGCACCGAGGCCGAACTCCTCGCGTGCAAAAACTTCGGCCAAACCAGCCTGACCGAAATCGTCCAACGCCTCGGCGAATACGGCCTGCGGCTGCGGGAAGTGTAACCGATACGCAGGCAACAAACCGCACCCGACGGTAAGCATCTGGAGCGGTTCCAATAAATCCTGCCGTAGAATTTTTCGCCGCGAATGTCGCGGATGTCGCGAATGGGTTTACCGATTTCGTGATATCCGCGGGATTCGCGGCGAAAAACTTACCAAAACAACTCGGAAAAATTTTCTCGCAAGCTGGCTTTTTCGCTTTCGTTTTCTCCACGAATGGACTATTGTACAGAAAGTACGCATTCTGTTAGTTGTATTTGTGCAATTCGATCGGGGAAACCCATGAAGAACAAACGGGCTGTTGGCCTGACTGCGTGCGCCCTGTTGCCGCCGTCCTCCGCGACCGCGCCAACCGGCTGAACAAGGTTGTGGAGATACTCCAGGGACTCTGGCAAACGGATTCTATAGAAAATAGCGTGTCGCACCGCCGTGGTGCGAAGTGAACTACGGTACGAAAGGAAAACACAATGAGCACGTACGATGAAGCACTTCAGACGCTTGCCCAGCGGTTTGGGCAGGATACGTTTCTTTCGCTTGCGACGACGGACGGCGACCGCATCTGTATACGCGTCGTGAATTCGTATTATGAGGATGGGGCGTTCTATGTTGTAACCAACGCGCTCTCGAACAAAATGAAGCAGATCGGAACGAATAGCCGTGTCGCGATCACATGCGGACAGTTGTGGGGGAATTACCTGAACGCTCACGGCGTCGGCGAAAATATGGGACATGTCCTCGCCGCGGAAAACGGAGCGATGATGGAAAAACTTCGCAAGGTTTTTGCCAGCTGGTACACGAACGGGGATGTGAACGAAAACGATCCCAATACGTGCTTGCTTCGCATCCGCCTGGCCGACGCGTTTTACATGGGCGAAGGCACCGGGGTAACGTACAGAATCAATTTTACTGAGCGGACGGCTTGATACTCGAAGTATAGAAAATAACGAGCACGGCAACGACTGCCATATAAAAAATAGACAGACGAAAGGGTATAGAATGAACGTCGCATTGATCCGTACTGGTTGGTTGATGATGTTGGTCCTGGGCCTTGTTGTCGCCGGTTGCGGCGATAAGCCGGCTGCGGCGCCCACGATATTTTCAGCCGAGGCAGACAAGCCGCTCGCTGCCGCCACAACGATTTTTGACATTCCCCGTGTTCCGGAAAAAACGGTTGACGCGGCGGATTGGGGGAATGTTGGATTTCGCGTGGCCGCGATGGTGGACACCGATTACGGCACGGCGGCTGGGGAGTTTCATGCGGCGCGGTGTCGGCTGGGATGGAATGACGAGGGGTTATTGATCTATATGGATGTTCGCGACGCCACACCGGCGGAGGGGGCGAAGATTTGGGAGGGCGACTGTGTGGAAATTTTCGTCGGTCGCGAGGCGGCGGGGAATTTCGATCGGATTCAGTACCTGATTGCGCCGGGGCGAACGGCGGAGTTTAATCAGCCGAGAATACAGTTTATCTCTATTCATCTCTATGGTGACCGATGGGACGACGCGCCGCCCGAGGGGTCGAAATACGCCAGTCGCACGACCGAGGACGGGTATGCGATTGAACTGTTGATTCCATGGACGGCGTTGGGAGTCACGCCGGCGGTTGGCCTTGAGTTGGGTGTTCAATTACAGACCGGTGACATGGGGTCGTCGAGGGCACAGTTTACGCGGTTGGCGCCACAGATCGCCGGGCCTCGCAAGCCGGTGGATCTTCAGCGGATTCGTCTGGCGGAGGCGGGCGCTGGCAGTGCGCCGGTGCTGGCGGCGATCGGTCGGGAGATGGTGCCCGTCACGGTCACGGCGGATTCGTACAGGCCGGCCGATGCGGCGTTGCGCGTGGTGGCTGACGGCAGTTTCGCCGGCAAGACGGCAACGGTGGAAATCGACGGCAAGGCCGTTGGTCACGTTGAATTCGGCCAAGTCCAGAGCGGCTGGACCGAAGGATTGATGACCTGGCCGATGTCGCTTGCCGGCGGGAAATCGCCCCAATCGGCAACCGTTGTTCTTCCCGGCGGCGGCCGGGCAACGCTGGCGCTGGGCGACATGCTCGCGTCCCGCCGCGCACAGTTCAACGCGCTGGAATTCACATTCCACCCCTGGGTGTTCGCTGGCGAGAATCTGCCGCAATGCGGATTCAAACAACCGATGCTGGCGGACATTCTTTCCGGGTTCAACTATACCATCAAAACGCGTTACTTCGACGCCGACGCCAAGCCGGTGGAGAAGGCCGACAAGCCAGGCCGATACGGCGCGGTCGTGGAGATCACGGCCCTGGGCGAGACGAAAACGCGTTTCTTCACCTTATATCGCGTCGCGGACGGCAATGCATTGAACTGGGGCACCTGGGGCGGCACCAATTTACGTGTTCGTTTCGAAAACATGCCCGAGGGATTTGGCGTGAATCCGAAGGTGTGGACGGACGATCCGTCTCGCATATTCGGTTCGGAGTTCAAGTGGTTCCTCCGAGGCAGCCTGGACAGTGAAGGCTTCTTCGCCGCCATGCTCTCCGGACTGTCCGAACTGCCGGAAGACGTCATCGCCGGCCAGGTGCCGCTTCGGCCTTCGCAAAGCTCCGACGCCAGCCACCACGCCTATGTTGTCAAACTCAAACAGGCCATCAGCGACAAGCCGGTTTATCCATATATTATGATCAAGCCGAAAACCTACGACACCGACACGGCCAAGCGCTGGCCGCTGCTGGTGCACCTGCACGGCGCCGGCGGGCGGCATCTCCCGCTGGAAACGCTGTGGCGTGAAGGGGCGAACAGCCAGGCGTGGATTCGCGAGGATTCGCCATTTATTGTGGTCTCGCCGCTATGCCCCGAGAACGAATGGTGGCAGCCAGCCGCCGTGATGTCGCTGGTGGACCAACTGATCGCGACGATGCGCGTGGACCCGGACCGCGTATATTTGACGGGTATCAGCATGGGCGGATTCGGCACGTGGAACACCGCGGCCAGTTATTCTGACCGCTTCGCCGCCATCGTGCCGCTGTGCGGCGGCATGGACCCGGAGCAGGCGGTCTGGCTCAAAGACATGCCCATCTGGGCCTTCCACGGCGACGCCGACAACATCGTCCCGGTCGAATACACCCGCGGCCCGATCAACCGCCTCCGCGAAGCCAACGGCAAAACAAACGGCGAAACCGCCGGCAAAGCCGACGGCGACACCGGTGTTCCGCACATCAAATACACCGAAATGCCCGGCGTCGACCACTTCATCGGCCACGTGTACAACAACCGCGAAATCTATGATTGGCTCCTCCAGCAACGCAGGCCCGCCAAGCCGTGAATGTGGTTAGAGCAATCCAGAAATGACCTGTCATCTTTATAGAGCGGCTAAAAAGATAATGTCTCAATCCTGAAGTGCTCAAGGTTTTGGGGTGCAAAAACAATGTTCTACGTGGCGTTTTGCTGGTCGCGGACTCGCAAGAGCAGTTCGGTCAGGCGGGCGCTGGTGGATTTATCGGGCATGTCGGCGAGAATTTTGGCGGCGGAGCGTTCGTTCATCGTGTAGAGGATGCGAACCACCACGTCCTCGCTGCCGTTAGAACACATGCGATGGAAAATTTCGCCCGCCTGTGACGTGGTCATGGCGTTATACTTGGCCACGAGGTGTTTCAGGTTGGTCCGTTCCTCGCGGGCGATCACGACGCGGTTCTGGTCGAGGGCGATTTTGGCTTCGTTGACTTTGCGAAGGGCCTCGAGCGTCTGCATCTGCACGCTTTCGAGGGCGGCGATTTCCTGTTTGAGTCGGGCGGCCTCTTCCGCGAGGCGACTTTCCTGGAGTCGCAGTTGGAGTTCCTTCTGATCCAGGCTAGCCTTGCGGGCGTTTTGCTCGCGCGCGAGTTCGTCGAAATTCACTTCGACGTCGGCGATTTTTTCCTGGTACGCGTCGCGGTCGGCGGGCAGGTCGCCCAGACGGCTGACCGGCATAGGGACAGTCGGCGACGCGACCGGCCCAACCGGGTCGGGACGGAACAGGAAAAAACTCACGACAAAACTGGCCCCGCCCACCAGCACCAACAGGGGCAGGAGCATGAACATGGCCCGCCGGGTCGTCACGGCCTCGGCAAGGGTCGCCGTTTTTTCGGCGGATTTTCCGTTCGATTTTTCCATGGCTTTTTCCGTGGGTTTTTGAAGTTTTTCTGGCATGTTATTTCCTCGTAAAGGCGATGCTGGCGGTTTCATCCAGATGCCGCTGTTCCTGCCGATTCTGTTCCTGTTGCCACTGTGCATGGGCCTGTTCGCGTAACTTTTCGAGCAGCCGCCGGCGGGCGCGAATCTGCATCAACTCGGCCGTCTTAGCCTTCCGCCTCGCCGCCAGCCCGGCCAATTCCGTTTCCAGCGCCCGCGACTGGCTCGTTAACTGGTCCGCTGACGCCATCACAAAATCCTGCCTCGCCACCCGCCGGGCGATGTCGTCGCGCGACAACTCGTCGAGCAGATCCCGCCGCCGCGAATACAACGCGGCCATCTTCCCGCGCCCGACGGCAATGGCCTGCGCCAACGCAATCACCGCCGCCCGAGCGGCCGACTCACGCTGACGCGTCACGTCCAGCAATCGTTGCAATGGCCAAGTGAATCGTTTCAACGTCGCCTCGCGCCGGAAACGAAGCCACTAGCCACTAGCCACAAGCCACCAGGTATGGCACGTCCAGCCGTAAACCAGTGCCGATTGTTTCTGTGTAAAATCATCTCTTGGCCTCTTCGTATCTCACGCCGCATTCGAGTTCATTCTTCTCTTTCTGCTTCTCGCCTTCGCCGTCGTCGCTCCTTACCTTGTGGCTAGTGGCTTGTGGCTTTCTGTGCCGTCGCATCGACCATCGGCAGAAGATTCACCGTCCGCAGCGTCTGGATCGACGTGCCGGCGGCGATTTCGTCGTACGCGAGCACCGGCAGGCCTGGGATTTGTCGAATCAGCATGGCGGCCAGTTGGGCGCGGATGCGGAAGTCGCATAGCATCACCGTTTTGTCCAGGCCTTGCTCCATCGCGAACCGCCACGCGTCGGCGGTGCGACGCACCAGATCCATCAACTGTTCCGCCGGCAGCGAGAAGCCCTCCTCGCCGAGGCTGGTACGAAGCTGATGCTCCAGTTGCGGATCGAGCACAATGGCCAAAATGCGGCCTTTTTCGTCGGCGTGCTGTTCGGTGATGGTTCGCACGACGCTCTTTCGGGCCAGTTCGCTCAGCAGGTTGATGTCCTTGGTTCGCAGGGCGTTGTCGGCGAGGATTTCGATAATCTGTGCGATGTCGCGGATGGCGATGCCGTCACGCAACAGGTTTTGCAGCACGCGATGGAGCAGGCCCAGCGGCACGCTGTCGCCGATGACGCCGTTGACGACGGCGGGGTTTTTCTCCTTGAGACGGTCGACGAGTTTCTGCACGTCGTCGCGGCTTAGCAGTTCGTGCGCGTGGCGGCGGAGCGTTTCGCTCAGGTGCGTCACGAGCACGCTTTCGGGATCGACGACTGTGTAGCCGCGAAGTTCGGCGTCTTCCTTCTGCTCCGCGCCGATCCACAGGGCCGGCAGGTTGAAAACGGGTTCCCGCGCGGTTTGCCCGGCCATGGGCTTGGACACGCCGCCGCCGTCCATGGCGAGGAATTTTTCGGCCTCGAGCCTGCCGGTGGCCACGACGTGGTTATACAGCCGGATTTCGTAGGTGTTGGGTTCGAGCGCGACGTTGTCGCGCAGGCGGACCAGGGGCAGCACGAGTCCCATGTTCTGGGCGAATTTCTTGCGAAGCGGCGCGATGCGGTTGGCGAGGCTCGACTTTCGTCGCGGGTCGATGATTTTGACGAGCCTCGCACCGACCTGAATGGAGAGGCGGTCGACTTCGAGGAGTTCCTCGACATTGTTGGAGTCGTCGGAGGCGGCAGCGGGTGGCGGAGTGGCTGCGTCGGCGGCGGCTTGCACTTCCTGCCGGCGGAGGACGCGGGCGATGGCGATCGTCGCGCCGCCCAGCACGAGGAACGGCACCTTGGGAAATCCCTTGACGGCCGTCATGGCCAGGAACAGCACGCCGACGATGTACAGCGGTCGGCTGCGTTGGAGCAATTGCTTGGCCAGATCGGTCGAGACACTGGTGTGGCTGGAGGTTTTCGAGATGAGGAAGCCGCTGGCGGTGGCGATGATGACAGCAGGGATCTGCGTCACCAGGCCGTCACCGATGGCCAGGATGGAATACGTGTTGATGGATTTTTCGAAGCCAAACCCTTTGACCATGCCCACGACGATACCGCCGATGAGGTTGACGGCGACGATGATCAAGCCCGCCAGCGCGTCGCCGCGGATGAACTTGCTCGCGCCGTCCATCGCGCCGTAAAACTCGCTCTCGCGGACGATTTTGCCGCGACGGGAGCGGGCTTCCTCCTCGCCAATCAAGCCGGCGTTGAGGTCGGCGTCGATGGCCATCTGTTTGCCCGGCATGGCGTCGAGGTTGAACCGGGCCGCCACCTCGCTGATCCGCTCCGCGCCACGCGTGATCACGACGAACTGAATCACCACGAGAATCAGGAACACCACCAAACCGATGACGATGTTGCCGCCGACAACCATCGTGCCGAACGTGTGAATGATGTCGCCGGCGGCGCCCTCGGTGAGAATCAGCCGCGTGCTCGCGACGTTCATCGCCACCCGGAACAGTGTGACGAACAGCAGCAGCGAGGGGAAGCTGGAAAACTCCAGGCTCTCCTTGGCCGACAGGACGACGACGAGCGTGGCCAGGCTCACGGCGATCGAGACCGCCAGCAGCATGTCCATGATGAACAGCGGCATGGGAATGAGCAACGTCGCCAACACCATCGCCACGCCGCCGGCAAACAACAAATCGTTATGCCGGATCAACCGCCCAAGCGGCGAGCCGTCAATGCCAGCGGCCAGGTTGTTCGTGGGGAGGGTTGTCATGAGGAAGAGCCACAAGCCACCAGCCACAAGCCACCAGGTATGGCGGGCCTGTTGTGAATCAGATCATCCTGATTATGTGTAAAAATCAGCGAGACGATCACGTTACCGGCGTGTCGTTTCGGCGTTGAAGACAGATAAATCGGCCTCCCCGGTCTTGCGCTTGGAGTGCCGGCACAAAGCCCCGGAGGGGCGTCATCTATAGCCCAGGGTGAGCGGTACTCCGCGAACTCTGGGGAAAGTTGTTGTATAACACTCAAGCCCCGCAGGGGCGTCGTATTGTCATATGAATGCCAAAATTCATGGCACGGTAAAACGCCCCTACGGGGCTTATTCCGTGATGGGCCACCACCCCAGGGCTCGCGGAGTACCGCTCGCCCTGGGCTAAAAACGATGCCGCTCCGCGGCTGTGTGCCGGAACTGCCGCGCGAGGCCGGGAAGGCCAATCGATTGTTTTCCACATCAACCATGCTATTGTCTTAATTTTCTCTACACGCCATCGCCGTCGTCGCCCCGTACCTTGTGGCTTGTGGCTAGTGGCTTGTGGCTGCTGTCTCGTCGCCGCGTGCCAGCCGGTGCCTCGGTCCGTCGTCTCGCCCGGTTGACTCGATAGACCATCGCGAGGACTTCGGCGACGGCGACGAAGAGGGTTTCGGGGATCGGTTCGTTGATGTCCACCTGGCCGAAGATCGCGCGGGCCAGTTCGGGCCTGTGAACGATCGGCACGGAATGGGCGCGGGCGATCTCCTTGATCTTCTCGCACAGCAGGTCGCCGCCCTTGGCCAGCACGATCGGCGCGGCCATGGTGGCCATGTCGTACCGCATGGCCACGGCCACGTGCGTGGGGTTGACCAGCACAACGTCGGCCTGGGACACCGCCTGGAGCATCCGCTTGCGGGCCATCTCGATTTGCAGCGTGCGAATTCGCCCTTTGACCTGCGGGTTGCCGTCGTACTGCTTACGTTCTTCCTTCATCTCCTGATCGGTCATCCGCAGTTCCCGTTTGTATTTCCATTTCTGCCACACCAGGTCCGCGCCCGCGATGGCGAGAATGGCCAACACGATGCGGACGCTCACGCCCATCACGAGCGAGCCGATCTGCGAGAGCGTCTCCGCCAGCGTGCAGTTCGTCAGCGACAGCAACGTCTCCTTCTTGTCGTGCACGTATTCCCACACGATCGCCACCAACACGGTCAGTTTGACCAAGGCCGTCACCAGCGTCACCAGGCTGCGGGAATTGAACAGATTCTTCATTCCCTTGACCGGGTTGATCTTCGAGAAATCAACCTTCGCCGCCTTGGGGGAGAAGCTCCATCCGCTGACCAGAAAGCTGCCGGCAATGCTGACGACCAGCGTCCCCAGCAGAAACGGCGCCGTCGCCCCCACCGCCGTAATCGTACTGTGAAGCGCCGAACTCATCAGATCCGCCTCGGTCATGTCAGGCCGATACGTGTACGACACGCCGCGGGAAATCAAATCGCTGAAGCAATTCAACAACGACCCCGCGCAGGCCGCCAGAAGACCCAGCAGCGTCACCAGCATCAACGCGCTGGAGACCTCCTGGCTCTGGGGCACCTTGCCTTCCTCGCGGGCCTTCTTGATCCGCTGAAGGGTTGGGGCGTGTTTTTTTTCGGCAGCACTTTGCTCAGCCATCGCTCAACTCAAATTCGAAATCCGAAACTCGAAATTCGAAACACATTCCAAACTACAAAACAGTTATCCTTGTCATCCATTCCGCGATCCACTGCGCCATGCCGCCCAGCGCGGGCATCATGCCGGCCGCCATGAGCAGCCCCAGGCCGATGCGGAGCGGAAAGCTGGCCAGGAGAATGTTGATCTCCGGCAGCACGCGCGCCAACACCGCCAACACCACCGACAGCACAAGAAACGCCGCCAGCATCGGGGCCGCCATCTTCAACGCCAATACCAACATCGTCGAACTGGCCGTCATCACCATGCCCGCCAACGCCGCCGTGTCCACCGGCGCCGCCGCCGGAAACGCGCCATAACTCTGTGCCAACAAATTCAACATCACCAAGTGCCCGCCGGCCGTCAGAAACAACATCGCGAATACCATCTCGAACAACATGCCCACCGCCTGGGCCTCCTCGCCCGAGATCGGGTCCAGCAGCCCGGCGTCGTGCATACCCATCTGCTGCGCGGTGATGCGGGCGCCCTGCTGAACGGCCAGGTACACCAGGTTACACGACAGCCCCAACGCCAGCCCGATCAACAGCTCCTTCGCCAACAACAGCGAATCCGCCACCGGATTGCCGTCCATCGGCGGCATGGCCGCGAACCCGCCCGAAAGCCCGAAAAACACCGTCAACAGCAACACCACGCCCACGCGGACCACCATCGGCACCGACGCGGAACTGAAAATCGGCCCCGCCACCAAAAAACCACCCACCCGCGCCAACAACGGCATAAACGGCCAAAGGATGGGCCAAAGCCAACTCACGTTCCAACCTCGAAGCCACTAGCCACTAGCCACAAGCCACAAGGTAGGGCACGCCCTGTCGCATGAAAACGATTGGAAATCCGAAATCCGAAACACGAAATCCGAAACAAATCACAAACGACAAAAACCAAACTCCAAACGCTTCGCTTCCCGCACGCCGTGACGCTCCGGTGCGAAGCGTTTGGTTTTTCGAACTTGTCGTTCAGAATTTGTTTCGGATTTCGTGTTTCGTGTTTCGGATTTATCGTCGTTTTCATGCGGCCAACCCTTCCATACCTTGTGGCTAGTGGCTGCCGTTAATGTCCTATCGCCTGCATCGTGTTGAAAATTTCGATGGTGAAACTCTTGGCCATCTGCAACACCCAGCCGCCGGTGAGGATCAACGTCGCGCCGACGGCGGCGAGTTTTAACACCATGCCCGTCGTCATGTCCCGCATGGACGTGACCGCCTGCATCATGCCCGTCAAGATGCCCACCACCAACGCCACCGTCAACACCGGCGCCGCCACCAACATCGCCACTTCCAACGTCCGCCGGCCAAGATAAATCACCATGTCTTCATCCATACGACACCCCAGCCAATAGCCAATAGCCAGTAGCCAGCAGGTATGGCAGGCCTGCCGTTGCATCACACGGGCCGGATTTTTTTTCCATGGCCATGTTCATTCCCACTTTCATTGTCTTTTCGCCGCCGGCGTTCCTTACCTATTGGCTACTGGCTATTGGCTACTGGCTTCAGTATGAAAAACTCATCACCAACGTCTGGGCCAGTCGTTGCCAGCCGTCGACCAGGACGAACAGGATGATCTTGAACGGCAGCGAAATCATCGCCGGCGGCAGCATCATCATGCCCGCCGACAACAGAATGCTGCTGATGACCAGATCCACCAGCAAAAACGGGATAAACAGCAGGCAGCCCATTTCGAAGGCCGTCCGAAATTCGCTGATGGCGAACGCGGGGATCGCGATGTAGTTGGGCACCTCCGCCACCGACTGCGGCATGTCGATGCCCGCCAGGTCGATGAAAAATCCCAGATCGCTCGTCCGCGTCTGGCGGATCATGAATTCCTTGAGTTCTTCGTTGCCGCGCATGACGGCCACGTCGAAGGCA
The DNA here is from genome assembly GCA_009783465.1 of Phycisphaerae bacterium. Taxonomy (GTDB): domain Bacteria; phylum Planctomycetota; class Phycisphaerae; order SM23-33; family SM23-33; genus WRDM01. Next base: position 12,479 of record WRDM01000010.1, on the reverse strand, counting down.
ATCTGGTCCTTCAAATACGGATCGAGCGCCTGCTCCTTGATTCTACCGAACGTCGGGGCCATCGTGAAGAACGTCAGAAACAGCGCCAGGCCGATGATCGCGATGGTCGGCGGAATCGACTGCGTGGTGAGCGCCCGCCGGACAAACCCCAGCACGATCACGATGCGGGTAAAACTCGTCATCATCACCAGCACGGTCGGCAGGAGGGCGAGAAACGTGAAAACGATGGCGGTTTTGACAGGCGCCGACCAGTCGTTGGCAGCCTGTCCGTTGGAGGCGGTGGCCTTGTCGATGACGTTGAGGACATCGGAGATTTCCGGCACGGCGGGCCCGGCCTGTGCGGGCGTTTGGCCTGCGGGCGCGGGCGCGAGCGGCGTCTGGGCGGCCACGTCGGCGGCCAGCAGAAGCGTCGCCGTCACCGTGGCCAGAAGTAGAAGGTTGCGAACCATCACGCATCGCCTCCCAGTTTTTTCTCGAAAAGTCCCGCAAAACCGCCCTGGCCCCGCTGTTGGCCTGGATCCGACACAGCCCCCGCCGCCGGGCCTGACACCGCGCCCGCTTCCGCGCCGACGCCCTGGCCTTCGTCAAACGCATCCGTGACGTCCGCCAGCAGGCGAATATTTTCCCGCGTGGAAGAAACCAACAGCCGCCGGCCACCAACCTCCAACAAGTGCACCTGCTGCCGCAACCCCAGGCTGACCGACTCCCGCAGCCGGACCTGCCGCCCCCCGCCAACCAGCGAACCCAGTTTCCACCGCGGCAGAACCCGCTTAATCACCACAAACGCAACGCCGCCCAGCACCAGCACAACCAGCACCGACGTCAACAACTCCCACCCAAACGGCGTGGACGGATTCGGCTTCGTCGGCAGCCCGCCTTCGCCACGTGTGGGCAGTGGCGAGGCAGGCGGGGTGCCCCCCTCACGTGACGCGGGCGTCTCGCCCGCGTTGTGCGTCCCATGGGCAGGGTCATCGGAAGGCGCCGACCCCTCTTCGTCCCCCGGCGCGGGCGGAACATCCCGCGAGGGCGAGACGCCCTCGCCACGTTCGGCCGGAGGCGTCGGAGGCAGTCCGGTCGGTGGCGATTGTCCCCGCCCCGGCGAGGCGATCGTCAAACAGATGACGCAGGCCAACAACGCCCCCATCAGCCACAACGTGCGTTTGACCTGCGGTAACGTCAAAATTTTGTTCATCACAGCGCGCATTTGTGCGATGCCATGCACACGGCGTGCCAGGAGAAAAAAGTAATGAGAGACAATGGACGTATGTCACGCGAACAGGCAGCATCATCGCATAGCCCAACCTGGCAGGGCCTGTGGCTAGGTTGGGCTATGCGATGATGTGCGTCTACAAATCGTGACATGCAGCCAATCTCGAAGTCCTCGCCACTCATCACTCGTCACTCGTCGTTCCTTGTGCTATAGTGTCGGCCATGGACAAACTCAAAACGCGTTTCGCCCCGTCGCCGACGGGTCTGCTGCATATCGGGCAGGCCCGGACCGCGATATTTTCGTACTGCCTCGCCCGTCAAAGCGGCGGGGAGTTTGTGCTTCGCATCGAGGACACCGACCGCGAACGGCACATCGAGGAAGCCATTCCGCGGATCATCGAGGACCTCCGCTGGCTGGGGCTGGATTGGAACGAGGGCGTGGATATCGGCCCCGACGGCCTGCCGATCGGCCGAGGCCCCAACGGGCCGTACCGGCAGAGCGAGCGGCTGGCGATTTACGCTGAGCACATCCGCCGGCTCGTCGATGCGGGACTAGCGTATTATTGCTTCGAGACGGAGGCGGAGGAGAAGGTCCTTCGCGCCGCCGCGGAGGCCGCCAAGGTGCCTTTCCGCTATCCGCGCCCGGCGACGTTCCCCACGCACGCCGACGCCGATGCCGCCCGCGCCGCTGGCCGACCCGTCGTCGTGCGGTTCGCCTGCCCCGCGCAGGACGTCACCATCCATGACGACGCGTTCGGCGACGTCACCATGCCGGCAGCCGAGATGGACGACTTCGTCCTCCTCAAAGCCGACGGCTTCCCGACGTACCACCCCGCCAACGTCATCGACGACGCGCTGATGGGCGTCAACTACATCGTCCGCGGGCAGGAATTCCTGGGGCAAACGTGGCGGCACGTTCTGCTGCGGCGGGCGTGGGGCTTCGCCGAACCCAAAGGCTACTGCCATCTGCCGCTGATTTTGAATCCCGACAACAGCAAAATGTCCAAGCGGGACAAACACCGTCTCACGCGGGCCGCCGCCAAAGACGCGCTGGCCAAAGGCGGCCTGACGCGGGCCGGCCTGGCCTCGCGGGCGGGCGCGGAGGAGGCCACAACGACCGCCTGGCTCGACGGCGCCGACGCCGCCATCCCGTTGGCCAAACTCGAACACCTCGCCGCCTCGCTGAACGTCCACCTGCCCGAAATCGACGTCGCCGATTTCCGCCGAAGCGGCTACCTACCCGAAGCCGTCATTAATTTCGTCGCCCTGCTGGGCTGGAATCCCGGCCAGGATCGCGAAAAATTCACACTGGCCGAACTGACCGAGATGTTCTCGTCCGAGCGGGTCAGCAAAACCAACGCCCGATTTGACCGGGCCAAACTGCTCGCCTTCAACACCGATGATCTCGCCGCCGCCGATGAGCCTCGCCGTCTGGCCGCGTTGAAGGACTTTCTACGCTTAAACCCCGCATCAACGATCCCCGCCGGCAACGACGATCTGCTCCGCACGCTGCTGCGGGCAACGCCAACGCTCCGCACCCTGGCCGACCTGCCCGCCAAGTGCAACGTGCTCTTCGAGGCCGACGACGCGTACGATTTCGATGCCGCCGCCGTGGAAAAAAACCTCCGAAAAGGCAACAATGCCGGCTTCGACGTCCTCACGCAACTGGAAACGCTCCTGGCCTCGCTGCCGCAGGAGGCCTGGCAAATTCAGCCGCTGCACGACGCCGTGGAAACCTTCGCCGCCACCAACGCGCTGGGCATGGGCAAAGTCGCCCAACCCCTCCGCGTCGCCGTCACCGGCACCACCGTCAGCCCCCCCATCGCGGACACACTGGCGATTTTAGGAAAAGAAAAAACACTCGCCCGTATCCGGCGATGTTTGGCGTTGCGGTGATTGTTCGAAGCCCGAATGACGAAACCCGAATGACGAATCAATGACGAATGGTTTGTGTTCCGACTCATCGCGTGGCATGGCCACATCATTCGATCATTCGGACTTCGTCATTGTTTCGGAATTCGGGCTTCGTCATTCGGGCTTGGCCCCACCCTGCTTCCCATCCTCCCGCATTTTCGCCGCCCAATCCAGGTACTCCTTGATGTGCTTCTCATAGCCGCGGTCGGTCGGCTGATAATACTGCCGATCCACGCCGAGGTAATCCTGGTCCGGGCTTACGCCGCCGGCGAATTCGTGACTGTACTGATACCCCACACCGTAGCCAAGCGACTTCATCCCCGAGTGCGGGGCGTTGCGTAAATGCTTGGGCACGGCGGCTGTGCGGTTGTTCTTCACGTCGGCGGTCGCTTCCCAGATCGCCGCCGCCGAGCGGTTGCTCTTGGGGGCGCAGGCCATGTAAATCGCCGCCTGCGCGAGCGTCAACTGGCCCTCGGGCATTCCGATGCGATGCACGATCTCATACGCCGCCGCCGCGACGCTGATCGCGCGCGGATCCGCATTGCCGATGTCCTCGCTCGCCAAAATCGCAATCCGCCTGGCGATAAACATCGGATCCTCGCCCGCCACCAGCATCTTCGCCAGCCAATACACCGTCGCGTCGGGATCGCTGCCACGCATCGACTTGATGAACGCCGAAATCGTGTCGTAATGCCCCTCGCCCGCCTGATCGTATTGCAACGCCTTCTGCTGAATCGACTCCTGCGCGATCGGCAAGTCGAACACCACGCCCTCGCCCCCCGCCGCCGCGCGGGCGGCCTGACTGAGCACGCCCACCTCCAACGCCGTCAACGCCCGCCGCGCGTCGCCGTCGCACACCGTCGCCAAATGCAGCAACGCCTCGTCCGTCGCCCGCACATCAAACCGCCCCAGGCCTCGCTCGTGATCCGACAACGCCCGACGCAGCAACGCGACAACATCCGCCTCCAACAACGCCGTGAACTCGAACACTGTCGACCGCGACAGCAGCGGCGAATTGATGGAAAAAAACGGATTCTCCGTAGTGGCCGCGATCAGAATGATCGTGCCGATCTCCACGTCGTTGAGCAGCACGTCCTGCTGGGCGCGATTGAACCGGTGCAACTCGTCGATAAACAACACGGTCCGCCGCCCGCTCGACGCCAGCAACGCCCGCGCGCCGTCGATGATCTCGCGAACCTCCTTCACCGACGCACTGGCCGCGTTGACCTGATGAAACTCACAATCGAAATGCCTCGCGATCACGTTCGCCAGCGTCGTCTTGCCGCTTCCGGGAGGCCCGAAAAACACCACGCTCGTCAGCCGCCCCGCCTGAATCATCCGCCGCAACATCCGCCCCTCGCCCAGAAACGCCTCCTGCCCGCAAAACTCCTCCAGCGTCCGCGGGCGCATGCGAACCGCCAACGGCGCATGCGCCGCCACCGCCGACACCTCCAGTTGCTTGAATAAATCCACGGGGATATTGTACTGCAAAGGCGAAGCCGCCGCGAACCTTTCATGCGAGGCGTATGGATGTGGGTGTGGTTGAATTTTCACAAAAAACTGTGGACTTCAGGCGCGCCCCCGATGCGTTGTTCTACCGCAAGGCTCTGGCCTGCCGGCACGACCGCACTCCCGTCTTGCCGCTCTCCGCGTGGACGGGGCGAATATCCGCGCTCCAGACGACTACGCCCATGACGATGTGCTGTTCGAAGAAGTAAAGCTCCCCCTCCTCGGCTTCAAAACGTATGCTGACATCGTCGAATTCGGCTTGCGTCGTGATGAGGTGCGACCCGGGTTCCACCTCCGTGTAGAAGTACGTTCCGGGCGCCGTTTCCCCCAGCATCCCATGATCGACGCTCACCGTTTTTTTCAGCGCGCACCCCGCATAGGTATGCACGCGGAAAATATACACGCCGGCCATGCCGCCCGAAGGACCCTGAAACCGCTTGCTTTCGGCATCCGTTGCCGCCGACTCGAGCGGAACCGTCGCGACACACCCCGTCGCCAGGAACAGCAACGCCGCCAACATCCCCATCGCGACCGCGGCCCGCCCCAGTCGGTTCGTATGGCCTCGCATGTCAGTTGAGCCTGACCAGTTTCAGAGTATTGAACACGTCGTCGGGAATCTGTTTTCTCAGCACCACGTGAATCCTGTCCGCATCCCCGTTGCGGTCGAAGGACAGATCTTCCGTCAGGGCGATGTTCGTTTCATCCGGGCTTAGCGTCCACATGGCGCCGGAGATCGGGTCGACAATCACCATGCCGATCAGCCCGCCGAGCAGAAGGTTGCCGAAATACCAGCCGTTCAACACCGGCTTGATGTGGATGGCCTGGGTTTCGAAGTCGTCGGCCGAGATTTCAACACGGTACGACGCGCCGCGGAAAAAGCCGTTCCCACGCTTCAAGCTGGCGACGGTGGGCGTGGAGGCTTCCCATACTTTCATCTCGTTGCGGTCATAAATCACCACACTGGCCGCCTCGGGCGAACTGGTGATTCTGACATCCTTCCTCGCGCCGCATATGATGGACGCGCACCCGGAAAAGACAACCATTGATACCACAGACAGCATAAGAATTTTACTCATGATTCCCTTTTCCGATGGATCCATTCCGAATGCCCAGACGCCCCCGTCACCCTGACAGGGAACTTCGAGCATTCTCGCCTGATTGACGCCACGCGAGTACCATCACCCCGGCCCAGCCTCCGCTGGCCCGCCGGCGCTGTCGCGCTTCGCTCTGAAACAACGATAACGCCATGTGTATAAGCGTTTGGAATGGCTGTTTCAATGACTATTTCAGGTTTTCGGAAAATTTTGACGTGCTCGCCTCGGGAATTTCCGTCCTCGTGCGTGAACAGAATAAACGCATGCTCATTCCTCTTTCGCACGGAATTCCTGTTCAGGCGTATCTGGCCACAGGCCCTGCCAGTTTGCGTTGTAAGACGTGGTGAGCGACGGAACGCTTCGTTTATCACAACGATCGACAACGCAAACTGGCAGGGCCTGTGGCCAGATACGCCTGAACAGGACGATCACACGAAGAATCGGAAAATACACCTGCGTTTGCCCTGCCCGCGCCACCAGAACGGAAAGCCTGATCAGTCCGCCAGCCGCGCCTACTCCTCTCCGCAGTGGGCCGGCAGGAGAAATGTGTCGGTTGGGCTGGTGGGTGTTTCGTCGCCGGAATAGGTGTAGATCCCCTCGGCGAGATAGATGTGGTCGCCCTTGACGCCCGCCTGCGGGCGGGTGGTCCAGCCGACGTGCGTGTCCAAGTAGAGCACGTTTTGGCCCGTGCGGTTGTGATTGTCGCTGAGGGCGCTGTCGGGGTCGTCGGCCCGGAACGTCCGGTTGCGATAAAACGGCGTCGCGTCGGCGAGGATCACCATTTCCGAGGCGACGTTCACTAGGTTGGGGTCCTCCCGGCTGAGACGCTGGGTCCCCACGGTGTGCTGGTAGCTGTAGTGGATGTTGCGATGGCCGGGAAAATCCTCCATGTCCGCGGTGATCTGGTACGGTTGGCCCGACTCGGCGGCCGGGCAGAGGAACCGCGTCTGCGGCACGTACTTGCCCTGTACCAGCAGGAAGAGCGCGCGGGAGTTCCCGCCGCCCTGTTCGCGGCCTGGGAGCCAGCGCGTGTTTCCGCCGGCCGAGGGGAGCAAACCGTCGTGGGCGGAGGCGAATTCCTGGATGCCCGTGCCGATCTGCCCGATGTTCGCGCGGCAGAGCCTGGCCCGACCGGCGTGTTTGGCCTCCATCATGGAGGGCACGAAAATGCTCACGATAATCAGCAGCGACGCCGCCACGAACACCCCTTCGCGCAGCGAAAACGTCGGGCGGTACAGCGGCCTGGCGGTCTCCTCGTCGGCGACCACGTCGTCGTCCTGTTTGGCCTGGGCGATTCGCGCCATCGTGCGGGCGACGAGGTCGGCGGGCGGTTCGCGTTCGGGCAGCAGATTCACCGCGCCCAGCGCATGGGCAACGTCCCGCGACGCGGACGCGAACGCGGCGTCCTCCTCCACCCGACGCCGTACCTCATGCGCGTGCGGCTCGTCGAGCCGGCGAAGATGAAAATCAATCAACAACGTTTCGTCGTTATGTTTCGCGTTCATCACCTATCGCTTCCGCCGTCGCCTTCCACGCTTTGGCAAAATGTCTCACGGCCGCGTGCAGGCGCGATTTTACGGTCCCCAGGGGCACGTTCAATATGTCCGCGATCTCCTTGTACGGAAAATCGTGAAAGTAACTCAGCAGCAAAACGACGCGGAGATTCTCCGGCATCTTATCGACTATTTTTTGTACGGCCTGCCGTATCTCAAGGTTCATCATGGCGTCGTCGGGCGAAGGAATTTGTGCGGGCATAAGGTCGGCGTAGCTGATGCGGTCGCCCTCGCCGCGTCCGACGGTCGCGTCCAGCGGGGCGGCCTGGCGGCGCCAGCGGCTTCGCATCGCGTCGCGGGCCTTGTTGGCGGCGATCGTGAACAGCCACGGCTTGAGACGCCGGCTGGAATCGAACGCCCCCGCCGAAATGTGCAACTGCAAAAACGCCTCCTGGAAGACATCCTCCGCCAAGGCCGCGTCGCCCGTGAAACGGACCAGGAAATTGTACAACTCCTTGCGATACCGCTCCATCAGCGCGGCAAACGAATCCGCGTCGCCGTCAAGGTAACGACGCAGCAGTTCGCTGTCGTCGGGCTGCGCTGTTTCGTCCGCGTGTTTCACACTGATCTCGGCCACGATTGCCGCCTCACGTTCTGCTTACATCATTGTAGTACGGAAGGGTCGTGGGGCGAAAGACTGTTAGGCTGTTAGACAAGACATCTGCATGTATATTCCTTTTTTTCACAACCTTCGCATTCAGGCGTGACTGGCCGCAGGCCCTGCCATTTTGCGTTGTAGAACGTGGTGTGCGACAAACGTTTTGTTTGTCACAACAACTTGAAACGCAAACTGGCAGGGCCTGCGGCCAGTTACGCCGGAATGCGAAGGTCACGCGACAAATCGATTAATGCACATGCGTTCGTCCTGCTAACCGTCTAACAGCCTGCAAACAGCGCCGAGCCGATCCGCACGATGGTCGCGCCTTCCTCGATGGCGACGGCGTGGTCGTGGCTCATGCCCATCGACAGGTGGCGAAGTTCGGGCCCGCCGATGCCGTCGCGGTGCATGTCGTCCATCAACTCCCGCAGCCGGGCGAACGACGGACGCGACGCCTCGGGATCGTCCGACAGCGGCCCCATCGTCATCAGCCCCGTCAGCCGAACGTGCTTGAGCGACGCGAGCATTTCGGCAAGGAACGTCGCCGCCCCCACCGCCACGCCGAATTTCTGCGGCTCGCGCGAACAGTTCACCTGGATCATCAGCGACAGCCGCTTGCCCATCCGCTCGGCCCGCTCGTTCAACTCCTCCGCCAGACGCAACGAGTCCACGCTGTGAAAGCTCTCCACGCCCGCGTCGAGGACGGCCTTGATTTTATTCCGCTGCAAGTGCCCGATCATGTGCCACCGCACCGCACGCCCTGGCAGGGCAGCCAACTCCGCCGCACGCTCCTGCAACTGCTGGACGCGACTTTCGCCCAGATCGTCCACGCCAAGATCCACCAGCGCACGAATGGCTTCGACGGACGCGGTTTTCGTCACCGCCACCATCGTCACGTCGCGCGGATCCCGCCGCGCACGGCCACACGCGGCCGCGATGCTCTCGCGAACCCGCAGCAAATTCCCGGCAAGATGTTGGGGCGTTGTCATGACACGCAAAGCATACCCACCCCGAGGAGTTCAGGCAAGGCGAAGAGGAGATGGTGATATGGCTTGCCAGTTTGCGCTATAGGACGACCTTGTCGGATAAACGTGCATCATTCCGATTTCGCGAAGACCGAGCGGGATTACGCGGATTAGAGGATTTAAGGATTATTCGTTCCATACGGTAATCTTGTAATCCGTTAATCCGTGTAATCCCGCTCGGTCTTCGCGAAGTCATGTAAACGTATATGTGCCGACAGGATCGTCCTACAACGCAAACAGGCGGAGCCATATCGACATCACTTTGTTTCCTGCGAGGTGGCTTCGTTTGCTGGGCGTGTGGTGACGGCGGCTCGGGGGAGGGGTCGGTATTCGACCGTGACGAGCACGCGTTGGAGTTGGTTGTCGGCGGGTTGCGTCGTCGCGGGCACGGATTGCGATTTCGGCGCCTCGATCGGCGTGGGCGGGGCGGCGGAGTCGTCGTCGGACAATTTTCCCCGCGAGGCCTGCTGGTCGGCCTGCGAATGTCGCGTGTTGTTCAACGCAAGTGGGTTCATCGCGGCCTGGTTCAGCGCATCGCCGTCGTGAATTCCGAGACGGGCGAAGGCGTTGGATTCGTCCATTTCCTGGGCCTGGAATTGCGACTGATTTCGCGACAGATTCTCGGCCCGGAGTTGATTCTGGAACCGATAGTTCATCGACGCCCACGCGAGGTAGTGGTCGTGTCGGTCGCGGGTTTCCTCGATCGGACGCTGGGGCGTGGGCTGTGCACGGCGGAGTTCGTCGAGGTCTTTGGCGATGGCCTGGGCCTGCGCCGGCGTCGCGTAGGCCTGCACGACCACCACGTCCACGGGCGACTCGCCCGTCCGGGAACGCTGGAGCATCGTGTTGCTGTATTGCTTGTGATTCGATAGGTTCTGCTCGATCCCCGGCGGCAGCGACGGCGCGTCCAGAGGCAGGGCGGCCAATCGCACGGCCCCGTTGTCGGCGAAAATTTTCTCCACATGTTCCCGCGTCTGCGCGACGTTGTCGGTGGAGATCAGCATGGCCAGGGCATCGCCGAGCGTTTCCATGACGTCGGCATCGGACTCCGACTCGGCGATGTCGGCGTCGTGTTCGAAAAGGGAGTCGGCCAGGCGTTCGGCGGCCTGTTTGTCGAGGGCTTGCTTCTCGTTTATGCGGTTCGTGTTGCCGTCGGCTTCGTGGGGATTCACGATGGCCACCTCCACCGTGCCGCCGTCGATGATCTGGGTGAATGCGTTGGTCGCCGGTTTGCCGCCCGATCTCATCGTCACGGACGGCGTGCTCGCCCGGTCGTCGAAGGGGAACGTCGCGGGCATGTCCTGGATGTCGGCGAATTCCTCAGGCCACTGTTTCGCCTCCGCCTTCGCGTCGCTGCCCGAACGCAGGTCTTTGGTGACATCACCCGGGTACGCGTTGCGTGCCATGGCCAGCGGTTCGCGTTCCAGCGGCTCGGCCAGGTCGGCCTCGTGCGATTTGTTCCACGAGAGCACGGCGGCCGGCTGGGTGGCGGGGGAGTTCGTGGTGACGCGTCGCGAGGGTTGCTGAGAGAACAGGCTCGGGTAGAGCACGATGCCGGCAGCCAATGCGGCGGCCAGCACGAGCATGGCGGCGGCGGCCACGGTCGACGGTCGCAGCCAGCGCCGCGTCGGCGGTTGGGCGGGCGTCTGCCAGAGCAGCGCCGCCCGTTCGGCCTGGGCCATCACGCGCATGGCGAAATCGTCGGGCGCCTGCTCGCGAGGCAGCCTCCGGACGAACTCGCGAGCGGCCCGCAGCCGCTCCAGTTCACGGGCGAGCGCCGCGTCGGCGGCCACGGCGGCTTCGACGCCTTGCGCCTCGGCGGCGGACAACTCGCCGTCGAGGTAGGCGGACAACTGTTCATTCATGTTCGCGGGTTCGGTCATAGTATCACGTAGCATGGGCGTCTCGCCCATGCGTCCCACGGGCATCTTGCCCGTGGCGTTTTCTGTAGCGCGCACGTCTCGTCAAACCCTGCATGGGCAAGATGCCCATGCTACCCACGGGCGAGACGCCCGTGCTACGTTACGAAATCAGGTTCGCCAATTTGGCCCGCAGCATGGAGCGGCCTCGATGCAGGCGGCTTTTGATCGTTCCCAGCGGCTGATCCAGCACCGCGGCGATTTGCGAATAGTCCATCTCCTCCACGTCGCATAGCAGCACGACGACGCGGTAGTCTTCCTCAAGACTTTCCAGCGCCCGCAGCACGGCCTGCCGCGTCTCGGCGTTCATTGCCAACACCGCCGGCGAGCCGTCGCGGGAATCCGCAAGCCGGGCGCCCAGGCCGGGGCCGTCGCCATCCTCCGGGGCGGACAACGTTTGAAACTTCACCCGCCCGCCTCGGCGGCGATGCGAAATGGCCTGATTCACCGCCACGCGAAACAGCCACGTGTAGAATCGGCTGGCGCCTTGAAATTGTCCTATGTTTTCCAACGCCTTGAGGAACGTCTCCTGGGCGAGTTCCTCGGCGTCGGCGGCGTTGCCGAGCATGCGAAACAGTAAATTGTACAGCCGATCCTGATACTTCGCGACCAGCAGCCCAAACGCCGGCATGTCGCCCTTGCGACAGCGGTCCACGAGGGCCTCATCCTCAAACTGAATGGCCCCGCCCGCCGCGTGCGACAACGCCGACGCGCCGGCTGACGTCGCCGACGGTTTTGCTTTGGCCGAATTGTTAGACGAAACGATCGCCACAAAGTTCCCGAAAAATTGCGAAAATCATCGCGGGGGCCTCAGAGAAAATCGGCTGATTATTCTGGGGTGTCCAGTATGGATCGCAGGTGCGACATCAGCGGAGGCAGATCTTCCTGGATCGTCTTCCACACCATGTTCAGGCTGACGCCAAAATACTCATGGGCCAAGACATTGCGCATGTCACTCATATCCCGCCACGGCACCCCAGGGTACTTGGCCTGTATCGCGTCCGGCAGACGCGCGGACGCCTCGCCGACAATGTCAAAATTCCGAATCACCGCGTCGACGGTCTTGCGATCCGCACAGAATTCTTCCTTCGACATCCCCGCCGTATAGGAAAGAATCGCCTCAACGGAGAACAGCATATCCGCCAGCCGCAGTCGAGTATCTCTAGGCGACACGGACAGCCTCCTGAAGAATCTGCTCCCGCATTTCCAGCCGCAGCGCATCGGGCGTTACCAGATCGACCCGGCAACCCAATGCGTTCTCAAGATACCTCTTGACCCTCATAAACTCGAACAGCCCCACGGGACAATCGAATGTCACGAGAAGATCAATGTCACTCTCTGTCCCAGCCTCGCCTCGCGCCACCGAGCCAAAAACGGACAGGCTGGCCACGTGGAACTCCCGCAGCGCCGCCTGATGTTGCTGAATGATCCCAATGGCTTGCTCTTTTCGCATGACATCTCACCTCGCGAGTACAGGTCAAGAGTAACGAATGACAAGCGGCGAGTAAAGAAACTTCGTACGCAGTGTCGCGGGCAGGGCAGCCGCATTCATGTGACGTGGCGGGTTGGCTTGCCGTTTTTCGCTGTTTAAACAGCGCAAAACGGCCAACCAACCCCCCCTATCGTTTACCGCCACGGGCGGCGCCCTCCTCGCTCCC
>WRDM01000009.1 GCA_009783465.1 Phycisphaerae bacterium | reverse complement strand
GGCGTCCGCACGGCGAAGCTGGAATCGGCGGCGGACGACGTAGCCAAGCTGCTGGCCGCCGACCGACGCATCATTCAAGCCAACGCGCTGGCGACGCTGACCGCGCTGGGCCGCTCGCCTGAAACCGGTCCGCATACCGTAGAGACGCTGGAAGCCCTGCTGGACAGCCCCTCGGCCGTGGTTCGGCAGCGGGCGATCGAGAACGTCATGCTCTGGGCGGCGGCGCAAGGCCAACTTGGGAAGGTAAACGTCTTTCGTGAGAAATCCCATCCTTTCCTGGAGAAGTTACTCGTATTGGCGGCATCAGGCCCGTCGGCGCTTCGCGCGGCGGCGTTGGAGGCGCTGGGCATGTACGGCGTCCCCGCGGAAATCCCGGAAACGGACAAGGACCCGCAGATTCGCCTTGGCACCCTGCGGGGCATGGTCAACGCGATAGAGTCCGGCGCGGTCATGACGTATGGGACCGGAGCGATCCTGCCGTTCCTGACCGACGAGTCGGAGATGGTCCGGCTGGCCGCCATTCGGGCCATCGGACACCTGATGGCCGGGGAAGATCTGACATCGACATCCGCCGACGAGATCGACGAGTTGTACTTCGACGGAAACTACGCCGCCATCGTCGATGCCTTGTTCGACCTGATGCTCGACGCCCCGCGGAACGAGTTGGCGGCGGCGGACTCCCACCTGGCCGCTCGGGATAGTTTGATCGCCCTGGCCACGCCCGCCGTGGCGGATCGGGCCGCCAGGGAGTTTCCCGAACTCGTGAAAAACTACCGGCAGTTCAAAATCGACGCCGCACGGGTACGCGGAGAGTTGGTCGCGGTCACAAACACCGGCGACAAGGAGGCCATCCGCGCCAAACAGGCCGAGAACGCGGCCTTCAACAACCGCTACTGGGTGACGGTCCGCAACCTCCGCGCCTGCTGCCGCATTTTGGGTGCCCTCAAGTGCACAACCGTTCTCGATCAGCAAATCGAGTTCTTCGGAGGCAAACCCACCGCCGACGACCGCCCCTCGACGTGGCGAGCCGACGGCGAACCCACCAACTCGCCCGTGCTGGACGACCTGATCTGGTCGCTCGGCGAGATCGGCGACCCGAGGGCATTGCCCATCCTGGAACTGTACGGCGAGTGCTCCGTCCGGCTGGCCCGCGAATATTTGCAGGCCCAGTTGGCGTTGCCCCCCCCGCCGGTGCCGTATTCCTCCGAGGCCACCGCGCAGTGCCTTGCCGCCATGGCCAAGCTCAACAGTTCGAAATGGCCCGCGAACGCCCGCGCGCTGGCGACGATGAAAGTCTCGCAGCTTCGCCTGGACCGCCCGGTCGAGGTGGCGCTCACGCTGTACGGCGAACGCTACGCCACCGCCCCGGCGGCGGAAAAAACACAGATGGAAGCCGGCGTCGTGGATGTCCTCGGCGACGACAATCACCGCCGCCTCGCCCGGGCCATGGCCATGCGACTGGCGGGACAATGGAAACTCGCCTCCGCCACCACGCCGCTGACGACCGTGCTCGAAACAGAACGCCCCAACCGCCTCATGATGCAATTGGCCGCCTGGACGCTTTATCAGATCGACGGCAAGGAGCGCCCCGTCGGCGACCCGGTCGTCACGCAGGGCAGTTGGGTGATCGTGGAAAAATAACGAGAATTGCCATACAATCCGCCGCATGAATCCGCCCAGGTCACCGGAGTCTATTTTTTCTCAGCCGCGGATGATCCGCGCGCCGCTGGTGTTGCCGGCGGTGGCGATGGTGTGCGGTGTGGTGATGGGTCGGTGGATCGGTTTGGCGACGGGGGCGTATCTGGTCGCGGGAGTGCTGTGCGTGGCGGGCGCGGCGGTGGCGTGGCGGCGTGTGCATTTGCACCAGGTGTCGGCAGCGTTGCTGCTGGTGGGCATTGTGGGGCTGTCGGCTGCGTATGCGCGAGAGCGGTGGCAAGGGGTGGACGATGGCGACGTCGTGCAGTTCACGCGGGACGGGGCGATGCTCGCCCGGCTGGAGGGGCGCATCGAGACCGCCCCGGCGATTCTTCGCGACGAGGACGGTCCGCCGCTGCCGTACAGGAGGCCTGACCGCACGGTATTCGTGCTGGCGGTGGATCGGATTTATTGCGCCCCGGACTGGCAGGACGTTGGCGGGCTGGTGCGTGTGCGGGTGGACGGGCCTTGCGAGCGGCTTCGCGCGGGGCAGCGGGTTCGGCTGGACGGTTGGCTGGGGCGGTTCGGCCCGCCGCGGAATCCTGGCCAACCCGACGCGCGCGAGCAGGCCCGGCGCAGTCGCGTGCTCACGTGGGCGACGGTGGCGTCGCCCGACGGCGTGGCCGTGCTCGGCGAACCGCCATCGGCCGCCGAGCGGCTGTTCTGGAACGTCCGCTGCGTTACACGGCAACACCTGGCCTCGACCAGCCAGGAAGACGACGGACAGCTCGTCACCGCCCTTATCGCCGGCGACCGTCATCCCGCGCTGGCGACGCTCAACGAGTCCATGAAACGAAGCGGCGTCGCGCACTTCCTCTCCATCAGCGGCACGCACCTGGCCATTTTCCTCGGATTTGTCTACGCCCTCTGCCGGCTGTGCATGTTGAGGCCCAGGCCTGCCGCGATCGCCGTGCTGGTCGTGCTGGCGGCGTATTTGTTGCTCACCGAATCCGGAACGCCGCTGTTGCGGTCGGCGATCATGGCGGCCGCGGTGTGCCTGGCCGTGATTTGCCACCGCCAGCACTCGACGCTCAACGCGTTCTCCGCGGCGGCCATTGTGTTGCTGCTGTTCGACCCGCTGGATCTGTTTTCGCCGGGGTTTCAACTGAGTTTCGGCATCGTGCTGGGCATGATTTTGATGACGAATCCACTGCGTGAGGCAATGTTTGGCCGCTGGCGACGGCGGCGGGGCCTGATGGTGTACCGTCACGACCAGCAGGCCAAACGCTGGCTGACGCATCGCGCGGGCGAGTGGTTCATGACCGCCGCCGCGGTGAACCTGGCCGCGTACATCGCGTCGGCCCCGTTGGCGGCGTATCATTTCGGCCTGTTCAGCCCGTACGCGGCGGCGCTGACGTTTCTGCTGATATTGCCCATCACGGCCATTCTCGTGCCGGCGTATGTGTCGTTGATGTTGCTTTGGCCGCTGCCGAACCTCGCGCACGCGCTGGGTCGGGTGGCGGGGTTTTTCTCCAACGTCGTCGCCGAGAGCGTGTACCTCATGGATCGCCTGCCGGGCCTGTGCGTGTCCCTTCGTCCGGTGGGGATGGCGTGGGTCGTGCTGGCCTATGCGGCCATGGCGGCGTGGCTGATCCGCGACCGCCTGCCGTGGCGATGGGGCCTGCCGGCGGTGCTGACGTTGGCGCTGGCGGGCCTGACCGTCCACACACAACGCGACGCCGACGCTCCGCCCGGCGCCCGGCTGCATCTGCTGGCCGTCGGGGCGGGACAGTGCGCCGTGCTCCATCTGCCCGACGGCTCCACCGCCGTCTTCGACGCGGGGACCTCCTCCGGTTACGACGCCTACGCACGCACGCTCGAACCGTTCCTCCGCACACAACGCATGAACTGGCCTGACACGGTCTTCGTCTCGCACGCGCACCTGGATCACTGTAGCGGCCTGCTGGGGCTGATCCGCGACCACCCGCCGAAGAAAGTCTACCTTGGGCTTTTTTTCACCGACGACCGGCAACTGGACGCCCCCGCACAGCAGTTATTGGCCTTGCTCAAACAGCGGGGCGTCGC
This sequence comes from Phycisphaerae bacterium, assembly GCA_009783465.1. GTDB lineage: Bacteria > Planctomycetota > Phycisphaerae > SM23-33 > SM23-33 > WRDM01. The sequence goes on along the minus strand of WRDM01000009.1, from coordinate 73,897 downwards.
GACGGAACATCTGCGGGCCGGCCAACGCGTACAGCTCGATCCGCGCACGCATGTGGACGTGCTTTGGCCGCCGCCGGACTCGCCCGCCGTTCGCGACATCAACGAGTCGTCGCTGGTCCTCAAAATCACCTGCGACGGCAAACGCGTCATCCTGCCAGGCGATATCGGCGAAAAATCGATCCGGGAACTGCTGGCCGCCACCACCACGACGCAGCCGGCCGCGACGAAATCGTCGGCCGCCGACCGCTTCGCGCCCGCCAACCCGCTGTACGCCGACGTGCTCGTCCTGCCGCATCACGGCGGATGGAACAACGCCCTGCCACAATGGGTCCACGCCGTCGCGCCGCGATACCTCCTCGCCAGCGGCAGCCGGGACACCACCGCCGCCCTGGACCCCACAGGTCCGCGAACCGACTTCTATCGTGACCTGCTCAAACGCGACTTCCACCCCACCTGGCGCCACGGCTGCGTCAGCGTCACATTCGGCGAAGGCAAGGTGGTTGTGCAGACGATGCGGTGAGACGGCATCGCATTCGTGAACCGCTCTATTTCGCGCCTCCCGATGTTGGCCAGAGGCGGGCGTTGACGTTGGCGGGGGTGATTTCGCCGTTGTGGATGTCGGCCTGCACGTTGCGGAGGGCCTTGATGGCGTTGCGGTAGTTGGCGGCGAGTTGTTTGGCGTTTTTGGCGAATTCTTTCGGCGAGTCGAGCGGTTCGATGTACCAGGCGTCTTTGACTCTCATGAAGACGAAGGTTCGGTGGAACGGGCCTTTTTGGCCGTTGACGAAGACGCGGGCGACGGAGGAGCCCTCTTCGCGGATCTCGACGCGCGACCAGTCGACGGTGTCGCCCTTGACGGCGCCTTGAAGCGGGGAGGGCAGCAGTTGTCGGTAGAAGGAGGCGGTCTCTTTTCGGAGGCGGTCGGCGGGGGCCTGCCCGACTTTCTGGGCGATCAAGGCGGCGGTTTTGTCGGCCTCGCGGGAGTAGTCGCGAATGGCGTCGAGGACTTTCCGCATGGGCTTCCGGTAGGCCGGCGAGGTCAGGTCGGCCACGGCGGCGTGGCTGTGGATTTCAATGGCGTTATGGGCCGCCACCGCCAGCGTACGCGGCGACAGCCGATCACTCGGCGTCACCAGGCTGCCCGTCCCGCAGCCGCCCGCGACCAACAACAACCCCAGCAACATCGCGTATTTCATACCGCCTCGCTCCCGCAGGCAACGCCCGCATGGGACCATCGTACCGCGTCCGTATGGCAGCGTCCAGTGGTGGCGATGGCGTAAAAATCCGAAATTCGAAGCACGAAATTTTTCTTCGAATTTCTCTGAGTTCTCTGTGTCTCCGTGGTGAAAATCATGGTGCTGTTAAGGGATCACTTGGTCCGTCCCATAGGGTGATGCACCTGGCGGCGGCCAGGTGGGACGGTTGGCACGGTCGGCTTCGAGGTCGCTCCAGTAGGCGGCGCCTCGCCAGATTCGTCGGGCCGGCGTGTCGTTCAGGACGGCGAACGAGGCGCTGTCGGTGGCGGGGTCGGTCATCAGGCCGTACGTCATGTTGAAGGCGAGCAGCCGTTCGAGCAGGGCGGTTTTCGTTTCGCTGTGGGCCGGGTCGGCGTAGAGGTTTCGCGTTTCGCCGGGATCGGTTTGGTGGTCGTAGAGTTCGCCCTCGCTCGTGGCGGCGGAATAATTGAGCCGGTAACGCCCCGTGCGAATGGAACTGATCCGCCCCGCGGGCACGAAGTTGCACCATTCGCAGAACACGGCCTCCTTGGCGGGCGTGGTTAATGTCCCGCCCGCGATCAGGCTTTGTCCGTCGAGCGGGCCTGGCGGCGGGACGTCGCAGAGGTCGCAGACCGTCGGGAACCAATCGACCGATTCGACCAGCCGATCGTCGCGAATGCCGCCGGGGCCGCCCGGCCAGGAGAGCAGGAACGGGATGCGCTGCACCGCGTCGTAGATGCCGAGGTTTTTGTGGAACAGCCCGTGCTCGCCGGCGAAGTCGCCGTGGTCGGCGGTGAAGAGGACGATCGTGTTGTCGAGTTCGCCTTCGCGCTCCAGGAAGTCCAACGCCCGGCCGATCTCACCGTCGATGGCGGTAATGAGGCCATAGTAACTGGCCAGGCACCGCCGCAGCGTTTTTTCATCGGCGGCAAGCGGATAGCGCAGGCCGTCGCCGAGGATTCGGGCCTGCGTGGTATGTTTGGTTTTAAAATTCCCCGACAGGAATTCGCCCGCCGACGGCGGCAACGTGAGCTTGTCCGGGTCGTAGAGGTCGAAAAATTCCTGCGCGGGCAGGATCGGCGAGTGCGGCCTGTAGAAACTCATCTGGAGGAAGAACGGCCTTCGCCGGTCTCGGCCTTGCAAAAACGCCAGCGTTTCGTTGCCGGTGTAGTGTTCGTTGGTGTCTTCGTATTTCAGGACGGAGGGTCGGCTGCCGTCGAGGGCGGCTTCGTTGCCGGCGATCGCCTCGGAGTCTTCGAGGAAATCGCCCAGGCCTTTATTGCAGAGGTAATCGAAGTAGTGGCAGGTGCGCGGATCGCTCGGGCAGGCGTCGAAGATGTCGGTGTAGCGGACGTGTTCGAACATGGCTGCGTCCCAGGCGGGGACCATGTGACTTTTACCGACGACGGCGGTTTGGTAGCCTCGTTGTCGGCAGGCGGCGGCGAGCGTGGCGGCGTGGCCGTCGTCGCCGTGCAGGAAATTGTCGTTGCCGGCGCGGCGGTGGTTTTTGATGTAGCGTCCCGTCATGAAACAGACGCGCGAGGGGGCGCAGATCGGGTTGTTGGCGAAGGCGTTGGTGAAGTTCACGCTCCGCCCGGCCAGACGGTCGAGGGCGGGCGTCTTCACGTCGGGGTGCCCGTTATAGCCGACGCACCCGGCGTGATGCTGGTCGGTCATGATCCACAGGACGTTGGGGCGCTGTTTCATGGGGATCCTTTCACTCTAGCCGCTCCAGCACGTCGGCCGTCCGTAGCGGTTGCCGGATCGTCCGGGCGAACCGGGCCGCCGCCGCCACGTCGAATGGGCCTGGCAGCGACGCGATCGCGTAGCGGTAGCGGGTCGTTCCGCCTTGCCGGGCGGGAAAATTCGTGTACCAATAGTTGTTCATCACCCACGAGAGCACCGTGCCGTTGGCGCGGGGCGTGTTGCGGATCCATCGGCCGGTGTTGAACCCGTTGACCTGCACCAGCGGCACGTCGGGCGTGGCGATCACGGTGGCGCCATCGCGGGCGGCAACAGCGAAGTACTCGCCCACCGCCTGCCAGTCCGACGCGCTGCCGGGGACCTGATCCCGCCACGGTCGATAGACGCCGCCCGCCTCCTCCAGCCACGTCTGTGGTTCGTCGCCGGCGAGGGGGAAGACGTGATAAAACGCCTCCGCGTCAGTGGTGAAGGGTTTGGTCAGTTCGACGAGCAGGTCCAGCCGCGGCAGGTGGTCGTAGAGCGCGTACTCCATGGTGATGTGCGTGTCACGATCCCAGGCCAGTTCGGCCGTCAGTCCGGCCCCGAACGGGCGAGGTTTTCCCGGCCCGAGGCGGATCAGCCGGGGGGCGCGGCGTCGCCACGGAATGCCCGGCCTGATGACCTGGGACCAGGAACTGATCCGCTCACGGCCTTCGGGATCGGCGACGGTTTCGCGGATCGGCTGCGCGAAGCCCCAGCGGGCGGGGCGGACCAGTTCGCGTCCGGCGGCGCGGTCGAGGATGGATTTGACCGCGCCGGTGGTGGAGTCGAGTTCGACGCGAAAATGGCGGTTTTCGATCACCGCTCCTTCGACGCGCGTCGCGGGCGGCGGCTCGAACGGCGCGGGGCCTGGGACGATGTCGTAATACCGTACAGCCCCGCCTGGCACGGCGCGGGCGAGGAAGCGGATCCGCTGCGAGGCCATGCGGTTGCTGCCGACAACGGCGGGCGTGCGTTCGAGCGGCACGGTTTGGCCGGTCGCGCGGTCGATCAGGTGGAAGGCCGGTCCGTCGTCCAGGCGGCGCGGCGTGCCGATACCCTTGGCGGCCGCGGGGTCGACACAGCCGTCAGTGACGGTCGCTTCGGCCAAATCGTCACGGTCGAACGGGAGCGGATTGAAGACGGTCAGAGTCGGCTCGAAACGTAGCACGGGCGTCTCGCCCATGCAATGCGGCCCTGGAAGTGGCGCTTTGGCGTCGGCGTGGGCGGCTGCGTCCTCGTGGTGTGAAACTCCAGTCGGCCTCGCCACGGGCGGGACGCCCGTGGGACTCATGGGCGAGACGCCCATGCTACGTTTCGAGAGCGACCGCACGGCGGACTGCACCGCGTCGCGGGCCTCGACGGCGGCGGTGTAGGCGTAGTCGGCCTTGTGGTTCCACTGGGCGCGGGCGTCGAGGCCGTCGGGATCGTCGGTGCTGTCCCACGCGCCCCAGGTGTGCTCGAAGAAGAACATCGCCGCAGTGGCGGCCCGCTCGACGGCGACGTGGTCCACGCGTCCGCCGGCGCGTTCCAGGGCGGCGGCGGCTTCGATGTCGGCCTCGGCCCCGCGAGTCCACGCGGTCTCCGCCATGGCCGATCCCGCCCCGTCGGCCCACCAGTCGGGCCAAGCCGCCGCCCGCAGTTCCGGCGGACTTGGCCAGTGATGCTCAATCTCCTCGAACCACTCCCGCGCGGTGGCGATGCGCAGTTTCGGCCAATCGCGGGCGGCGTTCCAGTCGCGGACGTAATCGGCCAGCCAGCGTCCCGGCGGCGCGTTGTCCCACGGATCGCCGAGCATCCGCAACGCGACGGCCCGGTGTGGATACCCCTCGTCCCGCAAGGCCTCGATCATCTGGAGCGTCGGGGCCACCGCCGCATCGGTAAACGCAGGCCCGGCGTCGCGAGCAAAATGGAAGTTCCCCATGTACCCGGTGTGTTGCCACCCCAGCACCTCGCCACCCGCCGGGCCTTGCCAGCGGAACGGGCGCTGCCGAGGCCTGACGCCGAGGGCGCGGACCTCATTCGGCGCGATGTCGAAATACGTGATCCCGCGCGCCGCCAGCAAGTCCACCAGCGGCCACGCCCAGCCGTTGACGTCGGTGTTCATCGCCGTCACGAGCGGCAGGCCATGCTCGCGCGCGAGGCCGACCGCGTAGTCGAGCGACCGCTCCAGCAGCGGCCTGCCGATCACGGCGGTGAAGTGAAAAAACATCGCCGTCAACTCGATACGCCCCTCCCGGACGCGGCGAAAAAACTCCTCCGCCCGGTTCGGATACACAGCCAGGAACTGCCGCACCCCCCACGCGACCTCACAGACCCACCGGAATTTCGCCGGTTCGGGGTAGTCGTCGGTTTCCGTGCAATAATCCAGCGCCCGGGCGATGTAGTCGGCATGTTTGGGCAACACCCGCGGCTGTGGCTGGGTGTAGCCCAGATCGGTGTGGGTATGGTGGATCAGAAAAATCTCTTCCACCCTGCCGGGACGCGAATCGGACACGGTCGCCTCATTTTCCGACGCGCGAAAACGGACGCGTCATGACTGGCGACGTATGATAAGTCCGAACCCACCGGCTTGCCAACAGGGAAATCCGTGCGTCAGTGGGCAGCAGGACGAACGTATTCTCGTGACGCGGGCGTCCCGCCCGCGTGTGGCGAGGGCATCTTGCCCTCGCGGACCGTTCCACATGGGTGACGTCATGCGAAAAACAAGACATGTCACAGCCGGACGCGGGCGCTCGCGCCCGCGAGACACGCGGGCAAGATGCCCGCGTCACAAGAATGCGATGGCCCTGGCCGTGCGGGCAGGGCTTTCCGCTTTCAAGGCGAAAGCGAACGATTCGTTCGAGGGCGACAAGCCAATAGCCATCAGGTATGGCCAAATGTCCTGCTCCTCACACGATCAAGTTTCCTCGCCATCTGTACAGTCATTCCCGCTCTTTTTGTCTTTTCGCCCTCGCTTTTCCATACCTATTGGCTACTGGCTACTGGCTGAACGGCCCCCTCGGACGAATCGTTCGCCCATACCACACGCATGGAAAAACCAAGATCGCCTCGTTTCTTTCCTTGACCTGCCTTGGCCATTCGGTACGATAACGGGACGTGGGAGGTCGTGCCATGCACCGCTACATTATGTCTCTGGCGGCTTTGTTGTTCTCCGCGTGTATCGCCGGGTGTGGAGGTTCCACGTCGGCACGGACCGTCGCCGTGGACCCGGGGCCTGCGAATTACGAACCGCCGCCGTTTCATCGTCAAGGGACCGTGGGCGAGTACGCCATCCTCAGCGGGATGACGAACGTTCGCGTCAGCGGATACGGGCTGGTCGTCGGCCTGGGCAACCGCGGCGACACCAGCGTGCCCCCCGAGGTCTCGAAGTATCTCGTCAGCGAGATCTCCCGCTCGGGCATCGGGCGGTGGGACACGGGCACGGCCAGGCTGGCGCCGGAAAAAATCATTCACGACAACGACACCGCCGTCGTACTGGTGGAGGGCATGGTTCCCTCGCTCGCGCCGGCCGGCACGCGGTTCGACCTCTCCGTCCGCGCCCTGCCGCACACCGAAACCAGCACCCTCGACGGCGGACACCTCATGGACATGAGGCTGTACCTCTCGCTGGGCGATATCGCCCTGCCCACGGGCGGCACAACGTCCGTGGCCCGTAGCGACCCCATGCGGGGCGACACCTTCGTCAATCCGTACCTCGACCCCGAACGCGACGAGGACCTCCTGAAATTCCGCTCGGCCCATGTGCCCAACGGCGGCGTGGTGACGCGGAGCATGCCCATCCGCCTGGAGCTGCGGCAGGCCGACTGGAACCGCTCGGTCCAGATCGCCAACGCCATCAACACGCGGTTCAAAAGCACCTACGCCGAGGCCGCCCCCGCGAAGGCACGCGACAACCGCGTCGTCGACCTGCGGATCCCCATGCAGTATCGCGAAAACTACCTGCACTTCCTGGATCTGGTGATGCACCTGCCGCTGGCGAGAGGCCAGGGCGCGTGGGACGACCATGCCAAAAAACTGATCCAATACATGGAATCGCCCGGCGGCGACTGCCACCACGCCTCGCTGGTGCTCGAAGCCATGGGACGGTCCATCCTGCCGATCATCAAGCCCGCGTACATCTCGGCGAGCGATGAGGCCGCGTACCATTGCGCGGTGGCGGGCATGCGACTGGGCGACACGGCCGCGCTGCCGGTGATCGTTTACCACGCCACCAAGGTCGACTCGCCGTTCCGGCTGACGGCGATTCGGGAACTGTCGAAGTATCCCCGCGAGCCCGACGCCCGCATCACGCTCGACAACCTGCTCGACGACGAAAAAGACCTCATCCGCATCACGGCGTACGAAAGCCTGGTCAAACTGGGCCGAAGCCTGCGAATCCAGCCGGTGGGCATCGCCGACGCACAAGGCAGAGTCCGCTTTTACATGGACGTGATCCAGACACGCGGCAAGTACATCGTGTACGCGACGCAGACCGGTCAGCCGAGGCTGGCGCTGTTCGGGCAGAACATTCCTGTGGAGAAAAACATCTTCTTCCGCATGCCCGACGGCCTGGTGGTCATCAACGGCAAAGACGAAGCCTCCCCCACCCTGCCCGTGCTGGGCGTGAACGATCCCGAAGCCCGCATCACCTACTTCCCCACGTCCGCGCCGGCGAAGGAGACCAACCCCGACGGCACCGCCCCTGCCATCCAGGCCGTGGAAATGCCCAAGGGACCGATCCTTATGATCGACCGCATGGTGTACCGCACCAACCGCCGCAGCGACATGTTCCAGGTGCCCGCCAACGCCAAATCGCTGGTGCAGGCTCTGGGCACGCCAACCGACCGCGACGAATTCAACCAGATCCGAGGCCTGGGCCTGACCTACGGCCAGGTGGTCAACGTGCTGTACAGAATGTGCGGCCAAGGCGACATTCGCGCAAAATTCGTCTTGCAGGACACGCCCGATATCCAGAAGATACTCAACAACGCCTCAACCATGGAGAGACCCGATACGCCGGAATAGCCGGGACGCCGGATTTTCGTGGCGTGTGGGCGAAGAGGAACCGCGGTTTCGAGGGAAGCTTTTTAGTTAACTGGTTGACTGGTTAACTCGTTGACTAGTGGATTGGTTGGTCCACCAGTTAACTAGTTAACCAGTCAACCAGTTAACTAAAAAGCTTCCCTCGGGCATGCGGCATGTTTTTGTCGCCACGCACGCGAAAACCGGATCCGTTTTCTCCGTGGTAAAAAAGACGTAATGGAACCAGCCGCACATGAAACTGAAAAAACTGATCCTTGCCGGATTTAAGAGTTTTGCCGACCGTACGGAATTCGAGTTCGACGCGGGCACGAGCTGCATCGTCGGGCCTAACGGGTGCGGCAAGTCCAACGTCGTCGACGCGATGAAGTGGGTCCTTGGCGAACAGTCCGTCAAGAGCCTCCGAGGCGGCGAAATGATGGACGTGATCTTCAATGGGTCGTCCGCCCGCAAGCCGGCAGGCCACGCGGAAGTCACCATGGTCTTCGACAACGCCGACGGCATGCTCCGCCCGACGGGCGACGATCAGCCGCCCGAAACCGTCAGCATCACGCGGCGGCTCTTCCGAAACGGCAACAGCGAGTATCTCATCAACAAGCTGGCGTCGCGGCTTCGGGACATCCGCGAGATGTTCATGGACACCGGCGTGGGCGTCGACGCCTACAGCGTCATCGAGCAGGGCAAGGTCGAGAGTTTCCTCCAGGCCAGCCAGGACGACCGCCGCGCGATCTTCGACGAAGCGGCCGGCATCAGCAAATACAAAGCCCGCAAAAAGGAAGCCCTCCGCAAACTCGAAAAAGTCGACCAGAACCTGCTGCGAATCAACGACATCCTCGCCGAAGTGCAGAAGCGGCTGCGGTCAATCAAATACCAGGCCGGCAAGGCGCGGAACTATCAATCGTACACGGAGAACCTTCGCAGCCTGCGTTCGCTGTACGTGTTGGCACAGTATCACCAGTTGTCGGCGGTTCGGACGGATCTCCAGAAGCGGCTGGACGCGCAGAACGACGCGCTGACGGCGCTGGCGGGAAAAATCGACCAGTTGGAATGCTCCCGCACCGCCACCGAGGCCGAGGCCGCCGACCTGGAACGGGCCGCCCGCGACGTGGACGCCCGCCTGGCGGGCACGGGCGGCGCGATCTCCGCGGCCACGCAACGCGAGGAGATGCTGCGGGCGCGCGTGAAGGAACTGGGCGAACAGACGGTTCGCGACGCGGCCCGCTGCGAGGAACTCGAAGCCACGCTCGAAGAAACCAGCAAGGTGCTGGAGATTCGCCAGCGCGAGCAGGCGTCGCTGGAGGAGGAGGTTCGCGTTCACGCGGGGCGGTACGAAACGCTTCGGTCCGAGCACACGCAGGGCGAGTTGCACATTCAGTCGTTGACGGCGAGGCTTGAGGATGAGAAGGCCGGCACGATTGATTTGTTCCGCCGGACGGCGGCGTTGCACAACACGATCCACGGGCTTGGAATTCGTCGGGAGAATTTATCGACGCAGCGAGGCCGGCTGGTCACGCGGGCGGGCGAGGTCGATTCGTCGCTGGGCAGCGTGCTGTCGGAGCGGGCGGAACTGGACGTGTCGCTGACGGACATTCGCGCGTTGTTGGCCGACGCGCAGGCGAAGCTGGACGAGAACAAGTCGGCCGGCAAAAAACTGCACGACAGCGAGCAGGAGTTGATGCACCAGTTGTCCGACGCCCGCGAGCAGCGGTCGGCGGTTCTGAGTCGCCGTAAAGCGCTCGACGAGATGCAGCGCCGCCTCGAAGGCGTCAACGCCGGCGTCCGCCGCGTGCTGGAGGCCAAGGGCAAGGGCCGCCTGACAAGCCTCGCCGGCATGCTGGGCGATTTCATTCAATCGGACATGTCGCACGCGGCCGTGGTCGAGTCGGCCCTGGCGGGCGCGGATCAGCGGCTGATCTTCCACCGTCACGAGCACGTGCAGGCCTGCGCGGACGAGCTGGCGACGATCGTGGGCGATTCGTCGAACGTGGAGGCGATCTGCCTGGACCGGCTGTCGCCGTTGCGTGAGGATTTCGACGCGTCGGCGGTGCCGGGCATCCAGGGCCGCGTGATGGACTACGCCCACTGCGAAGGCTGGCTGGCCCCGGCGTTGTGGCGGCTGCTGGGGCGGACGCTCGTGGTGGAGACGCTGGCGGACGCGGCGGCAGCCGCCGATCGCTGCCCGGCGGGCTATCGCTTCGTCACGCGTCGCGGCGACGTGCTGGAAGCCGACGGCTGCGTGCGAATCGGCGCGGGAAACCGAGGCAGCGGCATCATCAGCCGACGCACGGAATTGGCCGAACTGGAATCGCGAAACCGCCAACTCGACGCGCTGATCGAACAGTTGCAGTCCCGGCAAGCGTCCACCCGCAACGAGCGGCAGCACCTCGAAGAACTTCAGCAGAAACTCCGCACCGCCATTTACGAAGCCAACACTTCCCGCGTGGAATGCGAGAGCAACCTCAAGCGGCTCAACGAGCGCGTGGCCCAACTGGAACGCGAAAAGCCGCTCCTGGCCAGCGAAGTGGACAACCTGGCCGCGGAAATCGAAGCCGCCGTCGAGCAGGAACACGACGCCCGCACCAAGGCCGGCGAGATGGAGCGGCTGTCGGCGGAACGTCAGAAAGCCACCGCCGATCTGGAAACCGCCATCGCCGACGCGCGAAAAACGCTCCAGGAACTCTCCGCCCAGTTGACCGAAGTGAAAGTCGCGCTCGCCCAGGCCGAACAACGCAAACTCGCGCTGCGCGACGCGCTGGCAAGCCTGGCCCGGCAGCGCGAGCAGATGGCCGGCGATCTACAGGCCGGCCGAAACGACATCGACCTGGCCCACCAACGTCGCGCCGACGCCGAAACCGGCATCGCACGCACAACCGAGGAACTCCTCCGCCTGCGGGAACAACAGGAAACGCTCAAAGCCGAGGCCGAGGATATCGCCGAATCGCGTCGAGGCCTGGCCGGCCGACTGGAGCAAATCCGCACGCTGCTGGGGCAACACCGCGCGTCGCAGGACGAAGCCGTCGCCGCCGCCAATAAACTCCGTGTCGAACTCGGCGAAGCCGACGTCCGCATCGAAAACCTGATCGGCCGGGCCGGCGACGAGCTGCACATGGACCTGCTCGAAGCCTCCCAAACGTACCAGCACGACGACGCACGCGACTGGGCCGCCGTCGAGGAAGACATCAAGCAGCTTCGCGAAAAGATCGAGCGGCTGGGCAACGTCAACATGGACGCCATCGCCGAACAGGAAGAGCTCGAACAACGCGAAACCTTCCTCAGCGAACAACTCGCCGACATCACCGCGTCCAAATCGCAACTGGAAGAACTGATCCTGACCATCAACAAGGAAAGCCACGAACTGTTCGTCCAGATGTTCGAAACCGTTCGCGGAAACTTCCAGGAACTCTTCCGCAAACTCTTCGGCGGCGGCAAGGCGGACATCCTGCTCTCCAACCCCGACGACGTGCTGGAAAGCGGCATCGACATCGTCGCCCGCCCGCCCGGCAAGGAAACGCGAAGCCTCAGCCTGCTCTCGGGCGGCGAAAAAACCATGACCGCCCTGGCCCTGCTGTTCTCGATCTTCAAAAGCAAACCCAGCCCGTTCTGCCTGCTGGACGAAGTCGACGCCGCCCTGGACGAAGCCAACAACCAACGCTTCAACCGCCTGGTGACCGAGTTCATCGAAACCAGCCAGTTCATCATCATCAGCCATTCCAAACGCACGATGAGCATGGCGGGCGTCCTCTACGGCGTGACGATGCAGGAACCGGGCGTCAGCAAACGCATCGCGGTCCGCTTCGACGAAAGCAAAAAGGCCGAACAGATGGCCGAGGCGGTTGGGGCAGAGTGAAAGAGAACTGAATAATGCCCATTCAATTCGGAGACATCAGCTTTGTCACGGCGAATGTCCCGCGGCTTCGCGCTTTTTATGAAGCCGTTTTCGGCGGCAGGGCGGAAGGCGATGACTATCACGGCGGATTGGCCGTGGGCGGCACACATTTCACGTTTGTTGATGTCGCGGCACTACGGGAAAGCTCCGCGTTTCATTATGTGTCATCTGGCGGCGCCAATAACGTCATTTTCAGCTTCGGCGTCGACAACGTGGATGCCGAATACCAACGGCTGTTGTCACTGGGAACGGAGATGCTGAATCAGCCGACCACACATCCGTGGGGGGCGCGATCGTTCCAGTTCAAGGACCCGGACGGAAATGTCCTGAATTTCCGCCGCAGGCCCCAATAGAACAGCGAAGGCTTCGGCGGTCGCAAAACATTGCGCGATCTCGCGTGTTAATACCTTGTAGTGATTGTCGACTGATCAAGGATTCCTGTTAGCCCGTCTGTTCCTTTAGAAAGGGATGTCATGGCTCGTTTCTTGTTGACGATGGTTATCGCGGTTTGCTTGGTAGTGCCGGTTTCGGTTCAGGCCCAGACGTGGTTTGTTCGTAAAGGCGGGAATGATCTCGCCGACGGCAAGACCGCGGCCACGGCGTTTCAGACGATCACGCGGGCGGCGGGGATGTTGAATCATGGCGATTCGATCGTCATCGGGCCCGGTGAGTACAAGGAAACGGTGTTGATCGCCGAACGGTTCAGTGCCGACGGCGCGATGATGGCCGTCACGGGCGACGAGAGCGGCAAGCTCACGGGCGACCCGGCGGGGCCTGTGGTGCTGATGGCGGCGAGGCCGAAGGATTTGGCGTTGACGTTCCATCGCATGGATGGACTGGTCGTCAGCGGATTGACGTTCAAAGGGCCTGGGCAGGGACTGAAGTTCGACAAGTGCCGCAACGCCGCCGTGCAGCGGTGCACGTTCGACGGCCTGTCGCGCGGGCTGGTCGTGAGCAACTCCGATAACACGCTCATCGAGAGCAGCGTGTTCGCGCGGAACATCATCGGCCTGTTGTCGTCGGGATCGACGGGGACGCGCGTGCATCACGTGACAATCGCCGGTTCGACGAGCGTGGGGCTGTTGGCGTTGACGAACGGGGTGGGCGAGATTCGCAATTCGATCCTGACGGCGAACAATACGAATTGGATTCTTGACGGCTTGAGCAGCCGAGGCTGGTCGAGCGATCACAACGTGCTGGTGGGAACGACCGGCGGGTGGGGCGACGTGCCGACCGTCTCGCAGACGCACGAATGGCCCGCGGCGAGCGGGCAGGATTACCGCAGCGTGTTCGTGGTGCCTGCCTTCGCGAACCCGGACACGTACGACCTGCGGATTTCGCCGGAGGTGACGTGGGCCGGCGGGCTGCCGGGCCGGTGGGTCGGCAAGGCACAGACGAAGGACGGCAAGCCGGCGCCGGTGCTCGACCGCGACGGCAAAGCCTTCGCCGTGGCGAACGGAAAAATCGCCGCCGGTGCGTATGAATATCCCGAAGCCAAGCTCGCCAAGGGCTGGGTGAAGCTGGACGCCAAAATCGAAGGCGCTGGCAGCAGGCAGTCAGCCGGCGTGTTCAAGGAAAACGGCGAACTGGTCCGCACGCTGCTGGCGGATGCGTCGGGTGTGGTGGACCTGTACTGGGACGGCCTGGACGATCTCGGCCAAGTCGCGCCGGCGGGCAAGTACATTGCCAAGATGGTCGCCAGCGACATGCGCGTGGTCGACGACGGCGCGTTCGGCGACAACGGCAATCCGATGGGCGCGTACCACTGCGACAACGCCAGCCGCGTTGCCCCGCTGACCGACGGCGGGTTCCTCATGGTCACGTATTACGACGAGGCGGCGTATCCGGTGCGGCAGATTTCCGCCACGGGTCAGCCGACGGCGGCGATCGGCCTGGCGGGCAACAGCTTCAGCGCGATCGCCACGATGGGCGACGACGACGTGTACGGCATCGTCGGGCTGAATTTCGGCGGCGCGGGCTACATGCCGCATCCCAAGCTGGTCCGGATGACCCTGCCGGGCGACCGCGCCCACATGCTCGACGGGTCGGAGCAGTACGAAATCACCACCGCCGAGGAAACGGATGCCCAGGGCATCGGCCTGGCGGTGATCGGCGAGCGGGCGTACGTCACGCTTGGCAAGATGAACGTGGTCCGCGTGATCGACCTGACCAACGGCAAAAAGGTTGCCGACTGGCCCGTTGCCGACGTCAGCGACATCGCGGCCGACCCCCACGGCGGGCTGTGGGTGCTCAGCGGCAACAAGGTCATTCGCCTGACCCTCGACGGCAAGAAGGACAGGGAGTTCGACACCGGGCTGGCCAATGCGAAGTACATTGCCGCGTCGAAGGACCGCGTGGCCGTCAATGGCAGTTCGGAGCCGCTCGGCAGCTACTATGGCATGGAGTCCGGCCTGGTCGTGATGGACACCCAGGGCAAGCTCATCAAGAAACTCGGTTCGGTCCGCGTGCCGAAGCAGTTCACGCCCGTCGATCCCAACGTGATGCGTGGCCCGCGGGGCATGTGTTTCCTCGTCGACGGCAGGCTGGTCATCAGCGAGGCGCAGCGCACGCGAATTCTCGACGCCGACAGCGGCACGATTTTACAGGACCTGCTGAGCAATTTCATGGACCAGGCCGTCGCGCATCCGACGAAACCCGAGTACGTCTATTGCGGCCTGGGCGTCTTCCGCGTGGACACCAGGACCGGTTCGTGGGACTGGCTGGTGGAAGAGCCGCGTTACGTCGCCACGGTCGTCCGGGACGAGAAGGAAGTGCAGCAGATTCATTCGATCGGTTCGCCGTCGGCGAGCGCGGTGCTGGGCGGCCGGCCGTTTATCGCGTACTTCAACAGCGACGGATCGGTGCAGTTCCTTGACGTCACCGACCCGGACAAACCTCGCATTTCGTCGTTCATCCGGCATCAGGCTATCGCGCCGCTTCCGTATTTCACGGTCGCCTTCACCAAAGACGGCAGCTTGATGTGCGCCGGCGCGAGAGACAACTGGGCGCCGTCCCTGATCTCCAACCGCGTCCAGTTCAAAGGGCTTGACGCGAACAACGATCCGATTTACGACTTGGAGAACCTCGTCCAGATCGGCGGAGCGACCGACGATGTCCTCGGCGCGGTGTCGAGCAAGCTGATCGTCACGGTGGACCGCTCCAACGACGACATCTATTACGGCGCGATCACCGCGCTGCACAACAAGATGGTGCCTGCCTGGGGCGCCGACGCGACCGGCGTCGCCAAAACCACGCCCGACGGCAGGCCGTTGTGGTTTGCCCTCTCCAGCGGCGGCAACTACATGTCCGTCGCGGCCATCAACGACGGCAAGCAGACGTTCATCCTTGCCGGCAAGAGCTTCGGCGGCCAGACCGACGTCTTCGATCCCGACGGCCTGCGTCTGGGCACGGGCAACTGGTCGTTCCCGACACATTACACGATCGGCTTCGTGGATTTGCGATACGGCGTGAGTCCGTACATCCGTCCCGACGGCAAGGTGGGCGCGTACGTCGAGGACGACGCCATCGGCCGGTTCGCCCGGCTGCGGCTGGACGGCACGGAGACCATCAAACGCAACGCCAAAGCGTTCGACTGGAAGCCCACCGGCGCCGCCGCGGGTGAAGCGCCGCTGGCGTCCGAGGTCAAAGCCAAGGGCCTGGAAAAGGTGCAGGAAATTCCGAAGGTCGCCTCGCTGCCGGTGGGCGGCGATTGGGCGGCCTGGGAAAAGGCCGGCGTCGTGCCGCAGATCATCGCGCTGCCGACGATGAACTACAAGCACTGCACCCTGCCCGACGACCTCTGGCAGACCATGAGCATCGGCACCGCCATCGGAGCCCTTGCCCACGACGGAAAAAACCTCTACTGCTACTTCGTCGTCACCGACGAGCCGCAAGTCTTCGACGTCACACGACCCAGCAACATGTTCGAAGCCGCCGGCGTCGAACTCTGGCTGGAGCAGGACCAGTTCGGCCTGAGCATGACCAAGGACGAACAGCCGCACCTGTTCAAGTACCGCTACCACAATCGCGAAGGTCATGAGTGGGCCGCCAACTACGAGCTCGAACAGGCCAATGTCTACGCGGTGAAACTCTCCGACGTCGGCGGCCATCCGCTAGGCAAACAACTCGGCGACATCGTCGGCGTCTCGCTCAAGGGCCGCAAGGGCTACATGGCCATGGGCAAAATCCCGATGGAAGAGGTCAAGCTCGTCGGCGGCATCGCAGGCCGAGGCGGCCAGCAGATTCTGAACATGACCGGCAAGGGCGGCGAGGTGCTTCGCATCGCCGTCGCCTTCGGCGGCAACATGACCTGGGGCCGAAGCCAAGACTACAAAGTCGCCTGGCCCAACAGCATGATGTTCAGCGACCCCACCCGCTCGTCACCGTTTGTGTTGAAGGAGTAAAAGGCAATTCAAGGATGAAACGCTGTATTTTCGCCGCGAATGCCGCGAATTACGGACACAATAGCCGTGTATCATGAAACCGCACGGATGGCTTCCCCGGCCTCGCGTGGGAGTGCCGGCACGTAGCCGCGACGGGGCGGCGTTGGATAGCCCCCTGCTTCGCTCTGCGAGCTACGCAGGGTGAGCGGTACGCCGCAAACCCTGGGTGCGGTGTTTGCGGAATTCTTTCCTCGTGTCTGACGCCACTGGCCGAGGTCGCACCGTCACGTGGATACGGCCTCGAACGACTCGCACATTCCCCTGTTCGCGTCGTTCGATGCCGTCAGGCCCGCGTGCCTGACCTCAGCCAGTGGCGTCAGGCACGACGAAAAGAGGAAAAAATGCCCTGTTCCCAGGGTTCGCCGAGTACGGCTCACCCTGCTACCCAAGACGCCCCTGCCGGGGCTGTGGTCCGGCGATTCAACGTGGGGCTGGGGAGGCGATGTTTGTTTATTCCGCGTTCTACAGCGCAAACCGGCAAGCCATATCCTCGTCACTCTTTTTTCGGTTCTTCTTTCGGTTGTTCTCGTACAAACACGGCGGTGCGGGCTTCGGATTTATTGCCGTCGGCGTCGGTGGCGACGGCGCTGAGTATATGCCAGACATTGGGTTTGGCTTTGGACGCATCCCATTCGACCTCGTAGCCGCGGTCGGTTTTTTTCACGCCGTCCAAGGCGACGCGGTCGGCGAAGATTTCGACCTTCACGTCGCCGCCGCTGATGTTGCGGGCCTTAACCACCACCGTCACCTTGCCGTGGACATGTGCGTCGGTCAGTGGCGCGGCGAACGCGCACGTCACGCCGTTAACGAACACATGCTTGTCATCCTTTTTCGGCGCGACACGCACAACGGCTTCACCCGGTTTGAGCGTGAGAGGTCCGCCATCGTACGGCTCGGTCCGCAGGGTCATGCCGTGTACGCGATACACCACGTCGGAGGCGCGGAGGCGCCTGACGGCGGTATCGGAGGAATCAGAAGCCTTATCAAACGGCAGCGGCAGGTTGGGAATCGTCCGCTCGCCTTGGACGAAGTTGATGGCGATGGTCATTTCGCCATCTTTGCCTTTTCGCGCGCCGGTGAAGATGCCTTCGCCGAGATACGGCGCGTGCGTGAGCGGCTGGAGCATGAACGGCTCCAACTGTTCGATCAGCCGGAAGGCGGCGGTGATGGCGGCCCAGCGGTCGGTGCCGACCTCGAACGGTTCGGCGCCGGTCTGCAAATGGGATTTGCCCGCCTTGGCCTGGGCCCGCTGGCGTTTCCACATCAGCGTGTCGAAGTTGTAGATTCGCACGCCGGACATGCCGACGGCAGGGGCGTACATCAGCACGGAGGCGGTTTGCGGCCTGATGGGGATGGACGGCTCGCCGTGGGGCTTGTCGCGGCCGATGGTGAACTGTTCGCCCTCGTCGGCCTGCTTGATGTAGAACCAGCCGTTTCCGCTGGCCAACAGGAGCATAGGCTTGTCGCGCTGGAGGCCATAGAGGCGGTCGTCGACGCAGCGTTTGAATGCGTCGACGTACTGCGGGAAACTCGGGCCGTCGGGATAGGCGCGGCGCCAGGCGAGGAAATCCCAGTAGATCGTCGCGTAGTCGCTGAATCGCTTGTCGCCCATCCACGCGGTGGAGGCCTGGTGAGAGCTGATGCCGCCGATCGGCCAGGTGATTCCAGGCCTGCCCTTGACGGCGTTGATGGACTCCATGAGTTTGACGAAGGCATCGTCGTCGATGGAGGGCGTGCGTTCTTTCCATCGGCCGTCGGTGGGCACGGGCGTGTCGCCCCAGCAGAAGCTGACCTCGTCGATCATTTCGATGGCGACGACGCGTTTGGACGCGACGGCGGCTTCGAAGGCGGTTTTGACGGCCCGCGGCCCCCAGGCCATGTTGACGCTGCTATCGAGTTCGGGCGTGGTTCGCGCGACGTCGTCGCCGGTCAGCAGCATGGGCATGTCGTATTTTTCGCTCCAGGCGACGGTCCGCGCCCAGTTGGTCGTCCAGCTTTTGTGCCACGCGTCGAAATCCGTCGTGTTGCCACTGTGGACGGGATTCGTGTAGAACCCCTCGGTGAGCACGTTGACGCCGGAAGCCTTGACCGCGGCGGGCAGGCCTTCCACGCTGTCGAGTTCGCGCCCGCCCAGGCCGAACACCGCACGCACCCATAGTGATTTTCTCGGGTCGTACTCGCTCAACATCGAGCCGTCCTTGCCGAAGTGCGGGAAGCCGTGCGGCGTGTCCACGATGACCAGGATTTTTTTCTCGGACGAGCCGTCGCGGAACGGGCCTTTGACGGTGACGGTCGTGACGCCCGGCGCGACGGCCTTGACGACACCCTTGTCGTCGACGGTGGCGACGGCGGTGTCAGCCACAGGGCCGCAACTGACGGAGCTGGGCAGGGCCGCTCCGGTGGGGCTGCCCGCATACACCGGGTTCAGGTCGATGGTCTCGCCGGGCGCGAGGTAAACGCGGTTGAATTTCGGCTCGGCGTACACGGCGGGCGTTTTGTTTTCCGTGACGAACTGCCGGCGGATCATGGTGCAGTATTGCGGCGCGTTACGGTCGGGTCGGCGGAGAACGGCCCAGGCGAACAGTTCGTGCGGGCCGTCGGGCAGTCGCGTGGTGTCGAGCTTGAGTTCGACGCTGTCGCGGAATTCCAGCGCCTGCTGCACGCCGTCGATGAAGACGAGGATGGCCTCGACGGACCGGTCCGGCGGCGCGCTGGTGACCGGGCTGCGGTCGATGTGGGTCTGAATTTTCATCGTGACGGTGCCCGAGAGCGGCCGGGACAGACCGCCGCCTTCCAGCGTGATGCTGCCGCCGAAGCCGCTGTCGATCCGCAGCCGGACGGGCCTGCTTTTGGCGACGGTTTCGCCTTTGCCGTTAACGACGACGGCCTCCAACGCGGCCTCGCAACCCCACACGTGCGCGGTGTGCCACGCCAGCGTAAACGGCGGCTGAAGGATCGGCCCGCACAGCGGCAGGCCGTCGAGAAGAAACTGCACGCCGCCGCCTTCGGGCAACGCGCCGTCGAGCTTGGCTTCCATCGCGACAGGTCCGGCGACGTCGCCGGATTTGGGCGAGACAATCGAAACGGTCGGGGCAGCCGGTGGTTCGGCGCGGAGCGACGAGGCACTGACAACCACCGCCAACAACGCCAACGCAAAACGCAATCGTTTCATCGCGAATCTCCTGGAAATGTGCAAGGGTCGAGACATTCGTTTTTTACCATAGAGAGCACAGAGAAAAAAGTGTTCGCGGTCGAAATAACAGGAAAAACGCATGTACATTCCTCTTTTCGCACGGGGTTCATGTTCAGGCGTGACGAGGCCGCAGGCCCTGCCATGTTGCGTTGTCGATCGTTGTGGCAGGCGAAGCGTTTTGTCGCACATCACGTTTTACAACGCAAAATGGCAGGGCCTGCGGCCAGTGACGCCTAAACACGAATCTCGTGCGAAAAGGAGGGATGACATGCGTTCGCCCTGCTGCATGCGTCCGCTCGCTTGTTTTTCGCGTGACGGGCGTGGATAATCCTCGGGGCTCATAGAATTTTCCAAAGGAGCGAATAATGCACATTGATTTATCAGGCCGGTTGGCGATTGTGACGGGCGGCGCGGGGCAGCTTGGGCGTGTGATGGTGCGGACGTTGGCGCGGTGTGGGGCCGATGTGGCCGTGCACTATCACCGCAGCGCCGACAAGGCAGCCGAATTGGCGGCGGAAGTTCGGGCCATGGGGCGGCGGTCGCTGGCGGTGTCGGCGGATATCGGCAGCCGCGAAGCCGTCGCCGCCATGCGCGACACCGTGTCGCGGGAGTTGGGCGAGGTGGACATCGTCGTCAACAACGCCGTCGCGCAGTATCCATGGAAGGCGGTGCTGGACCAGGGCGTCGAAGATTTCGAAAGCCAGTTCCGCTCCTGCGTGTTGCAAAACGTGCTGATGGCGCAGGCGTTCGTGCCGTCGATGGCGGCGCGGGGCTGGGGACGCGTAATCGCCATCAACACCGAATGCGCGATGCAGTGCGGACCTTCGCAGGGGGCGTACGTCAGCGGCAAACGCGGCATGGACGGCGTGCTTCGCGTGCTGGCGAAAGAGATCGGGCATGCGAACGTCACGGTGAATCAGGTCGCGCCCGGCTGGACGATCAGCGACCGCGACCGCGACGCCGGCAGCGAGCGTCAGCCGGACTACGACAAACACGTGCCGCTTCGCCGTCGCGGCGAGGACCAGGACATCGCCAACGCGGTGGCCTTCCTGGCCAGCGACCTGGCGAAATTCATCAGCGGCGTCTACCTGCCCGTCTGCGGCGGGAACGTGATGCCGACGATCTGATTTGAATCGTTACCGCATCACCCATTCCTGCGAGACGAGTTTGAGTTCGTTGTCGCGGGGTTTGCCGTTGGGGTCGAGCGGGTGGCGGTATTTCAGGCGTAGCGTGCGGTTGAGCTGGATTTCGGTTTTTTCGACCTCGCGGGCCCTGCCCCGGATGTCGAACTCCGTCACGGTAACGGGCACGGGCAGCGTGAGGGTTTCGGCGTAGCTGCTCAGGCCGCCGAAGAAAATCTCGACCGTGCCGGCTTTGGGGTCGAAGTTCGAGAAAATCGCCACGCCGTTCTTGGCGTTGTCCTCGCCCTGGAGAAGTTTGCCGCCGATGGAAATCTGGTCCTTCAGCAGCGGGTCGTTGTAACTGGACTTGATCCGCGCGAACACGACCGGCGGGACGTCCTTGCCGGACCGGACGATGTCGCCGGTATCGGTGTAAAGGAAGACGTCGGGCGCGAAGATCTGGTCGTCGCCCGTGTGGTTGCTCACGGTGTAGCGGAGGAACCAGAACAGTTGCGGGGTTTTCTCGCCCGGCACCGCGACTCGAATGGAAGCCAGCGGTTCGAGGTCGATCGTCAGTTCCCACTCATTCAACGCGTCGGAGGAATCGGAGGCCGTCCAGGCGGGCACAACCAACGCGCCCACGACAACCGCCGCCGACACCAGTGCGGCCAAACGATATTTCATGGCCTTACTCCTTGGCAAAGGGCCGAAAAAGTCCACAAGACCGTTGTAACCGCTTGAGCGTAGTCTTGTGGAATACGAAAGTCAACGGCAAATCTTGGTCTTCACCGCGAGATCGCGAAAATCGCCAGGTCCGCGTTGAGGTTGGGGTCGTCGTGGATTTCCTGGCCTGCTTCGGTGTCCAGGGCGATTCGTCGTTGGATGCGGATGGTTTTTTCGCGGCAAAATTCTTCAAAATCGGCGATGGAGAAGAAGCGGATATTCGGCGTGTTGTACCACTTGTATCGCAGGATACCGGAGGATTCCGGCGCGCGGCCGGCGTCGAAGAGCATCTGCCGCAGCTTGCGATAGCCGAAGTTCGGGAAACTCACCACACACCGTTTGCCGATGCGGAGCATCTCGGCGATGACACCCTCGACGTCCCGCACGGCCTGGAGCGTTTGACTCAGCACGACCGTGTCGAATTGTCCGTCGCCGAATTGCGGCAGCGGCTGATTCAGGTCGGCCTGCACCACGTCCAGCCCGCGATGCACGCACGCGACAATCGCCCGCTCGTCCAACTCGACGCCCATTAGTCGTGTATGACGTGACGAGGGCGTCTCGCCCTCGTGTCCCGCGGGCATCTTGCCCGCGTCGGTTGGCGAAGACGATTGGGGGGAGGGGGGCGTCCCGGCCAATGGATCACACAACGCGGGCGAGACGCCCGCGTCACGTGGGCTGCCCTCGCGACGCGCCAGCCTCGCCAGCAGCCCGCCCGCGCCGCAGCCAAGATCCAGCACGCTGCTGCCGGACGGAATCTGCTCCATGATCCGTTCGTAATCCAGCCGCCGCGCGGTGAAAATGCTCGTCGGACTGTCGGCGGCGGCCATTTCCGCCGCGGGCTTGGCCGCCTGCGTTTTCGCCGCCGATTTTGGGCCGTCCAGATTCGCCAAAAACGACCCGATCATCGTGCCGTAGCTCTGCACTTCGTTGGGCAGTAAAAACGCGTCGTGGCCGCACGCGCTTTTGACGTTGCAGTAGCTCACCGATCGGCCGCTCGCCAGCAGCGCCGCGACGAGATCCTGTGACTGGCTTGGCGGGAACAGCCAGTCGCTCGAAAAACTCACCACCAGCCAGCGGCAGGCCGATTCGCCCAGCCGCTGCCGCAACTGCTCGCGCGTCGCGCCGAGGTCGAACAGGTCAATCGCCGTCGTGATGGCAACGTAACTGTTCGCGTCGAACCGCTCGACGAATTTGTCGCCCTGGTAGCCGAGATACGAACCGATGGAGAATTTTTTCTCGAATTCGGTGGCCACGTCACGGGGGCGGTGGCGGTCGGCTTCGAATTTTTCCTGCATCGCCTCGGGCGAGAGGTAGGTGATGTGAGCGATCATGCGTGCGATGGCCAGCCCGACGCTGGGGACGGTGTCGTGGTCGTAGTAATCGCCGCCGAAGAAGTTGGGGTCGCGGAGGATGACGTTTCGCCCGATGACGTCGAAGGCGAGCGACTGGCTGGAGAATCGCGGCGCGGTGGCGACGGCGACGGCGCCCCGCACCATCGCCGCGTGCCGCACGGCCAGGCTCTGCGCGAGCATGCCGCCCATCGAACCGCCCACCACGGCCAGCAGTGAATCAATGCCCAGGTGGCGCACGAGCATCGCCTGCACGTCGGCCATGTCGTGAATCGTGATGGTCGGAAAATCGCGCCCGTAGCGTCGGCCCGTGGCGGGGTTGATGCTGTTGGGCCCGGTCGTGCCGCGACAGCCGCCCAGGATGTTCGGGCAGATGACGAAGTATTTGTTGGTGTCGATCGGCTTGCCGGGCCCGATGATGAGATCCCACCACCCGGCGTCGTCATCGGCGTCATGCCGCGCGACGTGGCTGTCGCCCGACAGCGCGTGGCAGATCAACACGGCGTTGTCGCGGGCCACGTTGAGCGTGCCGTACGTTTCGTAACACACGGTGACATCGCTCAGCGTCGCGCCCATCTCCAGCGACACAGGCTCAAGCTGGGCGTACTGAGCGTACATGAGCGGCTTGCCGCTTCGCAGACTATCAGAACTTTGAAAACCTTCTGCCATGGGGAGAATGTACCATGACAGGAGCGGTTCGTGAAGAGAGGAGATGGAGACAACGACGTTCAAACGCGAGGGCAAGAGTTTTTTTACCACAGAGACACAGTAGAGAACACAGAGACAGACTCGGGTGTCCGAAAAACGTTTCGGGATGGCTTGCCTCTTGGCCCCGGCAGGGGCCGCGTTGGGTAGCTCAGGGCCGCCCGTACTCGGGCGAGCCCTGGGAATAGGCATTATGTAATGTCCAAGCCCCGGCAGGGGCGTCTTGGAGGCGATATACCTCCAAGGCACCCCTCCGGGGCTAAGACGGGCAAGCCCTATCCACAATCAGGCGAATGGGCCGGGCGTCTCGTCGGGCCTAGCGGCTTCGGCGACGGATCAACGCCAGGCCGCCCAGGGCCAGCAGGCTCATCGACACCGGCTCGGGGATGCGGCTGTCGGGGACATAGCCCATATCCTGACCACGGATGATCGGATCTTTGCTGTCGCCGTTCAGGGTTTTGCGGTACGCGAACCACACGCTTGATCGTGTGGCGTTTCCGTATTCATCCTCTTCATTCTCGAGAATGATATCGTGTTCGAGATCGAGAATGTACTCATCGGGCAGCAGGAACGTGAAGATCATACTGCCGACGACAAACCAATCCTTGGGGGCGTCAAACTCTTTACCAATGATAGTGTCCTTGCTCAGCAGGCCGTGACCGGCGTCTCCGGTAAGCGTGCCGAAAGAATCGCCGTCGAACCGCTGCCCCAGGTCCTTGAAGGCCCCTTCAAGCGAACTCGAACTGATGCCGTAATACGGGGTTGGCGTGGTCGGAAAGTAGCTCAAGGCATTTTCGTCCGTCAGACCATTCGCGAACCCCCACTTGTCATTAAGGCTGGCCGGCGCGGAAGCGATGACCGTTTCGGTGCCTTTGTCGTACATCTTGAGCACGCTGTTTTCCCGCAGCAGCGCACTCGCTGCCGCCGCTTGAGCCTCGAACTCGGTCCCTATCCACATCGCGTACACATCATCCGCCAGGTCCGGGTTGGCCGACGCCAGCTTCGCTGAAACCGGTATCAACTCCGGGTAACCCATCTGACCCATTGGACCCACCACGCCCTTCTCCTGGTATGACTTCAGACCGAAGAACACGGACGTCAGAATGTCCATGTCGCTACCACAGGGCACCGCGGAAGCATTGATTAGCTGAATCGTCAGGTAATTGTGACCATTCTCCGCTACCACATCAAACAACAGGATGGCCGCAAGGTCATTATGGTCGTTCTTCGCAATATGTTGGGCATGAGTGCCCATGTACATGAGCGGGGCCGCTTCAGCCGTCAGACAGACAGACAGACAGGCAGACAGGCAGACAGGCAGACAGGCAGATTTCATATGTTTTCCTCCTTTAGGAAAAACCACGGGTACGACGCTAACAAAGACCGCACATACGGCCTTTCGCGCAATGGAAGAGCTCCGGCATCCACCAGCGCGAAACAAACGCGGCCAATGGCAACATAACCTATGGTGCAAAGGAGGAATTCTAACAACGCACAGAAAGAGCGTTCAGGTCTTTCTGCATGCCGAGGTTGTTGTGGGGTAAGGCAAATTCTCCACCCGTAGTTATGCAGAATTTGGCGATATTTGTCAAGCGAAAAAAACTGCCCCCCAAAAAAACACGTGGAAAAACAGGACAAACGCATCGAATTTTTTCCAATTTTCCGCGCGGGAATCGGGCTTGGCGCGAGTTCTAGGTATGTTCGCGTGCACACCGGTTCTCGCGTTTGCCCTGCGTTTGCGTGTCTGTCTCTTGTCGCCCGCGTCGAGTCATCGTATGATAGCGGAACATTTTTTGGGTCTTTCGGCAGGAGATGATGACATGAAAGTCTGGCTTGATGGGCAACTGGTGGACAAGGCGGACGCCAAGCTGAGTATGTTTGATCATGGCACGTTGTATGGCGACGGCGTGTTTGAAGGCATTCGCGTGTACGGCGGGAAGATTTTCGAGTGTCAGGCCCACATGGATCGGCTGTTTGCGTCGGCCTCCAAAATCCGGCTGACCATTCCGTACACGCAGGAGCAGATCGTCGCGGCGATGGCGCAGACGCTCGTCGCCAACGGCATGGCGGACGGGTATATTCGGCTGGTGGTCACTCGCGGCGTGGGCACGCTGGGGCTGAATCCCAATCGCTGCCCGCGCGGCAGCGTGTTCGTGATCGCCGGCCAGATCGAACTCTACCCGCGCGAAATGTACGAGCGCGGCATGCCGGTGATTATCGCCAAGACCCGCCGCACCAGCCCGGCGATGCTCGATCCGTCCGTGAAAAGCCTCAATTACCTCAACAATATCATGGCGAAAATCGAGGCCACCGACGCTGGCGTCGGCGAGGCGATCATGCTCAACGATCGCGGCGAGGTTTCCGAAGCCACCGGCGACAACATCTTCATCGTCAAGGACGGCGCGGTGCTGACGCCGCCCGTCAGCGCGGGCATCCTCCAGGGCATCACGCGACGCGTCGTGATGGAGCTCTGCGCCGCCGCGGCCATCCCCTGCCGCGAACAGACGATGACGCCCGCCGACCTCTTCGCCGCCGACGAGTGCTTCCTCACCGGCACCGCCGCCGAGGTCATCCCCGTGACGAAAATCGACCACCGCGACATCGCCGCCGGCACGGTAGGCCCGATCTCGCAACGGCTGATCACCGCGTTCCACGAGTTCATCCGGCTGTAGAGGGCATCTTTTTTGCCGCGAATTTCGCGAATTTTTCTAGAGTATTGAGACGGTAGCATCAATGCATGGATAAGAGCAGAGCGGCCTCCACGGCCTCGTATCGAAACGCCGGCCCACAGCCCCAACGGGGCGTCTTGGGTAGCCCAGGGTGAGCGGTACGCCGCGAACCCTGGGAAACGGAGCTTTTTTCCTCTCTTTATCATGCCTGACGCCACTGGCCGAGGTCGCCCACGCGGGCCTGTACGGCTTCGAACGACGCACACACGGGAACGTGCGGGTCGTTCGCTGCCGTATTCGCACGACGGTATGCCTTCGGCCAGTGACGTCAGGCACGATGGGAGAATTCCGAAAAACACATGTCCCCAGGGTTCGCGGCGTACCGCTCACCCTGGGCTACCCAAGATGCCCCGTTGGGGCTGTGGGCCGGCGTTTCGATACGAGGCCGTGGAGGCCGTTCGGTTGTTTTCCGTGCAATACGGCCACAGGTTAGATCATTCGCGAAATTCGCGGCAAATTCGTTTTGATATGTCACAAAACAAAACGCGGCACGGGTGTTGACCCATGCCGCGTTTTGTTTTTCCTGCAAAAACGGGTGACTGGTGGGACTCGAACCCATAACCCCCGGGACCACAACCCGGTGCTCTAACCAATTGAGCTACAGCCACCATACGCCCGCGATGGCGGGAGTTGCACTACCATAGCAGCAGGCCGGGCGAATGTCAATCGTTTCCGACGATGGAAAATTTCCAACATTCTCATTGACCCGTCGGCGGATTGGCCGTAGAATCTCCGAACTTGACGTTACCCGTTCGCACGGGGCGCGTCTCGCGATGTTGTGTCGCGGGACAATGGACCGGCCAGTCGCGGCCGCCGGTTCAGGCCTCCGAACAGGTCCCCTGCCGCGACATGCAGTGTGGTCTCCTCGTGCTTCAAACGTCGGCACGGCGGGATGTGCGTGACCGTTGATTGGTGTCGCATCGCACCCTGTTAACGAAATAACCCGTTAACGGGGCAACGAATTAACGAGTCAACCAGTAACCAATTACCCGGTGGTGTAATGGTAACACAGAGGTTTTTGGTACCTCTATTCCTGGTTCGAGTCCAGGCCGGGTAGAAATTTTTATACGGTAACACGAAGGTATATGACGGCAGCGGCAATCATTCTGGCGGCGGGCAAAGGCACCCGCATGAAGAGCGACCTCCCGAAGGTGCTGCATCCGGTGTGCGGCCAGCCGATGCTGACGTACGTGATCAACGCCTGCCGCGGCGCGGGGTGCGACCGCCTCATCCTCGTCGTCGGGCACCGGCACGAATGGGTTCGCGAAACCTACGCCTCGCTCGACGGCAACGTCGCCTACGTCATGCAGGAGCCCCAACAGGGCACTGGCCACGCCGTGATGGTCTGCCAGGACGAACTGGCCTGGCTGGAAGGCCCCGTGCTCGTGGTGGCCGGCGACGGCCCGCTGATCCAGTCGCACACGCTGCGGGAACTGCTCGCGGTGCACACGCAAACCAACGCCGCCTGCACGCTGGCAACCAGCATCCTGCCCGACCCCGCAAAATATGGCCGAATCCTGCGTGACGAACGCGGCGAGCTGGCAAGCATCGTCGAATTCGTCGACGCGACGCCCGAACAATTGGCCGTCAAGGAAGTCAACGTGTCGGTCTACTGCTTCGACGCGGCCGCCCTGCGGAGCGTCCTGCCCCGCCTGACGAACAACAACAATAAAAACGAATACTACCTCACCGACGCCCTGGGTCTGCTGCGGGCCGACGGACAGAAACTCGCCGCCGTCGCCGCCGTGCCGCCCGAAGACGTCATGAGCATCAACACCATCGACGAACTGGACCTGGTCAGCCGCATGATGATCTCCCGTACTGGGGCCGATCGCGACGCGAGGAGCCGCTCATGATGGGCAACCTGAAATTATTCAGCGGCCGGGCCAACCCGACGCTGACGAAAAAAGTCAGCGAATACCTCGGCATCCAACTGGGCCGGGCGAAAATCCAAAGCTTCCCCGACGGCGAATTGCTGGTCAAGTTCGAAGAGGACGTCCGAGGCCGCGACGTCTTCGTCGTCCAGTCGACGTGCAGCCCCGTCAACGAATACCTGATGGAGCTGCTGATCTTCATCGACTGCGCCCGCCGCGCGTCGGCCCAGCGGATCACCGCCGTCATCCCGTACTTCGGCTACGCCCGGCAGGACCGCAAAGACGAAGGCCGCGTGCCCATCACCGCCAAGCTGACGGCCAACCTGATCGCGACGGCCGGCGCGGACCGCGTGCTGACGCTCGACCTCCATGCCGCCCAGATTCAAGGCTTCTTCGACATCCCGGTGGACAACCTGCTGGCCGAGCCGGTCCTGAGCCGCTACTGGCGAAGCATGAACCTGTCCGACCTGGTGCTGGTCAGCCCGGACATCGGCAACACCAAGCGGGCGCGGAAATATTCCGAGCGGCTCGGCGGCGAGTTGGCGATTATCAACAAGCGTCGCCTCACCGGCGAGGACGTCGAGGTCGGGCAGATGATCGGCGAGGTCCGAGGCCGAACCGTGCTGATGATGGACGACATGATCTCCACCGCGGGCACGATCGCCAACGCGGCCAGGCTTTGCCACGAGCAGGGCGCCAAACAGATTTTCGTCGGCGCGACGCACCCGGTATTGTGCGGCCCGGCGATCGAGCGGCTTCGGGAAGCGCCCATCGACGAACTGGTCGTCACCGACACGATCGCGGTGGAGCAGGAAAAACTCGACGCCCTGCCGAACCTCCGCGTGCTCAGCGTGGCCGAGTTGATCGGCGAGGCGATTCACCGCATCCACAATAACGAATCGGTCAGCAACTTGTTTACGATCGACAACGGCCGCGAAGGCGGACATTGGTTACGACGCATAGCGTTACACTGAAAACGGGGCGAAACAGCCCCTCAGGAGACATGCGATGGCAGCAGTGTTGAAGGCAACGAAGCGCGACGACCGTGGCAGCCGAAAGGCCACGTACCTCCGCCGCGCGGGCAAAGTTCCGGGCGTCATTTACGGCCACCAGCTCGCGACGACGGCCGTCACGCTGGACATGATGGACGTGGCGTCGGCGTTGAAGCACCACGAACGCCTGCTGGAAATCCAGTTGGAAGGTCAAAGCGAAAACGTGCTGATCAAGGACGTGCAGTACGACACGTTCGGCGAGAAGATTCTGCACATCGACCTGACGCGCGTGAACCTCGACGAAGTGGTCGAAGTGACGGTGCCCGTGGTTCTCCGCGGCGTGCCGGCCGGCGCGGTCGAGGGCGGCGTGCTTCAGCAGTTGCAGGCCGAAGTCACCATCTCGGTGACGGTGCGCGACCTGCCCGACGACATCCGCGTGTCCGTCGCCGAAATGAAGGTCGGCGACCGGCTGCTGGCGAAGGATCTGCCGCTGCCTGCCGGCGCGAAAATGCTGGACGACGCCGAAGAAATCATCGCGACAGTGAGCGTGGTGGCCGAAGAAACCGAAAAACCCGCCGGCGAGGAGCTCACCCAGCCGGAAGTCATCACCGAGCGCAAGCCCGCTGACGGTGGCGACACGAAATGAACCGGTTGACTCGTTGATTCGTGAACTCGTTGACTCGGCAGAACAATCAACGAATTACCGAGTTAACGAATTACCGAGTTAACGAATGGACCAGGCGAACAAGTTCATCGTGGGCCTTGGCAACCCAGGCCGACAGTACCAGCGGACGCGGCATAACGTCGGGTACATGGTGCTGGCGGAGTTGGCCAAACGCTGGAGCCTCTCGCCGGTCCGACGGGCGTTCGACGGCGAGACGTGCGAAGCCCGGCTTGGCGAGACGAAGGTGATTCTGCTGGCCCCGCAGACATACATGAATCTGTCGGGCCAGTCGGTGCAGGCGATGCTGGCGTTTTACAAAGCCGAGCCTGCCGACGTGCTGGTGGTGCTGGACGACATGGCCCTGCCGACGGCCCGGCTGCGGTTTCGAGCCGACGGGTCCAGCGGCGGACAGAAAGGCCTGGCCGACATTTTGCGGCGGCTTGGCACGCCGGCGGTGCCCCGGCTTCGGATCGGGATCGGCTCGCCGCCTCCGCCGGTCGCCGGCAGCGACTATGTGCTCGGCACGTTCGGGCCGACGGAAATGGAACGGATGGCCCCGGCGCTGGTGTTGGCGGCGCAGGCCGTCGAAGATTGGGTCCGCCACGGCATGGCGTTTGCGATGGAAAAATACAACCGCTCGTCGTCAGGCGACGAATCGCGAGAGTAAATACGACCCCGTTGTTCGGCGGACAGATTCATTCGTTAACTCGTTAATTCGTTAACTCGTTAACTGGTGGATTGGTGTCCGAATGAACGAGTCAACGAGTTAACGAATCAACGAGTTAACGAGAAAGAGGATTATGAAAACGTACGAAGGCATGTTCTTGTTGGACGCGGGCAACCCGGATTTCCAGGCCGCCTGCGAACCGGTCCGAACGATCCTGGGGCGTTATCAGGCCCAGGTGCTGTCGATGAAGCCGTGGGAAGAGCGGCGGCTGGCGTTCGAAATTTCCGGACGCAAACGCGGCCTGTACGTGCTGACCTACTTCCAGGCCGAGCCGGGCGTGCTCACCGAAATCGAGCACGACTGCCGCCTCGAAGAGCGGATCCTCCGTGCGCTGATTCTCCGCAAGGACAAGGTCAGCGAGGACGTGATCAACGCCGACACGCCGGCCACCGCGCCGCGCCGCGAGCCGGAACCCGAAGCGCCGGCCCCGGAAGACTACGCCGACCACGCGGAACGCCGCGACGACGACAACTAACCGTCGGCTGCCGTAGCATGGGCGTCTCGCCCATGAGTCCCACGGGCGTCCCGCCCGTGGCGGCATAGGCAAGAAGGTCGTTCTGGAACCGTTGCATGGGCGAGATGCCCATGCGACTCACGGGCGAGACGCCCGTGCTACGTGTAACCCCGCCCGCGAGGCGGCGAAAGGAAAGGTCCCATGGCGAGCTTTAATAAAGTCATCCTGCTGGGCAACCTCACGCGGGATCCGCAGACGACCTTCCTGCCGTCGCAGACGCCGGTGGTGGAGTTCGGCCTGGCGACCAACCGCAAATGGCGAGGCCAGGATGGGCAGCAGCGCGAGGAAGTGTGCTTCATCGACTGCCGCGCGTACGGCAAGCAGGCCGAAGTAATTCAGCAGTATTGCGCCAAAGGCAAGCCGCTGATGATCGAGGGCCACCTGGTCTTCGATCAGTGGGAAGGCAAGGACGGGCAAAAGCGGTCCAAGCACCGCGTGATGGTGGAGAACTTCCAGCTTCTTGGAGGCCCGCAAGGCCAGGGCGGCGGTTACCAGCAGCAGCAAGGCGGCTACCAACAGCAGGGTGGCTATCCGCAGCAAGGCCAGCAGGGTGGGTATCCGCAACAGGGTGGCGGGTATCAACAGCAGGGCCAGCAGGGGCAGTATCGTCAGGCGCCGCGGCAGGCGCCTCCGCCGGCGGCCCCGCCGCCTCAGCAGGCCGACGACGCGCCGCCGGGACCGAACTACGACGAGCCTGCCCCGCCCCAGGGCGAGGAAATTCCGTTCTAAATGGCTTTTTTGTTCGAAAAACAGTGAAAAACGGCTGACGTAAAATCGGCCAAGGAAACGTAAGGAATAACAACAATGATGAAGCGAAAGACGTTCGGCGCCAAGGGCGGAGCGGCCGCCAAGCGGAAAAAAAGAGCCCGCTTCCACGAGCAGGCCAAATGCCGGTACTGTCGCGAAAAAATCGCCGAGGTGGATTACAAGGACCTCGCGGGCCTGTCCAAGCTGGTCACGCAGCAGGGCAAGCTCTTCTCCCGCAAACGCAGTGGCAACTGCGCTGCCCACCAGCGCAGCACCAAGCTGGCGATCAAGCGGGCGCGATTCCTGGCCCTGATGCCGTTCGTCGGCTAACGCCGACGACGTTAACTCGTTAATTCGTTGACTCGTTAATTTGTTGACTCGTTGACTCGAGTCCACAAGGTAAGGAGTAACCGGTTAGCCAGTTAACGAGTTAACGAATGAACGAATCAACGAATAAACGAGGTACGAGCATGAAAGTGCTGTTAAGACGAAATGTCGTGAATTTGGGCCGGATCGGCGAAGTGGTCGAGGTCAAGGATGGATATGCGCGGAATTACCTGATTCCGCAGCAGTTGGGCGTCGCGCCCACCGAGGGCAACCTCAAGCGCGTCGAGGCGGAGAAGGAAGAGTATCTCAAGGAACTCGCCCGCGTCAAGTCGCAACTGGAAGCCAAGGCCGCCGTCCTCGAGGGCAAAGAGATCACCATCTCCGCCCGCGCAAACGCCGACGGGCACCTCTACGGTTCGGTCGGCCCGGCGCAGATCGTCGCCATGCTGGCGGCGGAGGGCATCTTCATCGAGCCCGCCAACGTCATCCTCGGCGACCCGATCCGCACGCTGGACAAATACGACGTCCGCGTCCGCTTCGGTGAAGACGTGACGGCCACCATCCACGTCTGGGTCGTCCCCATCCGCGAAGAAGGCGACGACGAAGGCGAAGCCGACGAAACGGCCGACGACCAGGAATAACATTCGCGAGTTTCGCGATTATTTCTACCACAGAGGCACAGAGAAACACAGAGAGTGGCACTGGGTATTCGAGTAATCGTTCGCGATGGCTTGCCTCTTTGCGCTGTAAAATGTTGTGTGCTGCGAAACGTTCTCTGATGTACAACATTTTACAGCGCAAAGAGGCAAGCCATCGCGAACGATTACTCGAATACCCAGTGCCACTCTCTGTGTTTCTCTGTGCCTCTGTGGTAAAACGAAACCTCCCCCATGCAAAGCCTCAACGAAATCAAACGCCTCCTCGACGACTTCGGCCTGGCGCCGCAGAAGCGGTTTGGGCAGAATTTTCTGTTCGACCAGAATCTGCTCGCCAAGGTGTTGGAGTTGGCGGAGCTTTCGCCGGTCGAGACGGTGCTGGAGGTCGGGCCTGGCACCGGGAGTATGACGGAGGAGCTGCTCGTCCTGGCCGGGCGGGTGGTGGCCGTGGAGATCGACAAGGGGCTGCACCGACTTCTCGAAAGCCGCCTCGGCGGGCGGGCGAATCTCACGCTGCTCCACGAGGACGTGCTGGCGGGCAAGCATGAAATTTCGCCGGCCGTGCTGGCCGCCCTGGGCGACCGGGCCGTCCTCGTGAGCAACCTGCCGTACAACATCGCCACGCCGCTGGTGGCGCAATGCCTGGTGACCTCCTGGCGCAGTAGCACGGGCATCTTGCCCGTGCGTCGCATGGGCGTCTCGCCCATGTCAGCGCAGCCAGTGGAGGAAACGTCCACATCCAAGCCAGATCACCACGGGCAAGATGCCCGTGGGACTCACGGGCGGGACGCCCGTGCCACGCTCTTCTCGCGGCTGATCTTCACCGTGCAGGCCGAAGTCGCCGATCGGTTCCTCGCCGAACCGGGCACGCCGCAGTATGGGCCGATCAGCATTCTCGTGTCGCTGCTGGGTCGGACCCACCTGGGGCCGACCGTGCCCAACACGTCGTTTTGGCCCCGGCCTCAGGTCGTCAGCCGAATCGTCCGCGTGGATTTCGACGCCGACCGCGCCGCCGGCGTCCTCGACGTGCCCGCCCTCAAGGCCCTGCTGTCCATCAGCTTCAACCAGCGTCGCAAGCAACTGGCCTCCGTCGCACGGCGGAAACATTCCGCGTTCGAGCCCGACGAACTGCTG
Organism: Phycisphaerae bacterium; assembly: GCA_009783465.1. Lineage (GTDB taxonomy): Bacteria > Planctomycetota > Phycisphaerae > SM23-33 > SM23-33 > WRDM01. The sequence goes on along the minus strand of WRDM01000009.1, from coordinate 40,153 downwards.
GCCGCCCTCGACGCCGCCCACATCGACCACACCCTCCGCGCCGAAGACGTCGGGCCCGCACAGTTCCTCCAGGTCGCCAACCGGCTTGCCGGCAAAGCACGACCCATCGGCGGCGTGAGTCCGGTGGAGTTGGAGTAGGCACCGTTCTTTTTACATCTGGCTGAGCCGCTCGCAAATCTGGACGTAGTGCATGCGGGTTTCGTAGAGGGCGTGGTCGAGGAGTTTGCGTTCCTCGTCGGTGAGGTTGCCCTTGGTTTTCTGCTCCAGGACGGCCAGCGTGTCGATGTGGTGCTTGGCCAGGCCCGGGTCGAGAAACCGCCGCCCGGTCTGCGGATCCTCGTAACCGCCGAGGGCGTAGTAAATCTGCGTCACGAGCGAGCTGATGAGCGTGGTCAGGCTTGCCGGCGGCAGTTCGCGTTCGCCGCCTTCGGCGTCGGTGCCCGGTTCGGTGCCGGCGGCTGCGTCGCCTGGTGTAGCCGGCACGGCGCTGGCGGCGGGCTTTTTCTCCACTTGCTGCGCCAGCCGCTCCTTCTCCGCCTGGGCCTGGGCTTTCCAATCGTCATCCACAATAATCTTCGGCGTGTCGTCGGCCATTGGTTTTTCCTTTGCTCGCCATTGTAGAACCCCACGCCGGCGATGCAAGGGGATGGTGTTGCCAATCTCGCGGCACGGACAGGCGATTCGTTCGAGGGAAGCAAGCCAATAGCCAGTAGCCAATAGGTATGGAACGACAAGGGCGGAAATGGCAATGAAAGCGGGAGCGGGCGGAGATGCGGCGAAAATCTTCGATCGTGTGAGTTGTAGCAGGTTCCGCCATACCTATTGGCTACTGGCTATTGGCTACTGGCTTGTTTCCCTCGAACGAATCTCTCGCCTGCGCCACGAGAATATTGTATCGGAACCCGTGCTTTCGCCGTAGCCTCGTGGTATGGTGTCGCCGCCGTGGAACGACATGGCAGTGCGTTCGGGCGGCGCGAGGTTTTTGTATGGACGGCAGTGTGAGCGGCGGTACACGTGGCGAGTCGGTTGCGAGCGGCAGAATGATCGCGATGGTGATCCTGTCGGGCGTATGCATTTCGATTATTGGTGTGATGTACGATGTGGGCAAGACGTTCGCCGAGCCGGTGGTGCCGATGCAGGTGATGGCCGTGCTGTCGGTGATGGGATTTTTTACGTTCTTGCTTCGCTTGCTTCGCCGCCCCGACTGGCGGGGTGTGGTGGCCGGGCCGGGGTCGCGCGGCGTGTGGATCGGCGGCAGCATCACGGGCGTCGGGCAATTCCTGGCCGCGGCGTTGATCAACGCCGGCCTGCAATCCAACCTGCCGCTGACGCCCGTCTGGTGCGCGTTGTCGCTGAGCTTCGTGGTGGTGATCGTTTACTCGCGCGTGGTGTTCGGCGAGCGGCTGGACTGGGCAAAGTTTCTCGCGTTGGCGGCGGCGGCTGGGTGCATGGTCGCCTCCACGCTCAACGCGCCGCAAGATCCCGCCGCCGGGGCGGGCACGGCCCCCGCCGTCGGCGGCGCCTTGCTGGTGGCGGGACTGCTGGTGGGCGTTGTCCTGTGCAACGCCACCACACAGGTGGTCATGAAGGAACTGGGCATGCGGCGGGTCGGCGAGCAGACGCTGATGCAGCGGGGCAGGGAGTTGTACATGCTGCTGATGTACGCGTTCCTGACGGTCGGCACGGTGGGGTATTGCACGGTCCACGGCCTGTCGCCGACGTGGCCGTCGCTTGGGCTTGGCGTGATCGCGTCGGCGGGGTCGATCGTCGGCGTGCTGTTGTTGACGGCCTGCGTCTCCGCGCCGGCGGCGGTGGTGTTTACGCTCAACGGCATCGCGAGCATCGTGGCGGCGTCGGTGATCTCCGTGCTCGCCCTCGGCGAAGCCGCCAACGCCCTGTGGGTCGTCACGATGGTCCTGGCGACGGCGGCAATTTTACTCGGCAGCGGCCTGGTGCGGCGGCGGGAGGACAAAAAGGCTGTAGGCTGTAGACCGTAGGCTGTAGGCGCAATATCTTGGTTTGGCGCCACTGGCCGCAGGCCCTGCCATTTTGCGTTGCAGATCGTTGTGCCAGGCGAAACGTTCTGTCGCCCATAACGTTTTACAACGCAAAATGGCAGGGCCTGCGGCCAGTGGCACCTGAACAGGAATCCCGGGCGAAAACGAGAAACGCACACGCGTTCGCCCTGAGCCTACAGCCTTTCGTTCACCAGATCTTCACCGTCAAAATCCCGTGTTTGTGCACGCGGGTTTCGAAGCGCGGGGTGTGCACGGGGTCGCCTTGGGGGCGTTCGAGCAAGTCCGTCGGGACGACGTGGCGCGGGGTGTCGAAGGTGAAGGCCGCCGTCGTGCCCTGGCCGGTAGCGTCGAAGCAGCGGACGATCCACCCCTGGCCGTCTTCGGCGAATTTCCACGCGGTCACGACAACGTCGCCGGCGATCGCGAACGGCACCGCCGGCGACGCCCCGTTGTAATCGTAGCCGATCCGCGTCAACTCGGCTTCGCTCAGGCCCGCGGTGTACGGCAACAGCGAATACTCGAAGCGGTGTTTGCCCGCGTCGCGTTGGCCGTCGTTGTCCCAGAACTCGTACGTTCCCGGCTCGACGATGCAGAAGTACGCCTGCGGGCTTCGCAACAGCGACAGGTGGAATCCGCCCGGCACGTGCCGCCCGCACGGGATGCCCTTGTTCAGCACGGCCAGCCCGCGGCGGTCGTCGATCTTCGCCCGCATCCAGTGCTGCACGGGGAAGTTCTGATCGTTCATGCCCCACAGCGTGTAGTTGAGCTTGGAGGCGTCGTACGCCCGCTCGACGAAACCGAACGGGCACTCGAACTGGGCGGCGGGATCCTGGCTGGCGACGGGCACGTTGACCATCAGCCGACGGCTGGCAGCGTCCCACTGAACGTCCGCGGTGAAATCGACCCGCCGCCCGTCACCGCTGGCGGTCGCCGTCACCGTCCACGACAATTTCTTCACCATCGGATCGCCGCCGCGATAGACGCCCTTCCAGCGGATCGCCGTTTCGCTCGCCTCCACGCGGATATTGTAATCGCCCATCGGAATGGCCGACTCCGTACTGGCGGGGCCGAAAATCGGCTCGATCCGCTGCCCCCACGCGTCGCCGACGTCCTGCTCCAGCATCAACTCGCCGATCCGCATGTTCCGCCGCGTCGGACTCATCGGCCGATCCGCGCCGAACACGTCCACGCCGTCCCGCAGAATCGACACGATGCCAAGCCGGTCGAACGTCACGTCCAGCGCGCCAAGTCGCCGTGTGAACGTCGCCAGCGAATCGCCAGGCCGCACGCGGATGGTTTGGCTCGCGGTCGTCGTGGGCGCGTCACTGACGGCGGTGCCGTCGCCCTGTTCCAACACTTCGAATCCGCCGAGGCGCGCGGGGCGGAACGGCTTGACGTGCCGTCTCGCGACGGCCTGGGCGGCGTCGAGCATCTCCATCAACTCCGTGTACGCGGTGTCGATGTGCGTGCCCGTGATCGCGTCATGGAAGTGATTGAACGTCACGTCCCGCCATGCCTGCTGGAATTCCTCCGCCGGTTTCGTCGGCGTGTTCGCCGCCCAGCCTGCCGACGCGAGCTTCGCCTCGGCCTGGAGCAGTTCGTACGCGACGGTCCGCGTGCGCTGCTTGCATTGAATTCGCGTGACGTAACAGCCGGACATCGCCGGATTGAGGTCGACGCTCGGTTTCGTCCGGTCGCGCACGGCGGCGGCCTGCTCCATCGTCGGGCGGTAGCGGCCGATGAATTCCCAGTACGGCGACCAGCGGACGCGACAGCCTGCCGGGGCGAGTTCGGCGTCCATCTGCTCGATCATGTCGCACAGCCGGCCGTCGGGCAACGCCTCCTCGGACAGGAGGAACACGTAGCCGGTGTCGGCGGGATCGGCGGCGGCCTTGCGGATCGCGTCACGCATCGCATCGAAGTTAAACGCCTGCGGCACGTCCATGCCCGCGCCGCCGCAGACGTCGCAGCCGACGCCCGCACAGGCGGTGCACGGCGGATTCTTCACGTACACGCCCAACGAATAATTGGGCAACGCGCTGGGCGTGAGCACCATGCTGCCGTCGATGCCCACCCACGTGTCCTCGCCCAGTTGGCGGTAACTGACCCAACTGGTCATCTCGCAGCCGATGCCTCGCAGAATCTGCGGCAGATTGGGGTTGTTGCCGAAGACGTCCGCCAACCAGGCGATTTTCATGCCCGCGTGGTCGTCGCCGGCGAGTTGGCGATAGAGCGGCCAGGCGGCGAGGTAGTTTCGCACGAGGCCTTCGGCGGCGGGCATGGAGTTGTCCTGCACGGTCTCGCCCGCGAAGGGAATGGTGAGCGTGCCGTCAGCGACTCGCCGGCGGATGTCGGCCAGGATACCGTCGGGGTGGTCGCCGTGCCGCGCAAAGCCGCGCCGCTCGAGGTACTTCCGCCACACGGCCATCTGGCCTTGCGTGAACACATGCTTGCGGTCGGCGAGTTTCAGAAACGCGTCGATTTGCAGCCCTTCGACAACGGAATACGGTTGAAGCGTCACCCCGTCGCGCACGGCAACACGATCAAAACACCGCCGCCACGTCGGATCCATGTGGAGATAAAACGAAAACAAAACTTCCTTGGCCATGGTGATATCCTTATGTTGAAAAGTTATCGCAACGTATTGGGCAGTATACGGTGCAGGGCGGATACGTTGCCATACCTTTCGTTCTTTGGTCATGTCGACTCGGACATGGTTGAATTGTTGGCATGGGAGGCATTGCTTGATTTTCCGTTGAAGCGAACCGATTGGCCTCCCCGGTCTCGCGTGGGAGGCCAATCGTTCGTATTCAACATCGAAACCGCCGTACCAGAAAATCTGGGCACCTCCCTTGTCGCTTGTCACTTGTCGCTTCCGTTCCCTCGAATCCACGGTACAATTCCACCACCGACCAAAGGAAATCCAACATGAAGAAAAAACCGTACCCTCTGTCGCTCAAACCCGACCTCGACGAAGCCGCCAAGCGGTGGGAGGCCTACCTGGCCGGCGAGTTGTACAAAAGGCCGCTCGTGTGCGTTGGCGCGCCGCTGGAAGGCAAGAAGCCCCCGCCGGGCGTGGGATATCGCGACTACAACTTCGGCGACCTCGACAAGATCATCGACACCAACCTCGAAGCCGCCTCCTGCAACTACTACGGCGGCGAGTCCATACCGGCCATGGGAATCAGCTTCGGCGCCGACGAAGTCGCCGTTTTCTGTAGCGACGGCGAATTCCACTTCAACGACGACAGCGGCTGGACCAACTGGTCCAAACCCTTCGTCGACGACTGGGAAACCGCCCTGCCCTTCCGCATCCACGAGGAAAACCCGCTCTGGCAGCGGATGCTCGAACTCTGCCGCCGCGCCGCGGCCAAACTCGAAGGAAAAATGCTGATTTCCCACCTCGACCTGCACACCAACGGCGACCTCCTCGTCGCAGCCCGAAGCCCCGACCGGCTGTGCATGGACCTCGTCGACCAGCCCGAAATGATCGACCGCGCCATGGACAGCGCGCGGGCCATCTTCCCGCAGATCTGGAACCGCGTCGTCGAGGCCGCCAAAATGGACGAACGTGGTCACTGCCAGGGCCTGTATTCCATGGAAGGCGCCGCCGTCATCTCCTGCGACTTCTGCTGCATGATCAGCCCGGAGATGTTCCGCCGATGGATCCGCCCCGCCTACGTCGAGGAGGCGTCGATCGTCAAAAACGCCTTCCACCACTGGGACGGCCCCGACGCCCTCAAGCACGAAGCCGACCTCGTCACCATCGAGGGCTTCCACACGTTCGGCTACGTCCCCACCGTGAGCATCGGCGGGCGCATCAAGCACATCGACCACCTGCCGCTCCTGCGACGCGTCCAGAAGGCTGGCAAGGCGGTGCAGTTCATCGGCACGATCGACGAATGCAAGCAGGCCCACCGAGAACTGGCCCCCGCCAAAACCATGTACTGCACCGGGGCCGACAGCGTCAAAGAAGCCGACGATCTGCTGGCGTGGTTCGAGAAAAATACGTGAGGGCGCCTCGGGGATGACTGCGCGTAAAAAAGCGTCGAAATACGTCGCGCTCTGGCGGTTGATGACCGACCAGAAGTGGCGGTATCTTGCCGCCGTCGTGGCGATGGCGGCGGCATCGCTGGCGATGCTCGTCCCGCCGTGGATCATCGGGCAAACGATCGACTATGCGCTGAAGAACGAGCCGCTCATCGCCCCCGCGTGGCTGGTGGGCGCGGTCGAGTCACTCGGCGGGCGAGGCTGGCTTGGCGGGCATCTCTGGGTGTGCGTGATCGCCATTGCGGGCTTCGCGGTGCTGGCGGGCGCGGCGTCGTTTCTCAAGGATCGCTGGGCTGCCCTGGCGTGCGAAACCATCGCCCGCCGACTGCGGAACCGCCTGTACGACCACCTCCAGCGGCTGCCGTGCGCGTTCCACGACAACCGCCCTACCGGCGACCTCGTGCAGCGGTGCACCAGCGACGTCGAGACCGTCAAGGGCTTCGTCGGCGGACAGACCATCGAGGTTGCCCGCATGGGCATCATTCTGCTGACCATGCTGCCGTTCATGATGGCCCTCGACGGCAGGCTGACGCTCGTGGCCATGTCGCTCATGCCGATCGTGCTGGTGGCGTCCACGTTTTTTTTCGGGAAGATCCGCCGGACGTTCCGTAAGGCCGACGAAGCCGAAGGCGCCATGACCGCGGTGCTCCAGGAGAATCTCACGGGCATCCGCGTGGTGCGGGCGTTCGCCAGACAGGCGTACGAGCGGGACAAATTTGCCGTCAAAAACGCCGCCCAGCGCGACGAGTATCTGCGGCTGCGGAATCTGATGGCCTGGTACTGGTCGGGCACCGACCTGCTCTGCCATCTGCAAAACGTGCTGATTCTCCTGGTCGGAGGATACTGGGTGATGGGCGGCTCGCTGACGGTGGGCGTGCTGTTCACGTTCATCGCGTATGGGAACATGATCATTTGGCCGCTGCGAGGCCTGGGCAGACTGCTGACGAATCTGGGCAAGGCGACGGTGTCGCTGGAACGTCTGGAGGAGATTCTCGAAGAGCAACCCGAGACGACGGACGCGTCTGAACGTGACGCGGGCGTCTCGTCCGCGTTAGCCATGCCATGTGACGGACTGTCGGAAGACACCAAGCCGGTTTCGCCGTCCTTTAACGGTCAGGCCTATGGAACACACAACGCGGGCGAGACGCCCGCGTCACGTTTGGATACCCGTGCTACGGGCGCGATCGCCGTGCGGAACTTGACGTTTTCGTTCGACGGGCAGGCCAACGTGTTGGAGGATGTTTCCTTCGACGTCGCGCCAGGCCAGACGCTGGCGATCCTCGGCCCCAGCGGGTCGGGCAAGAGCGTGCTGCTGCATCTGCTGTTGCGGTTTTACGATTACCAGCACGGCTCGATCCATGTGGACGGGCAGGAATTGCGCGACCTGGACCGCCAGGCGGTGCGGAAGCAGTTCGCCGTGGTACTCCAGGAGCCGTTCCTGTATTCCAAAACGTTGCGGGACAACATCCGCCTCGGCCACAACGTCGCCGTTCAGGATCAGATCGAGTCGGCCGCCCACGCGGCGTGCGTGCACGAGTCGATCATGGCGTTCGACGAGAAGTACGACACGCTGGTGGGCGAGCGTGGCGTGACGCTTTCGGGCGGGCAGCGGCAGCGGGTTGCGTTGGCACGGGCGATGGTTCGCGATGGCACGATCCTGCTGCTGGACGACTGCCTCTCCGCCGTCGACACGCGGACGGAGACGCGGATCCTGTCGGCCTTGCGGACGCGGCACGCCCATCGGACAACGCTGGTGACATCGCACCGCCTCTCCGCGCTGCGGCAGGCGGACCGGATTCTCGTGCTCGACCGCGGCAAAGTGGCCCAGCAGGGCACGCACGACGAACTGCTCACCCAGGAAGGCCTCTACGCAAGCCTGTGGCGGATACAGAATAGTTTGGAGGATGATCTACAGAAAGACGAGAAGCCACTAGCCACAAGCCACTAGCCACTAGCCACAAGGTACGGAACGCCCTGGGCGAAACGGCAGTGACAGCGGGAGTAGATAAACAAATGATGCCCGATCAACATCGTGTGATGCCACAATCGAACTACGAATACCTTGTGGCTAGTGGCTAGTGGCTCTGATTCCCTCGAACAAACGAAAATAAGCCATGCGTGGTTTCCAGGAAGAAGAATTTTCCGGCGATTTGAACTTGCGGCAGTGGGCTAAGGCGCTGCGGTATGTTCGGCCTTACACACGGGCGCTGGTGCTGCTGGGCGTGGCGACGGCGGGGCTGGCGGCGCTGCACATGGTGTACACGCTGCTGCTGCGCGGGCTGATCAACGGCGCCGACGGAGGCGACCGCGGCGCGGTGCTGTGGCACGGCGCTGGCTTGATCGTGTCGATCTGCTTTCAGACGGTGTTTCTCTGGCAGTACATTCAGCAGGCCGGGCACATTTCCAATCACGTCGCGCACGACATCCGCCGCGACGTGTTCGGGCGGTTGCAGGAGTTGGAGTTCGCCTACTACGACCGCCGCCCCGTCGGCTGGCTGATCGCCCGCGCGACCGGCGACTGCGGACGCATCTCCGGCCTGCTGAGCTGGGGGCTGATGGACTTCGCCTGGGGCGTGGTGTTGATGTTCGTGATGGCGGGCGTGATGCTCTACGTCCAATGGCAGATGGCGTTGGTGGTGTTCGCGGTGTTGCCTCCGCTGGCGGTGGCGTGCGCGATCCTTCAGCGGAGGCTGCTCCACAGTTCGCGCGCGATGCGAAAGGTCAACTCGCAGATCACGGCGTCGTATAACGAGTCGCTCCAGGCGGTTCGGACGACCAAGGCGTTGGCCCGCGAGGCGGAGAGCCTCGGGGAATTCACCAAGCAGACGGACGAGATGTACGGCAGCAGCATGCGGAACGCGTTGCAGTCGGCCTTGTACATGCCGATCGTGACGGCGGTTGGCGCGACGGGGGCGGGCCTGGCGCTGTGGTACGGCGGGCTTCGGATGATGGACACGGGGATGACGCTGGGCGATCTGGTGTTGTTCATCACCTGCGCGGGCATGTTTTTCGATCCGGTCAACGAGATGGCCCGCGTGCTGACGGAAGTGTATGCGTCGCAGGCGTCGGTGGAACGCGTGCTGACGCTGCTGGCGACCGAGCCGGCCATCCGGGACAGCGAGGAGGTCAAACAGGCGTCGCAACGTGACGCGGGCGTCTCGCCCGCGTTAACCACGCCCTGTGACGGATCGTTGGCAAACGGCCAACCGGTTTCGCCGTCCTCCACCGTTCCGGCCTATGGAGCGCATAGCGCGGGCGAGACGCCCGCGCCACGTTGCGACGACCGCATCGACACCATCGAATTCCGCGACGTGGATTTCGCCTACAAGGAAGGCCAACCCGTGCTGACGGGCTTCAATCTCACCGTGTCGGCAGGGAAGACGATCGCGCTGGTCGGGCACACCGGCGGGGGCAAGAGCACCATCGTCAGCCTGCTGTGCCGCTTCTACGAACCCACCGCCGGGCAGGTCCTCATCAACGGCGTGGATTATCGCCGCCGCAGCCTGTTGTGGCTGCAAAGCCGGCTGGGCATTGTGCTCCAGACGCCGCACCTGTTCGGCGGGTCGGTGCGCGAGAACATCCGCTACGGGCGACTGACCGCCTCCGACGACGAGGTCGCCGCCGCCGCCCGGCTGGTCAACGCCGAAGAATTCATCCTCCGCCTCGAACACGGCTACGACACCGAAGTCGGCCAGGGCGGCAACCGGCTCTCCACGGGGCAGAAGCAACTGATCTCCTTCGCCCGCGCGGTGCTCGCCGACCCGCAGATCTTCGTCATGGACGAAGCCACCTCCTCCGTCGACACCCACACCGAACGCCTCATCCAACGCGGCGTGGAACAACTGCTCAAAGGCCGAACCAGCTTCGTCATCGCCCACCGCCTCTCGACGATCCGAAACGCCGACCACATCCTCGTGATCGAACATGGCCGAATCACCGAACAAGGCACCCACCACGACCTCCTCCGCCTCCAAGGCCGATACCACGAACTCTACACCCACCAGTTCGTCGAAGAAAAGAAACAACAGTTGCTGCGGGTGTAGGCGGATGCCTTGCGTTCGACTCGCCATAAACCACAAAATTCTGTAATCCTCTTGACAAAACTGGCCGATAGAGTATCATATGATACACAAAAGTTGCTTTTATATAAAATTAACGTACTATTTAGCCATACCTTACAACTCCAATGAATGCAAAACCAGACACAATCGCCAGACTACGGCGTCTGGCCGAAAAACCAGAGGCTGCGCGGAGGTCCCCGCAAGCGTTCTCCGACATGCAGGTTCGTCGTCTCACCATACCGGACGTGTGTGATGAGATCATCGACTGGATCGACGCGGGTAAAGAGGTAACGCAAATAATTCAAAACCGTAACAAGGGACATGTGGGGCGTCCGGCCTGGGTGATAAAACCGGTTATCCACGGGCTAATATTCTATGTAAAAGTGACCATCGAGGACCGTGGCGTCCCGGAGGAGCTTTTGATTATATCTGTTCACCTTGACCGTTAACAGGCGGAGGACTGACTATGGCCAGGCAATGTTATGAATGTGACGCGCAAATGATAGAGAAACGCGGGGATTTCCATTTCGCCCCGCCGCCCGATATCCCCGGGGGAACCATCGTTATCCCCGATACGACATGGTTCGAGTGCGAGAACTGCGGCGAACAGTTGCTTTCGGCGGAGTTGGATTGCCGCCTGACGGAAGAAACTACGCGCCGCCAGGGTCTGTTGCTGCCAGCACAGATCAAGGCGATCCGCGAAAAACTTGGATTGACGCAGTCGGAGATGGCCGAGCGCTTGCGCGTGGGCGACAAGACATACACCCGCTGGGAGTCAGGCCGGTCCATGCAGAACCAATCCAGCGACAACTTGATTCGCGCAATGGACCGCTCTCCCAAGGAGCTTGCGATGATTGAGGCCCAGCGAGATCCTGAGCGTCCCAGATTAATCGCTGGGTACTTTGGCTGCATCAGACAGCCTGGCCAGCGGGGCCAAAATCCCCTGGCCATGGCGGCACACGACACGGAATTGAATCTCCACAACATGGACAAGGCTTGCGAGGCGTTGCGTGAAGCCGCAAAACGGCAAAGCGGAGAGTAGGTGCCTCATGGTGCTACGCGCGGATTTTTTGGAACTGGAGATGCCCGAACTGGTGGCGTATCTTCTCCGCGAAACGGAACAAACAGGCGAGTCGCCTACAAACCCCCAAACGTTGCTGGACTACCTGAACCTCCGGTTTGTGAGGGTAGATCTGGAAGCACTGTTTCCGGGACAGAAGAAACAGCCTAGAGGCGTATTGTCCTACGCGGACCGCATCGTGGGCGTGGACCAGTCGCTTGATTATCCTCCCCGGGCGCGATTCACAATCATGCACGAAATGGGCCACTATGTACTGCCCCGCCATCAGGATGATCTGTACCTCTGCAACAAAGGAGACCTGTCGCCTGAGGCGAAAATCACGGCGGAAAGCGAGGCGAACGCATTCGCGGCCGAGTTGCTTTTCAAGGGGGATCAGTTCACGCGGCAAGCCAACGACTATACCATAACACCCGAAAGCATCAAGGTGTTAAAACAGCAGTACGACGCCTCATTCGAAGCCACGGCGCGACGGTTTGTGGAACGAAACGCACGGGCGTGCGGTCTGCTGGTGTTCAACCGGGTGTCAGGCGGCGAGATGATTGACCCGTCCAGACCCACCCGCTGGGCAACTCGCTACTTCATCACCTCGGTCGAATTTTGCACCCGTTATTTCTGCCAATTCACAGGCGAGGCGCCCGCGGACGTAATCGAGGAGTTGACGGTACCAGGCCGAGACTTCGCGGACGACGTTGTCCGCGAACTGGCCGTCACGACGCTGGCGAATAAAACGCATCACCTCCGCATATCCTTCTCTTTTAACCAACACAACGTCTTCGGTCTAGTACAACCGCTACCGGAAAGAAACAAGTAACGGGCAGTGAAAAACGATTGCATCATTCCGCGCCGCCGCGCGCCAACGGCGGCGATTTGCCCGTGGCCGCCTGCCAGATCGCGATTTCTTCCGTGAACTCCTGTCCGTAGAGGGCCAGTTTGGTGTCGCCCACGCCGTGGACGTGCGACATGGCCGCGAGCGTCGTCGGCAGCCGGCGGGCCATGTCTTCGAGCGTGCGGTCGGAAAACACGATGAACGGCGGCAGGTTTTCGCGTTTGGCGACGCGTCGCCGCAGCGCCCGCAGCCGCTCGAACAGTTCGGCATCGAAAGGCCCGCCGCTGACAGACGCCGCCCGACCGCCTGCACCGCCGCCCGCGCCGCCGCCCGACGACGGACGCTTCTGCATCGCCTTGAGCATCGAAAACCGCGACCGCCCGAACAGCACGTCGCGCCCCTTGTCCGTCAACCCCAGCGTCGGGTACTGGCTGTCGCTCTGCACGACCAGGCCTTGCCCCAGCAGATTCTCCACCACCTGACGCCAGTGCGGGCGGGACTTCTCCTTGCCCACACCGTACGTTTTCAACTGATCATGGCCGTACTGGCGGATCCGCTCCGTCTGCGCGCCCGTGACCACCTCGATGACGTGGTTGATGCCGAATCGCTCGCCCGTGCGGACAATCGCCGACATCAGTTTCTGCGCATCCACCGTCGCGTCCACCGGCTGGGCTTGCCCGAGGCACACGTCGCACGCGCCGCAATTGTCCCGCTCGTACCGCTCGCCGAAATACGCCAGCAACTGCGATCGTCGGCAGCGGTACACCTGGCCAAAGCCGATCATCTGCGACAACTTCTCGCTCGCCAGCGTCCGCTCGCGATCGTCGGTCATCTGGTTGATGAAAAACCGCTGCGTCGGCACGTCCCCCATGCCAAACAGCAACAGGCAGTGCGACAACGCACCGTCGCGCCCGCCACGGCCTGTCTCCTGGTAATATCCCTCGATGTTCCGCGGTAAATCCGCGTGGACGACAAACCGCACGTTCGACTTGTCGATCCCCATGCCGAACGCGATCGTCGCGACCATCACGTCCACCTCGTCGCGATTGAACGCCTCCTGATTCGCCTGCCGCGTCCCCGCGTCCATGCCCGCGTGATACCCCAACGTTTTGATGCCGCGCTCGTTGAGAAACTCGGCTGTCTCGTCCACGTTTTTCCGCGTGGAACGATAAATGATGCCCGCCTGCCCGGAGCGGCTGCGGGCGAATTCGAGCAACTGCTGAAAGTCGTCGGTTTTCGGCTCGACCTGATAGAACAGGTTAGGCCGGTCGAAGGACGCACGCACGACGTGCGGCGAGCGGAGGCGGAGGCGGTCGAGAATGTCCCGCTGCACGCGAAGCGTCGCGGTGGCGGTGAAGGCCGCGATCGGCACGTGCGGGAACTGATCGACCAGCGTGGAAAGCTGGAGATAATCCGGCCTGAAATCGTGACCCCATTCGCTGATGCAGTGGGCTTCGTCGATAGCGATCAGGCAGACGCGCACCGACAGCAGCCGCTCGATAAACCCCTCGACCCCCAGCCGCTCGGGGCTGACGTAGAGCAGGTCCAGCTCGCCGTGTTCCAACGCCAGCGCGACGCGGCGGCGTTCGGCGGCGGTTTGCGAACTGTTCCAATACGCCGCCCGCAGGCCGAACGAACGGGCTGAGTCCACCTGGTCCTTCATCAGCGAAATCAGCGGACTGACCACCACGCACACGCCTGGCATGAGATGGGCGGGCAAAATGTAACACAAACTTTTCCCGCCCCCGGTGGGCATGACGGCAAACACGTCCTGCCCGCCAAGAATCGCCCGCACAATCCCCTCCTGATTCGGCCGAAAGGATGAAAAACCGAACAACCGATGCAACACGTCGTTCAACGCGGATGGCGGTTCATGCGGGGAATTTTCCGGTTCGTCAAACATCGCGACGAGTATACCGAAAAAAGTAACGAGTAACGAGGGAGTCGTGAGACGTTTCGCAATGGCTTGCCGTTTTGCGCTGCAGAACGCTGTGCCAAACGAAACGTTCGCTTTCCACAACATCCTACAGCGCAAACAGGCAAAGCCGGATCCACGCACAATGGCGTCATCTACGCTTCCGTCGCCGCCGGCTTGACGATGATTCGCACGCCAAGAATATCGCCCTCAAGCTCCATGATCTCCGTCCCCAGTTCCCCCTCCTCTTCTTCCTCCTCCGTCGCCTCAATGTCCCCCTCCTTCGCCGGCTGCGTGGTGATCTGCACAGCCGGCGACTCGCCTTCCAGCGTGATCATGGCCGCCCCGATCCCGCCCGGCGGATCCACCGTTTCCGTGTCGCCATTCCCCGCCGGTTGCGTGATGATTCGTGGTACCGCGACAACCCCTCCCGTCCGCATCATCTCGGTTCCATCTTCGTCCGCCGGTTGGGTAGTGACCTGCCTCGGTCCCGGTGTCCCCGGATGGGATCGGCACGACACGTTCGCGCTGCTGATCGCCACCGCGACCGTCGCGACGGCGGCCGTCTTGCCGCACGCGGCAATGAACGCCTTCAACGCCTTCTTCACGTCCCGCGCGTCCAGCGACTGCCGGCACGGTTCCAGACCGTCGGAGGAATTGTTCGCGTTGGTATTTGCACCTGCATGTTCATCCCGCTTGTCGCGCCGATTTCGCACCACCATGGATCACCTCGATCGTTTTGACCACACTATACTGACGCGGCAGCGGGCAAAAAAGTTTCAAAATTCCCGGCCGGGCGTCGCGACAAAACAGCCGTTCGGCGCGACTGGCCACAGGCCCTGCCAGTTTGCGTTGCAAAACGGTGTGAGCGACTGAACGCTTCGGTTGTCACGACGATCGACAACGCAAACTGGCAGGGCCTGTGGCCAGTGGCGCCGAACACGAATGTCGTGCGGAAAAGAAGAGTGTCATACGTTTGTCCTGTGGCCCTATTCCTCGTACCGTGCGATGACACCTTCGACTTCGATGGAGGTTTCCCGTGTGATTCGGCCTGGGAGTTGGAAGAGGACGCTACGGTCGGCGGGGAGGTGGACGGCGGTGGTGATGGCGACGCCGTCGCAGTTGATGGTGGGCAGGTCTCGCCACGGACCTTGTACGCGGAAGACCGGGCCACTGACGCCCTCGGCCGGCGGGGTGAGCGTGAAACGGCAATGGCCCGCCCTGGCGGTCAGCACGTAACAGCCTTGCGACTCGTCGTACCCGTCGCGGTCGAGGTCGCCGGGCGCGATGACGATATCGCCGACCGTCACCGTCAGCGGCGGCGGCGAAAGATAATTTCGCTGCAACGTCAGTCGTTGCGGCACGGGCGAGACGTCGAGATAACACCATCGCCGCACGTCCGTCACCAGTCGCGGCACGCGCAGCTCACTCATCATGCCCAGGCCGGCCACCGCGACCTCGTGCGGGAAGCCCACCCGCAGCGCCGTCACGTGCGGGCCACCGGAATTGTTGTACTCCAGGAACGTCACCACGCGGCCATCGCCGTAGAGCGTCTGCTCCCATCGCACCCGCCGCACGCCGAGCGAAACCCACTGCCCCGCACGCGACGGGAAATACCACGTGTTGGTCCATCGCACGCGGATGGGATTGTTCTCGACGATCTCGACCATGCCGACACGGCGCTCGCCCATCGGGGCAAGCCGTTCGTACGTGGCGTCGGTCAGATCCTCGTTGCGGCCCGCGAGGTAGAGCAGCGGCTGATCCTCGCCCCACCGCCACAGCCCGTCCTCGTCCTGGGCGAGGTTTCGTGGCGAGTCGAGGCCTGGCAGGGCGAGGGCGTAGTCCAGGGCGTCTTTCCGCAGCGTGACACCGGCGGGGGCGGTGAGGTCGCGGCGGTTGTCAATGAGCATGATGTCGTCAAGGCGGAAGGTGACGGGTTCGGCGGCGTCGGCGAATTCCAGCCTCACGTCGCGGATGCGGCGGATGTCGAAATCCCCGATGCGGCCGAGCCGGCGGATGTCGTACAGGACGGTGTTCCAGCCGGGATAGAGCAGCGTGGGCGGACTGGTCCAGGTGGCGTCGTCGGTGGTGATGGTGACGCGCAGGTCGTCGCGGACCTGTTCGCTGTGGACGGCCATCGAGAGCAGACAGTAGCCGCTGAAGTCGCGCAATTGTGGTTTGTAGATCAGTTGCACCCTGGCGGGCAGGACGACCTCCATGGCGCCGACGCCGGTGCGCGAATCGCTGACGATGAACCGCCGCGTGCCGTTGGACCGCTCGCTGAAGGTGAACTGCTCGACCTGCCGCCTCGCGCCGTCAGGCCCACCCTCGAAATCCGTCAGCGAAACGAAGCGGCGAGTGACGGTCTCGGGGTAGGTTTGCGCCTGCTGCACCGCCAGCGGCGCGATATACAGTTTCGCAGGCCCTGCCGGCACGGCGGGCTTACACCCGCACAAAACAGCACAAAACAGCAATACGCATGGAGCGAGGATTCGCATGGGTGTACGATAGCAAAAGGACGGTTCGACGTCCACGGTGCTGTTGGTTTGAGCAGGGAAAACACGTGTTCACTCACCGGTTTTTCGTGTGATTCTCGTTTTCAGGCGCCACTGGCCGCAGGCCCTGCCATTTTGCGTCGTAAGACGGTGTGAGCGACGGAACGCTTCGACTGTCACAACGATTTACGACGCAAAATGGCAGGGCCTGCGGCCAGTGGCGCCTGAAAACGAATCCCGTATGAAAAAGCATGCCATACCTACTGGCTGTTGGCTACTGGCTTGTCTGCCTCCACCAGCGGCAGTTGGACGAGGAAGCGTGTGCCTTTGTCCGGCTCGCTCTGGACGGTGATCGTGCCGCCGTGTTCGCGGAGGATGCGTTGGGTGGTCGCCAGGCCCAGGCCTGTGCCCTGGGTTTTCGTGCTGTAGTATACCTGGAAGATTCGCGGGAGGTTTTCCGGGGCGATGCCCGTGCCGGTGTCGATGACTTCGACACAGCAATCGTCGCGCGAGGCGGCCGGCGAGGTGGAGATTTTCAGCATGAGTTCGCCGCCTTCGGGCATGGCCTGGAGGGCGTTGATCATCAGGTTCAGCAGGGCCTGCTTGATGAGATTGACGTCGACGCTGACGCGAACGGGTTGTTCGGGCAATTGGGTGCGGAGGACGACGCGTGCGGCGTCGGCCTGGGGGGCGAAGAAGTCGGTCAGTTCCTGCACGGCGCGGCGGAGGTCGACGGTTTCTCGTGTGAGTTCCATTCGCCCGGCGAAGCGGAGAAAGTCGTCGAGGATGTCCTTGAGCCGGGCGGCCTCCGTTTGCACGGCCCCGAGGCGGCGCAGCATGCGGGCGTCGGGCGGCTGCGGGCCTCGCGAGAGGTCCTCGGCCAGCAGCGTGAGGTTCACGTGAATGGTGGAGAGTGGGTTTTTGATTTCGTGGGCCAGTCCGCCGGCGAGTTGCCCCAGTTCGATCAGTTGTTCCTGGACGTGGACCTGCCGGTTTTCGGCGCGGGCGTGCGCGTGGTCATGAACCCGCCTGGCCGCCCGCCGGACGGCCCGTTGCCGGGCGCGGCGCGTGACGTACAGCGTGCCCAACACCCACAGCGGGCCTGACAACGCGATTCCAATCACCAGCCATGTGATGTCGCTCAAGGCGCACCTCGGGGCGGTTGCATGGTACGTGACGCGGGCATCTTGCCCTCGCTGATCGTACCATGAATCCAATGCAACAAGAACCTACAAGGTGCCCGCGAATCCAACGCGGGCGGGATACCCGCGCCACGTACGGCCGCCCCGGTGTTCCATCCGCTCATCCGCCATCGGCGGGCGGATTGTCCGGGGAATTTTTCCTGCTGTACGACTGCGGATGCAAGCCATGCTGTTGACGCACGACTCGCGTGGCCTGGTCGCCTTTGGGGCCTTGGGAGAACTCGTACTCAACCAGTTCCTCGTCCCGCAACGCACGAAATCCATCGCCGACGATCGACGTATAATGCACAAACACGTCACGACCTTCTTCGCCGACGATGAAACCATACCCTTTCTTGGGGTCAAACCATTTGACCTTGCCGGTGGGCATAAAATGGCTCCGTATATCCCGATACATCGGGAGTCCGTACCAACGGACATGCCTAAAGCATCTGACATTCCCGCGCCCCACACATAACGGACAGCGGAGACACATATATGGCGGCTGCAACATGCAGCCGCACGGATAAACAGTACCTCACAGACGTTCGCCACCCATTTGGCCTATGCCTTTCGTTCAGGCAGGCGGCGAGCGAGCGTCAACCCCCGTCGCGACGATTACTCCTCATCGCGACGGCCGCCGGATCCACCACGTCGTGGCCGGCCGCCGCGGCTGCGACCGCCGCCACGCGAACCCGAATCATTCTCCGGCGACGGCTGGCCTGACGATTCGTCGCCCTGACCTTCCGATACGCCTTCGTCCTTCATCACGGCCTTGCGAGAGAGCTTCACGCGGCCCTGGTCGTCGATCGCGATGACCTTCACCTTCACCTCGTCGCCTACCTGCACGACGTCGGTCACGTTCTTGATGTACGCCACATCCAACTCGCTGACGTGGCAAAGCCCGTCCTGGCCCGGAAGGATCTCGACGAACGCGCCGAATTCACGGATGCTGACGACCTTGCCCGTGTACACCCGCCCGACGGAAACTTCCTCCGTCAAGGCCTCGATGGCCATGCGGGCACGCTCGGCGCCGTCGCCCTCGGTCGACGCGATGAAGATCGTGCCGTCTTCCTCGATGTCGATCGTCGCCTTCGTCTCGTCCTGGATTTTGTTGATCATCTTGCCGCCCGGCCCGATCACCTTGCCGATTTTCTCCGGGTTGATCTTGATCGTGATCATGCGCGGAGCGAACGGGCTGATTTGCGAACGCGGGGCGGTGATCACTTTCGCCAGTTCGGCGAGGATGAGTTCGCGGGCGGCCTTGGCCTTGGCGAACGTCTGCACGATGCGGTCCTGGGCGATGCCGCGGGCCTTCATGTCCAGTTGAATGCCCGTGATGCCCCTGGCCGTGCCGGCGACTTTGAAGTCCATGTCGCCATGAAAATCTTCCTCGCCGACGATGTCCGTCAGCAGGACGTATTTTTCGTTCTTCGCGTCGCTGACCATGCCGATGCTGATGCCCGCCACCGGCGCGGCAATCGGCACGCCAGCGTCCATCAGCGCCAGCGTCCCGCCGACCACCGACGCCATCGACGTCGAGCCGTTGGACTCCATGATGTCCGACACCACGCGCACCGTGTACGGGAACTGCTCCGTGGTGGGCATGACGGCTTCGAGGCTCTTTTCCGCCAGCGCGCCGTGGCCGATTTCGCGTCGGCCAGGCCCGCGGATCGGACGAATCTCGCCGACGCTGAAGGGCGGGAAGTTGTAGTGCAGCATGAAGGTTTTGTGGACTTCCTCGTTGAGTCCGTCGATGATCTGCTGGTCGCGCGGTGTGCCGAGCGTCGTGACGGCGAGTGTTTGCGTTTCGCCGCGGCTGAAGACGGCTGAGCCGTGGGTGCGGGGCAGCACGCCCAGTTCGAAGCCCAGCGGGCGGACCTGGTCGGCGGATCGGCCGTCGGGTCGCGTGCCGCCGAGAATCAGCTCGCGCTGCACGTTGCCTTCGGTTTTGTAGAAGGCTTCCTTGACCTGCGCGGGCGTGTACTTGGGTTCTTCCTCGCCTTCGGGGCAGAATACGGCGATGGCTTCGTCGCGGATGGCGGACATCGCGTCGCCGCGTTCGGCCTTGGCGGCGATTTGCTTGGCCTGCTTCATGCGGGCGCCGAATGTGGACGTCACCTTGCCGATGAGATCGTCGGGGAAGGGCGTGGGTTCGTATTCCTTGACCGGCCCGACCTTGGCGGCCAGCTCATTAATCATGTCGATGATCTGCCGGCAGACATCGAAGCCCAGGCGGATGCCCTCGGCGGCGACGGCTTCGGAGACTTCGCTGCCGCCCATTTCGAGCATGTTGACGGCTTCGGCGGGGCCGGCGACCAGCAGATCCATGTCGCTCTCGGCCAACTGGCTGTGCGTCGGATTGATCACGTGTTTGCCGTCGACAAAGCCGACGCGGGCGGCGCCCACCGGGCCGTCAAACGGCGCGTGACTGATCGCCAACGCCGCCGACGAACCGATCAAGGCCAGCAGATCCGGGTCGTTCTCCTTGTCGTAGGACAACGCCATGCACTGAACCTGCACTTCGTTGAAAAAATCCTCGGGAAACAGCGGACGGATCGGGCGGTCGATCAGCCGCATCGTGAGAATTTCCTTGGTAGTCGGTCGGCCTTCCCGCTTGAAAAACCCGCCGGGAATCTTGCCCGCCGCGTATGTGTTTTCGCGATAGTCCACGTAGAGCGGGAAGAAATCCAGATCCCGCGAGGAGGGCGCCGACAGCACCGTCGCCAGCACGACCGTTTCGCCGTATTGAACCGTCACAGCCCCGTGAGACTGCTTGGCCATCTTCCCCGTTTCGATCGTCAGCGTCCGCCCACCAATATCCCTTGCAACCCGATAAATAGCCATCGTTTTCTTTTCTCTTTTCCTGACATGCCGTCATACGCCGCCCACCGGGACGGCGCGGTTTTCTGTTCCTACAATCTCAATTCCTGCCGGGAGCGACAAGTGGCCCGCGACAAGCGACTAGAGAAGACAATGTCTGTTCGTCCTCGTCGTTCTCGCACAGAACGACCCTTTTGAACGACAAGATTGTCCTGCTCTTGTCGCTTGTCACTGGTCGCTGCGCTATCGCCTCTTACTTACGAAGCCCCAGCTTGGCGATAATCGCGCGATACCGGTCGGCGGCGTTGAGCGACAGGTACTTCAGCAGGCCGTTGCGCTTGCTGACCATCATGAGCAGCCCGCGGCGGGACGCGTGGTCCTTTTTGTGGAGCTTCAGATGCTCGGTCAGATAGTTGATCCGGGCCGTCAGGAGGGCAATCTGCACCTCGGCCGATCCGGTGTCGCCTTCGTGGCGGCTGTGTTCCTGAACAATCTTCTTCTTGCTGTCAACGGGAATCGTCATACCACACCTATGTCACGGTCAGCCCAGCCGACACCGCGTCAGCCAGCCTGCCGTCCTAAACTCCGCCTAACATGGCGGTTTGAGTACTTTACTCGCGCCCCCACGCAACTATCAACTACAAATGTCGAAAAAAATGTTGTGTCGCGTAAAAACCAGCGACACACAACTGGCGACAAGTGACCCGCGACAAGCGACTGGAGAAGGAACATGTTGTCGTTCAAAACGGCTGCACTACGTGAAAACGCGGAATAACACTGTCGCGCTGCCCACTCTTGTCGCTTGTTACTTGTCGCTTGTCGCTGAGGCTATCCCAGCAGTTTTTTGACGGCCTCGATGAGTTTTTCCATGCGGAACGGTTTGTTGAGATAGATATCCACGCCGAGGCTTTCGGCATATACCTTGTGTCGGCTGCCCTGGTTGCCGGTGATCATGATGACGCGCGGCGGGTCGGATTTCTTTTTGCCCTTTTTGAGGTTTTCCATCACCAGGAAGCCGCTGCGTTTGGGCAGCATCATGTCGAGCACGACCACGTCCGGCTGGGCGCTCTGGGCCAGCTTGACGGCCCCGTCGCCGTCGAGGGCGGTGAGGATTTCCGGTCCGAGATCCGCCAACGCCGCCTCCATGGCGGCCAGGATATCCCTGTCGTCGTCCACCAGCAGCACCTTCTTGCCGGACAATTCACCTTCCATAAATCCATCCTTCCAAATCGGCCAAATGACGTCCCAATAGGTCAGCATCGTATCGCGCGGGGATGCGAACTGTCAATGTTCTTCTCTGTGACCTTCAGGGCAGACGTATGTGCATTTTTGTTTTTTCGCGCGACCTTCGTGTTTAGGCGCACCTGGCCACAGGCCCTGCCATTTTGCGTTGTAAGACGGTGTGGGCGACGGAACGCTTCGGTTGACACAACGATCTACAACGCAAAATGGCAGGGCCTGTGGCCATAGGCTATCCACACGTGTGACGTGCGTCCTGGTGTCTGTGTGGCGACGGAACGTTATTCTGTGGTATATTTATCGACAATTCCAACAGGACAGGGACCCCATGAGCGGCAAGGGCAAAGCGGTGTGTGCGGCGATGGCCAGGGGGGCGTTTTATGCGTTGGCGGCGTTGGGCAGGCCTGTGGGCGGGGTAAGGCCGAGGCGGCTGTATGACGTAATCGGCCGGGCGGGTTGGCCGGGGGAGGCGTATCGGTGGCACCGGAACCGTTGGGGGGACGAGTTGTGGCTGTCGCCGCATCGGCACCTCGACCGGTGCGTGCTGGCGTTCGGGTGCTACGATCCCGACCTGCATTTCGCACTGGAACGTCTGCTTGAGCCGGGCATGGTCTGCCTTGACGTCGGGGCCAATTTCGGCGAGGTGACACTGCACATGGCCCGGCTGGTCGGGTCTGGGGGGGCCGTTCACGCGTTCGAACCGGCGGTGCTGCCGTTTACGAGGCTATCGCGGCATGTCGAGCGAAACGCCCGCCACCACGGCGGATGCGTGCGGTGTTATCCGGTGGCGCTGTCGGACCGTGGCGGGACGATCCGCATGGCCACGCCGACCGAGGAGGCGGAGAATCAGGGGCTTGGCAGCATCGTATCGGCTGCGCCGAGCGGCTACGCGACGGTCGACGTGACGGCGCAGACACTGGACCAGTTCGTCGTGGAGCATCGCCTGGAGCGGCTGGATTTCGTGAAATTAGACATCCAGGGCGCCGAGCCGCTGCTGGTTCGAGGCGGGCTGGAGACGATCCGGAGATTTCGGCCTCGGATTGTGTCAGAGATCTCGGCGGCGGACCTGTCGGCGGGCGGCATCACGAGCCGGCAGTATTGTGACATGTTCACCGGCCTGGGCTACCGCATCCACCGCCTGACTCGACGCGGCGTCGGCAGGCGAATCGAGGCCGTCAACGACGATTTCGAAGCCACCAACGTACTGTTCGTCCCGCCGGGGTAAATGGCTGGGCGAACGCATGGTACGTGGGAGGGCATCTTGCCCTCGCGGGCCGCTCCATACAACGTACATCGCAAAAAATCTTGGCGTTTCATCGCCGGACGCGGCCAAGACGGCCGCGAGACACGCGGGCAAGATGCCCGCGTCACGTACCATGCGTTCGCCCCAGGGTAAATGGGAAAAACGATTGACGATCCACACAACTGTGATACCATAGAAGGGTCTGCTCATCCATATCAAGGAGATGTCATGAGTTGCGGCAAAACATTGATGGCGGTCGCGGTCGCGGCGATTGGTTTTTCGGCGCACGCGGCGACGCTGACGGGTAATCTGACGGGCGGGTATAACAATCCCGGCTGGGCCGGACAGGGGAATCCAGGACTGATTAATGGTGCCGCGAAGGCGGGCGATGCCTCGGGCGGGCGGCTTGGCATCGAATTCGCCGGGCCGACGCTGGTGGAGTCCTTCACGATCGCGCAGGTCGACGAGGGTGGCCGGCGGCGGATCGCGCTGCTGGACGTGTACGCTGACGGCCAATACATCGGTCAGATCGAGTTGACCGACACGTGCGCGGCCCAGACGGTGTACTTCGCGGACTTCGGGATCGAGAATCTTCAGGCCACCTGGCTGACCCTGGTGGTTCCGAATGTCACTGGCAGTCTGCACGGCAATGGCGACCCGAACGGCGGGCCGGCGGGCTTCTCGTTCGGCGGCACGGCCTATGTATCGGCCGACCCGAGCAATGATGTATACCGCAACCTCAACGCGGGCATCAAAGCCAGCAACATTACCGTGGTCAACACGCTCACCGGTGCCTATAACGGCGCCGCCGCCAGAGAGACCTTGACGGACGGCAAACTGCTGGCCGCTGACACCAGCAACGTGTTCTGGCAGCGGGGCGAGTTCGTCCACTTCGACGCGGGACAGGCCGAGAAGGAACACGCGCTGACCATCGCGTACGATGCCGCCCAAACGGTCGCCAGCGTCGGAATCGCGTTTGCCGGCGACAAGGGCCGCGACATACCCAGGTGGGTCGTCATCAGCGGCTACAACAGCACAACCGACACCTTGTACAGCGAGCGGATCGACTTCGACGTCGAGGACAATCCCACGCTGGCCTTGTTGATTCAGTACGGCCGATACGACCTGCCGACGGTGTTCGAGGACGTCGATTGGCTGAAGCTGACCTTCCCGCCGTCAGACGGCACCTCGGCGGACGCGGCCAACTGGTGGCTTAACGGCGACCAGAATTTCGGCGTGGTCGAGTTCCAGGCCTTTGGCGTCATTCCCGAACCGGCGACGATGACGCTGCTGGCCCTGGGCGGCCTGGCGCTGCTGCGTCGGCGGAAATAACAACGACGCGGAGTTGGCTTGCCGTTTTGCGCTGTAGAACGAACCTGTCGACAAAACACAAATCCCGCTCGGTCTTTTGCGAGACCGAGCGGGATTTGTGTTTTTGTTGATGGGTTCGTTCTACAGCGCAAAACGGCAAGCCGCTGAAAATGTTTTCTCTCCGCATTCTCTGTGTCTCTGTGGTAAAAAACACCCATGCCTGCCCTGCCCTACAACGTGTTTGAGCTGACGCTGATGGTGACGGCGGAGTGTCCGTTGCGGTGCACGTATTGTTACAACGGGCCTCGCCGGGCGGCAACGATGGACGTGGCCGCCGGGCGGCGGGGGATTGATCGGGCGGTCGCGTCGATGCAGCCGGGCGGGAGGCTGGAGTTGGGCTTTTTCGGCGGCGAGCCGCTGCTGGAGGCGCCGCTCATTCGTGAGTTGCTCGACTACGCCCGCGCGGGCGTGTCGGCTGGCGGCGGCAAGGTGGACGTCTCCATCACGACCAACGGCGTGGTCGACACGCCGGCGGCATGGGACATCATGCTCGACGCGGGTGTTCGCATGGCCGTCAGTTGCGACGGGGCCGCCGCCACGCACGACCGCCACCGCAAACTGGCGTCGGGGGCAGGCAGCCACACTCTCGCCACGGCAACGCTCGCTCGCCTGCTGCGTGAAGGCCGACCGCCGACGGCCGTCATGGTCACCAGGCCCGACACGGTGGCGGACCTGCCCGCGGGCCTGGAGGCGATCCGCGACCTGGGCGTGGGCTTCGCCCATCCGTCGCTGGACCTGTGGTGCCGCTGGAACGACGATGACATGGACAACCTCTCCGCCGCCGTCGAGGCCTCCGCGAACATCTGGCGGCCCGCCAACGGATTCGGCATTGGCTGGTTCGACGACATGGCCTCCCGCCTGGCCGGGCTGAACATCGCCCCCTGTGCCCGCTGCGCGTTCGGGGCAGGACAAATCGCCGTCTCCCCCGCAGGCAACCTCTACCCCTGCGAGCGGCTGATCGGCCAAGACGGCGACGATAACCCGCACCGCCTCCACGGCCACGTCATGGACGGCGGCGATTTCCTGGGCTTCGCCCCGACGCCCGCCCGCGCCGAACCGCAATGCGCCGAATGCACCATCCGCCACGCCTGTAACACCTTCTGCCGATGCAGCAACGTCGTCCGCACCGGCGACGGCGCCAAACCCGACCGCCTCCTCTGCGAACTCAACCGCATGATCTTCCGCCAAGTGTGCAGAGTGCTGAAACTGGAATAGTACGACAAATTCACACCTCACAACTCGTTTCGATTTTTCCACCGGTGGGATACTCCCGCGTCGTGCCATCGGGCAAAATCAATCGCGTGGGAATACCTCGTGGAACATCCACAACAATGGCGAATCTCCCGGCGATAATACGCCAATCCACTTCGACGAATTCCCAGGGCGTGGTCATGGCCTGCTGGGCGGCGGTGACGTGTTCGTGGGGGCTGCCTGGGGCGGTCAGGTCGGCCTGGTTGCCGCAGGAGGCCGCCCGGCCGTCGAAGCGGAAGCATCGCGTCAGGGGCACTCTGCCTTTGGCGTGCGACAGGCCCGCGGGGCGCGGCTGGATCGTGATTTCCGCCCAGCCGGGCCTGCTCGGGCGGACGCCGAGGATTTCCCGCGTGAATTCGACGAGCGGTCCGGCGGACCACGCGTGGCAGTCGCTGCGGCTGGTCGCGAAATCGGGGAACTCCGGGCAGGTCGTCAAGCCCCAGTCGATCATCGACCGCCACGGCGCGATGAGCATGGGGAACAAGTCATACCGCCGGGCATGCGACAGCGCCCGCGCGGCAAAGTAGCCACTGAACGGCGTCAGCCGGCACAGGCCCGTCGTGTCGCGAATCATCCGCTCCGCAAGCCGGCCTGGATCGGCGATCGGCATGTCGGTCAGAATCGCCCAGGCGTTCGTGAACGCGCTGGCCCGCCGCCCGCCGGAATGCTCCATGTCCGTCAGGTCGCCCCGAGGCCTGTCGAGATACACGTCCTCCGCCGCGTCGTAATACACGCGAACGACGGCCTGCCGCAGCCGTTCGAGCCGCCCGCGCAACTCCCGCGCGACGGCCTCGGCGCGATCGCCCAAACACGCCCCCCCCACCGCCTCCACCACCGTCGCCGCCGACGACAACGCGGCAATCGAAATCAAACTGTCGTACGCCCCCTGCCCCTGCGACGCGCCCGGAGGCGCGCCGTGCTGCCGATTCATCCAGCCCCAGTCCGGAGACCAGTCCGCGACCAGCCAGCCGTCAAGCCGCCCGATCACGCCCGCGGGCGTCACGCGACGCTCGAGATAATCGGCGAAATTCAACACACCCGGCAGCAGGTCCGCCACCGTCGCGCGGTCGGCGGTGTACTGCCAATACTCCGCCAACGTCATCACCCAATGGTGCGACCAGTACGGAATCGTCTGCGGGATTCGCGAGGGGTAGCGGCTTCGCGTCAGGCCGCTGGGTTGACGTGACCAATCGAACTGATACAAAAACTGCCGTGCGAGCGTGGCGTCGCCGGCGGCGGCGTACGTGTTCATGCACTGGACCTGCGTGTCGCCGCCGTATTGAAGCTGCTCGTAGTACGGGCAGTCCTCGTACGTTTCGTGCGAACAGAGCACCTGCGTCCGCCAGCAGTTTTCCCAGACGGCCGTGGCGGCAGCGTCGCTGCACTCGAACGCCGCCCGCGGCGCGAGCGGATAGGCCGTGAACGCGTACCGCAGGCCCGCGATAGTCAGCGGCGTTTCGCCGGCCTGCACTCGCACGTGGACAAAACGGAACGTCCGCCACCAGAACGGCTCGTAGGTGTGGCTGCCGTCACAGAGGACGCGGTCGGATTGGCCCGTCGGCTGCCAGTCGCCCTCGGCGTTGCGGTTGGGTTTTGTGCCATCGGGGGCGATGGGCGACTCCATGTACGTCAGCGTCACCTCGCCGCGCCCGGCGAATTGCAGACGCGGATAGCCCGTCGTGTTCGCGCCGGCGTCGAACCAGACGCTGGCGGACTGCCCGGCAGGAATCGTCACGCCGGTTTCACGTGACGAGGGCGTCTCGCCCTCGTGTCTCGCGGGCATCTTGCCCGCGCCCGACGGCGAAGGCGATTGACCGTTTTCCGTTGAACAGGCCAATGGATCGCACAACGCGGGCGAGACGCCCGCGCCACGTAGCAGCGTCTGCCACGCGGCCAGGTCGGCGGCGCCCGTCGCGCCGTACGCGCGGGCGAAGCCGCGCGGGGCCTGCTCGTCCAGCATCGCGATCATGCGAGGCAGGAGCTGATGCGGCATGACGCTCTGCCTGCCGTCGTTGATCATGGTGGCCAAATCGATCGGCGTGGCGGCCGGCCAGGCGGAGTCGTCAAACTCCAGCCCCGTCCAACCCCAGGGGAACTGTGCGGCGTCGAAATCTTCCAGCCAGCCCGCGCAGGGGCAGTTGGGCCCGTCGCCGTGATGTCGGCAGGCGGTGTCGGCGAGCACGCGCCAGCGCTCGTCGCTGTCGAGGGACTGCGACTCGAAGCCGGCCGCGTCGCTCAGCCGGGCCTGCACTACAAGCCCCGGCGCGTGCGTCATCACGCTGACGAGAGGCCCGCCGGTGTAATAATTCGGGGCGGCCTGCCCATAAAACTGCACCTGCGCGGCCAACACGTTCCGCCCAGCCCGCAGATGCGCCGTGAGATCGACCGTCTCGTAAAAATGATGCGCGATGTCGCCCTTCGCCGGGCCGCGCGCGACGAGCACGCCGTTGCAGAACAACTTGTATCGGCTGTCGGCGGAAATGTAGACCACCAGCCGCTGCCCCGCGAAAGCATCGAACGTACGGCGAAAATACCGCGTGACGACCGGATCGCGATTGACCGGGCTGACGCCGGAAACATTCTCGTCCGACCAGATCCAACTCACCCGCGCGGCAAAGGGACGTAGGGCGTTCATCGAAACTCCTTTGGTTTGGCCACATTCTGCCAACATTGGCCGGCATGGTCAATTGGCGAGAGAAACGTTGTCCTCCCGTCTTCGCTAAGACCGAGCGGGATTACACGGATTAAAGGATTAGCGGACTGGTGTTCCAATACAACAATCTGTTAATCCTTTAATCCGTGTAATCCCGCTCGGTCTTAGCGAAGACGCATAAACAACCATGCGCCGGCAGGAGCATCCTACAGCGCAAACCGGCAAGCCATATCCGCGATTCCGGCGGCGCCGATCAGCAGACTGACCACGCCGTTGTAGAGAAAGAACGTGCTGTGGACGCGGGAAACGTCATTCGGGCGGACTCTGGATTGTTGGATCCATACCAGGACGGCCGCCAACGCGACGGCGATGTAATACAGCCTGCCCAGTGGCGGCGCGAGCAGGCCGACCGTCAGCAGGCCGGCGATGGCCGCGACGTGCAGCGCCCGGCTGATTCGTAACGCACGCACAGGCCCGACGGCGACGGGGATCGACCGCAAGCCCAGTCGGCGATCCACGGTGACGTCCTGCAACGCATAGATCATGTCGAAGCCCGCCACCCAGCACGTCACCGCCGCGCCGAGCATCACCGGCAGCAGGCCGAACGTCCCCGGCGATATCGCCACCCACGCCGCCAGCGGCGACATCCCCAGCGACACGCCCAGCCAGATGTGGCACCACGCGGTAAACCGCTTGGCCAAACTGTATCCGCACAACACACCCAGCACGGGCGCCGCCAGCGCGATCGGCCAGGGATTGCCGAACACCAGAAACGCCGACGACGACGCGAAAAAACAGGCCGCACTTGCGGCGAAAAAAAACCACGCCCCCCGCACGGCGACCTGCCCCGTCACCAACGGCCTGCCCGCCGTCCGCGGATTGGATGCATCGAAACGAACATCGACAATCCGGTTAAACGCCATCGCCGCCGACCGCGCCGCCACCATCGCCAACACCACCATCGCCAACTCCGCCACAAACCGCCACGCCGACACCGGCGACGCGGCCCGTGAAGCCTCCGCCGCCCTGGCCGTCTCGGCCAAAAACGCCCCCAGCAGCGCAAACGGCAACGCGAACACGCTGTGCGACCATGTGACAAAACGAGCGTAGTTCTGGAGTATCACGAGCCGCATGGTTTTTTCCTCGATGCTCCAGCCCCGCCGTGACGCGTTGAAAATCCGAAACTCGAAGCACAAAATCCGAAACAAATCCCCAAACCTCAACGCAAAAAATTCCAAACAGGTATGCCGCCCATCACGACGTTGGCGAAACGTGAGCGTTTGGAGTTTTTCTTTTTGGGGTTTGGGAACTTGTTTCATATTTCGGATTTTGAATTTCGGATTTCTTTTTGTACTCCACCACCGCCTCGCGCACGCCGAGCAGGTCGGCAACGCGGGATGCGACGAAATGGACTACGTCGGCGGCGGTTTTCGGGGCGTTGTAGAAGCCCGGACAGGCCGGCGCGATGACGCCGCCGGCGCGGGCGAGGCGGAGTTGATTTTCCAGGTCGATGACGGTCAGCGGCATCTCTCGAGGCACGAGCACGAGCGGGCGCCGCTGCTTGAGATGCACGTGGGCGGCCCGCGTGATGAGGTTGTCCGCCAACCCCGCCGCCACGGCCGCCAGCGTGTGGGCACTACACGGGCAAATGGCCATTGCGTCGGTGAACGTCGATCCGCACGCGAGCGGGTCGGCCAGGTCGGCGAACTCATGCCATTCGCACGCGGCCAATCCCACGTTGTAATCACCACCCAGCACGCCGCGCGGCGAGCAATCCGTCACGCCCAGTTCACGCCGCAACAGCGCCTCACCGTGCGGCGAGACGATCCAATGCACGCGCGCCCCGGCGGTGACAAGAATCCGCCCCAGCGCCCGAGCATACGCCGCCCCGCTGGCCCCCGTGACCGCCAACACAATCGCCCGCGCCATCGCCGCCCCCTGTCGCGTTTTTGCTCACTCCTCGCCTGTTTCCAACCCCGTCAGCCAATACACCGCCCGCGCCCGCCACGGCGTGTCGCCCACATCGCGGACGCGGCGGAAATACACAGCCGGCTCCTCCAACGCGGGCCTGTCCGACACGGGGGCGTCGGCGGTCTCCGCCGCGGGCCTGGTCGTCGGCAACGCAGCCGCCGCCCGAACCGTCAACGACAACAGCCCCAATTCATACGTCGCAGCCACCCACGTCTCGCTCCCGCGCCGATCCGCCAACGCCAGCAACGCCTCCGCCCGCGACGACGCGGGCCCACGCAACGCCAACGCCAATCGCAAATCGTCCGACAACGCCCCGCCGGGATCCTGTTCGATCAACCGCTCCAACTCGGCCACATACCGCGACGTGCCCATCGCCACTTCGTCCAACGACATCCACGCCGCCAACACCGCCGCCGTCTCGACGTCGTTCGTCACGCCGTCACGCCGCGTCAACCAGAGCAGCCACTCCACCCTCGCCAACGCGGTCTGGTACGCCTCCCGCTCGGGCCACTGCAATTCCACCACCGCCGCGGGACGCCGCCGCTCCTTGCCGTGCGCCGGCAACGCCGCCTGCAACTTCCGATACGCCTCCGCCAGATTCGCCAGCCCCTGCTCCATCGCTCCATCGGCCATGTCCAACTCCGCCAGACGCAACCGCGCCAACGCCGACTGCGGCGCCTCCTTGTACTGCGTCGCCAGACGCTCCCACATCGGCCTCGACGCCTCCACCGCACGCCCGACACGAAATCGCACCACGCCCATATCATAGGCGTCGCGATCCAACTGCAACCCTGCCGCCTGCGCGTACAAATACGCCGCCGCGGGGGCGGACGCCGAGCCGCCGTGGCTGTCGAGAAACCGCCGCCACAGCCGCAACATCTCGCGTCGACCGCTTTCACGAAACGCCTCGTCGATGGCCTCGGGCGAATCCAACGCCTCCGCGTCGTCCCGCGCCGCACGCCACGACTCCAGCGACGTCTGCGCGCCGAACAACGACATCGCCGGCGACTGCGCCAGCAGATTGAACCGCACCCGCGCGGGCCCTTCGTGGGCGTAAAACAAGGCCAACGGCACAATCCACAACACCGCCGCCACCGGCCACAGCATGCCGGGCCGATACCCCGCCAGCCGGGCCAGCGTCAGCACAACACCCGCCGCCGCCACCGCCGCCACGAACGCCAGCAACACCGGCGCCTTCACCAGCAACCGCTCGAACGGCAGCGCCGCCGGCTCGATGCCGATAAACGTCATCACCGCCAGGTACACCGCCGACGGCACCAACCCCAACAAAAACGCCAGAAACGGCATGTCGCTCCGCAGCGGCGTGCGGGCGGCCAGGAAACTGCCAACCGCCAACGAAATCGCCAATCCCGGCGAATGCCCCAGCACAAACACGATCCCCGCCTGCGCGATCGCGTACATCAGCCGATACATCACCGCCGTCATGATCGGCACCAGCAGCAACGCCGACAACGTCAGCCCGAACACGAAAATCATCCAGTGTTGATCCAGCACCGACATCGGCCGAAGAAAACTCACCCCCAGCGGCGTGACGATCGACGCCCAGTAACTGGCCAGATCAAAATCCACCCACTGCCCGCGGGTAATGAACAGCCAGAAACAACT
Source organism: Phycisphaerae bacterium (assembly GCA_009783465.1). GTDB lineage: Bacteria > Planctomycetota > Phycisphaerae > SM23-33 > SM23-33 > WRDM01. The sequence continues at coordinate 8,349 of WRDM01000009.1, read as the reverse complement.
GGCGAACACAAAGCCGATAAAATTGATCGTCAGGAAAATCGATACCCGCCCCCGGCTCGTCGGGCGCAGCAACGGCAACTTGCCGCGATGATGATCATACGGCTCGACGCCCCCAGGCCCACGCATGGACGGAAACATCTTCATGACGAAACCATCATACCGCGCGGACGTTTTTTTACCACAGACGCCTACACTGTCTCATGCCCGCAAGTCCATCAAAAGATCCTGCTCGCATTCAGGCGATGTTTGCGAGCATTGCGGCGCGGTACGACGTGAACAATCGGCTGCATACGTTGTGGCGGGATCAGGCCTGGCGGCGGGCGGCCGTGCGGATGGCGGACGTGCGGGCGGGGGAGCGGGCGTTGGATGTCGCGTGCGGCACCGGCGACGTGGCCAGGCTGTTGCGGGCGGCTGGGGCAAACGTCGTCGGCGCGGATTTCTGCGAGGCGATGCTGCGGATCGCGCGGGCCCGGTCGGCGGACATCGAATACCTCCACGCCGACGCCCACGCGCTGCCCATGCCCGACGAGGCGTTCGACGTCGTCACCATCGCGTTCGGCCTGCGGAACCTCGCCGACCCGCGGGCCTCCCTCCGCGAATTCCACCGCGTCCTTCGCCCCGGCGGACGGCTTGTCGTGCTGGAATTCTGCCGCGCGACAGGCCCCGGCGGCACGATGCTGCGGTGGTTCACCCAAGCGATCATGCCACGCACAGCCGGTGCCATCTCCGGCCAACCGGTCGCCTATCGTTACCTGCACGCATCCGTGCAGTCATTCCTCCACGCCGAAACACTCACCGCCACCCTGCGCGACGCGGGATTTGCCAACACAACCACACGCACCATGGGCTTGGGCAACGTGGCGGCAATTCGCGGCGAACGCGACCAGAACAGTAACGAGTGATGAGTGACGAGTGATGAGGACTTCGAAATTTCAGCCAAACGAAACGATACCGTCGTACATGAATACGAATGGATCGGCCTCCCACGTCGAATCCACACATGCACGATGCTATCGTCTCACCAAAACGCGGAAATCCTCGTCACTCATCACTCGTTACTCGTCACTCGTCACATTTCGTCCGTTTCTTGTTATTCGCCGTTTATTTTCATATAATCGCATTCTATGGCTACATTCAGCGACAAACCGGTTTCGGAACAGGTGGAGGAGCTTTCTCGCGGCGTCGAGGCGATGTATACGCGGGAGGAGTTGGCGCAGCGGCTGACACGGGCCGCCGCCGAGGGCAGGCAACTCCGCGTGAAACTCGGGCTGGACCCGACCGCGCCGGATATTCACCTCGGGCACACCGTCGTGCTGCAAAAAATGCGGCAGTTTCAGGACCTCGGACACAAGGCCGTGCTGATCATCGGCGACTACACCGCGCGCGTCGGCGACCCGTCAGGCGCGAACAAGACCCGCCCGATCCTCAGCCCCGAACAAATCGCCGCCAACGCGCAGACCTATATCGACCAGGCCGGCAAAATCCTCGACCTCTCTCCGGAAAAACTCGAAGTCCGGTCCAACAGCGAATGGCTGGAGAAACTCACGTTCATGGAGGTGCTCCAGATGGCCGCCAGGAAAACCGTCGCACAAATGATCCAGCGCGACAGTTTCAAACAGCGGCTGGCGCAAAATCAGGATGTGTTCCTGCATGAATTCCTCTACCCGATCATGCAGGGCTACGACAGCGTGATGATCCACGCCGACGTGGAGCTGGGCGGCAGCGACCAGACGTTCAACAACCTCGTCGGGCGCGATTTGCAAAAAGCGTACAATCAGCCGCCGCAGATCGTCGTCATCATGCCGATCCTCGTGGGCCTCGACGGCGAGCAGAAAATGAGCAAATCCAAGGGCAACTACATCGGCGTGACCGAAAGTCCCAAGGAAATGTTCGGCAAGGTGATGTCGATTCCCGATGGCCTGATGACCAATTACTTCACGCTGCTGACGGACCTGCCGCCCGCCGAAATCGCCGCGCTGTGCGACGCCGCCACGACGCACCCGCGGCAGGCGAAGGAGATCCTCGGCAAGCGGATCGTCGCGCAGTTCCACAGCCAGGCCGACGCCGACGAAGCCGCCGCCGAGTTCGCCCGCGTCTTCAGCCAGCACGCCGTCCCCGCCGACATGCCCGACGTGAAGGCGACCGCCGAGACCATGAACATCGTCGACCTGGTGCTGAAGGCTGGCTTTGCCGACTCGAAGAACGCCGCCCGGCGGCTGGTCGAACAAAACGCTGTCTCCCTCGACGAGAAAAAAATCACCGATCCCAAAACGTGCATACCATTACACGCCGGCCAGGTCTTGCGGGTCGGAAAACTGAAGTTCGGACGGATTGTTCTTTAGCCCGTAGCCAACAGCCAATAAGTACGGAACGACATTGGCGAAAAGACATCGAAAACGAGACGGAGCGTAAACGACACCAACGCCTGGATCGCATGAATTACGACAAACTTCGCCGTACCTATTGGCTACTGGCTATTGGCTACTGGCTCTGACGACCCCGAATCGACGGACCGATTTCACCAACAAGCAACGAAAAACCACCATGCGAATCGCCTTAGTCAATCCGATCACTCGCCGCTCTCAGGGATATCACACCATCGGTCGGTACATTCCGCAGTTGGGGCTGAGCGTGCTCGCCGAGCGCGTGCGGGGCCAGCACCGGGTGGACATCATCGACGAAGTGTTTGGCCAGGAGCAGACCGCCGCCCGGCTGACGCGGGACAACTACGACCTGGTGGGCATCACCAGTTACACCAGTTCCGCGCCGCGGGCGTATGAAATCGCCGCCCTGTGTCGCGAGCGGGGACTGACCACCGTCATGGGCGGACCGCACGCGAGCGTCCGCCCCGACGAAGCCCAGCCGCGATTCAATGCGATCGCCATCGGCGAGTGCGACGACTGCTGGCCGCAAATCGTCTCCGACGCCGAAGCCGGCCGACTCGCCACACGGTACGAAGGCCAACTCGCCGACCTCTCCGCCGGACTGGGCGGAGCCGCCCAGGACCTCCAGCCCGTCAACGGAAAATACGACGTCGGCTGCATCCAGACCTCCCGAGGCTGCCCCGTCGGCTGCGACTACTGTAGCGTCACGACATTCAACGGCTCGGTCGTCCGCCGACGCCCCATCAAAGACATCGTCGACGAATGGAACCGCTGCGACAAACCGTTCGTCTTCGTCGTCGACGACAACTTTTTCGGCCTGTCGAACAACGACATCGCCTGGGCCCGCGAACTGCTCACCGAACTCGTCAAGAGCGGCCGAAAGCGGCTGTGGTTCAGCCAGACCACCATGAACATGGGCCAGGACGTCGACTCGCTCCGCCTGGCCTACAAAGCCGGCTGCCGCGGCATGCTCATCGGATTCGAAAGTTTCAACCCCGAAACACTCAAGGCCTACCGCAAGGGCATCAACACCAAACTGCTGGACCGCTACAAACAAATGGTCGACGGTTTCCACAAAGCCGGCGTGGCCGTCTTCGGCGGATTCATCGTCGGCGCCGATGAGGACACGCCCGACACCGTCGCCGACACCACGCTGCAGGCCGTCCATCTCGGCATCGACATCATCCAAGTCACCAACCTCACCCTGCTGCCGGGCACGCGAATGTACGACCGCTATCACGCCGCCGGGCGTTTGCAGGCGACCAACTATCCCGACGACTGGGAACGATACAGCTTCACGGAAACCGTCTACACGCCGTCGAAAATGACAGGCCGCGAGTTGGACCAGGCGATTTTCGAAATCCGCAAGGCGGCCGCCAGCTCGGCATGGGTGTGGAAGCGGACGCTCAAAGCGCTCTGGCGCAACCGCTCACTGACGACGGCGCTGTTCGTGCACGGCATGAACCAGGGCTGGGCGCGGATGGCCAGGGCACAAATGGCGACCGACGAAACCCGCTTCGACCCGCCCACCGGCGGTAAGCGCGCGGAAAAAATCCGCCGCGCGTTCGCGTTCTTCCACGGCGAGCCGATGGCGGAAACGGAGAAAACCTGACATGTGGAAGGCCGGTTGCCCTTGTTCGCCACGCTTGTGTTATAATGGTCGTAGAGGTGTTTTATGGCCCATGCCACACTCAAAATGAACGGAGAAGAATTCGTCCTCGTTCCCAAGGCCGAGTTCCGAAGGCTGACGGCGCAGGATCGGCGCGATAGCGCTCTGGCAGCTTCCACGTTGAAAAAATGGAAGGAAGGAAAACTTCGCGTCATCTCGCACGAACAGCTCAAACGTAAACTCGGACTATAAGCCGTGCTCTATCAAATCCAATACGCACCGAAAGCCGCCCGTGCCATCGAAGGGCTATCCCGTGATGTCCAGCGGCGGATTGTTTCGCGCATTGAACTGCTCGCGAAAAACCCCCGACCGCACGGAACGCTGAAACTCGCGGGACAGGACGCCTATCGCATCCGTGTCGGCGACTGGCGCGTCATTTACGCCATCATTGACAAACAGTTGCTGGTCTTCGTCGTTGACGTCGACCATCGCCGTGAAGTGTACCGCAATCTCTAAACGATGACTCATGTCGCCATCATCACGGGCGCCTCTTCGGGCATTGGTGAGGAAACCGCCGTTGCGTTGGCGCGGCGTGGATATCATGTCGTGCTCGCCGCGCGGCGAGAGGAGAAACTTCGCCAGGTCGCCGAGCGATGCACGCAGGCCGCCAGTCAGCGCGGCCATGCGATTGAGGCCGTTGTGCATGTCACCGATGTCGCCGACCGCGAACAGGTGCGGTCGCTGGTCGCCGACACGGAAAAACAATTCGGGCGGCTGGACGTCATGGTCAACAACGCCGGTTACGGCCTGTTCGCGCGCGTCGTGGAAATCTCGCCGCAAGACATGGAGCGGATTTTCCAGGTGAATTTTCACGGCGTTTTTTACGGCTGCCAAGCCGCCGGCGAAATCATGATGCGCCAACGCCACGGCCATATTTTCAACGTCTCGTCGGTGATCGGAAAACGCGGCACGCCGTTTCACGGGGCGTATTGCGCGAGCAAATTCGCCCTGGTGGGCCTGGGCGAAAGCCTCCGCGTGGAAATGGCCTCCTACAACGTCCGCGTGACAACCGTCTGCCCCGCCTTGACCGCGACGGACTTCTTCGTCGCCTCGGCCCGCTCGCGGGCGGCGGGTTCGAGCTTTCAGAAATTTAAACACCTCACGCCCGCCCACGTCGTCGGCGAAAAAATCGCCCGCGCCGTCGGCAAACGAAAACCCGAAATCGTCCTGACGGCAGGCGGGAAATTCCTCACCCTCCTCGCCGCCTTCTGCCCAGGCCTGACCGACCGACTCATGAAGTTCTACCACGACGACCTGGTCAAACGCCTCCCGCCGGAATGACGTCGGCAACCGGAAAACCTTCCGCGACGGCTTGCCTCTTTGCGCTGCAGGACGACCCGGTCGGTACGTGTTTGTTTATGCGTCTTCCCGAAGACCGAGCGGGATTGCACGGATTAAAGGATGTAAGGATTGTACGTTCCGTTCGACAATCCTCTACTCCGTAAATCCACGCAATCCCGCTCGGTCTTCGGGAAGACGCATAAATGCGACGTTGTTACCGCCGTCGCCGCAGCAGCGCCAGGCCTCCCAAGGCCAGCAGGCTCATCGTCGCCGGCTCGGGAATGGGAGCGAACATCATGATTTCGGTGACGCGGACGTAGTTGCCGCTCCACCCGATCGCGTTCTCCTCGGGGGCTGTGAAATTGAACCGCCAATACGACGCCGTGATCGGCGCGAACTCGCCAATGATCATGAACTCATTGGTCGTGTTCACAAACGCGGTCGTCCACGTGCTGCCGTCGTCGAGGCTGTACTGCAACGCAAAGCTTCCCATCAGCTCACCGGCGTACCCGCCGGCGATCATGAACCCGTCGATCGTAATCGCGAGCGGATCGCCCTCGTCATCCAACGCGCCGCGGAAATCCACGTAGATGCACAGATCGTTCGCCACGGTGGCGAAGATCTGCTGCATCATGTTCATATCCTTCAGCATCGTGACATTCGTGCCCCCGCCCGTCCAGCCCACGGCCGAGAAGGTGGCCAGCGACGACAGGTTGCCTTCGTACTTTTCGAAGGCCCAGATTTCGCGAATCCGGCTGAAGTTGGTCATCGTATTGTTTACTGGATCCTCCAGATGCCACAAATACTCGCTCCGCACAAACCGCACGCCGGCAATTTCCGCGCCAGGGCTGAACGTAAACCCCGCGCTGTTGAACGTCGTGGAGCCGTCCGCCCCAACCCACGGCGTCCACGCCCAACCCTCCACGCCGTCCGCCTGCGTCCAGCCGTTCGGGACCGTGTAGGCGACCTCGATGACATACGGAGCGAACGGGCCCGAGTAATACTGCTCCACAATGATCAGGTCGAACCATTGCGGCTGGGCCCAGACCACCGCGCACCATTGATTGAAATCGAGGCTGCTGCTCGCTTTGCCGTCGTTGGCAAACCCGATCCGGTCATCGGCGTTCAGGTAGCCGCCGACGAAATTGATCCCACTCAATTGCCCCGTGCCGGGCGAGATCCCCGCCGCCGCGGGCAGCGACACCGCCGCACAAACGGCCGCCACGAGCAAACCACGTGTGAACATGTGACACTCCTTAATCTCTTGAGATTATGTGTTCAGGGAAATCCGTACATCCTGGAAAACCGAAACGAAAACCTCTCACCGTACCCGCCGACGAAGCAGCGCCAAGCCGCCCAGGGCCAGCAAGCTCATCGTCGCCGGCTCGGGAATGCCGTACTTGCCCATGAGATAGGCCTCGACAGCCTTGCGGTCGTCGTCACTCAGCACGCCGTCGAAGATAATCACTTCCGCGATGCCGCCCGTGAAAAAGCTTTGTGCACCGCCGCCGTCATTGCCGCCGTTAATGGCACCAAACTGCGGTTCGAACCAGGCTACGATCTGGCCCTTCTGGAAGAGGTACTGGTCCTGCTGGCCGTTGATGTAGCTGTACCAGGTACGCGAATTGCCCGTGCCGGCATTCCAATTGTCGTCATTGCCAGCAACGCCAAAATGCGTGAAGCCAAAGAGCACGCCGTTGCTTGTGTCCTCCGGGAGCGAAATGGGAAACGCGGCGTCGTCGTGCATATACAAACGGTCCGGGGTCAAAAACCGCAGGGGGGCCGATCTGTTGTGGGCCGAATCAAACAACCCCATTGTGCTCGCCGTGTCGACGAGAACAAAGAAGAACGTGTACTGGGCGCCAGAGATCTGGGTATGCGAGGTAGGCGTCGGCCCTCGCAGCACGTTGCCGGCGTTGCCGTCGAAGTAAACCGCCGGCAGGCCATTCAACGCGTCGTCAACAATCGTCGGACTGTTGCCGAAAGGCACGGTGAACAGGCCGCCATAGTTGCCGTCGGCCATCCATTCGACCTTCCCGTCGCCGTTGGTCACCGCATCGGCAGCATCCAGATGAATCAGCAACGTTCCGGACACATCCGGCAGCGCCGCCATGGCGGAAACGGAAAACAATCCAACAATCACACCCACTGCGAATCGGTTCATTTGTTGCTCCTCTCAGCGCAAAATGAAAGCACGAAAATTACGAAAAACCTCGCGCTTCAGGATAAACCAAAACGGCAATCTGTCAACGGAAAACCGGACATGGAAAACCAAACACGAAAACCGGGGCAATTCAGCGAGCGGGGGTCGTGAAATCGTTTTCACCGGCTTGCCGTTTTGCGCTGTAAAATGCTCCAGCCGCCAGGACACTGTCCGGGCGGCTGGAACGGTTTACAGCGCAAAGCGGCAAGCCGGTGAAAACGGTTGTTCGTGCACGTTTTTCACTCGTTTACGGCTGCTTTTCCTTTGCCGGGGCTTCCTTTTCCCAATCGATCTTGTCGTAGGCGGGGTAGACGACGCTGGTGCCGTCGTTATAGTGCCAGACCACGTCATCCCAGACCCACGGGCGGACCTTGATCGTCATGGTTTTCTCGTCCGTCGTCCGCGTGATGCCGGCGGCAACAGGGCTTTCACCGATCTGCCCTACGTACTCGATCTCGTCGAGCTGCCGCAGATTCTTAAACTCGATCCAGTCCGGAGCGGGATGCTTCTTGTTGAACTCCAGCGCGTACCGCCGAACCTCCGCGAGTTTCGGATTATTCCGCACGTAATTGACGCCGTTGTACAACTGGAAAATCTTGTGCGTCCGCTCGGGATCGCCCAGCACCGCCTGGCCGTGGGCGCCGACGTACCAGCCCATCTGGAACAGCCACAGATAGTGCTCGTCGCCGTCGCCGCCGACCATCACGTTGGCGCCCTTCCAGCCCATCGTGCATTCGCCGTACACCTTGATGCCCACGTGCTCCATGCAGCGCCACATGCGCCACCAGTACGGCTGGGCGGGCACGGCCGTG
>WRDM01000008.1 GCA_009783465.1 Phycisphaerae bacterium | reverse complement strand
TACTCCGGCGAACCCTGGGGTTGGTTGTTTGGAATCAAGCCCCAACGGGGCGGCGTTAGATTCGCATGTCTAACGCCGCCCCGTTGGGGCTGGTGTCTGGGAATCCGTATTCCCAGGGTTCGCACGAGTACAGCTCACCCTGGGCTACCCAACGCCGTCCCTTCGGGACTAAGACCAGAAACATCAACACAGGACATCATGCCAGAAAAACTTTGTCGCACCCTCGCCCAGGGCGAACGCATCTAAAAAGGCCCATTTTTCGGCTGTGGGCTGTAGGCTGTAGGTTGATTTTCCGTCACGAAAAACCTGTCGCAGAGGCATGTCCCCTACAGCCCACAGCCTTTTCACGAAAAAACGCGAAAATTTAGATGCGATCGCCCCGCAGACGCCCCCACCCAAGGTTGACTTTCACGAAGTCGACATCTCACGTCCTATACTCATGACATTGGGTTTGCAGAAAGGTGGCCCCTGTGCGACGGGTTGTTGTCATTACGATGGTGATCCTCCTGGCCGGCGGCATCGGCGTGGCGGCCTGGTGGTGGACGCATCGTCCCCAGGAGCGCCGCGAGCTGGTGCTTTACGGCAACGTGGACCTGCGGCAGGTGGATCTTGCCTTCAATAATAGCGAGCGGATCGCGGCGGTGTTGTTTCAGGAGGGTGACCGCGTGAAACAAGGGGAGGTCATGGCCAGGCTGGACACGGGGCGGCTGGAGCCGCAGGTCGCCCAGGCGCAGGCGGACGTGGACGCCCAGAAACAGGCGGTGATTCGTCTGCGTCACGGCAGCCGGCCTGAGGAGATCGCGCAGGCCCGCGCGAATCTTCAGTCCGCCCAGGCCGACGCCGCCAACGCGCGGCAGCATCACGAGCGGCTCACAACGCTCTTCGAGACCTCCGGAGGCAAGAGCGTGGTTCGGCAGGACGTTGACAACGCCAAGGCCGCCGTAGACGTCAACGAAGCGAAGGTGGCCGTGAACAAGTACGCGCTGGACCTGGCCGTCCTGGGGCCGCGAGAGGAGGACGTCGCGCAGGCGGAGGCGCAGCTCCGGTCGCTCGAAGCCCGGCTGAAACTGCTGCGGCAGCAGTTGACCGACGCGGAATTGTACGCCCCCGCCGATACGGTCGTCCGCTCGCGGCTGCTGGAGCCTGGCGAAATGGCCTCGCCGGGCAAACCCGTGTTTTCATTGGCCGCCACGAACCCCAAATGGGTTCGCGCATATGTGACGGAAACGGACCTCGGCCGCGTTGGGCCGGGGGCGGCCGCCACGGTCGCCGTCGACGCGTTCGCGGGCAGGCGATTCAAGGGATGGGTCGGCTTCATCTCGCCGGTGGCCGAATTCACGCCAAAAAGCGTACAAACGGAAGAACTGCGAACCAGCCTCGTCTACGCCATCCGCGTGTTCGTCGAAGACCCGCAAGACGAATTACGACTCGGCATGCCGGCGACGGTGTATCTGCCGTTGGCAGACTCACCACAAGCCACTAGCCACACGCCACAAGGTACGGAACGCCTGCCGTAAAATAAAGCATACTGCCGGAGTGCGAAATGACACCGACCCGCGAGTCTGCGAAGCCACGGGATCCCTCTCGCCAATGCGATGTGGGATTTTGCCGTCGCGCGGCGAAAGCCCTGGTGGCTAGTGGCTGGTGGCTAGTGGCTTCCGTGTGGCTTTCTTGTTGTACCGTCGGGCCTGATTATTGCGAGCCGACGCCTGACATGCCGGCTGGGTGGAGCGGGGCGATGGAGGGCGGGCTGACGGACGGCGCGGCGGATTTGTCGTGCTGGTGGACGACGTTCAACGATCCCGTGTTGGACTCGCTCATCGAGCGGGCGGTGCGGGCCAATCATGATGTGCGAATGGCCGAGGCGAGGCTTCGGCAGTCGCGTGCGAAGCGGCGTGCGGCGGCGGCGGACTTTTGGCCGACGGCGAACGCGTCGGCGTCGTACTCGCGTCAGCGGATCAGCGAAAACACGTCGATCGCCGGACTGGTTGGCGGGCTGTCGGGGGGCGGCAGCCCCACCGTGATGGCCGACCCGCCCGGCAGCGCGAGCGGCTCGCTGCCGGCGGGGCTGCCGTTTGAGAGCAACCTCTTTCAGGAAGGTTACGACGCGTCGTGGGAGATCGACGTCTTCGGCGGCAGACGGCGGGCGCTGGAGGCCGCCGACGCCGACCAGGCCGCCGACGAAGAAGCCCGTCGTGACACGCTGGTCAGCCTGCTGGCAGAGGTGGCACGAAACTACATCGAACTGCGGGGCCTACAGCAGCGGCTGGCGATTTCGCGAAAAACCATCGCGTCGCAGCAGGAGACGCTGGAGTTGACGCGGCAGCGGTTCGATGCCGCCCTGGCGAGCGATCTGGACGTGGCGCAGGCGGAGGCGCAATGGGCCGGCACGCAATCGCAGGTGCCCGCGCTGGAGGCGTCGATCCGGCAGGCCATCCATCAGCTTTCCGTCCTGCTCGCCCTGCCGCCCGGCGCGTTGTGGGAGGAACTCTCGCCCGAATCCCCACTGCCCGACGCACCGCCGGAAGTGCCTCTGGGCCTGCCGTCCGATCTGCTCCGTCGCCGGCCCGACGTGCGGCAGGCCGAACGTCAGCTCGCATCCGCCACGGCGCAGATCGGCGTGCAGGTGGCTGAGCTGTACCCGAAATTCTCGCTGACGGGCAGCGTGGGATTTCAAAGTCAGGACATCGGCAACCTGTTCACCGGCCCCAGCCGATATTTTTCCGTCGGCCCGACGGTCCGGTGGCACATCGTCGACGCGGGCAAAATCCAATCGCAGGTCCGCGTCCGCGAGGCCATGCGGGACGAAGCCCTGGCACGCTACGAAAAAACCGTGCTGGTCTCGCTCCAGGAGGTCGAAGACGCGATGGCTGCCTGCACAACGGAGCAAACCCGCCGCCAGTCGCTGCTCCGCCAGGTCGCATCAAGTGAGCGGGCATTGGCCATCGCCACCGATCGCTACACACAAGGCCTCGGCGGCTTCCTGGACGTGCTGATCTCGCAACGCTCGCTCTACCAGGCGCAGGACCAGCTTGCCCAGAGCGAAAAAAACCTACGCAGCAATGTCATCGTGCTCTACAAGGCGCTGGGGGGCGGATGGTGAACGCGGAAAGCCACCAGCCACCAAGTATGGCAAGGTTTGTCATCAATCAGCGCATACTGCCGAATGAGTAATGAACATTGGGCCTATGAGTCTGCGAAGCCTCGAGACCACTCTCTCGAATGTGAGGAGCGGTTTTACCGCCGAGCACCGCAAACCCTGGTGGCTAGTGGCTTGTGGCTAGTGGCTTTCTGAGGACTGACAATGACGCCTCCCCCGCCCATCCTGGCCTGCCAAGCCGTCGTGAAAACCTTCCGCCGCGAGACGGGCGAAATCGTGCGGGCGTTGGATGGCGTGAACGTCGAGGTTGGACATGGGACGTTGGCGGCGCTGGTCGGGCCTGACGGCGCGGGCAAGACGACCCTGCTGCGGCTGGCCGCTGGACTGATGACCGCCGACTCCGGCGACGTGGCCGTGCTGGGCATGGACATCCGCCGCGACGCGGCCTCGGTGCAAGCCCGCATCGGCTACATGCCACAACGGTTTGGCCTGTATGACGATTTAAGCGTCCAGGAAAATCTCGATCTCTACGCCGACATGCACGGCGTGACGGGTCCGCCGCGACGGCAGCGTTACGAGCGGCTGCTGCACATGACGGCGCTCGGGCCGTTTACCCGCCGGCTGGCGGGGAAACTTTCGGGCGGCATGAAACAAAAACTTGGCCTGGCGTGCACGCTGATCCGCCAGCCGGAACTGCTGCTGCTCGACGAGCCGACCGTCGGCGTAGACCCGCTCAGCCGGCGCGAACTGTGGGAGATCATCACCGACCTCGTGCACGGCCAGGGGGTCAGCGTGGTCGTCAGCACAACGTACCTGGACGAGGCGCCGCGTGCGGGCATGGCGATCGTCATGCATCAGGGCAAGGTGCTCGCGTGCGGGCCGCCCGACGAGGTGTGCCACATAGCCACCGGGCGGGTCTTCCGCGTTCGCCCCGCCAGCGGGCAGGCCGCGCGGGGACTCCAGGCCCGGCTGTTGGACGCCCCCGGCATCGTCGATGCGGTCCCGGAGGCCGGCCTCGTGCGAATCGTCACCGTCGACACAACGCCGCCGACGCTCGCGGAACTCGAACCGCCGACATCCACGCGCGAAACGTTCCGCGACGGTTTCATGGTGCTTATGCAAAGCACGCAAACGCAGGCGGATGAAGGATTGGACCAAGGGTTTCATCAGCCGGCGACCGCGCCTACAGCCTTCAGCCTACAGCCTACAGCCTCTCCCGTCGTCTCCGTCCGCGGCCTGGTGCGTCGGTTTGGCGATTTTACCGCCGTCGATCACGTCGATTTCCAGGTGCGTCGCGGCGAGGTGTTCGGGCTGCTGGGGCCCAACGGCGCGGGCAAGACCACGACGTTCCGCATGTTGTGCGGCCTGCTGCCGGCCAGCGGAGGCGAGTTGACCGTCGCGGGCGTGGATTTGCACAAGACGCGGGCGTCGGCGAGGCAGCGGATCGGGTACGTCGCGCAGAAATATTCCCTCTACGGCCAACTCAGCGTCGTGGAAAACCTGGGGTTTTTCGCCAGCGCGTACGGACTTCGCGGCAGCAGGCGGCGAGGCCGGATTGAGTGGGCGATTCGCGAGTTCGGCCTGGCGGACTTCGCCCGCCTGACCAGCGAAAAACTTCCCGGAGGATACAAGCAGCGGCTGGCGATGGCGGCAGCCCTGCTGCACGAGCCGGAAATTCTTTTTCTCGACGAACCCACCAGCGGCGCCGATCCACTGGCCCGGCGGGATTTCTGGCGACGAATCACCGCCCTGGCCGAGGGAGGCGTGACCGTGATCGTGACGACACATTTCATGGAGGAAGCCGAGTACTGCGACCGCATCGCCATCATCGACGCCGGAAAAATCTGGGCCCAGGACACCCCCGCCAATCTCCGCCAACGCGCCCGCCGCGACGACCAACCCGAACCAACCATGGAAGAAGCGTTCCTGGAAATCGTCGAAGCGGCGCGACGCGGGAATCCATAAAAATTCGCATCATTCACGGAATTCGCAGCAAATGAAGCTCCTACGATAGACACATAACGACCATGCGCTCTATCGCAGAAATTTTCGTCACGCCCAGGGCGCGCCGCATCTGGGCGTTGATTCGCAAGGAGAGCGTGCAGGTGCTGCGCGATCCCAGCAGCGTGGCCATCGGGATTGTGTTGCCGACGATTCTGATTCTCCTGTTCGGGTACGGCCTGTCGCTGGACGTGACGAGCGTGCCGGTGGCGGTGGTGCTGGAAAACCCCACGCCGCGGGCGACGGAGCTGGCGGCGGGGTTTCGGATGTCGCCGTATTTCGACGCCACCGTCGTCACGGCCATGCCACGGGCGCAGGAGTTGATGGTTCAGCGGAAGGTGGACGCGATCATCCGCATCCGGCCCGATTTCGCCCGCCGCCTCAACGGAGGCGACACCGAGATCCAGGTGCTCACGCACGCCATCGACGCCAATCACGCCCGCATCGTCGAGACCTACGCGCAGGGGGCCGTCGCCGCGTGGGCCGCCCGGCAGCGCGGCGAAGGCAAGCCCGTCGCGGGTGCCGGGCCTGTCACCGTTCAAAACCGCCTGTGGTTCAACGAAGCCTTCGACAGTCGCTACTTTCTCGTGCCAGGCCTCGTCGTGCTGGTGATGACGCTGATCGGTTCGATGCTGACGGCCCTGGTGGTCGCGCGCGAATGGGAGCGTGGCACACTGGAGGCGCTGTTCATCACGCCGGTGGCGCCCGACGAAATTCTGCTGGGCAAAACCATTCCGTATTTCGTGCTGGGTCTGATCGGTCTGGCGATCTGTCTGCTGTCGGCGAAATTCCTTTTTCATGTGCCCTTCCGCGGATCGCTGTGGGTGCTCACGGGGGCGTCGATGCTTTACCTGCTCGTCGCGCTGGGCATCGGGTTGTTGATTTCGTCGGCCCTCAAAAGTCAATTCGTCGCCATCATGGTCACCATGCTGGTGACGTTTCTGCCGGCAATGATGCTCTCGGGATTCCTGTTCGACCTGCGTTCGATGCCGCTGGCCGTGCAGGGGATCACGTATGTGCTGCCGGCGCGGTACTTCGTCGCCCTGCTCCAGACGGTTTTCCTGGCTGGCAACGTCTGGAGCGTCATCCTCCCCAACGCCGCGGCCCTGGCGGGCATGGCGGTGGTGCTGTTGATTCTGACGCGCGGGGTGACGAGGAAAAAACTGGCGTAAATTTGTCCTCGACATTCCCGGCGTAAAAAGCCACTAGTGGACCATCCGCCGTGTTTTGATGGGTTCGTGGAACCGTTTCCACGGGCTTGGCCTCTTTGCGCTGTTGGAATCCCAACAGCGCAAAGAGGCCAAGCCCGTGGCCAAGCCATCCGTTCACGATTGACGGACCACTAGCCACTAGGGGAACGTCGACGGCGAATGGCAACGAAAGCGGAAATGGATGGACCACTACTGCCGAACAAAATCGTGTGATTTACGGCCTACTTGTCCATACCTAGTGGCTTGTGGCTTGTGGTTAGTGGCTTTTTACGTTCCTTCGCGAAAAACCTGACAAACACAAAACGACATCGAAAGGACAACCGCGTGTTCGACGCCCTCCGTCGTATCCTGGCCTTGATTCGCAAGGAGTTGCTCGCCGTCCTGAAGGACCCGCGAACGCGGACGAGTTTGTTTCTGCCGCCAATTCTTCAGTGCATGCTTTTCGGATACGCGGCCAGCTACGACCTCACCCACGTGCCCTACGCCGTGCTGGACCAGGACCGCGGCGCGGCTTCGCACGATCTGCTGGCCCGGCTTGACGGCACGGGCGTGTTCCAGCGCGTCGCCAATCTGGAGCGCTCGGGCGACATTCAGGAGATGATCGACGCCCGCCGAGCGCTGCTGGTGGTTCGGATAGGCCCGGACTTCCAGCGTCGCCTCGAGGCGGGCCTGCCGGCGGACATCCAGGTGATTGCCGACGGCAGAAATTCCAACACCGCCGGCACGGCGAGCGGCTATGTGTCGGCCATCGTCGAGACGTTCAACGCCGACTGGCGGCAATCGCACAACCTCGCCGACCCGCCCGTGCGTGTCACCACGCGGTCGTGGTTCAATCCCAATCTCGTCACGCGATGGAACATGATCCCCGGCCTCGTCGGCACGCTGACGATGCTCCAGGCGTTGGTTCTGACGGCCATGTCGGTCGCGCGAGAGCGGGAACAGGGCACGTTCGATCAACTGCTGGTAACGCCGTTTCGCCCGGCGGAGATCATGGTGGGCAAGGCGGTGCCGGCGATGCTGATCGGCCTGACGCAGGCGACGACGATTCTGCTGGTGGCGCAGTTGTGGTTTCACATTCCGTTCGCCGGCTCGTTTATCGTGCTGTACGCCGGGCTGATTCCGTTCCTGCTAGCGGCCGTCGGACTGGGACTGGCCGTGTCGTCCTTCGCCGCGACGATGCAGCAGGCGATGCTCTACTCGTTCGTCCTGATCATGCCCTTCACGCTGCTGTCGGGCCTGACCACGCCCATCACCAACATGCCGCGGCTGCTGCAATATTTCACCTACGCCAACCCGCTGCGATACGCCATCACCATGGCCCAGCGGGTCTACCTCGAAGGTGTGGGCATCGACGAACTCATCCACGAACTCTGGCCATTGGCCGTCATCGCTACCGTCGCGCTGACCACGGCATCCTGGATGTTCCGCCGCCGGCTTACCTGATATCTCCTCCGCCGCAGCAGCAGCGTCACGTCGCGTGTTGGCGCGAAAAAAGCCCGGTCCCTTGATAGGGGGCCGGGCTTTTCGATTCTTTGCACAACGGCTGGCAACTCGCGGCGGCTACTCGCTCTTGGTTTCGCCGGCGTCAGTTGGGGCGGTCTCGGCCTTGGGTTCGGCTTTGACTTCGGCCTTGGCGACCGGGATCGCCTTGGCGCTCTTGCCGATGAGGGCCTTCCGCTGGGCGGTACGGGCGCGGCGGCGGCTTGTGGTGGCGGGCGAATTGTCGACGGCCTTGGTCGGCTCGACCAGTTGGAGCATCACCTGCCTGCCGGCATCGCCGATGCGGCGTTCGGCCAGGTGAATGATCCGCGTGTAGCCACCCTGCCGACCGGAGTAGCTCGGCGCCACTTCGTCGAAAAGCTTCTGCACGACGGTCTTGTCGAGAATCTCGCCCTTGTCGTCAGCCATCAGCCGATCATTCAACGTGGAGATCACCTGCCGACGGGCGTGCAGCGTGCCCTTCTTGGCCACCGTGATCAGTTTCTCCACAAAGCCCCGCAGTTCCTTGGCCTTCACCTCGGTCGTGCGGATCGCGCCGTGCTGAATCAGCGACGCGGCCATGTTCCGACGCAACGCCTTACGGTGCGACGTGCTTCGGCTGAGTTGTTTTCCTGCATTACAATGACGCATAACTGCAACCTTTTCTTCTCTGTCGATCCCAGGGAACCCGGGACCACGGGTTTCCTCATACGTTACGCCGGCACGCTCATGCCGAGCGACAGGCCCAGATCCTGCAATTTCCGCTTGACCTCACGCAGCGACGTCTTGCCGAAACTGCGAATCTTCAGCAGTTCGCTCTCGTTCATGCCCGCCAGTTGCCCGACCGTCTCGATCTTGGCCGCTTCCAGGCAGTTGTTCGCGCGAACGCTCAGTTCCAGTTCGTGAACGCTCATCGAGAACTTCTGCTGAAGCTCGTCGTTCACCTCGATCACGGTTTCGGTCGCGATCGACTCGACAACCTGCTCGCCCAATTCGAAATACTGGACGAACGGATTGAGATGTTTGCGGAGAATCTTGGCCGCTTCCACCATCGCCATTTCCGGTGTGAGCGTGCCGTTGGTCCAGACTTCCAGCACGAGGCGGTCGTAGTTGACCTTCTGCCCGACGCGCGTGTCCTCGGTGCGATACCGCACGCGTGTCACCGGCGAGAACGACGCGTCGACGACGATGCGGCCGAGTTCCTGGTCCGCGTCGGCCTGGGTCATTTCCTCGGCCGTCACGTACCCGCGGCCGCCGTCAACCGTCAATTCCATCTCGAACGGCACGTTGTCGGTCAGCGTCGCCAGTACGAGGTCCTTGTTGACGACCTCGACGGACGGATCCGTCTCAATCATGCCGGCCGTCACCGGGCCCTTGGCGGTGCTTCGCAGACGGATCGTCTTCTCGCCCTCGGCATGACTCTTGACGACCAGAGTCTTGACGTTCAGGATGATGTCCGTCACGTCTTCCAGCACGCCGGGGATGGACATAAATTCATGGGACACGCCGGCAATTTTCACGCTCGTAACCGCCGCTCCTTCGAGGGAGCTGAGCAGGATTCGACGCAGTGCATTGCCGACCGTAATACCGAAACCACGCTCGAACGGCTCCACCGTGAACTTGCCGTATGTGGGCGTGGATACTGCCGGATCGCTGATCACCCGATTGGGCAACTCCAGGCCGCGCCACCTGATTCGCATTGCCTTGCCTCCGTCCGTTACACGGACTGACTAAGGATTTCTGTTCTACCCGCGAGGCCAATTGGCCCCGACGCCACGTCCACGGACTTACTGGCTCAAGAGTTCGACGATCATCTGCTCTTCCACCGGGATCATCACGTCGTCCCGGGTGGGCATCGCAACGATGTCCGCCGTCAACTTGGCGGCTTCCATTCGCATCCAGTTCTGCACGTGAGGATCGCCCAGTTCATCCAGGCGGGCCTTGATGAGCTTCTTGGAACGCTCGTTGTCCTTGACGGTGATTTTGTCACCGATGCGGACCAGGTAGCTGCTGCGGTCCACCGGCCTGCCGTTGACGCAGATGTGGCCATGGGCCACGGTCGCGCGGGCGGCGGGTCGGGACGGCGCCCAGCCGAGCTTGTAAATCACGTTGTCCAGGCGACGTTCCATCAGGATCAGCAGCGACGCGCCGGTGTTGCTCTTGCCGCGTTCGGCTTCCTGGAAATACTTGATGAACTGCGACTCGAAAATCCCGTAATAGCGTTTGACTTTCTGTTTCTCGCGGAGGCGGATGCCGTACTCGCTGCCCCGACCGCGACGCCAGTTGTGCTGCCCCGGCGGAAACTGACGGTTCTGACGTTCCATCGGGCACTTGGCTGTCTCGCAGCGGGCGCCCTTGAACATCAATTTCATGCCTTCGCGCCGGCAAAGCCGACACACCGGTCCCGTGTAACGTCCCATAGGTCCTACACTCCTATCGTTTTCCTGGCGAGGCCGCTGTCAATCAACAGCCCTCGCGGCCTGTGTTTTCGGGTCTGTCTGGACGTTGCGGGATCACAGCGTCCTCTCAGCCCATCGTGTTGTGCGGCCGCTGGCCCGCGCAACGTGGCAAGGGCGTCTCGCCCTCGTGCCTTGCGGACGACTCGTCCGCGTCTGGCGAACGGAACAACCGTGTCGCCTTGCCGCTTCCCATTGACAAAATCAATGGAACACACAACGCGGGCGAGACGCCCGCGTCACGTCACACGCGGCGTTTCTTGCGAGGCCGACAACCGTTGTGCGGTATCGGCGTGATGTCTTCGATGGAAATAATTTTCAGCCCGGCCGCCTGGAGGGCGGTAACGGCGCTTTCGCGGCCGCTGCCGGGGCCTTTGACGCGGACTTCCACTTCCAGCAGTCCCATCTTGCGAGCTTTGCCGGCGGCGGATTCCGCGGCGCGGGTCGCGGCGAAGGGCGTGCTCTTTCGGCTGCCCTTGAACCCGCTCGTGCCGGCGGACTCGCGGACCAGAACGTCGCCGTTGGAGTCGGTGATCGTCACGAGCGTGTTGTTGAACGTCGCCTTGACGTGGACGATGCCACGCGCCACGCTGCGACGCATTTTCTTCTTCGAACCGCCTGCCGCCGGGGCGGCAGCCGGAGCGGCGGGCTGCTGGGGGGCCGGGGATGGTGCCTGACTCATTACCGCATCTCCTTCACCGACTTCTTGCCGGCCACTGTCTTACGGGGACCCTTCCGCGTGCGGGCGTTCGTCTTGGTGCGCTGCCCGCGAACGGGCAGGCCTCGACGATGCCGCATCCCGCGATACGCGCCGATATCTTTCAACCGAGAGATACTCTGCGCGATCTGGCGGCGGAGTTGCCCTTCGATCGTGTACTCCGTGTCCAGAATCTGCGCGATCTTGGACAACTGCTCTTCCGTCAACTCCTTGGCGCGGGCCATCGGGTTGATCTTGAGCTTCTCGCAAACGTCCGCAGCCACTTTCGGCCCGACCCCGTAAATATACTGGAGCGAGACGATCGTTGGCTTATCGTTGGGAATGTCAATACCTGCCACGCGGGGCATGTACGTCTCCTTGGCGGCTAACCCTGCCGCTGCTTATGCTTGGGATTCGTGCAAATCACCCGCACCACGCCTTGGCGGCGGACAATCTTGCAATTCTCGCAAATTCGTTTCACCGAACTTCTGACTTTCATCGCAAACCTCTATGAGTCGCCGGCCGTCACCGACCGTCTACAACACTACGCCGTCAACACATCCACGCCCGTCCGGGTGATCGCGATCGTGTGTTCGAAGTGGGCACATGGCTGCCCGTCCTTCGTCACGACCGTCCATCCGTCCTCGGCGTATTTCACATGCGGAGAACCCATGTTCACCATCGGCTCAACCGCCAGAACCATCCCAGGCTCAAGAAGGATATCGTGAGCCTCGAGTTCACGCGAGAAAAAATTCGGAACTTTTGGATCTTCCCA
The DNA here is from genome assembly GCA_009783465.1 of Phycisphaerae bacterium. Lineage (GTDB taxonomy): Bacteria > Planctomycetota > Phycisphaerae > SM23-33 > SM23-33 > WRDM01. Next base: position 73,442 of record WRDM01000008.1, on the reverse strand, counting down.
CATCTCGGTTCCGATCCCGTGCCCGACAAAATCCCGGACCACCGAATAATTCTCGCCTTCCACGTATCGCTGCATCGCGCGGGCGATGTTGCTCCACCGCTCGCCGGGGGCTGACAACGCCACCGCCATATCCAACGTCCGACGCGTCACCTCGACCAGGTGCGCCACCTCGGGCCGAATGTGCCCGACGCAGTACGTCATGGCCGCGTCGCCGCACCAGGAATTCAGCCGCACGCCGAAATCCACGCTGATGATGTCGCCCTCGCGAAGCGCCGTCCTGCCTGGAATCCCATGCACCAACTGTTCGTTGATCGACGCACAGATATTCCCAGGGAACGGACCGGCCTTGCCTCGGCCCGGCACGCCCTTGAAGAGGCACTGCGCGCCCATCGCGTGGCACAGCCGTTCGGCTTCGCGATCCATCTCGCCCGTCGTCATGCCCGGCGCGACCATCTCGCCAAGACGGGTCAGCACCTGCCGCACAATTCGGCCAGCCTGCCGCATCTTCTCGATCTCTTGCGGCGTCTTGATGCGGATCCTGTTCCAGGCCATCGTCATACCCTACGCACCGACCTACTTGCCGGAAAGTTCCTCAAGGGCCTGGCCCATCTGAGCGGCCACCGCGTCGGGCACCTGCATGCCGTCGACCTCGATCACGTTCGCCTGACGCTGCCGGTAGTACGCAATCACCGGCTCGGTCTGTTTGTAATACGCCGCCAGCCGGGAGCGGACAACCTCTTCCTTGTCGTCGCTTCGTTGCGTCAAGGCGGCGCCGTCGTCGTCGCACACGCCAGCCGTTTTCGACGGCAGCGACGTCACGTGATAAATCCGCCCACACTGGCCGCACGTCCATCGGCCCGTGATTCGCGTGACGATAATCTCATCGTTGGCGGTAATCACAGCCACCGCGTCGAGCGGTTTGCCCGCCGCCGCCAGTTGCTCGTCGAGCGCCTGTGCCTGCGGAACCGTCCGCGGAAAACCGTCCAGCAGCAGCCCGCCGCCGGAACGATTCTCCGTGATCGCCTTGGCCATCACGCTCACGACGATCTCGTCGGGAACCAGCGCGCCCGCGTTCATGTACTCGGCCAACTTTTTTCCCAGCTCGCTGCCGGAGGCCTTCTCCGCGCGGAAAATATCGCCGCTGCTGAGATGCGCCATCTGGAATTGATCCATCAGCCGCTTGGCCTGTGTTCCTTTGCCCGCACCGGGGGGGCCCATCAAGACGATTCTCATTGTCTGTAGGCTCCCTTGATCCTCGTGCTGCCGCCGAGGAAGCCGCCATAGTTTCGCATCACTAGGTTCGACTCGATACGCTGAACCAGATCCAACGCAACGCTCACCACGATCAGCAGGCCCGTGCCGCCAAGGAACTGCGAGACCTGGAAGTCAATATGCAGCCAGGAGTGCACAGCCTGCGGAATCACCGCGATCGCTGCCAGGAAGGCCGCACCGCAGTACGTGATCCGCTCCATCACGCGTTCGAGATAATCCGCCGTCCGCTTGCCGGGACGCAGGCCGGGAATGAAGTGACCGTGATCACGCAACTGCTCTGCCATTTCCTTCGGCCGGAACTGCACCGTCGTCCAGAAGTACGCGAAGAAGAAGATCAACGCCACTTCCACGACACAGTAGATGTAGCTGCCGTAGTTGAACGCACTTTGCATCGCCTCGGTGAAACTGTTTCGCCAGTTCCTCGCCGCCCACCCGCTGATGGCCATCGGGAACATCATCAGCGCCGAGGCGAAGATGATCGGCATGACGCCGCCGTGGTTGACTCGCAACGGCAGATACTGCCTCTGCCCGCCGTATACGCGTCGGCCTCGCGTCTGCTTGGCCTGCTGGATCGGAATTCGCCGCTGGCCCTGGGTAATCAGGATCGCGCCGCTCACGACAACCAGGAAGCCGACAACGAGAATCAGCAACTTGGTCGGGCCTATTGTGCCCTCTTCCGCCGCCAGACTGAACGTGGACTGCTCGATGACCTTATCGACGGCCCACGGCAGCCGGGCCACGATGCCCGCCATGATGATCAAGCTGATGCCGTTGCCGATGCCGTATTCGTCAATCTGCTCGCCCAGCCACATCATGAACATCGTGCCGGCCGTCAGTCCAACCACGCAGACGATGAAAATCCCCGCCGTCTGTGCGTGTTGATAAAACAACCCGTCGGCGCCCGACGCGTCGGGACGCATCTGCATCACCCAGAACATCGCCTGGATCACGCAGAGAAACACGGTGGCGTAGCGGGTATATTCCTGTATCTTTTTATACCCGGCCGGGCCTTCCTTCTGAAGCTTGCGAAGGGCGGGAACGACCGTGGCGAGAAGCTGGAAAATAATCGACGCCGAAATATACGGCATGATGCCCAAGCCGAACAACGTCGCCTGCTGCAAGTTGCCGCCGGTAAACATGCCGAAAAACGCCAACGCCGTGCCGAAATCGCTGTCGGTGGAGTGCTGCTGCTGCAACGCCGCAACATCCACGCCCGGCAGCGTGATGTGCCACCCGATACGGTAAATACACAGCAACGCCAGCGTAAACGCCAGTTTTCTGAGCAGTTCGGGGATGGAGAAGATGTCCTCCATCACCTTCTTGACGCGTGACGGACTCCACAGGGCCCAGTAGTAGATGCCCATGATGAGCAGCGCGCCGGCAATGTGGGTAGCCGGCAGGACGTATTCCGACGCGCGGTTGATATGGGAAAGCGAAGCCACAGCCGACCCGATCAGCCAAAGCGACAGGGCTCCCAGTATCACACCGACAGCTGCTTGGAAAATCCTAAATGCCATAACGGGCTCACTCTAATAGAGTGGCAAGGCCTACGCCTTGTCCGACTCCGACTTCTTGGGTTTGGCTTCGTCCTTGCCCTTCTTGGGCTTGGCGGCCTTCGACTCCGCCTCAAGGGCCTTCGCGGCAGCGTCGGCGGCCTTTTTCGCGTCATCGGCGGCCTTCTTCGCCGCGGCGATTTCCGCCTTCTTCGCCAAGGCCGCTTCCTTGACCAACGCCGGAATCGGCCCATCGGCCTTGCCGCCGGCGGCAGCGATCTTCGCCGCCGCGGACTTCGAGAAGCACGAGGCCACCACCGTCAAACTCTTCGTCAGCGTGCCGTTGCCCAGAATCTTCACCGGCTGCGTTGCGTCGCCGATAAGATGGGCCTTCTTCAATGCGGCGGCGTCAACCGTCGACCCCGAGGCGAACTGTTCCAGATCGCTGAGGTTCACCGGCTGATACTCGACGCGGAAGTGGAAATTGTTGAAGCCGCGTTTCGGGCTTCGGGCGATGATCGGATTCGACCCGCCCTCATAGCCCCAGCGGAAACTCGCGCCAGCGCGGGCGCCTCGACCCTTGGTGCCGCGGCCTGACGTTTTGCCCTGCCCGCTGCCCGTGCCGCGCCCCAGCCTTTTGTGCTTGGGAAACTTGCCGGCCTTGCTGGTAATATCGTCCAATTTCATTTCGGATTCACTCCTCGCAGCGACGCCACCGTCTCCGGGCTTCGCATGTGACGCAGGGCGTCCAGACCGGCCTTGAGCAGGTTCTTCGGACTCGTCGAACCGTACGCCTTGGTCAGCACGTCCTTGATGCCAGCCAACTGGAGCAGCGGCCGAAGCTTCTTGCCCGCGATCACGCCCGTGCCTTCGCTGGCCGGGAGCATGACCACCTTCGACGCGCCGCACTGGCCCTGACCGAGGTGCGGAATCGTGTTGCCGCGAACGATCACCTTCACGAGATTTTTCTTCGCGTCGGCGATGCCCTTGGTCACGGCATCGGGGACTTCGTTGGCCTTGCCGTAGCCCAGACCCACCGTCCCGTTGCGGTCGCCAACGACCACCAGGGCGGCGAAGCTGAACCGTCGGCCACCCTTGACCACCTTGGCGCAACGGTAAATCTGAATCACGCTGTCTTCGAGCGGCTTGTCGTCACCGAAATCCGCCTGTTGTTCCGTCTTATATGCCACGTGCGCTCCTGTATCGTCTAAAACTCGAGGCCGCCCTTGCGCGCCGCCTCGGCCAAGTCCTTGATTCGGCCGTGGAACGGGTAGCCGTTGCGGTCGAAGACGACCTTACGGATGCCCTTCTCCACCGCCTTGGCCGCCAGGCTGGACCCCACGACCATCGCGGCGGCCTTGTTACCGCCCGACGCGCCGTTGAGTTGGCCACGGGAGGCCTTCTCCATCGTGCTGGAGGCCACCAGTGTCGCCCCCATCGAGTCGTCGATGATCTGGGCGTAGATGTTCTTATGGCTGCGGAATACCGTCAGCCGCGGACGCTCCGGCGTCCCGATGACGTTCTTCCGCACGCGACGCTTACGCCGCTCTCGCTGTACCTGCTTCTTGATAATCGGCTTCATATTCGTTTTGCCTTGATGCTGTGTGGCGGACGTTCAACCCGCCAGGGTCACTGGCGTAAGGGTCCACGGACCCACCACGACGCGGCCTGTCATAAACCAACGGACTACGCGCCTGGCGGGATCAGCCGCTGCCGGCGCCCGCGAAGGCCTTGCCGACCTTGCGACGGACGTATTCGCCCGCGAATCGCACGCCTTTGCCCTTGTACGGCTCGGGCTTGCGCGACCGGCGGACCATCGCGGAAAACTCGCCTACCAACTGCTTGTCCACGCCGCTGATCGTGAACTTCGCCGGTTCCGTCTCGCCGCGGGCCTGCGGAACCTGAACTTCCACCTTCAAGCCCGTCGGAATGTCGAAGACCACCGGGTGACTCTTGCCGACCAGCAGCGTCAGCTTCGTCCCGGCCATCGACACGCCGTAACCCACGCCGTACACTTCCAACGCCTTGACGTACCCGTTGAGGCACCCTTCGATCATGTTCGACAGGATGCTCCGGGCCGTGCCGTGAAGGCTTCGCGTCTGGCGTTCTTCGTTCGACCGCGCGATGACCACCGCCTTGGCGGCGGTGTCCACGCTGGCCGTCAGGCCGGGGCCGTGCGACCAACTCAGCTTTCCCTTCGGGCCCTCGACGCTCAGCGCCGTTCCCGCGACGGACACCTTCACGCCCGCGGGAATAGGAACCGGTTTTTTTCCAATTCGCGACATCGGACTTCCTCTTAATAAATCGTACAGAGCACTTCGCCGCCGACGTTGCGCTCGCGGCATTGACGGTCGCTCAGAACTCCCTGCGGCGTCGAGATGATCGAGATGCCCAGGCCGTTCAAAGGCCTCGGCAGCGCTTTCACACCCTCGTACACGCGACAGCCGGGCTTGCTCACGCGGTCAATCGCGTTGACCACGTCCTCGCCCGCCGGGCCGTACTTGAGGTACACCCGCAGCATGTCCTGCTTGTCATCTTCCATCCGTGTGTAGTCCTTGATGTACCCCTCCTCCTTCATCACGCGAAGCATTCCTTCGCAGATGCCGGAGGCCCGGACGTTCACGGCGTCCTTGCGGGCTCGAAGACCGTTACGGATACGCGTCAGCATGTCGGCAATGGGATCGGACAGACTCATGCTTCTTCCTCTTACCAGCTAGCCTTCTTAAGCCCAGGGATACTACCCGTGTGCGCCAGATTCCGCAAACAAATACGGCACACGCGGAACTTGCGATACACCGCGCGAGGCCGGCCGCACAACTGGCAACGCCGGACCAACCGCGACGAAAATTTCGGAGCCCGCTGGGCTTTGTTCACTTGACCCGTGGTGGCCATACTTAATCCTTCCTGAACGGCATGCCCAGCAACGTCAGCATCTGACGCGCCTCTTCATCGCTCGACGCGTCCGTCTGCATCGCGATGTTCATGCCCTGGGTAAACGTCACACTGGCCGGGTCGATCTCCGGGAACACACTCTGCTCGGAGAGACCCATGTTGTAACTGCCGCGACCGTCGAACCCGTTGGCATTCAACCCGCGGAAGTCCTTCACACGAGGAATCGCCAGCGTCACCAGACGATCGAAAAACTCCCACATCCGCGCGCCGCGAAGCGTCACCTTCAACCCAACCTTCATCCCCTTGCGGAGCTTGAAGTTGCTGATCGCGACCCGGCTGAGCGTCTCCACCGGCTTCTGGCCGGCGATCTGCGTCAACTGCGCCGTGCAGGCCTCCAACTTGGCCTTGTCCTCGTGCGCCGTGCCGATGCCCATCGAAATCACGATCTTCTTCAGCCGAGGCACCGCGTTGGGATTCTTCATCCCAAAATGCTGCACCAGGGCAGGCACCACTTCGGTGCGATATTTCTCTAACATGCGTGGAATCGCCATACCTGCACCTTACTTCTTCTTGACGGAGCCCAGAACCTGGCCGGATCTCTTGGCCACGCGTTCCTTCACGCCGTCCTCATTGGTCCGAAACGCCACTCGCGTGGGTTTGCTGGTCTTGGGGTCCAAGGGCAACACGTTGGAGATGTGAATGGGCATCTCCTTCTGAATGCGTCCGCCGCGAGGATGCTGCCGCGATGGCTTGAGGTGCTTGAAGACGCGATTGACGCCCTGCACCAACACCTTGCTGTCACGCGGATAAACGCTGATGACTTCGCCGGTCTTGCCTTTGTCGTCGCCGGCGAGCACCACGACGATGTCGCCTTTTTTCACGTGTATCGACATAATTACACCACCTCCGACGCCAGCGAGACGATCTTCATGAAGTTCTCTCGCAACTCGCGGGCGACCGCGCCGAAAATGCGGGTGCCTCGCGGGTTGCCGTTCTCGTCGATAATGACGGCCGCCGAACGGTCGAACCGCACATAACTGCCGTCGGCCCGACGGACCGGGTTCGCCGTCCGCACGATGACGCAGCGAACCACGTCGCCGGACTTCACCGTGCCGTCGGGAACGGCCTTCTTCACCGAACAGATGATCACGTCGCCCAAACTGGCCGTGCGGCGGTAAAAGCCGCCCGCGCGGGTCGAGCCGCCCAGCACCTTGATGCAGTACAGCTCGTTGGCGCCGGTATTGTCGGCACAGTCTAACCTGGTTTCCTGTTGTATCACGGCTTAACCTCGTTCCGCTTTGGCCTGCGAGGAGATGGTCGCCTTCTTGACCACCCGCACCAGACGCCAGCTCTTCATCTTGCTGATCCGGCGGCAGGTGATGATCTCCACCGTGTCGCCCTTCTTGGCCTCATTGGCCGGATCGTGGGCGGCCAGCTTCGTCCGGCGGAGAAGGTACTTGCCGTACATCGGGTGTTGTACCTGCGATTCCACCAGCACGCGGATCGTCTTGTTGCCCGAAGCCGACGTCACCAGTCCCGTCCGGCGGGGGCGATGCGCTTCCTGTTCCTGGGTCTGCGGGGTCGTCTGTGCGTTTTCCATCGAAACCACTCGCTATTTCTGGGCGGCCAGCTCACGCTGACGCTTGACCGTCAAAATTCTCGCCACATCCCGACGCGCCTTGCCGATCTGCGTCGGATTCTCCAGCTTCTCCGTCACCGACTGCGACCGAAGGTCGAAGAGGTGCCGGCGAAGCCGATCCATCTCGATCTGCAACTCGTCGTCAGACAAGTTTCGTATTTCACTGATCTTCATCGCTTGCAATCCTTCGGCCTTTAGTGGCCATGTCGTCGGTGAATCAGGCGGCATTTCACGGGCATCTTGGCCGCGATGCGACGCAGCGCGCCCTTGGCGGTGGCTTCATCCACGCCGCCCACCTCGAACAGAATCGTGCCCGGCTTGATCGGAACCACCCAGTCGTCCGTCTCGCCCTTGCCGGTGCCCATGCGGACTTCCAGCGGCTTGGCGGAGATCGGTTTGTCCGGGAAGACGCGAATATACACGCGGCCTTCGCGGTGCAGGAAGTGCGTCGCCGCCACGCGACCGGCTTCCAGATGCTTGCCGGAAATCCATGCCGCCATCATGCTCTGGAGGCCGTATTCACCGTAAGAAACCGTATTGCCTCGCGTGGCCATGCCGGGCATCTTGCCACGCTGCATCTTACGGTACTTGATTCGTTTTGGCATCATCGCCATAAGGGCACCTGTCTTATCCGTAACACGGGGGTCTCACCCGTCAATAAACTCTGCGTTACAACAACACTGCGGTTTACATCCATTCCATTCCGCCGCGACGGACGCGTTATTGCGGCTGCGACGGCTCTTCCGGGGCCGCCTGCGGGGCCTGCTGCGGTTGCTGCTTGAGGCTGCCAAGCCGGCTGCCGCCGGGCCTGGACGCGCCGCCCTCGACCGTCGGACGACGATCGTCACGCCCGCCTCGGCCACCACCGCGACGGTCACCACCGCCGCCACCAGGACCGCCGCCCGGGCCGCCACGCTCGCGACGACGACGCGCCCGCGTCATCGCCGCCGCAGCGGCCTGCTCTTCCTCGCTCGGCGTCTCGCCGAACATCCCGCGATACACCCACACCTTGCAGCCGATCACGCCGTATGTCGTGAAGGCCGGCACGAAGCCAAAATCCACGTCCGCTTCCAGCGTGTGCAGCGGAATGCTGCCCAGAATAATCTGCTCGGTGCGACTCATCTCCGCCCCGCCCAGCCGGCCTGACACCTGGATCTTCACGCCCTTGGCGCCGGCCTGCATCGCCGCGTCGGCCCGCTGCTTGAGCGTCCGACGGAAACTCGCGCGACGCTTGAGCTGCTCGGCGATATTCTCGGCCACCAGACGCGCGTCGATATCAGGATTCTTGATCTCAAGAATATTGATGCTCACGCGGCGGTTGGTGAGGTCCTCAAGATGGCCCTTGAGCTTGTCCACTTCGGCGCCCTTGGGGCCGATGACCAAGCCAGGCCTGGCGGTCTTGAGAAGAACCTTCACTTCCTCGCGGGTCCGCTCGATCTCGACGCAGCTGATGGCCGCGTGCGGGGGTTGGCGGCTGAGTTTGTCGTCGACGAAACGGCGGATTTTTTCATCCTCGACCAGGAATTCGCCGTAGTTGGCCTTGGGGGCAAACCAACGGCTCTTCCAGCCGATCGTCACGCCTGTGCGAAAACCAGTGGGATTTACTTTTTGACCCATAGTGTCCTTCGTTACGCCTCTTCGACCACCACGGTAATGTGGCTGGTTCGCTTGAGAATCGAGTGCGCCCGGCCGCGGTCCTTGGGGTGGAACCGCTTCATCACGGGCCCGTCATTCACGAACGCCTCCTGGACGACCAGGCTTTCGACCTTGGCCTCGGCTTCGTTGGCGTTGGCCACGGCCGACGTCAGCACCTTGCGGACCTGCGTCGCCGCCAGATTCGGCGTGAACTTCAGAATGTTCAGGGCATCCTGCACCGCTCGGCCTCGGATCATATCGACCATCCAACGGGCCTTACGGGCGCTGCCACGTGCGTACTTATATGTTGCTCGCCATGCCATGAGACACCTTCATTTACTTCGAAGCGGCTTCCTTCTTCCCGCCGCTGTGGCCGCGGAAGACGCGCGTCGGGCTGAACTCGCCCAGTTTGTGACCGACCATATCTTCCGTCACGAACACCTTGTGAAACAGCTTGCCGTTGTGGACCATAAACGTATAGCCCAACATCTCCGGCACGATCGTGCTGGCCCGCGCCCACGTCTTGATCGGTTCGCGGCTGCCGGTCTGAATGTTCTTCTGCACCTTACGATAGAGCTTTTCATCCACGTAAGGGCCTTTTTTCGTGCTTCGAGTCATGCTCTAATTTCCTCTTACAGCACCAACTGGCCTGTGCGGACGTTGCGGCGACGCCGCAGGATCATCTTGTTATTCGTGTTGCGACGCTTGCGGGTCTTGCCGCCCTTGGCGAGCTGACCCCACGGGCTGACCGGGTGACGACCACCGCTTCGTCGGCCTTCGCCGCCGCCCATCGGGTGAGCGTGCGGGTTCATCGCCGAGCCGCGGACCGTCGGGCGGATGCCCAGATGGCGTTTTCGGCCTGCTTTGCCCCAGCGGATCGACGCGTAGTCGATGTTGCTCAACTGCCCGATCGTCGCGCGGCACTTGACGTTCACCATGCGCATTTCGCCGGAGGGCATCACCAGGTGGGCGTGCTTGCCGTCTTTGGCGGCCAATCGGGCGACACCACCGGCGGAGCGGACCAGTTTGCCGCCCTGCCCCGGACGCAGCTCGACGTTGTGGATTTCCAAGCCGGCCGGGATTTTGCTCAGCGGCAGGCAGTTGCCCATACGAGGCTCGGCCGTCTCGCCGTTATAGATTTTCTGATCGATTTTCAGCCCTTGCGGGGCAAGGATGTATCGTTTCTCGCCGTCCTCATACTGGACCAGAGCGATATTGCAGTTGCGGTTGGGATCGTATTCAATCGTCTTGACGGTGGCGGCCTGCCCGTCCTTGTTGCGTTTGAAGTCGATCACGCGGTACATCTTTTTCGCACCGCCGCCGCGATGTCGCACGGTGATGACGCCCAGGTGGTTTCGGCCACCGCGCCTCTTCAGCGGACGGAGCAGCGATTTTTCCGGCTTATCCGTCGTCACGTCTTCGCGGATGAGCACGGAGCTGAATCGTCGGCCCGGACTCGTTTTTTTGTAGATTTTAATCATGACTGTCTCGGTCGTCTTTTAGAACAGGTCGATGTTGTGATCCGGGTGAAGGACGACAACGGCTTTTTTCCACTGCGACGTCTCGCTCCAGCGATAGCCGGCACGGCGGGGTTTGCCCTTACGGTTGGCGGTGCGGACTTCCAGCACGCGGACGTTGTAAATCTTCTCGACGGCCTGCTTGATCTGCGCCTTGTTCGCGTTGGGATTCACCTGGAACGAGAACGCGTGGCGGGTCTGGGAGAGCTTCGTGCCCTTTTCCGTCACCAGCGGGCGGATCAACACGGCATAGATATCGTTTTTCACTTGGCGGCCTCCTGCTTGCGCGCCATGATGGCCTGCATCGCGTCGTCGGTCAGGAGCATCTTGGGGCGGGTGAGGATGTCCCACGCGTTCAACTCGGCCAGCGGGCAGACGGCCAAGTCGGAAATATTGCGGGAACTGAGGTAGATATTTTTATCGGGGGCCGCCAGGGTCAGCAGGCAGCGGCGATTGATCTTGAGATTGCGGAGGACCGACACCATCGTTTTGGTTTTCGGGGCGTCGGCTTTGAGGCCTTTGACGACCATCAGGCTGTTGTCCTGCATTTTGGCCAACAGAGCGGAGTCCACGGCGGCCTGTCGCATCTTTTTCGGGAAGGTCTTTCGGAAGTCGCGCACCGGGCCCTTGGCGAACGTGACGCCGCCGCCCTTCATCACCGGCGAGCGGACCGCGCCGCGGCGGGCGTTGCCCGTGCCCTTCTGCTTGAAGAGCTTCCGCGTCGAGCCTTCGATCATGCCTCGGCTCTTCGTCCCGACCGTGCCCTGCCGGCGGTTGGCGTGGTACGTCGTCAACGCCTGCTTGAGCAGTGAAATGTTCACTTCACCGCCGAACAAGGCCTCGTCGACCTGCACCGTGTCGACCTGCTGGCCTTCTGTGTTGTATACGGGGACTTCCAACATGTTCGTATCCTGGTTCGACTATCTCCAGGCCCACTGGCCCGGCCGCAAATTCCGCGAATTTTCGCGAAACCGTGAGTGTACTACACACCGGAAAACCTGGCAAGAACAATCCGGCAACGATTATTCCCGCGGTTTACCCTACTTCTTGCCCGCCTTCATCGCGCCCTTCTTGGACACCGGGGCCGCCTTGGGCTGGGGCGCCAACTTCTTGCTGGCGCGGATAAAAACGAAACCTCCTTTGGCTCCGGGAACGCTGCCCTTGACCAACAGGAGGTTGTTGTCTTTGTCAATCTTGATGATTCGATGGTTTCGGCTGGTGACACGGGCGTCGCCCATGTGGCCGGCCATCTTTTTGCCCTTCTTGATGTCGCCGCCGAAACCACGGTTGGTGCCGTGGCCTGCGATGGCGCCCGGGCTGCGGTGCTTGCGTTCGGTGCCGTGGCTCATCGGCTGACCGGCAAAGTGCCAACGCTTCATGCCGCCGGCGAAACCTTTGCCCTTGTTCGTGCCGATCACGTCCACCGCATACACGCCGTCGAAAATCTCCAGCGTGACCTGCTGGCCCGCTTCCACGCCGTCGGCGGCGGCCTGGAGACGCACCTCGCGGACGAACCGCGACGGCCTGGCGCCGACTTTGGCGGCATGACCGATCTCCGGCAGCCGGGCCTGTGACGCCTTCGCCTCGCCGAAACCCAACTGAACGGCATGATAGCCGTCCACGTCCGGGGTCTTGACCTGAAGCACGCGGCACGGGCCGGCCTGCACGACCGTCACCTGCTGGAGCACGCCGGCGTCGTCGTAGACCTGCGTGACGCCTATTTTTTTACCGAGGATCGACTTCATGACTGCACCTAGGCCTTGATCTTGATAAAGACGCCCGCGGGGACCACGAGGCGGTTGAGGGCCTCGATCGTCCGAACGGTCGGTTCGTAAATGTCGATGACCCGCTTGTGCGTCCGCATCTCGAACTGCTCGCGGGACTTCTTATCCACGTGCGGGCTGCGAAGCACGGTGTACCGCTCAACGCGTGTCGGCAGCGGGATGGGCCCGCGGACACGAGCGCCCGTCCGTTCGGCATGATCCACGATCTCCTTCGCCGACGCGTCCAGCGCCCGGTGATCGTAGGCTTCCATACGAATACGTATCTTGTCTTGCACCATAAAACCATTCTCCGACGCCGCCCGCCCCGCCATAGGGCAAACAGGAATAGAGCTTAGCTAGTGTACTGACGCCAATCGCAATGTCAATTCTTTTCCGACAAGTTTTTTTGTGATTTCGAGTTTTTTTTCATCATGAAGGCCTAGAGGGCACCGGGGAGGCTCCGGGCGGCCAGGAATCGCCTCGCGAGGGCCTGCGATCCCGTGGCGCTGCGGGCTGCCAGGGGCCTGGGCCTAGAAACTCTTCCACCAACAACGCCAGCGGGACGCCGAAGCAGGTCCGGCATGCGGCATCGCCGGCGTCGTGGTGCGTGGCGGTGGCAAGGAATTCGCCAAGCCGATCGCGGCGGGATGGATGGCCCAGCAGATTGCGAAACAGGACGTCCGCCAACTGGTAACTGGCCCGTTGCGAGGTGGCAAGCGAAAACGATTGGCCGCTCCAGAACGTGCCGACACCTTTCCCGTTCCAGTACCGGCGGACGATGCGGGTCTGGCGGGCGTCGAGACGAGGCCCCCCGCCGCCCCAGCCCTGATTGAAGCCGACCGTGCTCGCCGCCCATTGCGCCAAGCCTTCGTCCACCCATACGGGAACACCGCGCCCGCACAGCATGGTGTGGGCCAACTCGTGAACAAGGGTGCCTTCCTGCGAACGCAGCACGCCGTTGATGACCGTGTGCCGATACCCCTCGGAAATGTGCACGCCGCTGGAAGTGCCGTAGGTCTCGGCCGAGCCGGGATCGTAATGGCTGATATAATCGTAGTAGGTGTTCTGGTCGGCGAGCACGAGGACCGCGTGCTTGCCGAAGCCGCGTTCTTTCGGGGTGCGTTGGACCAACTCGTCGAGGCGCTGCCAGGCCACGTCGCCGGCGTTCATGAGTTCCGTGACCTGTTGCGGCTCGTCGGCGCTGAGCATCAGCAGATGGTTGCCCTCGTAGAGACGGTACTCGTCGTCGAGCTCGAAATGGCGGCCAAGGATGCCCAGCCATTGGGCGGCCAACTCTGTCCACAACAGGTCAATGGCGGCATGATCGTCATAGGGACGAACGGCCTGGGCGACCTTCGACCAGTCGACGCGAGGCATGTCGTCGCCGGCCTGTTCGATCGCGCCGGGAATGTCCTTGAGGTAAAGATCAATCCCTTCCAGCGACGCGGCGGGAGGAGGCGGGGAAGGCGAAGGAGTTTTTTTCTTTTTCTTGAAGAAATTGAACATCGAATGTGCCCGCCTACTCTACCCGAAACGTTCTGGCGCACTCGTCGAACGTTTTCTCGTATGCCGCGAAATTCTCCGGCGTGGACCCGCAGGTCATGACGTACGCCTTTTGGTCCTTCACGGCGATATAGAAGGCCGACTGGACAAAAAGCTCGATGCCGCCCCAAGAGTACGTGCAGACCAGCCGCTTTCCCTGGATGTTGCCCATGACGATGTCCGTGAGCGAAACCACCTCAAACTCACGGAATGCCAAGGCCATCATCGCCTGGGCGGCCTGCGCGTACTCATCCAGCGTCAGGACCTGGGGCAGTTTTTCCACCGCGACGTTGAGATTTTCGCGAAAAACCTCCGGCTGCGCGGCGGCAGGCCTCATGTAGATCACGTCAATCATGCCGCCGCTGGCCCCCAACTCCCACGACGCCGGCGGAATGAACGAGTACCCGTGCTCCTGGCTGCGATACACATCAGGACGACTTTGAGGCGGAGTAGGTTCCAGGCCTGGATTCAACGGCGCATGGGAACACCCCATCGTCACCGCGCCCGCCAGAACAAAGGCCGCCACAACAGTCCACCGTGTCGTCATGAGATGTCTCCATTGACGTTTTGGATGATGGAGACTGTAGCACGGCTGGTATGAAACAACAACACATCGCCCTGCCAGGCCGCCCGGTTGTTTTCCACGCCTCACGATCACAAGGTTACCACCACCGACAAACGTGACGTGCACCCACCCGCGCGCCATGAAAAGAAAAGTCTCATTGACCCCGCCACCGCCGGCCGATAATATGCAGTAGTGAATCCGCTCCGGCGGCGTACCCAAGCGGACCAAGGGAAGCGATTGCAAATCGCTCATTCGTGGGTTCGAATCCCACCGCCGCCTGTTTTACTGCCCGTGAACTTTTTACCTTGAGGTATGCCATGACACGAACCATCCTCCTGGCGCTTGTGATGTGCGGCGTGTTCTCCGCGGTCGCCTACGGGGCCAGCCAAACGATCATTCTCAAAGACGGGCGGAAAATCGCCGGCGACGTCACGCGGACCGACTCGGGCTACCGCGTCAAAACCGAAAACGGCGAGATGCTGTACAAAACCACCGAAGTCGACCGCGTGGTCGATCACGCCGCCTTCGAAAAAGAATACAAGGACCGCCTCGCGAAGATCGGCGACAAAGACGCCGACGCCCATCTGGAGTTGGCGAAATGGGCCGAGCAGAACGGCCAATTGAAAATCGCGCAAACCGAACTCAAGCGTTGCCTGACACTGGCGAAGGATCATGAAGAGGCGCGGATGCGGCTCCGCCGGATCGAGGCCGCCCTGGCGCCCCCCGCCGAGCCCGCCACCAAGCCGGCGACGACGGCGTCCTCGAACAAGTCGACCTCCTCGGGCGCGTCGGGCGGCATCGACGTCAAGGATCTCATCACCGACGAGGACATCAACAAAATCCGTTTCGCCGATCTGCGGCCCAGCGACACGGGCATGAGCATTGAGTTCAAGAATCAGGCGCTCAACAATTTCATCAAGGCCGAGCAGGGCCAGCGAGGCCTGGAAAGCAAAGAGGAAATTGACCGATTCCGTAAGCTCAGCAACGTCAGGCAGGTCATCTTCATCCGCGAGACGCCAGGGTACGGCGGGGTGAAAGACGACATCATCATCAAGAGCGATCCGAAATTCATGAAGGATTTCCGCACGATCTGGCCAACGATCGACCAGAACTGCGCCTCCATCAACTGTCACGGCGGCGCGAAGGGCAAAGGCGAACTCAAGCTCTTCCCCAAAGGCAACGCCAAGAACGACCGCATCGACTACACCAACTACCTCATCCTCAATCTGTGGGAAAAAGACGGCAAACGGCTCTTCGACCGCGACAGGCCCGAGGATTCGCTGGTGCTTCAGTACGGCCTGCCCCATGCCAACGCGCGGTACAAACACCCGGAACTGACGCCGCAGATGAAGGTCATCTTCGCCAACAAAAACGTAACCAATTACAAAAAACTCGCGCAGTTCATCCGGGAACTCGAAGCCGTCCGTTCGCCCGAGGCCATGTACGACACGAAATATCAGCCCCCCGTCGGACGAAAACTCGGCAGCGACGACAGCCGATTCGACAGCACCGAAGAGGACGATGACGTGTCCACCGAGCCGGAAGAGTAAGCAGGACGCAACCGTGCCGCAACCGATGGGGATACTTTTGTTGTTGGTGTTGTCGCTGGCGGCGGCCGGCCTGGCGGTGCTGACCGTCGTGTCGCTGCGGCAGCGGCGGCGGATGCGGCTGGCCAGGGTCGCCAGCGACCTCGGGTTTCGCTACTCGCGGGAGGACCTCTTCAACGTTCCGGTGCGATACGCGGAATTCGCCCTCGTCACCAGCGGGCACTGCCTCTTGGCCTCCAACGTGATTTCCGGGCACCTCGAAGGCCTGGCCGTTCGCGCGTTCGATTTCCAATACGAGGTCGGACACGGCACGCGCCGCATGACGCGACAGTACGGTGTGGTTGTCGTCGAAATGCCTTCGCCGCTGCCGCGCCTGCTGATGTGGCACAACGGCGACTTCACGCCAATCCCCGCGAGACAGGCGACGCAAACTCGCGGCCCCTGGAGTTTCCTCGGCAACGCGGAGTTGGCCGACGGCTTCATCGCCGCCGGCGACGAATGGTTCGCGCACGGCGGCTGTGTGGAAATCCGCCGCCACGCGATCCTCCTGGCCACCCCCGCCCCCACCGGCCGAGACGCACTCGTAACATCCCTGCCGAACATCGTGCACACGGTGAAACGATTGCTGGTCACGTAAGGTCGAGCGTGGCGACGAAGGCTTCTGGAGTCACCGCCGGGACGGAGGTGTTGCGAAAATGGCGGATGTTGCGGGTGACAATCGATGTGGCTTTGACACGCAGGGCACACTCATGCTGCACGGCGTCTTCAAAATCGTTGAGAGGCGAATGCAACGCGTCTTCAATCAAGGCCGCATCCACCGGGACAATGACAAACACCTTGCGGACCCTTTGAATGCCACGACATGCCTCGATATGGTCCGACGTTTTGCGTAGCAGGTAGTACAATGTGGTAAAACTGTCGGCCGATACCCAACCAGACAAACCGTGCTGTTCAACGGCCGTCCAAACCGCGGCCGAAGCGGCATAGTGCGGATGACGCTGCATCAGCACGTCCACCAACACGTTGATGTCCACAAGAATTCGCCGGCTCATCGTAGATATCTCGCCGCCCGTTCCGCTTTCGCCTCTTCAATCAGTTCCTCGACAGACTTTCCTTCGGGAAGCTTAAACATACCGGTGGCCTGCCGAGTCAGGGGGCCAATTCGGGCGGGACGTTCTGGGTCTGCCATCACCCGGATGATCCGGCTAATCATTTCCGAAGCGCTGATACCTCGTTGTTTGGCCAATTGCTTGGCCATGTCAATCACTTCCGGGTCCATACTGAGCGTGAGTTTTTGCATCGTCGCAACTCCTGTACGTATCATCTATCGTGTAATTGTACGTACGACTTGGGCGCAAAACAACCCGATTGGCTGTGCTTCTGATCGCTACTCTCGCCGCCCCTCCTCGACGATATCCGCCAAAATCGTGTCCGCGCCGAACAGCGCCCAACTCGCCAGGCGGATGTGCGTGGCCTCGATGAGCAGTGCGCCTTGCGCGGCGTAGCGTGGCAGGGAGTGCGGGAAGGCGGCCAATGCGTCCAGGCCAAAACGCGACGCGAAGGCGGACCGATCCACGCCCGCCGTCAGGCGAAGGCCTAGCATCAACGTCTCGGCCATGCGGAGATGCCGCGGCAGCCGCTCTTCGTCCGCGGGCGGGGGCCGATCCGCCAGCACCGCCGTCGCCCACGCGTCGGCGTCCGGGCGATTCGTGCGACGCACGCCGGCCATGTAACTCGCCGCCGCCGGGCCAAGGCCAAGGTACGGCCAATTGTGCCAGTACGTCAGATTGTGTCGGCACGCAAAACCGGGCCTGGCGAAATTGGACATTTCATAGTGTGCCAACCCCGCCCCGCCGGCCTGCTCGATCATCGCGTAGTACATCTCACGTTGCAGGGTTTCGTCCATCTCCTCGACCGCGCCGGCCTGCCAATCGGCGTGCAGCGGCGTGCCTGGCTCGATGCTCAACGCGTAGCCGCTGAGGTGCTCCACGCCCAGATCGAACGCCTGCCGCAGCGAATCCCGCCAGGACGCCAACGTTTGGCCCGGCAGGCCGTACATGAGGTCGATGCCGACATTCGCGAACCCCGCGTCCCTCGCGAGGGCCACCGCGTGCCTCGCCGCCGCGGCGTCGTGCAGACGGCCCAGCACGGCCAATTCGTCGCCTTGAAACGACTGCACGCCGATATTCACGCGATTGACGCCCGCCGCGATCAGCCGACGCGCCAGCGGCCCGTCGAACGCGCCGGGATTGGCTTCGACGGAGATTTCCGTGCGGGCGTCGCACAGCGGCGCGACGGCGCGAAAAATGTCCCCAAGCCGCTCCCCGCCAAGGGCCGTCGGCGTGCCGCCGCCGAGGAACACCGTCGCCAGAGGCGTCCGCAGCACGGGCGTCTCGCCCATAGCGATCTGGCCATGGTCGCACGTTTCGCCGACAGGTTGGTTTTGCATGGGCGGGACGCCCATGCGACTCACGGGCGAGACGCCCGTGCTACATAGCCGTCGCAACTGCCGCGTAACGGCGGCAGTGTAACGGTCCGCGTCGGCGGCGCGGATGGGACGGGAATAAAAATCGCAATATCGACACTTGGCCAGACAGAACGGCACATGGAGATATAATGCTCCTGGCGGAAGATACGAAAGTCCGTCGCTATTTTGTTTGCAGGGCGCGTTGGTCATTTTTACAATGCGTGAAGTTCGTGTTCAGGTTTCGGTGTTCGGTAAAACCCTTTCCCGTGCGGCGACATAGGTGAATCATGGACGTAAAACTCGTAATGTTCAAGGCCAATGGTCAGCGCAAAGATTTTCCCGTGGCGGGCGACGTCACCATCGTGGGGCGCGGCGATGAGTGCGACCTCCGTGTGCCGTTGACGGATGTCAGCCGGCGGCACTGCGAACTGCGGATCGAGGGCGGCAAACTGGTCGTCGCCGATCTGGGGTCGTCCAACGGCACGTTCGTCAACAACAAACGCGTGACGGAGTCGCCGCTGCGGGCGGGCGACCTGCTGACGCTCGGGCCTGTCTCGTTCGTCGTGCAACTCGACGGCAAGCCGGCAGGCGTGACGGCCCCGGCGGCAACGAAGAAGAAAAAATCCGCCGCGGCCCCGATGGCCGACGATGACGACGAAGTCGTCGAACTCGACGTCGACGACGAGGAAGAAGCCATCGTCCTCGACGAAGACGACGATGACGCCGCCGACGCGCTGGCCCAACTCGGCGAAGCCGGCAGCGATGACGGCGATGACGACGACATCTTCTCCGCCCTCGAAGCCATGGCCGACGACAAGAAAAAGAAAAAATAGACTACAGGCTGTAGGCCGAGCGATCGCATCACATGTTCCCGTTGTTTCCATGATCGTCATATTCCGGCGCCACTGGCCACAGGCCCTGCCATTTTGCGTTGTAAAATGTTGTTGAGCGACAGAACGCTTCGTCTGTCACAACGATCTGCAACGCAAAATGGCAGGGCCTGTGGCCAGTGGCGCCGGAATATGACGATCATGGAAACCGACTCATCAACACAAAACGCCCCGTTTCCGGGGCGTTTTGCATTATCATGAGTTGTGCACAACCTGTGCGCTAGTTGCCCTGGACGAGTCTGGGCAATTCGACGCTGCCTGGCTGGTGGCCGATCAGGGCCATGAAGCGGTTGGCGTTCAGGATGGGGATTTTGTACTTGTCGGCCTCTTCGATGGCCTTGTTGTACTCCCGCACGACCTGCATTTGCTGGGTGAAGATGTCGATTTCCGCTTCGGTGGCATCGTCGCCAGGCCTGGGGGGCGTGGGCGGCTCGGCGCCAATGACGAGGATATCGGTCGCGATCGTGACATTGTCCATCAGCTTCCCGCCGTTGCGGACAACCATGTCCCGGATGGCGGAGGCGCCTTCGGCGGTGGCCCTGCCGGAACCACTCATGTCGAACCCGCCCTTGACGACGAAAACGAACGTCCGGTTGCGGACGAAGGTGATGTTGCCGATGATGTCGCCAGCCGTGATCGTCCCGGAGGAGGCGTAGCGATTGGTAATGCGGCACTCCGACGTGGTGTCGCTGACCTGGAGAATCTCCAGCGTGCCCTTAAGCTTGTTCTCATCCGTGACAGGCCCGGCCGGGTAGATGGAGAACGTCATGGTCGGCAGCACCTTGTCGTTCTTGCCCAGGTTGATGTATACGGTGTCGTCGTACACCTTCATGATTTTTCCGGCGGGCTGATTGGTCATGGAAGACGCGATGTTTTCCGAGACCCTCATCTGGGCGGCGGCTTCCCGCTTGGCGTCGACGATTTCCTGCTTGTCGCGTTCGAGGTCGGCGATTCGCCGGTGAAGCCCTCGCTTCTCCGCCTCCAGTTGAACCACCTGGTTCATGATGTCGGCCTGCTTCTTCTCCAACTCCCGCCGGATCTCCTGCCGTTCGGCGGCGTCGGCTTCTTTCAGGTTCGCGATGTCCGCGACGACCTTCGCGGTGCCGGCTTCGCTCTGGGCCTGCAATTCCTTGACCATGTCCGAGACGGCCTCAAGGGCCTGCTCGGCCTTGGCCTGATTCTCCCTGGCAAGATCGAACTTCCCGGTCAGTTCGCGGATGGTCACATCCTTGGCCGTCAACGCCTCCTTGAGGTCGTCGACCAGGGGAAGCACACCCTTGTTCTTGGTGAACGGCTCGGCCACGTCGAGATTCTCCACGCGGCCGTACGCGTCGGCAGCGGTGGCGCGGGAATCGACGAGTTGGGCGAGTTTCCTCAACTCGTCCTGATAGGCCTTCAGGTAGGACGTGCCCTTCGGGGCCCCGCTGGCCAACGCCCTGGCGGCGTTCAGTTCTTCCGTGGTGCCGACCGCCTTGGTCTTGTCCTTCTCAGCCGCCAACTGCGCGGTGAGTTCGTCGCTCTTGAGATACATCAGGACGGCCACCACGGTGGCGATCAGGAACAAAAACACAAAAACAATCAGGAGATACGGGGGGGTGCTGCGTCGCTGAACCACGCGTGCCATGCGCTACTCCTCAATAAAATGCTCAAGGGACCCAGGGAGACATTCGACGCGTCACGGGGAACTCCATGTCGCCCGCTCTGTGGCATCTCACTCTAAGCCCAAGTACTGCCAGTATCCCGTTTCATGCCCAGCCTCGTCAATAGTTTTTTCGCTGGTTGTGCGAATTACTTTCTTTTCTCGACGGCAAAAGCGGACCGACGGGACGAGGGAACGAAAGCCACTAGCCAACAGCCACTAGCCACCAGGGCTTTCGCAGCGCGACGGTAAAACCACACCTCACGCTGGCGAGAATGGTCCCAATGCTTCGCAGACACGAAACGCAAGGCCTGTGAATTACCTCCCGAGTCTGCGAAGCATTGAGTCCCCTCTCTCGTACGTGATGTTCACTTTCACCATCGGACACACGAAAACCCTGGTGGCTGGTGGCTTGTGGCTAAGCTGTTCCCTCGAACCAACCGCCCCGTTCACCCACGCGCCTATCGTGTACCATGTCGCTCGCGTCGGCTGCCATTTTGTTGTTTGTGGTGATGGACCCGCTGGGGAATCTGCCGCTGTTCGCCGCCGCGCTGCGCGAGATGCCCCGCCCGCGGCGACGACGGGTGTTGGCGCGGGAGTTGCTCATCGCGCTGGCGGTGCTGGCGGCGTTCCTGCTGACCGGCTCGTACCTGCTGGCCACGCTGAAAATCTCCCCGCCTGCCCTGTACATTTCCGGCGGAGTGATCCTGTTCGTCATCTCGATCCGCATGGTGTTTCCGATCCCCAGCGTTCAGCCGGGCACGCCACCGCGAGAACCGTTCATCGTGCCGCTGGCCGTCCCGCTGATCGCCGGGCCCTCGGCCATGACCACCCTGCTGATCCTCTCCCGGACCGCCCCGCTGCCCCAAGTGGCCGCGGCACTGGGACTGGCATGGCTGGCCGTCGCCGCCATCCTCATGCTCTCGGACGTCCTGCAACGCCTCCTGGGCCCGCGAGGCCTCGAAGCCCTCGAACGCCTCATGGGCATGCTCCTGATCGTCCTGGCCGTCCAAATGTTCCTCGAAGGCGTCAAGGCGTTTATGATGGAGGCATGAGAAAAGACTGTTAGCCTGTTAGGCTATTAGACTGTTAGGCGCAGGCTTATGAAAGATTTGGCCCAACATTCCGTACGCCTGCGCCTAACAGGCTAATAGCCTAACAGGCTAACAGTCTTTTCGCGTCCCGCCTCACGCCCTGCGGATCGTTTTGATCGTGATCGCCTCGGCGGGGACGTCGTCGTGCATGCCTTTGCTGGTGGTTTTGACGGCGCGGATGGCGTCGACGACCTCCAGGCCTGCCGTCACCTTGCCGAACACCGCGTAGCCGTACGCGTCGGGACTTTTGCCTCGGAAATTGAGGAACGTGTTGTTTTCGACGTTGATGAAAAACTGGGCCGTCGCGCTGTCCACCACGCCCGTGCGGGCCATCGCGATCGTGCCGCGGTCGTTCTTCAAGCCGTTGTCGGCTTCATTTTTCACCGGCGACTTGGTGGGCTTTTGCCGCATGTCCGGCGTCATGCCGCCGCCCTGGATCATGAAATTCGAAATCACGCGATGAAAAATCGTGCCGGCGAAAAAATCTTCCTCAACATACGCGAGAAAATTCGCCACCGTCAACGGCGCCTTCTCGGCATTCAACTCGACGGTGATATCGCCCTTGGACGTTTCGATCACAACACTGGGATTCGCTTGGGTCATGGTTTATCCTTTTCCCGGATTCGTCCGGAGGAAAAACTTTACCACATCCGAGCCACTAGCCACAAGCCACTAGCCACCAGGGTTTTCGCGGCACGACGGTAAAACCGCTCCTCTCGTTCGAGAGAGTGGTCTCGATGCTTCGCGGACTCGTGATCACGTTTTCATTCGCACACCGGCAGTGTGCCCTGTGATGACAGCAAACGCTGCAATACCTGGTGGCTAGTGGCTTGTGGCTTTCTTCGCTTGTCGCTGGATTTACAAGCCCTCACGGATTCGCCTGGCCATGTCGTCCATCTCGCCGGGTCCGTATTTGCCGGCGGGCCAATTGAAGTGCCAGGCGTCGCCTTCGCGGCGGGGGATGATGTGGAAATGGACGTGCGGCACGAGTTGGTTGGCGGATCGACCGTTGTTTTGCAGCACGTTCACGCCGGTGGCCCCGGTAGCGGCCCGCACCGCCTTGACCAGGGCAGGCAAATGCCGCAACACGGCGGCGGCTTCGTCGGCGGGGATCTGGTCGACGGTTTCGTAGTGCCCCTTGGGAATCAGCATCGCATGCCCCGGCGCCAGCGGGCCGATATCCATAAACGCCAGCGCCGCGTCATCCTCCAGAAGCTTCGCGCACGGAATCCGCCCCGCCACGATGTTGCAGAAAATACAGTCGGACATTGTTATAAATCCTTTGGTTAGGCAGTTACTGACCAGCGACAAGCGCAAGCTGCGTCCGTTTTGTAAGACTATAGCGTTGCTGGTGTGTCATTTCGACGTTGAAAACAAATCGAGCGGCCTCCCCGGCCTGACGTGGAAGGGCCGGCGCACAGCCGCGAAGCGGCGTCGTGTATAGCCCAGGGCGAGCCGTACTCGGCGAGCCCTGGGGACAAGCTATTTTTGTTCCCACATCGTGCCTGACGCCACTGGCCGAGGCCGCGCACGCGGGCCTGTACGGCTTCGAATGGCATCACAGGGGAACGTGCGGGCCGTTCGAGGCCGCCTTCGCGCGACGGTGTGACCTCGGCCAGTGGCGTCAGGCACGATAAACGAACTGCCCCAATGCCTGCCCCAGGGCTCGCCGAGTACGGCTCGCCCTAGGCTATACACGACGCCGCTTCGCGGCTGTGCGCCGGCCCTTCCACGTGAGACCGGGAAGGCCGTTCGATTTGTTTTCAACGTCGAAATGACACACCTGCAACGCTACTGTCTTGTCTTATTTCATGTTCTCGCTCCATGCGAACGCTTTGAAAGACAAGCTTCTCCTGCTCTTGTCGCTTGTGGCTCGTTTCTATCGAAACTGCGGCTTATCATATCCTGGCAATTCACGTGGGTCATCCACTTGCGTGTACACGGCCTCGTCGTAGCGGAGCATGAGGAGGCGGTCGGTGAAGTCGCCCAGTCGCGCGGTGATGGGCAGGCCGAGGACTTCCTGTAACAGGTAGAGCGGCAGGTTGGCGCCGGCGGCGATGGACAGCGGCATGCCTCCGCCGAACCGCGGATTGATTTCGAAAAAGCGGATGCGCCCCTCGTCGCGCTCGCGGCGGCACTGGCAGCAGAAGGCGCCCCACAGCCCCTCGACCGCTTCGCCAAGCCGCCGCCCGGCGTCGATCAATCCGTCGTCGCGGACCGTCACGCCTTTTTCCACCTCGCCGCTACGGACCAGCAACCGCTGCCGCGGCACGACGCTCCGCACCAGGCCGTCGCGGCTGCGGTAGACGTCGATCGTGTACTCCTGCCCGTCGAGATATTCCTGCACCACCAGGTCCCGCCCGTGCGCCGCGACGTGCTGGCGGAGTTGGTTTTCGTTCTCGACGCGGAGGGCCCCCACGCCGGCCGAGCCGTGCGTCGGCTTGGCGAAACACGGATAAAACGGCGCGGCGAAAAATTCGTCGAGCGCGGCCGTGTGCACGGTGTCCAGCCCCGCGCGGGCGATGGCGTCGTTGACGGCGGACTTGCTCGAACAGACGGCCACGGCGGATTCGCTGCCGACCATCACAGTACAGCCGGCCTGGGCGAACTCCTCCCGCCGCCTCGCCAACGGCAGCAGATCCAGATCGGTCATCGGCACCAGCAGGGCGACACGATGGCGGCGCACGTACTCCAGCAGCGTGGGAATGTACGCCTCGTCGCGCGTGCGCGGCGCGAGCAGGCCGACGTCGGCTTTATGGTATGCCGGCGAGGCGGCCGTGGCATCGACGGCCAATAGTTTCCCGCGCGCCCCCACCGCCGCCAAGGCCTGCCGAAACGTCTCCATCAAGGCGACACGCCGCCCGGCGCACGTGAACAGGATGTTCAGTTCCGTCATATCGCTCCGTCGTAGCACGGGCATCTTGCCCGTGAGTCGCATGGGCGTCTCGCCCATGCAACGCCAGCCTGTAGACGAACCGTTTGTACTCCAGACAGGCCACCACGGGCAAGATGCCCGTGGGACTCATGGGCGGGACGCCCATGCGACGCCTCAGTCCGTCTCGTGTTTTTTGTCGCGGCTGTACTGCTTTTCGTACACGTCGCCTCGCCGGAAGAACATATTCAGCACCGTGCGAACCATGATCCGCGCGTCCAGCCAGAACGACTGATGATCCACGTAATACAGATCCATTTCGATTTTGTCTTCGATGGGCAGCTCGCCGCGGCCATAGGCCTGGGCATAGCCGGTGATGCCGGGGCGAACGTCGAGGCGGCGACGTTGGTTGCTGTCCCACTCGGCCGCCTGGCGTTCGTACAGCGGGCGTGGGCCGACGAGACTCATGTCGCCGCGGAGCACGTTGAGCAGTTGGGGCAGTTCGTCGAGGCTGGTTTCGCGAAGGAACCGTCCCACCCGCGTCAGGCGGGCGTCCGCGCCCGAATGCGGCGACCCGCCGTACGGATCCACGTCGCTCCGCATCGAGCGGAATTTGAGCATAACGAACGCCCGACCGCGCCACCCGGCCCGCCGCTGGCGGAAAATGGCCGCCCCCGGCGACTCCAGCCGAACCGCCGCCGCAATCAACAGCATCACGCCGGCCAACACCATCGTCGCCGACAGGCTCAGGAGAATGTCCATCGTACGTTTCATCATTTTAGACTGTTAGGCTGTTAGACTGTTAGGGAGAGGCTTATGGAGCATTTCGGCCTGAATTCGCATAAGCCCGCGCCTAACAGCCTAACAGTCTAACCGCCTCTTCACAATATTCCTTCTACTTATATTTCCTAATAAACCAAGCCGCGGGATCGACCGACAATAGAAACTACGGCGTACTATGCCGCCCGCGCGGCGGCTGCGCCGGGAGATTCGCGATGATGGGCTTTGACGCACAACACGGCAGGCAGGAACCTCCATCCGAGTTGACCGATGCGGATATCGGTCCGTTGGATGATTCGGACGATCTCGCGTTCGAACCGCTCGATGAATTTCCGCCGCTGCCCGACCTGGATGCCCCCGATCAGCCTCCCGTGACGACGGAACCGTCCTTCGCGGCGCCAGCGCCTTCGCCCACGAGAACGCCGAAGTACCAGAATAATATCCCCAACTATGAGGAGATGGCCAAGCCCTCGCTGACGGGCAAGGAAGTCTTGATGTACATGGTCATGATCGGCGTGTTGGCGGGCGTGGCGTGGTGGGTCACGCAGGAGCTCAAGCAGTTGACCACGATGAAGAAGGCGCAGGCCTCGGTGAAAATCAACACCAATCTGCTGCCCAAAAACAAGCCCGCGATACCGCCGGCACACAAAAAGGTGGTCCCCCAAAGCGAGCCCCCCCCCGCCACCAACGGACTCAAGGGGTTGGCAAGCCAACTGGCAGCCATCTTCGGCTATGGAAAAGGCAAGGAAAGTGAGGAGGCCTGCGCGAAGCATCAGGAAATGCTGGCCGATCTGAGCCGGATTTCCCCCGAAACGCCCTGGATGAATCGCGCGGCGGTGTTGCTGGCGGCACGGACACCCGTCGCCGTGGAAACCCCCGATCCGCTGGACGCGTTTTTCGAGGACCCGTTCGCCTACGGCATCATCCGCCTCAATCAGTTGACGAAAAAACCCGTCCCCGCCAAGAGCAGCGGTGGCAGCGGCAGCGCGAAAACCGTCGCCAGGGCCAAGCCCTTCGACGGGCGACCCCTGCTCAGCGCCATCATGATCGTCGACGGCCAACCGACCGCCATCGTCAATAACAGAAACGTGCGCGTGGGCGACAATGTCGACGGCATGCGCGTGCTGCGAATCGACACCTTCAGCGTCACCCTCGACGCCAACGGCGGCGAATTGACGTTGCGGCTGTAGGCTGTAGGCGCAGGCTTATGAACGATTTGGCCTAATGATTCATCCGCCTGCGTCCACAACGGGAACACGATCCAAACCCATGCGATTGCCCCGCGGAATTACCGTTTTTTCGCCGTTTTTTTCGGCTTTGGCGGCGACGGTATTTCCGGCTCCACCAGCCGTCCGCCGGGGATGCGTTTGCGCCACGTCCACCACAAGATCGCCACGCCCACCACGAACGGCGGAATCGACAGCAACTGCCCCGCGTTGACGCGAATGGCCTCCTCCCAATCCGTTTGGTATTCCTTGAAAAACTCCGTAACAATCCGCCCGCCGAAATACAACGCGAAAAACAACCCCGTCAGCAGGCCCAGCGGACGCTTCTCCTTGCCGGCCCGGCGATCCACCAGCCACAACACCATCAACACGAACAACGCCAGCAGGCCTTCGTACAACTGGGCCGGGTGACGCGGTTCCGTGCGAAGGGATTGATCTTCCGAATGAAGAAACACCACCGCCCACGGCACGTCGGTGACCCGGCCGATGATTTCGGAATTGAGAAAATTCGCCACGCGAATCCCGACCGCCCCCGCCGCCGCCGCGAACGAAAAACGATCCATCACCTCCAGCGTTCGCAACTTGTGCCGCCGCGAAAACAGCCACAACACCAGCGCCAGCCCCACCAGCGCCCCATGACTGGAAAGCCCGCCGTGCCAGACCTCGATAATCCGCTCGGGATGCGGCAGATAAATGTGCGGATCGTAAAACAAACAATGCCCCAGCCTCGCGCCAACCACCACGCCCACCACGCCCCACAACAAAAAACCGTCCGCAATCTTCATCCCATACCCCCCGCGCAACACCTGCCACCGCCACAAAAAATACCCCACCAGCAACGTCAACGAAAACATCACGCCATAATACCGAATCGTCAACGACCCCCACTGCACCAGCACCGGGTCCAGATTCCATTCGAACACCGACAACACGAACATGGACAACATCATGACTCTCCACTAGCCACAAGCCACTAGCCACAAGCCACAAGGTATGGAAAACCTGCCGCGAATCGAAACAAAAATTTCGTTTTCGCCGTCGTCATTCCTTACCTGGTGGCTTGTGGCTAGTGGCTTGTGGCTGTTATCGCTAATGGCGTTTATTCCCACACGGCCGCGTGTGCCTATTCGGTCTTCTGCGTTATCAGCGTGCCGAAGCGTTTGCTGATCGCCAGGGCCGGGTCGGTCGGGACTTCGGCCGGCTGACAATTGGGCGGAATCGAAATCGTCGGCGTCGAGCGAATCGTTTTACCGGCGAATTGCGGCAGCCACGCCCGCTGGGCTTCGAGCATCTCGGAGCACATCTGGCGGATCTCCTTCAGCGTGCACACCGCCGAGGCCAGCGGATCCAGCGCCGCCGCGTGAACGACCGCCTCCGTGTCGCCCTCGATGCCCGCGATCGCGCCGAGTGTCTGCACGTTGATATTCGTCTGGCACAAGGCCGCACATTGGGCAGGCAACGCCCCGACGAACGTCGGATGCAGCCCCGTGTCGTCGGCGAACACCGGCACTTCCACGCAGCAGCCCGCCGGCAGATTCGCGATGTACCCGTCGTTGCGAACGTTGCCCATCAGCCGGAACGGCTTGCCCGTCACGACGGCCTCCAGGATGTACGAACAATACTCGCACGACCGCGTGTCGATCGTCGTCGACTCGAACTCCAGCGGGTCGTGCTGCTTGTATTTCTCCGCCAGGGCCTTGCAGTAATTATAGTAGGCGCCCGTCTCGCCGCCGAAGGCCGGCTCGTCGCAGTACAGATCCAACGCCTTTTTGTTCTTGCGGAACCAGGGCACGTACTCGCTCAGATGGCCTGTCGATTCGGTCATGAAATAGCCAAACTGGCGGAACACCTCGCCGCGAACTTTTTCGTTCTTGTAGTACTCGGGCATCTCGAACAGCTCGCGAAGCATCGGGTACAAGTCGCGGCCTTTGTGCTGGAGCGTCAGGAACCAGTCCATGTGATTGATGCCGCCGCAGGTGTACGAAATTTCATCCTTGGGCACGCGGCAGTAGCCGGCGATCAGATCGAGCGTCGTCTGCACGCCGTGGCAGAGGCCCACGAACGGCACGTTCGTTACCCTGCCCAGCGCGAGGCAGTTGCCCGCCATCGGGTTGGCGTACTGCAACATGATCGCGCCGGGGCGGGCGAGTTCTTCCATGTCCCTGGCGATGGCCGACAGCACCGGCACGCTCCGCAGGCCCCGGAACACGCCGCCAGGCCCGAGGCTGTCGCCGATGCACTGGTCCACGCCGTATTTCATCGGGATTTCGTAGTCAATCCCAAACGCCTCCACCCCGCCGACCTGGATCATCACGACGACAAAGTCCGCGCCGCGGATGGCCTCGCGACGGTCCGTGGTCGCCCACACCGTCGCCTTCAGGCCGTTATCCTTGATCATCCGTTTGGCAAACGCTTCCATGCGGCGAAGCTTGCCCTCCGTCGGCGACATCAACGCAAACTCACAATCCGACAACGCCGGCGTGGCCATGATGTCACTCATCAACGTCTTGCAGAAAATCACCGACCCGGCGCCAATCATCGCGATCTTACGTGGCATCGTCGTTTCTCCTTTGGTTTTTCTCATACCAATACAAGGCACCCACCCGGACGAGGGTTATCACGCCAAGTATAAACGGCAATTTCAAAAAGAACAGGAGTATCCACTCCATGTCATCGCCCTTCGCGTCCCACTCCAGGAAGATGAATCCGCACACCGTCAGCAGTTCGCCTTTTATCAACGCGAACACCGGCATCGTGCCGCAACTGACGGTCACCATCGCGAGCGCCCACTTTTTTCGTTGATTCAACGCGAGAATCAGCCCCGCCAGGGCCACCGGGATCGGCCCCAAAAAGATCAACGCTGCGAGAATGGCCGCTTGGGACGACATAATCATGGGAGCGTCAGCGAGCATGACCATGTTCAATCCGTCCATCGGGTTCATCCTGTCTTAGCCCCTGCCGGGGCTTGGAAAATCCAGCCTGTCGGACAATTCAGCCATAGAATTTGCGTAGCCGTTCCACCACTGCGCGAAACCATGTTGGGAAAGGAGGTCACTCGCGTTCGCCATTCACCGTTTCCTGTCGTAGCGGTTTCTCTTTCCGATGCCAGTAATATACCAGGCCGGCAGTAATCAGTCCGAGGAGAAACGGGGCTTTCAGGAGCAATGAATACACGTCCCAATCCAGGAAGATTGCCTCCATTCCCCTTTGCGACGCGAACACCATGGGAATGCCGCAACTCAGGGCGGCCATCCCGAGCGCCCACGATTTGCCTTGTGGAAAGAACGAACAAATCAACCCCACGACGGCAAAAAAATCGAGGGAATAGCGAACAGATATAGCAGGCCTTCCAACCCGCCGTGAGCCAACAGGGTGACATTCAATCCGTTCATCGGGTTTCTCCGGTCACGCCCGCACTCCCGGCGGTGGCTGTTCTCTTGGCCTCAGAGACGTCTTGCGGGCTACGAACGTTTTTTCTTCGCCGCCGGCGCGATCGGGAATTTTGCGAACGCGAGCATGGACTGGAAGCGGCCCCAGTCGTGGAGGGCGCGGGGCGGGTTGATGCCCGGCGCGCCGTCGAGGGTGGCGGGGGCTTGGAGTTTTCGGCCCAGCGTGAGTTGCACGACGTTCGGCGGTGTGATATCCAGTTTGGTGATCGGCACGGGGCCTTGCGCGTCGGTGACGGCGAACGGGATGGTTTGTTCGTCGCAGCGGTAGAGGGCGTTGGTGACGTGGTCGAAGGCGAGGGCGACGCTCATGCCGTCGCGGCTGACCTGGGCGGAGGCGATTTCCGGCGCTTGCCAGGCGGTCGGTTTGCCGTAGGCAGCGCCGAGGGCGGCCAGGGCGGAGCGTTCGGCGATCACCAGGTTGCCGTGCGCCGAGTTGTGCACGACGTCGCTGAGCGGCAGGTCGATCGTCGGGATCACGCAGCAGTGTTCGATCGTCCGGGCGGCCTGCCGCTGGGCTTCGCGAACCGTCGACCAGCCGAGGTCGCCCTCGGCGGACGGCGGCGCGTAGGCGCGATTGATCTGCACGGTCAGCACAAACAGCCGCGGATTCTTCAGCGCCTTCCGCCAGGCCTTCACCGCGCTGGTGAACCGCTTCAAATACGTTTTACCCGCGACGGGGTTGGCGTCGGAACAGCCTTGATACCACAGCATGCCTCGCGCCGCCCCGCCCGCGGCGCGAACGGCCTGCACCATGGCGTCGAACAACGCGTGCTCACCCGGCTCGGTGGGGTTCCAGCTCACCAGCGGCGAGCCGCCCAGCGACGTCTGAATCAGCCCGATCGGCCAACCGATCTCCTGCTTCACGCGCCGCGCCCAGTGCAGCCACGGCGAGTGCATCGGGTTGGTCCACTCGCGATTGGCCGCGTGCGCGGTGTGCGTCGACTCGTTGAGCGGATGGCAGGCCTGGCCCCAACGCATCGCGTTATTGAACAGATGCACGCCGTTCTCGGGCGGGTCCCACACAGGCCCCTGGCCGTAACCGGCGGAGTTCGACTGGCCGGCGATAATCCACAGATCCCCCACGCCGAGGTGGTGCCTGGCCTGCCCGATCGCCCCCCACTGCACGTGCGGTTTGGGCACGAGCATCGTCTCCAGCCGATACAGCCCGCCCGCGGGCACGCAGCGCAACACGCCACGCCACGTGCCGTCGGCGGCGGTTTTCATCGCCGTCCACGGCGTCAGCAGCACGCCGGTCTCCTCCTTCACCAGCCGGGCCAACACGATGTGCGACGCCCACGTCTCACTCGTCACCGTCTGCCATCGCCCGGCCAGCGGAATATCCGCCGCCCCGCCGACCTGCTGAACAATCTGCCAATCGCCAGGCCCGCTGTCGATCACGACGTTCACTTCGAGGGACATTGTGCGTTCTCCTTTGCGTGACGGTGAAAGCGGACCGTTGGTTCGAGGGAATCATGATGGTAACTAGTTAACTGGTTGACTGGTTAACTAGTTAATTCATTCGCGAAGCCACCAGTTAACCAGTTAACCAGTTAACCAGTCAACTAAAACCGTTCCCTCGAACCAACGATTCCTCTTCACCCACACGCCGCGAAAATCCGACTACTTCGCCCCCACGTCGTACACGACGAGCGTGTCTCGGCCTCGGATGTACAGCCGGCCGTTGGCGAGGGTGTGCTGCTGCTCGCCCACCGGCACGGGGACGGTGAAGCGGCCCAGTTCGCGGTATTCGGTTTTGTTCGCCTCGGCAAGCACCATGTCCGCGCTGGCCTGGATGAGCAGCAGCCCGTCGGCCAGGAGCAGGTGGCTGCCGTTGTGCACGCCGTGCGGGCGGGTCGCCCACAGCCGGTCGCCGGTCGTCGCGTCGCTGCACTCGAGCTGATGGTTGCTGAAGCCGTACACCGCGCCGTCCCACACCGTCAGCGTGTTGGCGTAGTTGCACTGGGTGTCCTTGCGGCTGAACATCGGCAGCGCGTTGACCTTGCCGTCCTTGACGAACATCTGGTAGGCGACGAAAAATTCCTGCCCCGGCTGACCGCTGGAGACGTACAGCCGCGAGCCGTCGATCACCGGCGACGTGCAGAGGCCAAAGCCGATCTGGATCGCCTTGCGGAAGAAGACCTCGCCGGTGGCGGCGGACAGGCCCATCACTTCGGCGTCGGCGCCGTTGCCGAATCCCATCACGATCACGCCCACGCCGTCGATCTCGCCGTAGGCGAGCGAGGCCGGGCTGGTGTCGCGGCGTTCTTCCGGTTTTTCCGGCGCGGTCCAGAGCACCTTGCCGTCGGCCTTGTCGATCGCCAGCAGCGACTTGCCCGGCAGATAGAGGATGTTGCCGACGATCAGCGGGCAGGAGAACGACGGGCCTCGGTAGGCCTTGTCCTCGCGCCAGACTTCCTCGCCGTTTTCGACCTTGAGACAGACGACCGCGCCGCCGTCGGTGAAGAAGTAGACATTCTCGCCGTCGACGACGGGGCCTGCCGCCGCCCAGTGAGGCCTGCCCTTGTTCAAAAATTGCTTCCAGATCACCGAGCCGCTGGCGGCGTCGATGCAGTAGCCGTGCGTGCCGGCCTCCTCGCCTTCGCCCTCACCGCCCATCGCGAACGTCTTGCCGCCGACCTCGACCGCCGCCGTCACGCCGCTGCCGATTTTCAACTCCCACAGCTTCGTCGGGCCTTCCTTGGGCCATTCGCGGAGCAGCTTGCCGTTATACACGTGATTGTTGTCCAGAGGCATCATGCGGGGCAGATCGGTGTTGGCCTGCTGAATCTCGCGTCGCAGCGCCGTCTTCGGCTCGGCCGGCGGATCGACGCGGTACTCCAGCAACTCCAGCTCCGGCATGACGAACACGCGCATCGCCAGCAACGTCGCGCGGTCGTCGGGTCTTTTGCTCGCGGCCAGGGCGGCCACCTTCTCGTCATACATCGCGCGGAAGTCCTTGGCCTGCTTCTTTTCGCCCACCGCCGACAGCGCCTTGGAGGCCGACACGACGACCGTCATGTCCTCGTGGTTAAGCATGGCCCCCAGGGCGACGGGATCGCCGCACTTCAACTCGGTGGCGATCACGTTGGCGGTGACGATGGCCCGATGCGTGGGCGCCCGCTTGTCGTCGCCGAGATTCGCGTGAATCGCCGCCACCATTTCACGACGCGCGTCCACATCCTGGGCCGGATTAAGCATCGCCTGCGCGACCAACTCCTGCGCCCGCACCCATTCGGCGATGGTCAACTCCCTCTCCCAGCCCAGGCCCGTGAACGGCAGCAAGGCTTCCTTGTCGATCACTACGCCGTTGCAGGAGGCCCAGTAGATCAGCTCGCCCGATTCCGACCAGGGCCTTTCGTGCAGGGTTTCCTTGAGATCCTTCACCTGCTTGGCGAGTTCTTCTTTGTCGCTGCCGAATTTCGACGCCAGCGTGACGCCCGGCAGCGCGTCGCCTTCGGGCGAAAGCGGCGTGGTGCTCAACCCACCCAGACGAACCGGCGATCCAACCACCGTGTGGTCGCCGAAAATGCGGAAATACCCGCGATGGTTCTTCCACGCGCCGGTCTCCAGCAGCAGCGGATAATCCACAGCCAGGATCGCCAGGTCGATGCCGATGATCTCAGGCAGGGCGGCGATCGTGAGGTTCTCCGGCAGGTCCTCGACCTTGGCATCCTCCGCCAGGTCCTTGTTGATGCTCGCCAGGAGGGCCTTGTTGAGGTACTCCAGCAGGGCCTTGCCGTCGACCTTGACCTCGTAGGCGATTCCGCCGGAGACAGGCGTGGAGGTGTAGGTCACGTTCCACTGCCGTGAGGAGTGCTTGGAGTGGAGCATGGTGCCCTTGGCCAGCGGCGTGCGCGGCAGCAGCCCGATTTGAGCGTGCTCGGGCGGGTTTTGGTATTTGTCCGGCTGCGTGGTCGCGCCGGGGTTGTCCTTCAGCCGCGCCTGCCTGCCGAAGTCGAGGAAGAGCTCCACGTTGTCGGCGAAGGTCCACCCGGACGAGACGTCGCCGAATACGCAGCGGTCCTGGATGACGACGAGAACCATGAGGTCGTTGGTGCCCTTGGGCCGCCCGACGTAGAGCGCCGGCGAGAAGTCGTCGCTGGGCGTCATGATCGCGTTGGAGTCGTTGTGTTTAAACCAGTGGGCCGACACCGCCGGCTGCACGCCTCGCCACTTTTCAAGGTTGCCGTCCGCCGCCGCGTCGGCGGGCAGTTCGTAGCAGGGCAATATCGTGGCCGCCCCGTCGAGCGCCACCGCCGGGGCCGCCGTGGCCGTCGGGAAAACCCCCTTCAACGGCGCCGCCGCCTCGCCACCGTCCTGCGCAATCACCAACCCCGTCGCCACCGCCGTCAACACCACCGCCGTCACCAGAAATGCTCGCATGATCGGTTCCTTCATATCGCGTTATCGTTGCGTGCGAGAACGGTACCAAAAAGAAACCGAAATCACAAGCGCGAATGCAAAGGACCTGTTTTCCGATTGACGCCCTGCCATTTAGTGATACAACTATATAGGTAAGTATGTGTGTCGCGGCGTCGTGTGCCGTGGCCGTTGCCATTTTCGATCCAGTCTTTTGAACGGAGAAGGAGCCTCTCATGACCAACGTGTTTCGTATCCTGACGTGCATGCTGCTGGCCGCGGCGGCGCTGCCCGCGATGGGCGCGATCTACGCGGATCAGACCCAGATCGACCTGTTCCGCCACTACGACCGCGCGACCGGTCAACAGTTGGTGACCGTTGAGAGCGCGCAGAACAGTCGCACCGACGTGCTGATCGACGGCGGCCGGCAAAACCAGCAGGTCGACGGCAACACCGCGCGGTGGGACATGCTGTTCACCCTGAACGACGTGTACTACGCCTCCAGACTGGAGTTGTACTACACGAACTATCACCCCGATTCGTTCTCGATTTATTATTCGACAACGGGGCTGGATGACGATTGGACACCGCTGGTGCTGAACGAAACCTCGCAGATGACCTCGCACCAGGACAAATGGGTGTTCATGCTGCCTGGCGGGGACGACGGCACGGCCATCAAGTACCTGAAAATCGTTCAGGAACCCAGTTCGGTGGACAATCACATCCGCATGGACAGCATCTACCTCTTCGCCGCCGCCAACAATACGTTTGACGACCAGAAGGACGGCTTCAATATCATGGTCAACGCGGTCAACCGCCCCACGTATGCCGGCAGTGACAATGGGGTGACGTTCGTGTCGGAAAATCCCACCATCGCGTTCAATAACAGCCGAAACGGCTGGGTGCGTGCGTATGGGGCGGAAGGACAGGCGGATGGATTGGCTTGGTTCGTCGTGCCGCTGGGCGAGGTCAAGGAATTGTGGGGCATCAACATGGGCTTCCTCGACGGGTGGGGCTGCTGCTATATCGACGTCTCCACCGCCGACGAGATGCCCATTGCCAGCGCGCTGACCGACGGCTATGACGCCGACGCGTGGACCAGCATCTACGCCAATCCTGCGGCTCAGTCCACCCAGTTCATCTGGCTGAACGAGGGCGACGGCGTGGAGGCCAAGTGGATCCGCGTGCGATTCGCCGGCGGAAACGCCATGAGCGAAATGGAACTGTACGTCTCCGCCATTCCCGAACCGGCAACGATGAGCCTGCTGGCCCTGGGCGGCCTGGCGCTGCTGCGGCGACGGAAGTAAGAACAAACAGACAGACGTAAATTTGGCTTGCCTCTTTGCGCCGTAAGACGTTGTGGACTACAAACGTTTTGTAGTCCACAACGTCTTACATCGCAAAGAGGCAAGCCAAATTTACACATCCTCACCGCCCTCGACGTTTCTTGCGAGATGTGAAGGTTTTCTTGTTTTTGTTTGGTTTTTTCACCTTTTTCGTCACCCGTCCGCTCTTTCGCTCGCGTGTCGGCGAGAGGTTGAGTTGGCGTTTGGCGATGTCCACGCTGGCGATGCGGACGCGCATCATGTCGCCGAGCCGTATCTTCCGCCGCGTACGCTCCCCGACCACCGTGCCGGTTTTCGGATCCACTTCCCACCAGTCGTCGCCAAGATCCTCCAGCCGGACCAGGCCCTCGATGAGGAACCGCATCGACTGCACGAACAGGCCGAAACTCGTCACGCCCGTCACCACGCCGTCGAAATCCTCGCCGATTTTGGTGGCGAGAAATTCGAGAATCAGCACCTCGCGCAGTTCATCCTCTGCCGCCTTGCTGCGGCGCTCCGTCGCGGTGAGATTTTCGCCGAGGTGGACCAGTTCGCTCCTGTCCTCGCCGGGCCTGCTTTCGAGCGTGCCGCGAATGTGCTCGCCCAGCAGGCGGTGCACCGTCAGGTCCGCGTAGCGGCGGATCGGGCTCGTGAAATGGCAGTAATGTTCGCTGGCCAGCGCAAAATGGCCGACCGTCATCGGACTGTACACCGCCTGCTCGAACGTTTTGAGCAGGGCCAGATTCACCGCGTAACTTTCGGGCTTGCCGCGGACGGCGCGGAGCAGTTCCTGCATGTCCCGCCGCGAGAGGTTGCCCGGCAGCTTGTGGCCGCACGCGTGCACGAACGTGCGGAGCTGCTTGGCGCCGGCGTCGTCGGGCTGAGGGTGGATTCGCCGCACGCAAGGCCTGCCGAGCCGATCGAGCAGGGTCGCGACGGCTTCGTTGGCTTCGACCATGAACATTTCGATGACGGTGTGCGTGTAGGAATCGTCGCGGGGCGTCGCGTCGACGACGTGATCCTGTTCGTCGAAGACCAGTTCGACTTCGGGCAGGTCCAGGTGCAGCATGCCGGCCCGGCGGCGACGGGCTTCGATGGTTTTCGCCAGCACGTTCATCGCAAGGACGAGTTCAGCGACGCCAGGCGCGAAGCCGCCCGACCGTGGCGTCTCACGTGACGCGGGCGTCTCGCCCGCGTTGTGCGTGGATTTGCCGTCAACATTGGCTGACGGCGCAGGCGTGATCAACGCGGGCAAGATGCCCGCGTCACGTGAGATGCCCGCACCACGGTCGATGATGCCCTGCGCCTCGATGTACGTCAGCCTCCCGGCGGAGCGGATCACGCTGTCGGCGAATCGCGTGCCGAGCACGTTGCCCTCGTCGTCGTAACGGATGAACACGCTCTTGCAGAATCGCCGTTGGCCGGCCTGGAGACTGCACACGCCGTTGGAGAGAATTTCCGGCAGCATGGGCACGACGCGTCGCGGGAAGTACGTGCTGTTGCCGCGCTGCCGGGCTTCGCGATCCAACGCCGAGCCTTCGCGGACGAAATGCGACACGTCGGCGATGTGCACGCCCAGCACAACGGAGCCGTCCGGCCCCGGCTGAATCGATATCGCGTCGTCGTAATCCCGCGCGTCGGGCGGATCGATCGTGACGACGGTCATCGCGGTGAGGTCCTCGCGACCCGTAGCACGGGCATCTTGCCCGTGGCGGTCCGTCCGTACAGCGGACGTTTCCTTTGCGGCGCGAGACGGCACGGGCGAGACGCCCGTGCTACGGTCGAACGCCGCGATGGCGTCGCGGGCGTCGGTCAGCGCGGCGGCGGGCCATTCGTCCGACAGACCATGGGCGCGGATGACGGCCCGCGTTTCCACGTCAAGTTCGCCGGCCTCGCCGAGCCGCTCGACGATGACGCCGATGGGCAGCCGGCCGGGCTTGGGATACTCGGTGATTTCGACGACGACTTTCGTGCCCGCCTTCGGGCTGGCGGTGGAGACGTCGCGAACGACGATCGGCTGGGTCATCGCCGCCCCGTCGGGCAGGACGAACCACGTGCCGTCGTCGGCCCGCGCCATCGTGCCCACGAAGCGGTTCCGCCCGCGACGAACGATCTGAATGATCTCGCCGGCATACATGGCCTTGCCCGCTTTTTTGCCTTGATGAAACACGCGGGCGACCACCAGGTCCCCCGCCATCGCCGTGCCGGCGGAGCCTTCGGGAATGAACAAATCCCCGTGCGCGTTGGGCGTCTCCGGGATGACGAAGCCGAACCCGCGAGGATTCGGCCTGTAAAACCCCGTGATTTGCGAGGAAATTTCCGGCAGCGTCAGCGCGTTGTTGGCGCCGAGCACGACGCGGCCTTCGTCACGCAACTGCTTGACGGCCTCGCGAAACGCGCCGTACTCGTTGTCGTCAATGCCAAGCTGCCTCGCAAACTGCCGCGGCTTGACGGGGCGATAACTGCGGTCGGCGAGATACTTCAGAATGGCGTCGATGTAGTGTTGTGGCATGGGGGGAATGTACCACAGAGACGCGGAAGGCACCGCTACTTTTTACTACAGGCGCTGCGACTCAGAGGAAGCTCCGGGAAAACACCATACTTGCGACGAATGATGTCTGCGTTGCTTGCCATACGCTCATGGATACCCTCGAATCACGAGGGCCGGGGGGCTAGTCGCTTGTCGCGGCTTCCTGTCTTCCCGCCACGCGGACGGCGATGGCCATGGCGATGTTCGATTCGAGCCCGACATCGCGGCCGATGCGTTTGACCTTCGCCTCGGGAATGTCCTCGACGCTCTGGCGGATCAACATGGACTCCATGCGGTACGGCTGGCCTGGAATCGCGAACAGATTGTACGCCTGCACCGTGTTGGTCATCGGGGCGACCGTCCGCTCCGAACGCGACGCGATCACCTCGACGCGCGCGGCGAACTGGCCCTCGACGCCGGTCACCGGCTCGACGTACACGCGAACGGTCCGGTAGATCGTCTGAAGCGAGCCCTCGGCCACGTCGCGCGGCGTGGCGGCATCCTGGAGCCAGAACTCGAACCACTGCTGCCCGGTCAGGGGCAGCGTGGCCATCAGGCCCTCGCGGCGGTCCTGCTGATCGACGGTGAACCCCAACTCCGTCAGCGTGTCCATCGTGCCCCGCCACACCACATTGAAATTCCGCTCCGCCGGCGTCAGGTCGGACTCCGACACAATCGGCGTCGTGTAATTCGCGCAGCCGGAGAACAGCAAGCCACAAGCCACTAGCCACCCGGCTCCGCCAAGGCTACGTCGGGCAAGCAAGCCACAAGGTAAGGGACGCACAGGGCGAAACGACAATAAAAGCGGAAACAACGATACCACCAGCCGAAACGGGGATCGTCTGGCGCGAAAAAGATTTCGCCATACCTTGTGGCTTGCTTGCCCGACGTAGCTTTGGCGGAGCCGGGTGGCTAGTGGCTTGTGGCTTGTCACGGAATATGTCTCCCAAGGCAGCAAAATAAAACCATCGTAAAAGCGTCGCGGAATTTTGCTCGTGTCGGGATTATATCGTACTATTCGATTGAAGCAACAGCCGTAACCGAGACGAGCCGACGCGGAATGGACATGACGCCCAGACACGCGACGGGAACCTCCCACCGCTTCACGCCTCCGAAGGCGACCCCAAACGTACCCAACCGCAGCCGGTTCTGCCTCCCCTTGCAGTTCCGGCACTGATGCCCCCAGCCCCGGTCTTGCCCGACCGGGGCACTTTTTATTCGGTCTCCGTGTACATAACGGCAAAGGCGAACCACTCGTTCGAAGGAACAAAGCCAATAGCCACCAGCCAGTAGCCAGCAGGTATGATGGATGATTTTGTGGTGACTGTCGTGTTGCTGGCCTGTGCGGATTCGATGTGGAAAACAACCGATTGATCTCCCCGGTCTCGCGCGGAAGAACCGGCACTGCCGTACGAGACCGGGGAGGATAATCGGTTGTTTTCCTCACAAAACCAGATGCTTTCGTCGTGCAGGAAACTCAACCACCCCGACAGGCGTAACCATTCCCGCTTACACTACCTCATAACCAGAGACGTTCCATACCTATTGGCTACTGGCTATTGGCTACTGGCTTTTCGTATCGAAAATTCCGAAACTCCCCTCCGCGCCAAACGTTCCATGTAGCATGCGCATCCTGGCTGGTGAATTTCGTGGGCGGGAGATTTTGCCGCCGCCTGGCAAGAGTATCACCCGACCCGTGACGGGACTGGTGAAGAAGTCGCTCTTTGCCATGCTGGGCGAGGAATTGCATGGCCAGACGGTGATTGACCTGTACTGCGGCACGGGCACGATGGGGATTGAGTGTTTATCGCGTGGCGCGGCGCGGTGTTTCTTTGCCGAGAAGGATCCGCGCGTTCTGGAGCGGCTGGCGCGGAATCTGCGCGACCTGCGCGCGACGGACCGGGCGACGGTCTGGCGCGGCGACGTGGAGGCCCGGCTGACGGAGTGGCTGACGCAGGTGCAGGCCCCGGTGGACGTCGCCTTCGTCGATCCGCCCTACGCCGACGCGCGGCAGTGGGACTGGCAGCGGGCGGCTGACGCGATTTTCATGCCGCTGGCGCCGAAACTGTCCGAAAACGACGGCTGCGTCGTCCTGCGAACCGACGAACACGCCGACGTCCCGGACACCCTCGGGCCGTTGACCTGCACACGGGTCAAGGCGTACGGCGACATGGCGGTGCGGTTTTTCCTGAAGACCCAGCCACAAGCCACCAGCCACTAGCCACAAGGTATTCGCCAGGGCCATCGCATCTAAATTTCCGCGTTTTTTCGCGAAAAGGCTGTAGGCTGTGGGCTGTAGGCTGTAGGAGACATGCCTTTGCGACCGATGTTTCGCAAAGGAAAATCAACCTACAGCCTACAGCCCACAGCCTACAGCCGAAAAATGGGCCTTTTACGATGCGATGGCCCTGAAAGTATTCGCTATTCGGCATGCCAATCGCGGAAAATTTTGCTACGATGGGAGCACCGAATTTCGAATACCTTGTGGCTGGTGGCTTGTGGCTTGTGGCTGCGGGGTACTTGTTGGTAAAATACAACCATGGCTGACGAAAACAAATACACGTACTACGAGCCGGACAAAATTGGACGGCTTCGGAATATCAGCTTGTTGGCGCGGTCGGCGGTGGAGGGGTTTATTTCGGGCCTGCACCGCAGTCCGCACAAGGGGTTCAGCGTCGAGTTCGCCGAGCACCGCGAATACGTGGCCGGCGACGACATCCGCCACCTCGACTGGGTCGCCTACGCCCGCTCCGACCGCTACTACATCAAGC
This sequence comes from Phycisphaerae bacterium, assembly GCA_009783465.1. GTDB lineage: Bacteria > Planctomycetota > Phycisphaerae > SM23-33 > SM23-33 > WRDM01. The sequence continues at coordinate 32,175 of WRDM01000008.1, read as the reverse complement.
AGTACGAGCAGGAGACCAACCTGCGAACGTACATCCTGCTGGATGTGTCAGGGTCCATGGGCTATAAGTACGGCGGAACGGCCACCAAGTTCGTGTACGGCTGTTTTCTGTCGGCCTGCCTGAGCTACCTGATGTGCCAACAGCAGGACGTGGTGGGCATGATCGCCTTCGACAACGAGATGAAGTTCCACATGCCCCCCGGCTCCACGCCGGCCCACCTGGACCGGATGTTCAAAAATCTCGAAGAACTCAAGCCCGGCAAGGACACGAAGATCGGCCCGGTGTTTCACGAACTGGCGGCCACGCTCGGCAAGCGCAGCCTGGTCATCATCATCAGCGATCTCTACGACGAGCAGAGCGAGGTCCTCAAGGCCATTCAGCACTTTGTGTTCAAGAAGCACCAGATTATCCTGTTCCACCTGATGGACCCGTCGGAGCTGGATTTCCCGTTCAAGAAGGTCATGACGTTCGTGGACATGGAGAACAACGAGAAGCTCCAGGTGGACCCGCGGTTCATTCGCGATCAGTACCTGACCGAGATGAACGCGTTCATCGACCGCTACCGCAAGGAATGCTCCAACCGGCACGTGGAATACGTCCTGACGCCCACCGACACGCCGTATGAGAAAATGCTGCTGAATTACCTGGCCCGGCGAAACATGGCCAGACGATAGTGATATGGAACCCGTGGTTCGAGGGAAACGCTTTAGTTAACTAGTTAACTAGTTAACTAGTTAACTAGTCAATCAGTTAGCTAGTCGACCCGTTAGCGAGTTAACGAATCAACCAGTTAACGAGTTAACGAATGTTTGAAGGCTTACAATTTGGCGCCCCGGCGATGTTGCTGGGCCTGCTGGCCGCGGCGATTCCGTTTGTGCTGCACCTGCTCTCGTCGGTCCGCGCGCAGGAAGTGTACTACCCGACGCTGCGGTTCCTGAAGCTCTCGATGGAAAAGACCGCCCGGCGGCGGCACTTGCAGCACTGGCTGCTGCTGATCATCCGCGCGCTCATGCTGGGGCTGCTGGCCATCGTGGTGTCCGAGCCGCTTTTCAAGGGCGGCAAGGAGTGGTTCAACGCCAACAACGCCGCCTGCGTCGTCATTATCGACAACAGCTACTCCATGAACACGCTGGAGGAAAAAGGCTCCCGCCTGGAGTTGGCCCGCACCGAAGCCCGCGAACTGCTCTTCAACGACGACGAACGAAAACGCCCCAAGGAAGCCGCCCTGCTGCTGACCCACGACGACAAACGATCCGTCAACCTCACCGGCAACATCAAGAGCATCGAAGAGCCGCTCAAAACCATGACGGTCGGCTACGGCAAGGGAACGCCCATCGCCGCCCGCGTGCGCGAGGCCGTCGCCCAGTTGTCCAACGTCGGATCCACGCCCGAAAAAACCGTCTACATCCTCACCGACCTGCAACGCGAAAGCATCGACGATCTGCTCGGCGAAGCCGAAGACAACGTGCTCCAACTGGCCCGCGACAACGGCGTCCACGTGCTCATCGTCAATGTCGGCCAACCCAACGCCGTGAACGTCGGCGTGACCGATCTGGAAATCGCCGGGCGGCGGATCGCCGATCAACCCATCCAGTTCAACGTCACGCTGACCAACTCCACCAACGAAAACATCCGCGTCAACGTCGACCTGCACATCGAGGGCATGTCGGCCTCCGACCGCCAGACGATCACCCTGCCGCCGATGGGCAAGGAGACGCGGCAGTTCCGCCACACGTTCACGCGGCCGGACATGTTCTCGGGCAGCGTGAGCGTGGCCATCATCAGCGAAGCCGGCAACGCCAATTCGCTGGTGGACCAGCTCGACACCGACAACCGGAGGTACTTCGCGCTGGAGATCGGCGATCGCGTGCGGGCGGTCATCGTCAGAGGCCACGCGGGCGAGGACGGCAGCGGCCTGGACGGCACGACCTATCTCAAGCCCGCCCTGGACGGGCTGCGAAACGTCAATCGCCCGTGGTCGATCGAGCCGGACGTCATCGACATCGCGGATTTCGGCCCGGAGGCGTTGACCAACGCGTCGATGCTGCTGCTCAACGAGGTGGACCACTTCACCGACGAGCAGGCGCAGTGCGTCATCGACTTCGTGGACGCCGGCGGCACGGCCTTGTTCTTCCTGGGCCCCGAGTGCGACGTGGCGAATTACAATAAGATGTTCTACGACGACCTGGGCATCGCCGGCATGGGGCCGCTGCTGCCGGGGAAAATCGGCGGAGCCCAGGGCGACGTCGGGCCGGGCGCGATGGCCGAGGACGTCGAACTCATGGACCTGACCAGCCCCTTCCTGGCCGGCCTGTACCCCAACGCCGAAAGCTACCGCGTCATGATGGTCAACCGATACTACACCATCGAAGACGTCGTCGCGCCCGCCTCGGCCATCATGACCCTCCGCAGCGGATCGCCCCTCGTGGCCACCAGGCCCTTCGGCAAGGGCCGCGCCGTCGTCTTCCCCACCACCGCCTCGCCGAGATGGTCCAACTTCTGTGCCGGCGGAAGCCCCGTCTTCTTCTCCATGCTCTATCGCATGGCCCTGGCGGCGCCGCAACAAATGCAGTCCCAGCAAATCTTCCTCGCGCAGACGAACGTGCCCATCAGCACAGGCCCGCTCCGCGCCGACTCCTCCAGGCCCAATACCGTCACCTTCGCCGTCACCACGCCCGACAAAAAAATCCTGCCCCTGACCGCCGAACTCGACAACGCCACCGGATACACCGTCCGACTGTCGAAGGAAAACGCCCTGCCGGGCGTCTACACCTGGACCCTCCAGGACGCCCCCGACGACCTGGCCACCCGACGATCCGAAGGCGCCTTCGCCGTCAACCCCGACGGCGACGAATCCTTCCTGCTCGCCCTGGGCACCGAGGAAATGCAAAACGCCTGCGACGACCGCGATTTCAACACCGTCTTCGTCGGCTCGTCCCTCAAGGACGTCCAGGAACGCGCCGCCGAAGCCAGCCAGGGCGCCCCGTGGTGGGACAAATTCCTGCCCCTCGTCATCCTCCTGCTGATCGTCGAAGCCCTCATCGCCAACCGCCGAAAACTCAACGAAGGCACCGCCATCCCGACGCATCTGAGCCCGGCGATGCCGAAATCGGCGTGACGCGGGGCGTAACGTAGCATGGGCGTCCCGCCCATGAGTCCCACGGGCGTCTCGCCCGTGGCAGCGGCTGGCTGAAATTTTGTGACGCGAAACCCTTATACCGCCCACGCGAACTCCACGACGCCCATGCTGGGGCGTCGCATGGGCGAGACGCCCATGCGACTCACGGGCGGGACGCCCGGTGCTACGTTTGAAACGAGGTCCCCATGACAACACCGCTCGCCTTCACGACCTTCGCCAACGCCGCGTTTGATATTCAGCCAGGCCAGCCGCTCGGGTTGGCCTGCGTGCGATATTTCCGCATGGCCGGCGACGCCGACGTCGATGCCATCGTGATTCATCCGGTCGGCACGCGATACACGCCCTACCGCATCGCGCTGCCTCGCCACGTACGGCTTGACGTCTTTCGCGAATCGTCGCAGGAATTCGTCACAATCCTCGACCGCGTGCTGCCGGCCTTCGACACCGAGAATCCCCAGCCGCACCAGCTCCCGCTGCCTGGCCCCGAGAGCGGGCGGCTTTTCCGGCTCGTGTGCGACGACGAGTATCCCGTCGGCCCGTCGCACGGGGAGTTCTGGGCCAGCCAGCGCGTCGTTCCGTTTGACACGCTGAACAAGGTCGATTTTCTCGGCACGATGAGGCCCGCCTACGAACCGCCGTATCAGCCGCCGCTGACGCCCGCGGGCGTCGGCAAGCCCGCGGCGCCGGGGATGCAGGCACGCGTCGAAGGCGCGCAGGTCTTTTACGAAAGCCCACACTTCGCCATCGCCTTCTCGCTGCGCCGTCCGATGGTCACCGCCCTGGGCTGGGACGATCGCGGTCTCGGAAACACGGCCAGCCTCACGACAAAAAACACGATCTGGGATTTCGGCAGCGGGAGCGGTTCCAGCCGCTATCACGGCGATCTGCTCAGCGGGCCGTCGCTCCGCGTTGTTGAGGACGACTACTCCGCCATGGCCATGGGCGGGCAGGTACGCGTCGAGGGCAACCGCGTTGTGTACACCGACATCAGCGGCAGCCGGCCTGGCATGAAACTCGACCTGTGCTTCACCGTCAACGAAAAGGGCGTGGACATCGACATCACCCGCCACGTGGACCGAACGATCGTCGCGGCCGACATGGACGACTTCCGCTTCTGCTGGGACATCTGCACGACGCTGACGGGCGTGCTGGGCATGCCGCGGTTCGCGACAGGCCGGTGCGGCCTGGTGTCGCTGCCGGCGATGCTCAACGCGCCAGGCCGGGGCACGGTGCTGGTGTCGGGCACGAACGCCCGCCTGAAGGTGGACTCCTGGCGGAATCGTAACATCGCGTGGGCGGGCATTCTCCTGGACGGCGCCACGGAGGACCCGCACGGCCTATTCACGATTCCGCCGGGCACGTACAAGGCCAACCTGTCCTTCGCGGTGACGCCGCTGCTGCCGAAGTTGGCCCCCGGCAAAACCGAGCGGGACATTCCCGCGGGCATGCGGCGTGCGTTCGCGTCGGCGTACACGTTCCGTGCCGAGTTCGGCGGCTACAGCAACAACAACGTCTCGTGCAACTGCCACCTGTCGCAGTATCCGCCAGCCGACATGGCGCATCTGGCCGACACCCCCGCCGGCATGCCGACCACGGCGGATCTGCTGCGTTACACGATCCAGATGGCGCTGACGGGCGGGCCCGGCTACGGCGACGTGCGCGACCTGTACATCGACGCCGACCCCAGCCTGCTGATCGCCTCCGGACGGGTGTACCAACTCCAGCGCGACAAGACCTGGCTTGGCGAGATGTGGCCGTGGATCCTCCAAGTGACGCGTCGCGTGCTGGCGAACATTGACACGGAATCCGGCCTGGTGTGCTGCCGGACGCTCACCGGCAACAGCGGCACCAAGCTGTGGAGTTGCATGGGGTGGGACGTCATCAGCAGCGGCCACATCGACGCGTATACGAACGCCCTGGCGTATCGCGGGTTGCGAAATGTTCAGGCGATGGCGACGGCGGCCGGCGACGCGGAGATGTCGGCCACGGCCAGGGCGGCGGCCGACGGCATCAAGGCCTCCTTCCAGAAGGTCCTGGTCAACCCGGAGACCGGTTTCGTGGCCGGCTGGCGCAGCCAGGACGGCGCCTTGCACGATCACGCGTTCGTCGCGTTCACCGCTCTGCCGATCTGTTTCGGCCTGCTGGACGATGCCGCCGCCCAGCGCGCCCTGACGGGCCTGTGGAACAACATGCGGGATATGGGCCTGGACTACTTCACCTACGGCCTGCCGGTCAACCTGATCCCGCTGCCGCATTCGGACATTCCGCCGGTGCAGGAGTCGCGCCGCCAGGACAGTTGGGACAGTTTCGGCATCTACGTCAACGGCTGCCTCACGCCGCTCTGGGTTACCTATTTTCTTTACGCCCTGCGCAAGTACGGGATGGCCGCCGAGGCAGAAACGATCGCCCGCGGCGTCGACCGCGGCTTCGAGCGAGGCCTGTTCACCGGCGGCTATCGCACCGGAACGGAATTCTTCACATGGGACGGCTACCCGTGCGGCTACGAGGGCGCCCTCGTCGGCGTCATGGCCGCCATGGGCGGCATCCTCCAAACGCTCGGCACCTGTGAAATGCCCCCCGGCGGCGACTGGTGGCCGGAGGAGGCGGATTGAGCCTGTTCTCAATCAACTCAACCCACATCGATGAGGGCCTGTCGCTGGTTCGGCGGATCGACGAAAAATACGCGCCGGCCTGGCAAAAAAAAACGCCGCGAGAGCAGGCGGCCATGGCGTTGTATTTTCTGCCGCACGGATCGAAAAAGCCGACGCTCTGCCCCACGCGGCCTCGCGTCGTCAAGTGGTATTGTCCGTTCGCCAGCCAACGGTATTTTCCCAGCGGGCATCGCTACTGCGTCAACGTCTACACCGGCTGTTCGCACGCGTGCGAGTACTGTTACGCCGCCGCATACGAGCCGTCCGAAGCGGGCGTGAAGCGGGATTTCGCACGGTCGCTCGATAAGGACCTCGCCGATCTGGAACGCTTCAACGTCCCGCCCGCGCCGATTCATCTGTCCAACAGCACCGACGCGTTTCAACCGCTCGAAGCCGACGCCGGCCACACGCGACTGACGCTGCGGCGGATCCTCGACCATCGCAACCGATTCACGAGCGTCGTCGTCCTGACGAAAAATCCACGCCTGGCCGTGGAGTTGGGCTGCGACGAACTGTTCCGAAAACTCCACGCGTCCAAACACAACTCGCCACGGCCTGGTTTTCTCCTCGAGGTCAGCCTGGCGTTCTGGCGTGACGAGGCCAGGAAACTCTATGATCCCGGCGCGCCGAGCGTTGAAGACCGCGTTGCAGGCATCCGCCGTCTCCGCCAGGCCGGCGTGGACGTGGTCCTGCGAATCGACCCGCTGTTCCCGCGTGCCGAAAAACGTGACGCGGGCGTCTCGCCCGCGTGTCGCGAGGGCTTCCAGCCCTCGCCGTCAGCCGATGAAAAAGATTTTTCGTCTTTCAACGGCCAAGCCCATGGAACACACAACGCGGGCGAGACGCCCGCGTCACGAGAATGGCCGCAAACGCTCGACGACCTGGAACGGCTGGTCGCGTTCGCCAAAGAGGTCGGCGTCCGTCACGTCGTATATTCCACGGCCAAAATCGTCCAGCCGCGAAACCGCCCGCTCTCGCCCACGATGCGACACATGCGAACCCTCTACGAATCCATCGCCCACGAATCCCAGCCGCCCGAACGCCTGACCTTCCGCGGCGGAAGCTGGCGACTGCCGCCAACCGCCCAATCCGCCATCACCGCCCCACTGCTGGACATATGCCGCCGCCACAACGTCACGGCCAAGTGCTGCTGGCAGAATCTCCTCGAAACGCCGTAGGGCGAAACGAACCGTCCTGACGTCGCCTCACTTCGCCAGGATATCCCGGAGAACCGGGCCGGCCAGGTCCAGCAGGCGGGTGAGGAAGTTCAGTTCGTTGCGGCTGGTGTGGTACTCGTTGACGGCCTGCCAGTACGCGGGGGTTTCGCGGAGCCTCTCGGCCGTCTGTTGCGAAAGTTCCACGTGGTCGATCACGCTCGCCAGCGACGGATGCTGCGTCGCCCATTCGTCGTAGCGTTGTCCCACGGCCCGAGAAACGATGTCGTTAAGTTGATTGTCCACGGTTTTCCTTTTATTGTGATTCGGCGATAAACGAAAAAAGCCACTAGCCACTAGCCACCAGGTATGGCAAAACCTGTTACCCATCAGCCGATCCTGGTTCATCGAACAGGTACAGCCATTTCCGCGATCATTGTCTTTTAGCCAGAGACTATCCTTACCTTGTGGCTAGTGGCTTGTGGCTTGTGGCTTTCTGGAGGTACTGCCGCATGCGGATGTTCAGGCCCTGTTGTTCGATGATGAGCGTGCAGGCCATGTGGAGCGCGTCGTCGGCGGCGGCGAGGTTGTCCAGCCGCGTGGCGTGGGCGGCCTGCGCGGCAACGGCCTGTTGTGCCACGGCGTCGCGGGCGGCCACATAGCCTTTGCGGGCGGCGATCACCCATCGCCCGTCCAGCGCGACGGGGTTGCCCTGCGCGTCGCGGATCGCCCCGGCCTCCGCCAGCCGGACGTCGGCGTCGAAGGCCGCGTCGAGCGCCGCCTGCTGCTGAGAGAACTGCCGTATCAAGGTCTCGTGCGACTGCCGCTGCGCATCCCGCGCGTCGGCCAATCCCGCGCGGGCGACGGCAATCAAATCCAGCGTGGCCGTCGGCGCCGCACAGCCGCCCAGCAACGTCATAAGACACGCCACGATCGCCAGGCGTGATAAATTCGAAATTCGAAATTCGAAATTCGAAACAAACCCCAATGACCCAAACAGCAAATTCCAAACGGTAACGCATGACGCCTTGGAGCGCAGGCATGATGTTTGGCGGCGCCGTTTCGAGTTTCGAATTTGTTGTTTGAAATTTGTTTCGGATTTCATGCTTTGGATTTCGAACTTCCGCCGTTCATTGGGGTTTGTTTCGAGTTTCGGGTTTCTGATTTCGAGTTTCCGTTGTGCCGCCATGATGAATCTCCTTAAGAACGTGCTTGATCAACTCGCTCATCTCCTGCTGCGTCTGCTGAAACCGGGTGATGGCCGCCGTCGCCTGCTCCACGACGTGCGTGAGTTTGTCCAACCGCTGCTCGTCCCGCAGGATCCGCCCGTGCGACTCGGTCAACTCCCGCTCCCGCTGGGCCGATGCACGCCGCTCCCACAGCCACATCGCCCCCATCACCCCCGCCGCCCCCATGCTCGTCAAATCCGTGATCACGCTGATCATGCTGCCCTCCTCTCGGGTGGTTCGTCACGCAGGTACAAAGCCACAAGCGACAAGGGTTTGCGGTGCATGAATGGAAAATCGTTCCGTTTGTCCGAGAGAGAGAGGTCCCGATGCTTCGCTGACTCGAAACGTAAGTTATCCGCCTTGACCGCCGTATCCGCGAAGCATCGGGACCTCTCTCGCCACCGCGATGGAAAAATTTACCGTCGCGCCCCACAAGCCCTGGTGGCTTGTGGCTGGTGGCTTGTGGCATCTGCATCTTCACGCCGGCGGCGAGGTGAGTTCGAAATCCACCGTCAACGTCGTGCCGGTGATGTCGACCATCGTGTTGGCGACGTCGACGCGGCGGAGCAGGAAGAACTGGCCCGCCTCCTGATCGAACATTGCCTGCAACACCGGCAGCAGATCGCCGCCGCTGAAGACGGCTGGCGAGCCGGGGGACGCCGATGTCGCGCCGCCGCCGATCGCCACGCTGTCGCCCGCCCCCATGCCACCCGGCTGCGCCCATGCCAGCTTGCTCGTGCCGCGATAGTGATTCCACGTCGGCAAGTCGCCCGCGGTCCGCACCAGCGAAATTGGACGCAACACCTGGCGAAGCTCCACGACGCACGCGGTGTTCACCGCGATGGAAATCGACGCCGACAGCACCCGCACGCCGTGAAGCCCGTACACGTTTGGCGCCATCCCGCCGCCAATTTCCGACGCCAGAAGAACCGCCCGCAACAGGCCGAGACTTCGCAACTCGCCCGAACCGGTGTTGGCGATGCTGTCGCCAAACCACCCCGTGTCGGGAACCTCCGAGAGCATCCCCAGATTCCAATAGATCGGAAGTTCCCATCGTCCTCGCCGCAGCCATTCGAGGGCCTGACGAAGCTCGTTGACGTGGACGGCCTTGGCGTAATCCACGCCGTTGGCGTGCAGCGTGGGCTGAGTCCACGTGGCCGAACCGTTGAGCCGGTTGAACAGGCCTACCGCGGTCGACGACGGCGACGCCAGCCAGGTCGTGATGGCCTTGTTTTCGTCGGCGTCCGCCAGAGGCCACAGCCACGTGATCGACTTCGGCGATGCCGGCTGATGCAGGGTGTCGCGGCCTGGCTGCGCGTAGAGAATTCTGTTAATCACCGCATGCCGCATGGCCATCGCGTAGTGATCCTGCGCGGACATCTCGGAGCTGTCGTCGATCGCATACTGGCTGACGTACGGACGGGCATCCAGCAGCGGGCCGTACTCGTACGGATTCTGAATCACCAGCAGCCGCCGCCGATTGATCGCCGCGGCCAGCTCGTCCAGATCACAACGACGGATATACCGGCTCGAATCCACCAGACCCGCCGAGTTGGCATTGGCCCACTGCGGCGTATAGATTGTCGTCATGGTTAAGTCCCCTTCAGAAAGCCACCAGCTACGTAGCACATAGGTTTTTCGACTGCTCGGCGGTGAAATCATGTCGCAGATTCGAGGGAACATTTTCGTTAACTGGTTAACTCGTTAACTGGTTGACTTGGCGCCGAATTAACGAGTTAACCAGTTAACGAGTCAACGAAACGTTTCCCTCTGGCAAATGGTTTTCCTTCACCTACGCGTCACGCAAGCCCTGGTGGCTGGTGGCTAGTGGCTTTTGCAATTAATCCAGATACTTCGCGTACGCCGGATGGTCGAAGACGTACCGTGCGACGCCGGTGACGTCGACGACGGTCAGAATCGGCACGATGGTGTTGAGATCCACCGCCGCCACCGAGCCGAACGACAGCTCGGCCAGGTTCGTCGCGACGGCGGGGTCTGGATCGCTGGTGTCCTGGAACTGCCCGTTCGCGAGGCACTCCTGCCAGCGGATGTAATACCGCCCCACGCCGGACTGCACGCCGCTGACGCGGGCCAGCCGCGTCGACGAGGGATTCGACGACGGCGCCTGCCGGACAAAAATCACCCACTTGCCCTCGACGTCGATGGCGACGGCCTCCGTGTCGGCCGGCAGCGTGCCCGCCGCGTCGGCAGGCTCGGCCAGGTTCAATACGGTCAGCGGCGCGTTCTCCGCCACCTGCGTCAGGCCGGCGGAATCGAACTCCACCGGCAGGGCGGCGTACTGATTGTCGCCGTGGCATGCGGTCAGTCGAACCAGTTGCACGCCCAGGCTCGTGCCGATCTGGGCAAGCCGATACAGCGAATCATGGAATTTCGGCGCGGTCATCCGTGCACCTCCAGGCGCGTGGTCTGTTTGAGAAAATCGTGCGTAACGGCCTTCACGCTGGGCGTGGCGTCGGCCCACGCGGTCAGGTCGATCTCGCGGCCGGCCACGCGGTCCACGACGTCGCCGACGCCGACGCCCAGATCCACCCACGCCAGTTCGAAATCAGCATCGACCGCATCGGGCGGGCGTTCCTGGCGTCGCGTGGCCAGGCGGGACAGGACCTCGCTGTCGTCGCAGACGCCCGGTTGGCCCATGCCGGAGGCGCCAAGGAAAACGCTGCTGTTGTGAATCTGCCGCCACAGTCCCTGGCCTTTCGGCGCCGGCACGACGATCCACGCGCCGCCGTCGCCGGGCAGCGAAGCCGTCAGCCTCGCGTCGGCGTCGACGCACGCCGTCACGCGAACGCCTGCCGTGCCGGCAGCGGCGGCCTGGAAAAATTCTCCCGGCAACGCGTCGCCTCCCAGGTACACCGAGCACTCGTCGCGGCTGACCCACAACGGCCCGCGCCAACGCCGCCACGGGCTGTTGGGCCAACTGACTTCCACCACGATGCCCATGCTTTTGTTGGCCTGGTTGGCGGAAAGACACGGCAGAAATTGTCGCGGCTGGCAAAGCAGAAAATGGTTCGCGTTGACCTGCGCGCCGGTCCACGTCGGCAAATTCCACGGCGAACCGCCGTACCACGCGTGTTCGTTGAGCACCCATTTGCGATACACGTCGCCGTAGGCTGCCCAGTTGGGCGACAGGCTGCGGACGCAGTCGCGCCATCGCGTGGTGTGTCTTGCCGGGTTCCAGCCGGGCAGCATGCCGGTGGAGAGTTCGTAGCGTCTGCGTTCGCCGAGCATCAACACGCCGCGGCGGCTGGGGCGGCGGCGAAAAGCGATCCGCCCGCGCCACAGATTCGTCGCCTCGGCGGAGAACGGTTCCATTGCCGGCTGAAGGGCGACATTTGCATCCCGCCCGTCGAATCCAGCGCGGTAGAACACCAGCCCCACATTCTCTCGGGCGGCCCGTAGCGACAGGCCGGCCAACTCCGCCACCGCCTGCAACGCCGCCGCCACGCTCTTGCCGGTGATGCTCAGGTCGTCCAGCGGCAGAAAGTTCGTCAGCAGTTGAAGCTGCGCATGCGTCGGCGCGTTGACGGTGGAGGGCACGGCCGTCGCGAGCAGATACGCCAGCGCGTCGGCGACGGTCCAGACGGTGGCATCGGCGGCGGCAGAGAACGCGGGCGTCATTCGCCCGTTGTGCAGGACCGTGTGCGTCGAACACAGGCCGTCGGGCGGGCCAAAACGAATCGCCGCCTCCGGCAGTTCCACCAGCCCCTGGCCGACACCCACGTGAAACGACGACGTGATCGTGCCGGCCAATACATCGTTGAGTTGGTGTTCGACGACGGCGGAAAGTTGTTCGCCCTCGGGTCCGGCGACGAGTTCGTGTGCAGCGACCCGGCCTATGAACTCCGTGTCGGCCATCCCGCCCGGCTCGCCGGCGATGCACACGTCGGCCCCGATGGGCGGCAGAACGTCGATCTCCTCGACGCGCGGCAGCCGCCCGTCGCCGCCGCCACGGGCCTGCACGACGGCCCGCCCGAACTCTGGCCCGCCAAGCCACTGCCACCGCACGCACACCAGATCCTCGCGCAGCAGGCCGTCCACAAACACCGCCGGCGTCACGGCGGGCATCGCGCGGTCGGCGTCTTCGGAAAGGGTTGTTGTCATCTGTGACTCCTTGTGGCCGTCACGTGACGCGGGCGTCTCGCCCGCGTTGTGTGCTCCATTGGCCTAGTCAGTGGAAAACGTCGAATCGACTTCGTTATCCGGTGCGGGCAAGATGCCCGCGAGACGCGAGGGCGAAACGCCCTCGCCACGTCAGACGCCTGAGTTATGGCATCTGCCGCCAGGTGAGGGTGTACTCGCACCAGAATGCGTTGCCGTGGGCGACGGGCGTTGTGGGCTCGAATGATTCCAGCAGCACGCGTTCATACGGATGGCCGTGGTTGTCGACCAGTGTGTGGAAGGCGCCGTCGGCGTAGGCTTCGATGCTCTCGATGATCGCGTGCAGGCCGGCAGCGGTGGCGGCCTGTAGCCGGCCCTGCTGCACGATCGTGCGGCTTCGGGCGCCGAGGTCCAGCACCAGTTCGCCGTGCAGGCCGGCAAAGGCGCGGCGTTCCAGTTGGCGGTGCCACGACGTCGGCCTGACACGGCAAGGCCCGGAGGAAAACAGGTTGTCGGTATCAATCGTCGTCATACGTTCCTCGTGGTTGTAAGGCTGTGGGCTGTGGGCTGTGGGGGCAGGCTTATGAAGGATTAGGCCTAATGTTTCATAAGCCCGCGCCTACAGCCTACAGCCTTCAGCCTACAGCCTACAGTCTGCTATTCGTCGTCGTTGGCGACAAAGGGTTCGCAGTCGTCGTCGGCCTGGGCGGCGAATTTCAGTGTCGCCTGCGCCATGCCCTGTTGCGTGTACGTCAGTTCGATGTCGTGCAGGACGGCCCCGCTCAGGCGGACCACTCGTGGCGGCTGACCCGCCTGCGTCGCGCCCAGCGTGAGCGAGAGTTCGCCCGACTGCCCGAGCGCCAGCTCCTCCGCGGCGGCGATACCGCGAAGCGTCACTTCGCCCGTCAGCATCGCCGGGGCCAGTTGCACGCTGCGGACAAACCGGTCGGCATCTCCGGCGGCCGGCAGCACCTGGCTTCGCCGGCCAATCCGCGCCGACATCGGCAGCGGCAACTCCACCTCGCCGAAGCGGGCGGAAACGATCGTCGCAAATCGCATCATGTCGATGCCTCCAGATAATGACAGTGGACCAACAGCCGGACTTCCGCGTCCGGCCGATGCGGCGACGCCGGCTTGGTTTCCGTTACCACGGTCGCCAGGCCGCGAGGGATGTCCTGGCAAAGTCCGCCACGGAACCGGCTGTTCCGCAGGGTCGTAACGGCCTTGTCGGCCAGGTCCAGCGCCCGCCGCAGCGCGTCGTCGTTGTGCTCGTTGCGGACGCGGATTCGCACGACGGCCGCCAGTCGCCAGGCCGCAACGGGCGCGTCGTCCAAGGCCAGCCGTTCCAGGCCGTCGAACGTCACGTCGGCCCGTGGTAAGGTCATCCGCGCCGCGTCGGTGGCGGCCAGCGACACCTCGGCAAACGCACCCGTGTCCCGCAGCGTCGCGACGATATGATTCAGAATCTTTGTGGCCGTGGAGTGCGGCGCAATCGGTGACGGTGGCGGAGGCTCGACGGGATCGTCGGGCACGACGGGCCCCGCTTCCGGCCAAGTCGATGTCGTGTGTTCCAGTCGCCGGGCTACGTGGCCTGTCAGCAGGCAGCACCACACCAGCACGCCGGAGGCGTCGAGGGAGGGAACGTAGTCGCGGACGACCTGGTCGTCGCGGCTGACCTTCAGCCGGTAGATCTCGCCGGCGAACATGAAGTAACTGTTAGGCGCGCCCATCTGGCTCGATCCGCCGATGCAGAGCGGCTCGGTGTAAAAACTGCCCGACGTGGAGGGCAGCGTATCGCGGATCGACCCATCCCATCGCGTCGTCCGGTCGTTGAGCCAGTTCACCGAATGGGTGTGCCTCTGATTGTCCACGTCGCCGATGCCCGTGATGCTGCGGTATCGCCCGCCCCAATAGATATGCCCGTTCTGCGTCGTGACGGGCCAGTTTCTCCCGACGGAATAGGACGCGGCACCCATCGACACCGTGGAGGACGAGCCAAACGCCACGCCGAAATAGTTTCCGTAGGTGACGCTGGGCATGTCGTTTCGCGGCTGATAATCCACCCAGACGCCGTCCGTCTCCGCCAGCAGCCAGTCCGTCACAAACAGGGCTGGCGTGCGAAGGAACAGCATGTGCTCCAGGCGTTTGAATCCGTTCGGAAGAGGGTTGTCGGTCATGATCACACCCTCCTCAATGTCACGTTGCCCATCGCAACTACGCCACCGCCCAGGCCGTCGGAGGATTCGGGCGTCAGTTGCAGCGAGGACGAGAGCCGCTCGAACTCGCGGCGGTAGTGCTCGGCCTTGAGCCAGTTGGCGTCGGCGGCGGTGCCATCCTGCGCCCGGCTGACAAACACGGCCGCCAGCGTCCCGCACGCCAGGGCCTGCCGCAGTTGCGGCGAAGGCAGAAACGAACCAACATTGGCCCGGTCGGCCGCACGCGCCCGCATCAGCCGCTCCATCAGTGCGTCATGGACGGCCTGGATTTGCGGCTGATAGGTGCGGATGAGAAAGTGGGTTCCCCCTGGATACGGCGCGACGGACGGGGCGTCCGCGGCGGCGCGGAGGACGGAGACGTCCAGTTGCGTCGCCGCCCGCACGGCGACGATTTCGCAGGCCCGCCCTTCCGCCGGCCCGCGGGCGGGGTCGTACGTGGTCAGCACCATGCCGGGCTGAATGCCGGCCTCCGGAAAATCGGCGCCGGCGGCGGTGAACGTCGTGCCGCTCAACTGCCCGTTCGCTCCGCCAGTCAACTGCTGCGTCCCGCCGGCGCCGAGAAACAGAATCGTTTCCAAGGCCAGCAAATCACGGTCGGTACATTGTGGGGTCATGGGAATTCTCCTGAAAAAGCCAGTAGCCAGCAGCCAGTAGCCAATAGGTATGGTGAAACCTGTCGAAAATCACACGATCGTGATCTGTTTGAGATTTATGCCAACTCCCACATTCATTGCCTTTCGCCAATATCGTTCCGTACCTATTGGCTATTGGCTACTGGCTATTGGCTGCCGTTAGCTCGCATCCAGGCCCGTGATGATGCCGTGGGCGATTTCGTTACGCAGTTCGACCGTGTACTCGCCGATGACTTCGCCGGCTTCGTAATCGCCAGTGGTGGCCAGCGGTTTGTAGTGGAAGTGTCGTCCGTTCAGCGGCATCACGCTCACGCGGCTGGAGTCCAGCAGCAGCACGCTGTCAGCCGGCAGCGAGCGGCTGAGAATGATCCGGCACACGCCGAAATCGCTCTCGTACACGCTCACCAGATCACGGTAGGTCGTCTCGCGGCCGTTGATATTCCTCGCCCCCGACGCGATGAAGCCGTTGATCCGCCGCTTCTGGAAGCCGCCAACGACGATCGTGTCCACGCGGGCGCTGGAACCTTCCCAGATCCGCCGCATCGCGAGATTCAGTTGGGCCTCGGTCAGGGCCGTGTCGTTGGGGAAGCCGCCGACGCTGGGCTTGAACACGTTGGTGGTGATCGACGGCAGGATGCCCATCATCGTTCGGCGGACGGTGGAACTGCCCTCGGGCGACATCAGCGGCGAACGGCCACAAAGCACGGTGCTCTCCAGGTCGCGGAGCATCTCGCGCAGACGTTCCTGCTTCTGGTAATCCAATTCGTCGCTGACGGCCAGTTTGCGGACGGCCAGGTCGCTGCCGCTGACGCGGACGGTGGAGACAAAAATCTGCGTCCAGTTGCCTTTTCGCACGCGACTGGTGAATCGGGTCAGCGGCGCGTCGTCGCCTTCCAGGGCGGCGTTGCCGATGATGTGCAGTGTCTGCCCGTTGGCGATGGCGGTCTTGGGCGTTGCGCCGTAGCCGCGCGTGACGGTGATCACATTGTTCGTCACGTTGGTCACGTACAGAATCTCGAGACTGCCGTGCGGACGAATCTGGTCGCCGACGCGGAACCGCGAACCGTTGGTCATCGTGATCGTGGTCTTGTTGGCCGGGTCCGTCATGACCGTGTCGTTGATCACGTCCATGTTGGGAATCAGGCTGTCCTCAAGCCACTCGTGATACGTGCTCGACGCCGCGCGGGCCGGGTCGCCCAGGTGATCCAGCAGCGGGGTTTCGTACGGACTGACGATGCTGACGATGTCCGACACGTCATCGGCGATTTCCGGCAGCGTGCTGCCGGCGGAATAGGTTGCCTTGCCAGTAAACGGCATAATGTTTCTCCTTGATGTTCAGTGGGTTTGTGCGGTCGGCACTGTGCCGGCCGCGGGGACGGGCTAACGATTCGCCTGACGTCGCAGGCGGAGGTACTCGGCCACGTCGCGTCGATCGCCGCTTTCGACGGCGCGGTCGGCGGCGTTGGCGATCCGGGCCGTCAGCGACGCGCCGCCCCGGCTGGCGCTGGCGCTCTTGGGGGGAAACGCGCTGCCGACGCGGAGGAACGGCTTGTCCACCAACAGTTGCTGCACCGCCTGTTCGATGTCGGTGGACTCCAGTTCCTCGCCGAGGTCCACGCGATTTTGCAGCAGCAGTCTCGCGGCCTCCATATCCACGACGCCGGCCTGGATCAGCAGGCGGTCGACGGAGAACTGGTTGTTCATCTGCGTCATGTGCTGGCGGGCTTCGTCGCGCTGCGCCTCGGCCGTCGCCAACTCATCGGACCGGGTCTGCAATTGCCCCTGCAATTGCGTGAGCTGCTGCTCCAACTGGGTCAGCCGCCCCTCGGCCTGCTGCGCGCGACGCCGATACTTGATCGACTCGCCCACCGGGACGAGTTTGTCGGACGCGTCAGAGGACGGCTGAGTTTCCACGGGTTCTGCCATGATGAGTTCCTTTCGTTGTGTCATGGGCGCCGGGCCCATGGCCTGTGTTCCGTTCAGGCATTCGGGTCGGCAGGAGGTTCGTGCCGATCCCCCTCGCGCGGCGCTCGCCGCCGTTGCCGAATCCCGAATGCCTCATAGATGGGTGCATCCATAGCGTGTCGTCTTCGTGTGGTTCTTCGCGACGTGAGCCGTTTCAGGCTGTGGGCTGTAGGCTGTAGGGAGAGGCTTATGTCTCGTTGGGTCTAAACTCGCATAAGCCTGTGCTGCGCCTACAGCCTTCAGCCTACAGCCTCTTACCGGTTATCCCGCGTATAGCCCAATTCGGCCAGGACGCGGTCGGGCGGCAGGCCGAGCTGGGCCTTGATCTGTGCGTTGCGGAGGGCTTCGCTTTCGTCGTTGGGCAGCGGATTGGGCCAGTGAATCTCCACGTTGCGGTCCTCCTTGCGCGTCGGCAGCACGCCGGCGTAATCGAGATACCGCAACGCCAACTCCACCATGCCCGCCAACCCCGCGCCGTACGTCAGCCGCTTGCGGTTCGTCCGCGTCAGCAGCCCGCCAAGCACGATCTTCAACGCCGTGCCGCTCGTGAGATTTCCCACGTTGCCGTTGATCAGCCCCGCCGCAACCGGCGTCACACCCGAAACCTTATCCATCGCCGAACGAACCTGTGCGATGTGCGCATCCTCGCTGGGACTGCCGTGATCGTCGCCGAACTCCTCGACGCTGGCGGACAAGTTGTGCGTCGCCCACATCTGTCCCGGCCCGACAGGCCGCTCCAGGAAATCCTCGATACCTTTGCCCAGGTACATCTTGAACGACTGGAACGTCACGCGGTTGGCACGGTCCGACAACCGCGTGTTCAACTCGTCCTGGAGCGGAATCAGCGGCTCGACGTCCGAAAGCCCCTCGTAGCTGTTGGGCACCGAAAGATTCTGCACATGCACCACCGGCAGCACGCCAAGTCGATTGGGGCCCTGGGCCAGCAGCACGCGGTCCTCGTACCGCTGCCACCAATGCGGCGAGATGATTTCGACGACTTCGACCTCGGCGGGACTGGCTTCGCGTCGCAGTCCCAGCAGGCCCCGGCGGCGGACGTTCATCCGCGCCGGGCGTTTGTGATAGGCCTGCACCCAGTAGCGAATGGTGCGGTAGTCGTCCTCATCGAGGATGGGCAGGATTCGCGGAGCCTCGACGGCCTCCAGCGTAATCAATCGGGCCAGTTCGACGGCCCGTGCGAACGTGCTAGACCGATCTCCGGCCGATCCTGCCGCATCCGCTCGATCGACGCCCGCGGCGTCGGAGGTAGTAGAAGTGCCCGGCCCGTCCGCCGCGACGGTGGAAGGTTCGTCGGCGGCGGTGGGATTGACTCGGCGCGTTTGGCGTGGAGAAGTGCGTGGCGCCCACGATCCCTGGGCCGGGGTGGGTAGGACCAATCCATCCGGCACGCGGACGGCCACGTCCACGTGGCCGTACACGCTGCCCATCAGGGCCATTTCCTGCAAAAATCCCATGCCGCCGTTGGCCTGGAGCATGGCCTCGATGACGGCTTCGATCGCGCCGGCCAATTCGGGATCGCTGGCCGTCGAGCGGATCGTGGGTTCCTGGCCGAAGAGAAAATCGACCATCGTGTGGACGCGCCAGGCGATGTCGTTCTCGACGACAACTTCTTTGCGGTTCCGGTCGCCGCCCACGCGGCTGGCGCCGGCGATGCCCGTGATGCGGGCGGGCAAGCCCTGCTCCTGGGCCTGCATGTACGGCCTGGTGGCCGCGTTGGCCACCATCGAAACGGCCCCCGAAAGCGGCACCATCGGGTTGCGGAAGTACTCCCACAGCCGCCCGGTCTGCTGAATCTGTTCGGGCAGCACACGGTCGATCAGGTGGTCGATGTACTCCGCGTCAAGTGTGTCGTCCTGGAAACTTTCAATCTCGAAGGTCATGTGTCGTCTCCTCACCCTGGGGTTTCGCGGTGGGGAGACTGCGCACAGGCATGGCCGGCATCGGCCTGTTCGAACACATAACTCGCGGCGATTACAGGCGGTAAAAATCTTTGAAAAATTTTTCACGCCACAAGCCGCGGACGAATCCGCGCGCGCAGAGTTTTGGTGAGGGTTGACGTAGCCGCCGAATCAGGGAATACTTACGCAAACCGCAACGGCGGCGGCGCGATCGTTCGTGCGCGCAAACGTCAACCGAAACCCAGGACAATCAGGACAACACCATGCCAGATCGCAACACGTACACCAGCCCGCTCGAAACTCGCTACGCCGGCAAGGAGATGCGGACGCTCTTCGGCGACCAGAAAAAATTCTCCACGTGGCGGCGGCTGTGGCTGGAGTTGGCCCGGTGCCAGAAGGAACTGGGCCTGGACATCACCGACGAACAGATCGCGCAGATGGAGGCGAATCTCGACAACATCAACTTCGCCGCGGCCAGCCATCACGAACGCAGGCTCCGCCACGACGTGATGGCGCATATTCACACGTTCGGCGACGCCGCCCCCGCCGCCAGACCGATCATCCATCTCGGCGCCACCAGCCAGTACGTCAACGACAACACCGATCTCATCGTGATGCGCGAAGGCATGCGCCTCCTGATCGGCCAACTCGCGAACATCGCGGCCACGCTGGCGGACTTCGCGCGGAAGCAGCGCGACACGGTCTGCCTGGCCTTCACGCACTTTCAGCCCGCCCAGCTCACGACCGTCGGTAAACGCGCGACCCTCTGGTGTCAGGATTTCCTCATGGACCTGCGCGAACTCGAACACCGCCTCGAGACGCTCGAATTCCGCGGCGTCAAGGGCACCACGGGCACGCAGGCGAGTTTCCTCGCCCTGTTCGACGGCGACCACGAGAAGGTCAAGCGGCTCGATCGCACGGTGGCGCAGCGATTCGGTTTCGCGCGCGTCTGCCCCGTGACGGGCCAAACCTACAGCCGGAAAATCGACGCCGCCATCGCGGCCGCCCTGGGCGGCATCGGCGCCAGCGTCCACAAATTCTGCAATGACATCCGCCTGCTGTCCCACTGCCGGGAAATCGAGGAACCGTTCGGCTCCAGCCAGGTCGGCTCGTCCGCGATGGCGTACAAACGCAACCCCATGCGATGCGAGCGGGCGACGGGGCTGGCGCGATGGCTGATCGGCATCAGCGCGCAGCCGCTCCAGACGGCCGCCGAGCAGTGGTTCGAACGCACACTCGACGATTCGGCGAACAAGCGGCTGGCGATTCCCGAGGCCTTCCTCACCGCCGACGCCTGCCTGCGCATCGTGCTCAACGTGGCGCAGGGACTCGTGGTGCACCCGAATATCATCGCGCAGAACTTCGTCGCGGAGCTGCCGTACATGGCCACGGAAAACATCCTGATGGCGGCCGTCCGGGCCGGCGGCGACCGGCAGAAACTGCACGAACGCATCCGCGTGCACAGCCTCGCCTCGGCCGAACAGGTCAACTGGGGCCACCCCAACGACCTGCTGGACCGCCTGCAAAACGACGACGCATTCGACCGCGTCGATTTCAACGCCGTGCTGGAACCCCGCGCCTACATCGGCCGATCACCCGAGCAGGTAGACGAATTCCTCACCGGCGAAATCGCGCCGATCCTGGAAAAATACGCCGGAAAACTGGGACAACAAAGCGAATTGAACGTGTAAACGCGGCACGGACGTTCGATGTGGATATGGCTTGCCGTTTTGCGATGTAGGATGTTGGAAACAGTGTGCCGGCCATCCAACGCGAGGCCGGGGAGGCCAATCGGTTGTTTTCAAGACGAAAACACAATCCGCTTGATCGACACATACCGACAACCATTTCCATTGTTGAATCGTTTGTCTACACTGTCATCCTGTGCATTGCGTTGACCCTCACCGCATCCACGTCGGCGCAATCGTCGGCCGATCCCGTCACCGTTACGCTCGCGCCGGCGGCGGACTCGACGGCGGCGACGGAAACGTTTTTCCGCCCCGCCACGCTCACCGTGCACAACACGACGGCGCACACGATTCGCGCGGTGTTGTTGGCGCCCGCCGGAGGCGGGCCGAACATTTATTGGCCGTGCGTCGTGCCGGCGAGTACGCGGCAAACCGTGAATCTGCCGCTGCCTCCGTTTTCGCACACACAGCCGTACGCGGTGAGTCTGCTGCCCGAGGAGTCGCCTCACGCCGCCCCCCTCGCCGTAACGGAGACAACCATCGAATGGCCAGTCGAGCACGTCCGCCGCGAGTTTATCCAAGCCGATTACGAACGAGCCCACTGGCCTGCCGACGTGAAACGCAACGCGATCACGCTATTGTCGCTGGGTCTGCTGGCGTTGGCCGCCACATTGCTGATCCGCGCGCCGGCGTGGCGTGTGGCCGCCGCCGTCGCCGTGGCAGCGGGGCTGACGATCTTCGCCGCCACGTATCTGCACTCACAGCCGGACGTTCGTGAACAACGCCTGCCCGCCGTCCGCGGCGCGGGAGCTGGCGAACTCACCGCCATCTCCGCCCTGCGAAGCACGCACTGGGCCACCGACCGCCCGCTCGTGCCCGCCTACCAGACCATGGCCGAATTCCGAGCCGACGAATCCGTCGTGCATCCAGGCCGGGCGATCTCCCTGCCCCTCCACGCCGGACAAACGCGACTGTTCACCCAAGCCAGCCCCGAAAAATAACAAAAACCAACGAAAATGAACGAAAAACCGTCCATCCCAACCGAACATGCGAACGAACTCATCGACGCCGACAAGCGGTACGTCTGGCACCCCTTCACGCCGATGCAGCCATGGCTCGACGCGGCGGATCTGTCCGACGCGCTCCTCGTCGCGGGCGAGGGGTTCGAATTGATCGACGTGCAGGGCCGACGCTACATCGACGGCTTCGGCAGCCTGTGGTGCAATCTGCACGGCCATCGCGTGACGGCAATCGACGACGCCATCCGCCAGCAGCTCGATCGCATCGCGCACTCGACGCTGCTGGGATTCGCCTCGCCACCAAGCATTCGGCTGGCGGAAAAACTTATCACCACGCTGCCGGAGTGCATGAGCGGGCTCCGCAAAGTATTCTTCAGCGACAGCGGCGCGACGGCCACCGAAATCGCCTGCAAAATGGCGTTCCAGTATTGGCAAAACCGCGGGCAGGCGGCAAGGCGGAAATTCATCGCCTTCCGTGAAGGCTATCACGGCGACACCGTCGGCGCGGTCAGCCTGGGCGGCATCGACCTGTTCCACCGCGTGTTCCGCCCGCTGCTGTTCGAAACGACGTTCGTCGATTGCCCCAACGAACACTACGGAAAAAATGATGTAACCCTGCGTAGCTCGGAGAACGAAGCAGGGCCGCTCGCGCAGACTCGCCATGCCTTCGAAACTTCGCCGGGCGAGTACTGCGCCGTGTTCGTCGAACCGATGATCCAGGGCGCCGGCGGCATGCTCACGCAACCGCCGGGATTCATGCGGGCGCTGCGTCAACTGACGCGCGAACACGACGTGTTGCTCATCGCCGACGAAGTGGCCACAGGATTCTGCCGTACGGGCACGCTGTACGCGTGCGAACATGAGCAAATCGGGCCGGACCTGCTGTGCCTCGGCAAAGGCCTGACGGGCGGGTATCTGCCGGTGTCTGCGACGCTGGCAACGCAGGAAATTTTCGACGCGTTCCTCGGCGAAGCGGGACAGGCGCGAACGTTTTATCACGGCCATACGTTCACCGGCAACGCACTGGGTTGTGCGGCGGCGGTGGCAAGTCTGGAGTTGATTTTCACGAGCGGGCTGCTGGCGTCGCTGCCGGCGAAGGTGGAGTTGATGCGGCGGCATTTGTCGGCCTTGGCGGATCATCCGCACGTGGGCGACATTCGCCAGTGCGGCCTGATGGCGGGCATCGAGTTGGTGAAATCCCGCGGGCGGCGCGGCGCGGATCGGCGGCCCTGGGAGCAGTACGACTGGACGCGGCGGATCGGTTCGGCGGTGTGTCGCACCGCGCGCCCGGACGGCCTGATCATCCGCCCGCTGGACGATGTGATCGTGCTCATGCCCCCGCCGGCGATCGACCTGCCCACACTCGAACGCATGATGTCCATCGTCGTCCGCCGCGTGCGGGAGTTCGCGTTTCCGACGGAGTGAACGCACGAAAAACCTCAGGACGATCGCATGCACATTCCTCGATTTTTTGCATGACCGTTGTATGCGAAAAAGGGCTATACGTACGTTTGTCCCGCGAAAAACCCTCGGTCTGTTTGCCAGGCCGAGGGTTGCTTCGTGTGCTTACTCCGGTTCCGCGTACCCTGTCATTTGCGGCAGCGGCGGCGTAGCAAGGCCAGCGCGCCCATGCCCATCAACGTCAGCGTGGCAGGTTCGGGAACGTCGCCCACATCGTCCTTCGACTGCAATATGATGCCGCCGACGCCGATGACATCGTAGGGTTTCTTCGAGTTGAAGGCGGGTTCGACGGCGATCTGAATCCCCTTCACGTTGCGAAGAATCAATTCCCACTCAAATTCCGTGACGCCCCAGGCCGCCGCCGTCATCGACACCTCGAAGTGATGCCAGTCCGTGGTCCCCAGCGCCCCCACCTCCGCGGCCGTGGCCACCGTGTACTCATAGGTGCGGGCCCCCGTGACGAGTTTCACGATAATGGGGTTGTACTGCATGAGCCCGTCGCCATAGGTGAACACTTTGTAGTCGAACGCCAACACGCCTTCGTCAAATTCCCGCAAATCGCCCACGAACTTGCTGGGGGCGACAATGGTTCCCCACCCGTCGCCCAGATCGGTCCACTGGAGATACCCGCCGCCGTCAGGACCTCCTGAACTTATCCAGTCCAGTTTGCTGTTGTTGATCCCGGTCCAACCGTCCAGGCCGGTGGCAAAACTGCTGTTAATAGATAGAACGGCCCCATAGGCTGGAACAGCCATGACGGCCAACACCACAATGAGACTTCGAGCCAGACTTTTCATGTTCATTCCTCCTCTTCCTAGAGAGTTACCCCGTAACCACAATGGATTACCGCAGGGTTGCGTTCGACCAGGCATCATCCGACAGCGAACACGACACACGACCCTGCAAACACAAGGGGCCACGCTGCCAGATATTTCCTTTTCAAACGGGAACGTACGATGCAATGGGCGGGCAGGCAAATGGCGCGGGAATTTTTTTCGCCTTTTTTCTAAAGTGAACGACAGGAACCGACGAGGGCGGTGGGAAACCGCACGGGCACTTTCCGACTTTTCGCGCGACCTTCACGGTCGGCGCGACTGGCCGCAGGCCCTGCCATTTTGCGTTGTAAAACATGATGCGCGACAGAACGCTTCGTCGTACACACCGATCTACAGCGTAAAACGGCAGGGCCTGCGGCCAGTCGCGCCGACACACGGATCCCGTGCGAGAAAGAGAAATGCATATGCGTTCGCCCTGGACGAGCGCAGCAATCCGGTTGAAACCGCCAGCGGATTCGGATACGCTCAATCATTGTCTTCATGAGGAAAAACTTATGCCCCCGCAACCGTACATTGATCTGGCGACGTTGGACCCATCGAAAATTGCCGTCGACAAGGCCGGCATTTACAAGGTCAACCCGCACGCGTATGAGTTTCAACTGCTGGATGGGATTTTTTTCGTCGACGAAACCACCTGCGCGCTGGCCGGTTTCCGCGACTGCCGAAGCGACGAGTTCTGGGTTCGCGGGCACATCCCAGGCCGGCCGCTGTTCCCCGGCGTGCTGATGATCGAGACCGCCGCCCAACTGGTCAGCTACCTCGAGATGTCCCGCAATCCCGGCAAAGGATTCCTGGGGTTCGGCGGCGTGACGGACGTGAAATTCCGAGGCCAGGTCGTGCCCGGCGACCGCCTGATCATGGTGGCCAAAATGGTCGAAAGCCGCCCCCGCCGCGCCATCGGCGCCGTGCAGGGCTTCGTCAAAGACCAATTCGTCTTCGAAGGCCTCATCACGGGCATGTGGCTGTAGGCTGTTCGCGGCACGCGGGTAAAAATGAACCGCGCGTTCGAGGGAACCAAGCCAGTAGCCAGTAGGTAAGGAAAGACAACGGCGAAATTGGCAGTGATCGTGGGAATGGATACGAGCGTGGTCAAAATCAGGATCGTGTGATCCGCCACAGATTTACCCATACCTATTGGCTACTGGCTATTGGCTACTGGCTAGGTTCCCTCGAACGCGCGGCACGTTTTCACCATCGAGCAACGAAACCCATGAACACGTTGTTTTCCCATGCAATCGCCGTGGAGCCGCCGTTGAGTGAGGAGGCGTTGGCGGACATTCCCGCCAAGCGCGGTGTGCTGTTGTTGGCCGATGAACGCGACGCGCCCATTCTGCTGTTGACGGCGGCGGATCTTCGCGCCCGGCTTCGCCATCGCCTGGCCGAGCCTGCCGACGACACGCGGCGCAAATCCGCCGATCTTCGCCAGATCACGCGGAAAATTCTCTACACGCTCACGCCGAGCCACTGGGAAGCCGACGCGACGTTTCTGGAATTGGCCCGATCGCTGTTCCCGGCCTCGTTCGCGGAGCTGCTCTCCTGGCGGCGTGCCTGGCTGGTGCACGTGGACCCGTCGGAGGAGTTCCCGCATTTTTCGCGGACCCGCCAGCCGGGGCAGGCCGGGCTGACCGTCGGGCCTTTTCCCAGCGGACAGGCCGCCCGGGGATTCATCGAAACCATTGAGGATCTGTTCGACCTTTGCCGCGACGTCGCGTGCCTGCGGCAGTCGCCCCACGGGCCCGCGTGCACGTACTGGCAAATGGGCCGATGCACCGGGCCTTGCCACGGCGCGATCTCGCTGGAGCCATATCGCCAGCAGGTCGCCGAGGCGGCCGCCTTCGCAAGCGGGCAACGCGAACCATTCCTCTCGCGGCTGCGGGAACGCATGCGGCAGGCCGCCGACGCGACGGAATTCGAGCGGGCGGCAGGCCTGAAAAAACGACTCGACCGCACTCGCACGCTGGACCACGAAGACTACGCCCACGTCAGGCCGATGGAGCAGTGGCGGTTCATTCTCGTGCAACCGGCGGCGTCAAAAAAATGGCGGGACGTCTTCCTCGCCGTCGGCCCCGCCGTGACGAAAATCGCCCCCCTCAGCCAAACCCCCACCGACGAACAACTCGCCGCCACACTCGCCGCCATGGCCGCCGCTTGCGACACCGCCGCCCAGCCCTCGCCCACCTCTACCGCCGACGTCTACCGCCTGGGCTTGATCGCCCACTACCTCTTCTCTTCCCCCGCCAAACGCGGCGCGATCATCCACTACTCCCCCGATATGACCCCACAAGAATTACGCGCGTTTGTAGAATCGGTTGGCGAAAAACGCCTCGCCGGTCAGCAGGGCGAATAAGGCCAACAGCAGCGGAGCGGTTAAATCCAGGTTTTTTTTCACGGTTCGGTCGTCGGCGTCGTTGGCCTGGTCGGGCGTGAGGACGCGGAATCGGCCGGCGGGAAATTTGTCTTGAACCTGCTCCGCCGCCACAACGGCCAGGTCACTCTCTGCCTCCGGCGCGTTCACGCTGAAGCCGAACTCCCGCCGCCGCCCGTCCTGCGTGAACGAAACGACGTAGTGCCCCACCCGGTCGGCCGTCATGGCCAATTCGCGCGCGTCGCCACGCAACGCCTCCGCCGTCTCTACCGCCTGGCCGGGCCCGCGGACGCCGACCGCCGGCGAAGCCATCTGGCGCGGCAGCGGCACGTACACCGTTTCGCCCAGCCTGTACAACGTCCGCGCGTCCTGGTCGGCCCCCATCAGCCGAACCGTCTGCTGCACGAGAATCGGAAACTGCTGGAGCGGCGCGAGGTTGGAAAATTCGCCCGCCGGCGAAAGATTCCACAGCACGCACGCGCCAAGCCCGACAGGCCGACGCAGAATCGCCGGCACGCCGTCAGCGTACGCCAACGCCACCTCCGCGTCCTCCGCACGCGACTCGATCGCCCACCGACGCGCCGCCACCACGTCCGACAGCGGCGGATTCTCCCCGCCAGCAAACGGCGACACCAGCGGATGATCCAGTTCCGCCGCCCGCAGCCGAACGCCGCCCGACGGCGACTGCACCTCCCCCAGCGTCGCCGGCAACAGCCGCTGCGCTGGCCGAATGTTGTACGCCGCCGCCGACACCAGGTCGCCCGGCACCACCCACAACTGCCCCCCGCCGCGAACGTACGCGTCCAGCGCGTCCCACTGCTCGAGCGTCAGCCCGGCCACGTTCGCCAGCACCACACCGTCGAACGACGACAAATCCGTCCGCCCCAACGGCCCGCTGGTGATGCCCTCGCCACGCACGCCCGAGCCGGCCGGCATGATCGCCGCCGTCATCAGCCGGCTCGTCGCATCGCCGCGCCCGACGTTCACGCCGTCGCGAACCACCAGCACCCGCGCCGCCGCACCAACCCGCACCGTGAAATACCGCACGTCGTCCAGCTCCAGATTGTCCGGCTGCGACAGCGAAACCTGACCCTGCGCCACGCCCTCCCGCGCCGGACGAACCTCCATCGACAGTCGCGACGACACGCCGTCCTGCACCGCGCGGGCCCATTGACCGACCGCCTCGCCTGATACGTCAAGGCGAACCATGCATTCGCCGTCGATCCCCACGCTGGCCAGCGTGACCGCCAACTCCGTCGACGATCCCGCCGGCACGGCACTGGCCTTGAGTTTCGGCTCGCTCAACGACAAATTATTCGTCCGCCCCTGCGTGGGATCGAGCACGACAAACCACGCGTCGATTTCGCCGACCGCCGTCACGTCCCGCCACGCCGGACCGGTCATGTCGGTGACGAGCACGATCTCCTTGCGTCGGCCGCTGTCTGCCTTCGCCGCCAACTCAACAGCCCGGCGGAGACAATCGCCCAACGCCTGACCGCCCCATGTGGGCTCGATGCGATCGACCTCGCCGACGGCCGTCGACGTGTCCAGAAACGTCCCGCCCGCCGCCGGGTCGGACACCCACATGACCGCCGCCCGCGACCCCGCCGGCAGACGACCGATCCGCTCGCGGGCCAACTGCTTGCCCTTGCCCAGCCGACTGACGCCGCCCTGAAGGTAATTCATCGAGCCGCTGTTGTCGACAATCACGATCATGTCGCACGGCAGTTCCTCCGCCGGCGCCTGGCTGAACGCCGGCAACTGTGCCCGCGCGACCAACCCCACCACCAACGCGATCACCAACATCCGCATCGCCAGCAGAATCAACTGCCGCAGCCGCTGCGAGGACACACTCGCCAACTGTGTCTTGCGGACAAACCGCATCGCCGGAAACACCACCTGCCGCGGCTTGGACCGCAACAACAAATGAATCACCACCGGCGCCGCCACCGCCGCAGCAGCCCCCAGAACCGCAGGCACCAGGAATGTGAGGAATCCCAGCATGGTTATTTTTTCCGGCAAATCACCGTGAAATCGTTGTGCAGATAATCGTCGAAAATTTGCACCGTCACGTCCAGGCCCGCCACGAGCGACGGGATGTTTTCCGGCTCGTAATAGAAATAGGTTTCATCCCCCTGCCGGGCGCGGTGATGGAGGAGATTGAACACGGCGGCGTGGCGGGCGAGGCGGACCATCTCGGCCACCGCGTGCGGGAGAAACTGCGCGTTGTTGTCCAGGTTGAGATTGAACGCGCCGCTACAGAACGTTACGTCGAACGAGTTGGCTTCGAAAATCGGTTGATGAGGCTGGTGGGGTTGATCGTCCTGGCTAAAAATGTCGGCGTGGATAAACAAGCCGTCAGGATGGCGGTCGCGGGCGGCGGCGACCATTTTGTCGAGAATATCCACACCCGTATACCGCATGTCGATACGGCGGTCGCGCAAAAAGCCCAGCAGATCGCCAAGTCCGCAGCCGATGTCCAGCAGGCTCCGTCCGGCCAGGTCGACGTGCCGCGCCAACACCTCAAACCGCGCCCGCTGCGACTGCGGACTGGCCCAGTCGAGAATGTCATAATTCGCCCGCCCCGCCTCGATCCGCGGCTCATAATGCCGCCGAATCCTGTGTCGATGCGAATGGGGTTCGTGGGTTGTCATAGTGAGTACTCTATAAAGTCTGTGGGGAAAAAGCCAACAGCCAGTAGCCAATAGCCACCAGGTACGGCGAGGTCTGTCGCAAATCACACGATCCCGATTCGTCGCTACGCGTTTACCTGTTTCCGCTTTCATTGCCTTTCGCCCTTGTCGTCCCATACCTGTTGGCTACTGGCGATTGGCTACTGGCTAAATAACTCCCTCGAACGAATCGTTCGTTCGTGCCACAAGAACGGAAAGCCCCTGCTGACCACGCAGATCCGCCGGCAGCGTGCCGACCAAGCCGGCCGCTTCGTGGTCGTCGTCGCAGAGGGCGAAGAGGGCGCTGCCGCTGCCGGTCATGAGGATGGGGATGTCGGTGTGGGCCTGAAGGCGGGCGTGCAGGTCGCCCAGAGCGGGGCAGATTCGCAGAGCCGGCGGCAGGAGGTCGTTGACGAGCAGGTGCCGCCATCGCGATGGCGGCTGGCGAAGGCATGCGGCGTCGAGCTGCCGCGCGGCGAGCGGCTGGCCTGCGAGAGCGGAGTGTTCGTCGTAAAATTCATCGAAACTCCGATACACCGCCGGCGTGGCGCAGAACAGGTCGGACAGGAACAGCACTATGGCCATCGGTGCGACGTCGAGTGGTTGAAGGATGTCACCGCGTCCGGTCATTCGGCAGGCGCCGGGCGTGAGAAACAGCGGCACGTCGCTGCCAAGCCTCGCCGCCAGCGACGACAGCGTGGCCGCGTGCGACTCCGCGTCGGCGGCGCGATCGAGTCCCCACAGCCGACACAGGCCCAGCAGCGCGGCGGCGGCGTCGGACGATCCGCCGCCAAGCCCTTTGCCCGGCGGCGTGCGCTTGGTGAGATGAATCCGCGCGCCCAGATCGTCGTCGCCCGTCGCCCAGCCGTGCTCGCGCGCGTGCGCCTGCAACAGCCGCCCGGCCCGATAGACGAGATTATCCTCCGCCTCGCCGCAGTCAGCCCCCTCGCAGGAGAGCACGATCGCGTCGCAACGTGGCGAGGGCGTTTCGCCCTCGCGTCCCGCGGGCATCTTGCCCGCGTCTTCCGGTTTCCGTGGGGGCGAGACGCCCCCACAGACACGCGGGCGAGACGCCCGCGTCACGTTATTCGGCCGCGAGAGCAGCAGTTCGTCGTACAGCGAAATCTTCACCACCAGCGAGTCGAGATCGTGATACCCGTCCGCCCGACGAGGCCCGACGAGCAGATTCAAATTCACCTTCGCCGGCGCGAGAACGAGCAACCCGTCGGACGTTTCCTCAAACCTCGGCCATGACACATCACTGGAAGTCATGCCGCGATGGTAGGCCAACGGTTACGGTTTGGCAAGTGGACAGGGTCTTTCCAGGGCAAACGCATGTACCGTGGCGCGGGCATCTTGCCCGCGTGTCTCGCGGGCGTCCCGCCCGCGTCCGGCGGTGACATGTCTTGTTTTTCGCCTGACGTCACCCGTGTGGAACAGTCCGCGAGGGCAAGATGCCCTCGCCACACGCGGGCGAGACGCCCGCGTCACGTTACATGCGTTCGCCCTGGGTCTTTCAATCAGGGCCATCGCATCGTAAATGTGCCCATTTTTCGGCTGTAGGCTGTGGGCTGTAGCAGGGCAAATGCATGTAACCTTTCGCAAGTGGCGTGACTGGCCGCAGGCCCTGCCATTTTGCGTTTCGAACGTCGCCATGGGCCGATCTCTTCGCTTTTACCACGTTCTACAACGCAAAATGGCAGGGCCTGCAGCCAGTCACGCCAACCACAAAGGTCACGTAGCAAACCGGAAAATACACATGCGTTCGCCCTGGATGCGATGGCCGAGGCGCCACTTGACCTCCCCCGCCTCTTCGCCGACAATACGTCCTCAACTCACCTACCAATAAGGAAAGGACCTTCGATGAGCAAGAAGTCGACGAGTGGGCAATGTGACAAGTGGCTGGCGGAATTCAAGTCGCCCGGCTGTGCGATGCGGGCCAAGCCCTTCTGGGCGTGGAACGGAATCATGGACCCCGAAGAGCTGCGGCGGCAGATTCGCGTCTTCAAGCAGATGGGGCTTGGCGGATTTTTCATGCACAGCCGCGTCGGCCTCGACACCGCCTACCTCAGCAAGGAATGGTTCGACTGCATCCGCGCCTGCATCGACGAGGCGAAACAGCAGGACATGGAAGCCTGGCTGTACGACGAGGACCGCTGGCCCAGCGGCGGCGCGGGAGGCATCGTCACCAAGGACGAACGCTTCCGCCAACGCTTCCTGAAGATCACCCGCCACAGCGACGCCAAGACGTTCCGCTGGACCGACCGCACGGTCGGCGCGTTCACCGCCACCGTCGAAGGCCTGACCGCCCGCGACGTCGCGCCCGTCAAACGCAACGCAAAACCCACCCTCGCCGCGGGACAAACGCTGCTGGCGTTCCACGTCGAACTGGCCGAACTCAACCCGTGGTTCAACGGGTACACCTATCTCGATACCCTCAACCCGCAGGGCGTCAAGCAGTTCATCAAGGTCACGCACGAAGCCTACCGCCGCGAAGTCGGCGAGGACTTCGGCAAACTCGTGCCGGGCATCTTCACCGACGAACCCTGCCACACCTGGCCGGGCGACACGCAGGCGGCCTGGACCGACAAACTGCCGGACATCTTCCAGCGTCAATACAAGTACGACATCCGCGAGCACCTCGTCGAGCTGTTCTTCCAGGTCGACGGCCAGGTCCTCAGCAAGGCCCGCGTGGATTTCCACAACTGCGTAGCCGATCTGTTCGTGGAGTCGTTCGCCAAGCCCATCGGCGAATGGTGCGATAAAAACGGCATCGCGTTCACCGGGCACATCATGGCCGAGGACAGCCTGGGCGACCAGACCGGCTTTTCCGGCTCGCCGATGCGGTTCTACGAATTCATGCAGGCGCCGGGCATGGACCTGCTCACGGAGCACTGGCGAAATTATCTCACCGCCAAGCAGGTCACGTCGGTGGCCCGCCAGTTCGGCCGAAAATGGCGACTCACCGAAACCGACGGCTGCTCGGGCTGGGACTTCTCCTTCGAGGGCCACAAGGCCACCGGCGACTGGCAGGCGGCGCTGGGCATCAACCTCCGCTGCCCGCACCTGAGTTGGTACACGATGCTCGGCGAAGCCAAACGCGACTACCCCGC
>WRDM01000007.1 GCA_009783465.1 Phycisphaerae bacterium | reverse complement strand
GTTAGGGAGAGGCTTATGAAAAATTTGGCCAAATCCTACATAAGCCTGCGCCTAACAGTCTAACAGCCTAAAAGCCTAACAGTCTCTTGGCGAAAAAACGGACGGATTTAGGTGCGATGGCCCCCGATCTTCCGTTCTTTCCGCTTGCAGCCGTGCGGGGCAAAGCGGATAATGGTCTTCTTGTTTTTCATGCTCCATTACCAAGTGAAGAGGGCGACTCCAATGGGACCGATGCTGACGGCATTGTTGCAATTGCAGGCGATTGAGCGGCAGCTGACGCACGTTCGCGGGCGGCTCAAGACCCGGCGTGGCGCGGTGAACGCGCAGGAGAAACGGATCGAACAACTCACCGCCGACCATCAGGGCCTGCTCGACAAAGCCCTCGCGTGCCGCAAGGACGCCGACCGCCGCGAACTGGACCTCAAGGAACGCGAAGCCCAGTCGCAAAAACTGCGGACCTCCCTCAACACCACCAAAACCAACAAAGAGTACGCCGCCATCCTCACGCAGATCAACACCCTCAAGGCCGACAACGCCAAAATCGAGGAAGAGGTGCTCAAGATGATGGCGGACGTCGACGCCGTCAAGGCGCAGGCGGGGAAGGTCCAGGAAACCATCGCCGCCGAGACGCAGCGTCTGTCGGTTTTGCAGACGGCCAGCCAGGCGGAGATCGACAAGCTCAA
This sequence comes from Phycisphaerae bacterium, assembly GCA_009783465.1. Lineage (GTDB taxonomy): Bacteria > Planctomycetota > Phycisphaerae > SM23-33 > SM23-33 > WRDM01. The sequence goes on along the minus strand of WRDM01000007.1, from coordinate 91,398 downwards.
CGCCATGCTCGCCGACCTGACGGCCAAGCGGGCCGACGCGGCGGCGAACGTGCCCCGCGAGCCGCTGGCGGTGTTCGACCGCATCGTGGAGGCCAACGACGGCGAAGCGATGGCCGTCATCGAAGTCCAAGGCCGCCGGCCTCCCTTCGAGTACACCTGCGGCGGCTGCTACATGAGCCTCAACGCCGAACACGCCAACGCCCTCCGCACCCGCGACGAACTCCGCACCTGCAACAACTGCGGGCGGATTCTGTACATGGAAATCAAGACGGAAACCAGCGACAAGTAACCAGCGACAAGCGACAAGAGTAGGCAGCGTTTGCTTTAGATCTCGTTCTCGCGGGAAGCGAGTGTTTTGAAAGACAAGATGTTCCCAACTCTTGTCACTGGTCGCTTGTCACTCTTCTCAAAACAATCATGAAACTCACAATCAACATCGACGGCGGTTCGCGTGGCAATCCGGGGCCTGCCGGGGCGGGCGTGGTGGCGCGGGACGGCGAGGGGAACGTGTTGGCGTCGCGGGGCGTGTATTTGAAACACGCCACGAACAACGTCGCGGAATACACCGGCCTGCTGACGGCCCTGGAAACCGCCCGGATGCTGGGCGGCAGCGACGTGACGATCATCTCCGACAGCGAGCTGCTCGTGCGGCAGATGAACGGGCAATACCGCGTGAAGAACGAGGGCCTCAAGCCGCTCTTCGACCAGGCCAGCACGCTGGCGTCCCAACTGCCTCGCGTGACGTACACGCACGTCCGCCGCGAGTTGAACAAGGACGCCGACCGACTGGCCAATCTGGCCATGAACGCCAAACGCGACGTGGAGGAATAATGCCGACCATTCATCCGACCGCCGTGGTGGACAGAACCGCCGTGCTGGCCGACGACGTGGAGATTGGCCCGTGGTGCGTGGTGGAAAGCGACGTGACGTTGGGCCCCGGCTGCGTGCTCCGCCCCAATGCGATTGTGCGACAATATACAACGATGGGCGCGAACAACCTCGTGGATAGTTTCACGGTGATCGGCGGGCTGCCGCAGGATCTGAAATTCGACCCGCGCACCGCCACCCACGTCCGCGTCGGCAACAACAACGTGTTCCGCGAAGGCTGCACGATCAGCCGGGCCACCACGCCCGGCGGCGCAACGGTGGTCGGTTCCAACACGTACTGGATGACCGGCGCCCATGTGGGGCACGATAGCCTCGTGGAAGACCACGTGATTCTGGTCAATCACGTCGCGCTGGCGGGCCATGCGACTGTTCGCCGCGGCGCGGTGCTGTCGCAGAATACGGGCGTGCATCAATTCTGTTGGGTGGGCGAGATGGTGATGACCCGAGGCCATTCGGGCATCAGCACGCACATGCCGCCGTTCGTGACGTGCGCGGAGACCAACGTCGTGGTGGGGCTGAACGTTGTCGGCCTGCGCCGCGCGGGCGTCCCCGCCGAACAACGTCGGCAAGTCAAGGAGGCCTTCGACCTGCTCTTCCGCCGCCGACTTCCCACGCCTCGCGCGCTGAACGAAATGGACAAATGCACCGACTGGACAGGCCCAGCCGTGCGATTCCGCGATTTCGTCCGCGACGTCCTGCACGCGAAAAAACCGTTCAACCGCCCCCTGCCGCGGCTGCGAAATAGCGGCATCGCGGCGGAGGAGTGACGCGCGTCGATATACTGAAACCAATGTTACCCGACCCCCACATAGCGCCGCCGCGCGACGATCAGCCGACGCCGGTCGAACGTGCGCCGGTCGTCGTGTCGATCGACGACGAGCAGGCCGCGGCGAAAATGTCGCTTGGCGAGCACTTGGCCGAACTGCGGCGGCGCGTCATCTATGCGCTGATCGGGTTGGCGCTGGCGACGGGCGTGGCGATGTCTTTCGCCCAGCCGCTCATCCGGCTGTGCGAAAGACCGTTCCTTCAGGCGATGGAACAATCGGGGCAGACGCCGCAACTGACGATGATCGGGCTGACCGACGCGTTCATGACGTACCTTCGCGTGGGGCTATACGCGGGGCTGGTGCTGGCCGCGCCGTGGATTTTTTACCAGCTCTGGATGTTCGTCGCCGCCGGGCTGTATCGTCACGAGCGGCGGTACGTGCTGTGGGCGGTGCCGTTTTCGGTGCTGCTGTTTCTGCTCGGGGCCGCGTTTGGCGTGTGGCTGTCCGCGCCGGCCATTCGGTTTTTTCTCGGCTTCGCGGACACGCTGGGCGTCGTGCCGATCGTGACGCTGGAAGCGTATATTTCGTTCATGACGAATCTGCTGCTGGTGTTCGGGCTGGTCTTCGAAGTGCCGCTGGTGGTGGTGGTGCTGGCGAAGGTCGGATTGGTCGAGCGGCGGACGCTCAGTAAATATCGCCGACACGTCATCGTCGCGATGACGGCGGCGGCCGCATTTCTCGCCCCGCCCGACGCCCTGAGCATGATCCTTATGGTGCTGCCGATGTGGGGCCTGTACGAACTGGGCATTGGCCTGGCATGGGTGGTAGTGTTTCGGAAGAAGGCTGTGGGCCGTGGGCTGTAGGCTGTGGGCGCGGGCTTATGGAGGATTTGGCGACACGGCAGTCGTGTTCCATGAAAACGAGCAGATCGGGCCTCCCCGGCCTCGCGCGGGAGTGCCGGCACACAGCCCCAACGGGGCGTTTTGGGTAGCCCAGGGTGAGCTGTACTCGGCGAACCCTGGGACCGCGTGCTTTTGAATTTCTCCATCGTGCCTGACGCCACTGGCCGAGGGCGCACCATCGCGTGAATACGGTGTCGAACAACTCGCACATTCCCTTGTTCGCGTCGTTCGAAGCCGACCTCGCACGACGGTGTGACTTCGGCCAGTGGCGTCAGGCACGATGAGGGGAAGAAAAGAAAGCCGCAACCCAGGGTTCGCGGCGTACCGCTCACCCTGGGCTACATCAGACGCCCCGTTGGGGCTGTGGACCGGCACTCCCGCGCGAGGCCGGGGAGGTCCGCTCCACTGTTTTCGCCGCCCCAAGCCACATGCCGGCGCCTACAGCTACAGCCTATAGCTTGCAGCCTTCTTTTGAATCGCCGCCGCGACGTTGAGGGACGCTTTGGCGGCGGTGACGTCGTGGACGCGGAAGATCGTCGCGCCGGCGAGGTAGGCGGCCACGTGGGCGGCGACGGTGGCGTGGACGCGGTCGGCGGGGTTGGCGGCGGCGGAGAGTTCGCCGAGGAACCGTTTTCGGCTGGCGCCGATCAGCACGGGCATGCCCAATGGTGTGAATTCCGCTACGTTGGCCAGCAGCGCGAGGTTGTGCTGAGTCGTTTTTCCGAAGCCCAGGCCGGGGTCGATGATGATTCGCTCGGCGCGGACACCCGCCTGCCGGGCGGCGGCGACGCGTTCGATCAGGAATGCCCGCACGTCGTCGACGACGTTGTCGTATTGCGGCTGGTGCTGCATCGTCGCGGGCTCGCCGAGCATGTGCATGAGCACCAGTCCGGCATTTCGCGCCGCGGCCAGCGGCAGCATGGTGGGGTCATCTCTGCCGGCGGAGATGTCGTTGATGAAGGCGGCGCCGTGGTCCAGCGCGAACTCGGCCACGCGGGCGAGCGTCGTGTCGATGCTGATGATTGCGCCGGTCGTTGCCAGGCCTGGCAGCACGTCGCGCAGGCGGGTGATCTGCTGGTCGGCGTCGATCCGCCGCGAGCCGGGGCGAGTGGACTCCGCGCCGACGTCGATCATGTCGGCGCCCTCGTCGATCATTTGCCTGGCCCACTCGAGGGCGGCCGCCGGCGAGGCGAACTGCCCGCCGTCGCTGAAACTGTCCGGCGTGACGTTGAGAATGCCCATCACAACAGGCCGACGCGTGCGAGGCGAGGCGAAGATGTCGTCAAGCGTAGTCATATAAAAGGCTGTTAGACTGTTAGGCTATTAGACTGTTAGGGAGAGGCTTATGAATCATTAGGCCTGATGCTTCGATGCCGGCGCCTAACAGTCGTAACAGTCTAACAGTCTAACAGTCTAAAGTAGTGTGCAAAAACGTCCAGACGCCGACGGCTGCGGCGGCGAGGCAGGCGGCGGCGACGGCGAGTTTGATTCGTTTGACCTGGCGGTCGATGGGTTCGCGTGTGCCGCCGGTGACGGCCAGGGCCATGACGTAGGTGGTTCGCGACTCGATGGTGCCGTGCCGCCAGTTGGACGCGGTGGGGGAGATGCCGTTGAGTTGGGCGACGCGTCGCAGGGCGGAGGCGAAGACGGCGGCGCCTTCGGGCGTGACGCGTCGCGGGTCGCCGGTTTGGCCGTCGTCGTCGCCACCCCCGTCGTGTCCCGAGGCCCAGGCGGCGATGACGTCGCTCTGCCGCTCGAACCGCCGGCTGATGATGCCGAAGCCGAATCCCCATACCACCGCCATCACAGCCACGGCTGCGACCTGTAGCGCCAAATCGTCGATGGTAGGCCAGATGCTGGCTGTCCACTCCGCCAGCAGCGACACCCACACCGCCACCGCCAGCGTGAACAGTGCCGAGTAAAAAATGTGATGCTGCTGAATATGGCCGATTTCGTGGGCGAAGACGGCTTGTATTTGCCGGCGGTCCATGCGGGCCAGCAACGAGTCTGACAGGAGCACGTACCGCAGGGGCGCGATCAGTCCCATGGCTCCGGCGTTGGCGACCACGCCTCCGCTGTGCCAGATTCTCGGCGGGCGGCACCGCAGTCGCAGGGCGCGAAGTGTGCCGAGCAGGGTGTCGCGGAGTTCGCCCGGCGGCAGCGGCGAGGTGTTCCAGATCCGCACCAGCAGGGCGGGCACGAGCGTGAACACGACGGCGGCGATGGCGACGGCCAATATGGCGGCGAGATTTTCCCGGCCGATTTCGCTCAGCGGCGGCGTGTTCAGGCGTGCGGCGAGCCGGTCGGCGGCGGCGAAGATGGCGGGCAGGTTTCGCGCCAGGATGAGGTGGTGCGCCAGGAGAATCAGGGCGATGGGGGCGGCGAGGAAGAGGAACTGGTGGCGGAAGTTGAAGAGCAAAAACTGCCGCCGTGACCAGACGGGCGGCTGCCAGCCTTCGTCGGCGAATCGCTCGGCCAGTTGCTGCCTCGCGAGACGATGGGCGGGATACTCCGCCAGCCAGACGACCGCGAGGGCGGCGACGAAGGGCGTGAGCATAACGGCCTCGGCGAGGAGAGGCGTGTCGCGGAGAATCGGCCAGGCGTCGACGGCCTGGGCGAGACCGAGGAAATGCAATTCCGCCAGTCCGCCCAGCAGGTACAGTGGCAGCAGCAGGGGCAGGAGCGCGCGCCGCCGGCGTTGGCCCGGCAGGGCGGGTGGCCCCTGCATGGCGCGGATTGCCCGGCTTGCGCGAAAGCTCGCCAGCGCCCCGGCCAGCGCGACGTACAACACGCAGGCCGGCGCCAGCACGGCCACACCGAACCCCCACGAAGGCCCGTGCCGCAACGTCAGCGTGATCATGAATGCCACGACGATTACGATGTACATACGGTCATCATTGTAGTGCATCCGCGGGGATGTAGATATGGCTTTGCCTGTTTGCGCAGGGCGAACGCATTCTCGTGACGCGGGCATCTTGCCCGCGTGTCTCGCGGGCGTCCCGCCCGCGTCCGGCGGTGAAATGTCTTGTTTTTCGCATGAGTCACCCGTGTGGAACGGTCCGCGAGGGCAAGATGCCCTCGCCACACGCGGGCCAGACGCCCGCGTCACGGTCCATGCGTTTGCCCTGCCTGTTTGCGTTGCAGGACGTTGTGAACTACGAAACGTTTTGCAGTTCACAACATCCTGCAACGCAAACAGGCAAAGCCATCGCGAGACGTTTTCGATTTCTCCGCCTCATTGCGCGGGTGGCGGGGGGTCGACGGGTTTGGGTTTGATTTTGTCTTGTTGTTCTCGGGTCAGCACGGAGTCGTGGATCTGCTGGCCGAAGTTGGCGAGGGCTTTGTCGTAGTCGGCCTGACTGGAGCCCCTGGCGGTGACGAACACTTTGGCGTCGTTTTCGGCCCGCTTGGTGATCGTTTCGAACTGTTCCCTTGTGACTTCGGCGCCCGCGCATCGGGCCATGGCGGCGATGATGGCCTCGTTGGTGGCGATTTGCGTCCTGAGCGACGCGATGGTGTCGTTGTTCCGCGGCGGCCTCATGGCGTCGGTGAGCTGCTTGTTCAGGGTGGTCAGCTTTGTGTAGAGAGGTCCGGCATAATGCTGGACTTCGACCTGGGTGGGCACGTTCCGTTGTGGCTGCTTTGCCACCTTGCGGACGTTGTTGAGCATGTTCGTCAGCCGGATGCCGCCGGAGGGATGGGGCGCCTCCTCCATGAATACCGTCGCCGCGTCAGGCAGGATGGTTGCCTTGGTGCCGCTGAGGTAGGCTTTATTGTGTATGTACAGCGTCTCCTCCAGGGCCATCAGTTTCGTGTGCCGGAGGATCGCGGCGGCGCGGGCTTCGTCCATCGGCGCCCGGCTCAGCGCGTCCAGCACGTCCAGCCAAACCACCGGCGGCCGGCCTCCGACGGTCCTGGCTTCCATGCCGACCATGAGGTCGATGAGGACTTTGTCCAACTGCGGCTCGTTGCACTGGATCACGCTTCGGAAGTAGTGCACCCCGATCGCCCGCACCTGCTCGTTGTGCCGCAGAACCTCCCATTCCCTGCCCATTTTTTTGTCCTGGCGGTCCGCGATCTCCTTCAATTTGGGCAAAGGGACAACGCCGGCAGGAATCTGGAACGGCCGGAAGTCGTTGATTACCGGGAAGATCTTGTACTGGTACTTGTCGTAGAGGCCCTTGACGGTGGGGAGCATGGCCTTGACGGTTTCGGGATTGGCGCGGGCCAGCGGCTCCAGCAGGCGGTTGGTGATGTACATGACGCTGACGGGATCCTTCGCCTTGACCGCCTGTAGACAGGCCTTAAGCGCCGAAACGGACGCTTCGCCATAGATGGTCGCCGCCAGCCGCCTGTCCATGGCTGGGTCGATGTCGGAGGGATGCACCCAGTTGCCTTTGTAGCGATAGGCGTCCTGCCATTTGGCGGCCGTCTCTTCCAGATCCTTGGCAAGCGTTTTGAGATCCTCTTCGCTGATGCCCGGCGGAGGCGGTGGCGGCGCCGGAGGGGCCGGCGGCGGATCCTGCGCCAGCGCCCCGAGGGAGATCATCAAGCAACAGGCTGCGGCGATTCGCTTCGTCATACCTCAATCTCCGTAACAACGTCCCTTGGTAAAAACCCTTCGACGGCCCAAGAACATAACCCATGTCCGCCAGGCGAGACAGCTTCGCTCATTGTACTTTACCAAAAATTTTATGGGAAGTTAAAGTAAGTTTTCATGGGGTTTTCAGTTCTCGTGGCGTCATCGAGCGATTTGTTCGAGGGAAACAAGCCAGTAGCCAATAGCCAGTAGCCACCAGGTATGGAAAGGCGAGGAAAAAAGGCAAAAAAGCGGGTATGAGTACGTGGATAGCGAAACCCCGGATCGTGAGACGCACAGCAGGCCTTGCCATACCTGCTGGCTACTGGCTTGTTTCATGGCATGATTTCACGACCACGCCTCGCAAACCGTTTCCGACGCCTCACGCCACCTGGTCGATTTTTGCGGCGAGGATGAAATCGTTTTCGCTCAGGCCGTTGACGGCGTGGGTCCAGAGTTCCACGCGGCATCGGCTGTACGTGAAACTGATGTGCGGGTGATGGTTTTCCGCGTCGGCCAGTTCGGCGACGCGATTGACGAACGCGAGCGTCCGGCGGAAATCCGCGAACGTGAACTCGCGGACGATGCGGTCCTGGCTGGCACGCTCCGGGCGGACAAGTTCCCAATGGGGCGTTTGCCGCAGCATCGCGTCGAGCGCGTCGCCTCGCAACGGCTGACTGCCCCCATGACACGGCACGCAATGTTTCCCCGCCAATGATTCAGTGTGAATGGCCATGATTCCCTCCCGATGGTTTGACCCTGGTGTCTATTTCATTGTAAGCCCAGCCGCGTGGCAGGGCGATCGCATCTATATTTCCCCGCTTTTTCGCGAAAAGGCTGTGGGCTGTAGGCTGTAGGCGCGACAAGCCATTGCGGAATATTTTTCGTAACGCCATGTCGCGCCTACAGCCCACAGCCTACAGCCTATAGCCTATAGCCAATTGGCGAAAAAGCGATGGAATTGAGATACGTTCGCTCCAGCCGCGTGCCAAATTCCCTTGCTTCGCGGGCGTTTGGTTATAGGATAGATTCCATGAGCGCCACGGAAAATCGGGATGTGACATTCAGTTTTATTTGCCCGGTGTACAACGAGCAGGACGGCCTGGAGGCGTTTCACCGGCGGTTGACGGCGGCGGCGGTCAAACTTGGCGAGCCGTACGAGGTCATTTACGTCAACGACGGCTCGACGGACGAGTCCGCCGCCGTCGTGCGGCGCGTCGGGGCCGACGACCCCAACGTCAAATACGTCGAGTTCTCGCGGAATTTCGGCCATCAGATCGCCGTCACCGCGGGGTACGACTACGCGCGCGGGCGGGCGGTGATTTCGCTCGACAGCAACGGCCTGCAACCGCCGGAAATGATCACCGATCTCGTCGCGCGATGGCGCGAGGGGTTCGAGGTTGTCTACGCGGTCCGCAACGACGCCAAAGGCGGCCTGCTGCGGCGGCTGGCGTATCGCGGCATGCGGTGCAAGGACCTCACGGCGATGTCGGATTTCCGGCTGATGGACCGCAAAGCCGTCGACGCGCTGCGACGCACGCGCGAGCAGGCGCGGTTCGTCCGCGGGCTGGTCCATTGGATCGGCTTCCGGCAAATCGCTGTGCCCTACACCGCCCCGCAGAGCGAAGCCGGCAAAAAAACCTGCCCACTCAAGCGATTTGTCCGCCTGGCCGGCGCGGGCGTGGTCAACTTCAGTCCGCGACCGCTCAGGCTGGCGTCGGCCCTCGGCGGGCTGCTCGTGCTGGCGGCGATGGTCTACGCTCTCGTCGCGCTGGTGCTCTGGCCGCTGGGCAACACACCCAGCCCGCTGATGCACCTGGCCGCGGGCATCGTCGGCCTCTTCGGCATGCAATTCCTCCTGCTGGGCCTGCTGGGCGAATACGTCGCCCGCATCTTCGACGAAGCCAAAAATCGCCCCCTCTACATCGTCCGCCAAACCACCGGCTTCGAACCCAGCTCATCCGACGACGACCCCCTCCCACACGACACCGCCACCCCGGAAAAACGAGAAAAACGATTCGTGCTGTATACGTAGGGCACGATCAGGGCCTGCGGCCAGTCACGCCTGAATACAAATTCCGCGCGAACAAGAGGAACGTGCGTGCATTTACCCTGTCCCAGTGACAACAACACTGGAAATATGGCCGTCAAGCGGGTATATACCTACTCAAATCTTCGTAAAGGAACCGGAAAATGTCCGTTGAAAAGATGCCCGTGAAAATGTTTGAGGATGATCGACAAGCCAGTGCCGCCGTGGCGAGGCGGATTGCCGCGGTGATTCGTGAGCGGGCTTCGCAGGGCCGGACCGCGGTTCTGGGCCTGGCGACCGGCCATACGCCCATCAACGTCTACCGCGAGCTGATCCGCCTGCACCAGCAGGAAGGGCTGAGCTTCGCCAACGTGGTGACGTTCAATCTGGACGAGTATTGGCCGATCCGGCACGACGCGATGCAGTCCTACCACCGCTGGATGAACGAGAATTTGTTCAACCACATCGACATTCCGGCGGCGAACGTGCATCTGCCCTCGGGCGAGGTGGCCGAGCATGACGTGCTGGAGCACTGCCGCCAGTACGACAAGGCCGTCCGCGACGCCGGCGGGATCGACATCCAGGTGCTCGGCGTCGGCCGAAGCGGGCACATCGGCTTCAACGAGCCGGGCTCGTCGCGCGACAGCCGCACCAGGCCGATTCGTTTGGATCACATCACGCGCAGCGACGCCGCGAGCGATTTCTTCGGCGAGGAAAACGTGCCCGAGCTGGCCCTGACGATGGGCGTGGGCACGATTCTCGAAGCCCGCGAAATCTGCCTGCTGGCCTTCGGCGAGCACAAGGCCCCCGTCCTCCGCCGGGCCGTCGAAGGCGACGTCAGCGCCCAGGTGTCGGCCAGCTTCCTCCAGGAACATCCCAACGCGACGATCTACGTCGACGAAGCCGCTGGCGGCGAGCTGACCCGCATGGCCACGCCCTGGCTGCTCGGACCGTGCTGTTGGGACGATCGCCTCAAGGCGCAGGCGGTGATCTGGCTGGCGAAGAAATGTAACAAGCCGATTCTCCGGCTGACGGACGAGGATTACAACGAGAACGGGCTTGGCGAGATCGGCGCCCACGGCAAGGCGTACGAGATGAATCTCAGCATGTTCCGCCGGTTGATGAATACGATCACCGGCTGGCCCGCGGGCAAGCCAGGCGGCCCGCGGCGGCGCGTGCTGATTCTCTCGCCGCACCCCGACGACGACGTGATCTGCATGGCCGGCACGATGATTCGCATGTGCCTCAATCACGACGTCCACACCGCCTACATGGTCAGCGGCTACCTCAGCGTTTTCGACCACAACGTGCTGCGGTACGCGGATATGGTGAAGGAGTTCAACCGGATTTTCGGCCTGGGCGCCGAACAGGCCAAGGCCGTCGAGAAGCACATTGTCGCCGTCGAGACGCACATCGACAAGTTCCTGGGGAGCAAGAAGGCGTGCGACCAGGACACGCCCGAGATTCAGGAGATCAAGGGTCTCATCCGCCGGGCCGAGGCGACCGACGCGGCGAAATTCTGCGGCGTGCCCGCGAAAAACGTGCATTTCCTGGACATGCCGTTCTACAACACCGGTCAGGTGGCCAAGCTGCCGCTGGCCCCACGCGACGTGGAAGTGATTCGCGAGCTGCTCGAACGGGTCCAGCCCGATATCGTCTTCGCCGCCGGCGACATGAGCGATCCGCACGGCACGCATCGGCAGTGTCTCGAAGCCGCCATGACCGCCCTGACCCAATACGAAGCCGCCGGCAACCCCAAGCCGGAACTGTGGCTCTACCGCGGCGCGTGGCAGGAATGGCCCCCCGAGCAGATCGACATGGCCGTGCCGCTCTCGCCCATGGAAACCCACCGCAAACGCATGGCCATTTTCCGCCACGAAAGCCAAAAAGACCGCGCCATGTTCCCAGGCCCCGACAAACGGGAATTCTGGCAGCGCGCCGAGGACCGAAACGCCGCCACCGCGAAACTCTACGACAAGCTGGGCCTGCCCGAATACCAGGCCATCGAAGCCTTCGCCAAATGGCCCGTCACCCGTTCGGCCAACGCGATGGGGAATTTGACGGCAGAGTGAGAGGGGGGACGCGGGCTATGGGCAAACCCGAATGACGAAGCCCGAATTTCGAAACAATGACGAAACCCGAATGTCGAATGATTTGCCAAGCCACAGGGCGCGGATAAGGAAGAACCATTCGTCATTGAGTTTTCGTCATTGATTCGTCATTCGGATTTCGTCATTCGAGCTTTACGGTCGCTTCTACTTGCCCTCTACGTCACCACGTGTACTCCACCGTATACGTCAGCACCACCGTGCCGGGTTTGTCCTCTTCGGTGGCGGGGATTGGCAGATCCCAACTCGCCGTCGAAGCGTCGAGTTTCTTGAATGGGTCCGGGTGGCTGTTCGCCGTCACCTTGTTCGTCAGCGAGCGGAAGAAATTCTCCTTCACGCGGACCTCGATCGCCTCTTTCTTGTGGTTGCGGACGGTGATTTCGATGGTCTCACGCATGATGCGGCGGTTGGTGTCGATGTCGAACGCCGTCTGCTTCCGTTCGCCGATGATGTCGAAGGCCGTGCCGATGTTCAACGAGAGCGTCTCGTTCCGCGGCGTGTGGTCGATCCGTTCCTCGCCGATGAACTCCATCGCCCCGTCGACCGGGTCGCGTTTGTATGCCCGCACCTTGCCCGCCGGCAGCGGCATGCCGAGTTGATTTTCTTTGGAATTCTTGAACTCCACGAAAATCTTGGCCTTGAGTTTGTCGCCCACGTCCATCGACTTGTTCATGTTTACGCTGCCCCACCAGCGGAACTGTTCCGTCGGATACATCAGGAACCGCTTGGTTACTTTCACGTCGGAGGCTTGCGGGAACAGTTCCAACTGCTTGACCTCGTTATTGGCCACCGTCGACCGCCTGCCCAGCGTGTACATGTGGTACTCGAAAAACGCCTGCTCGACCATGGCCGGGGCGGCGTTGTCGGCGAGCATTCGAGTACCACGTGAGGACACCGCGCCAGCCAAACCATACGTATTGTCGACGATCTTCCGCACGTCGCCGGCGATGAATTTGAGTTGGGCGTCCTTGTACGTTTTTCCGCTGCGATTATCCACGCTCACCCAGCCGGCCAGGTCGGCGGCCGTGTCATCGCCGTTGAGCACCAGCACGTACTCGGCGTGCCAGTTGACGCCGCCGGTCTGGTAACTCACCTCGGACATCTGCTGCCCGCCGACGTCGCTGCGGACCTGCCAGACCAGCGTCGGCTGAACCAGCAGCCCCTCGGGCAGGGCGGAGAAGCGGATGTCCCGCACGTTGTTGACCCGCTGAATCATGACGATTTTGCCGTCCTTTTCCTTCAGCACCAGTTGGGCATTGTCGAAGCTCATCAGCGTGCCGGCGTAGCTGGTCGGCTTGTCGTCCTTGCCGCCGACGACCACCTCAATGGGTTTGTCGAGATATTTTTGCAGCATCTTGTCGGGCGAGACGAGGTCGAACTGGTAATTCTGTTCCAGCAGCACGGCCTTGGGATCGGTGAGGCTCTTGAAGTGCACCGTCGTCGGATCGATCTGCTGGGCGACGTCCTTGAAGTAGACCACGCCGTCGCGAATGTCGATCTTCCGCACCTCGCGCACCACGGCGAAATTGCCGTTGTACACGGTCAAGGCGACGCCTTCCTTCACCTCAGCAGGCTTGGCGGCGTTTTGTTGCGCCAAAGCGGGGGCGGTCAGGGCGAGAGCGAGCAGCAGTGTCAGTGCAAGTTTCCTGTGTGCGCGTTTCATGGGTAAATCCTTTCGTTGTTATGGGGGTCTTCGTGTTGGACACGTTGTAAATCCGAAATCCGAATCTCGAAATCCGAAACAAATCGCAAATCTCAAAAAGAAAAACGCCAAACGCTTACGCTACGCGAAAAACGTTTCGTAATGGCAACGCTTCGCAATGGCTCTGCCTGTTTGCGCTGTAGGACGTTGTGTGAGGCAAAGCGTTCGTACGGACGTTGCCTTTTTGCGTTGTAAAACGCCCCACGCGAAAAACGATCCCTTCCCGGCCTCGCGTGGAAGTGCCGGCAACAAGCCGCGGAGCGGCGTCGTTTATAGTCCAGGGTGAGCGGTACTCCGCGAACCCTGGGTGCGAGTATTTTGGGAATTCTTTGACCGCCCCTGACGCCACTGGCCGAGGGCGCGCCGTCGCGTGACGTCGGCATCGAACAACCCACACGTTCCCCTGTTCGCGTCGTTCGCCGCCGTACAGGCCCGCGTGTGCGCCCTCGGCCAGTGGCGTCAGGGGCGGTCAGGAGGAAAAGAAACCCCTGATCCCAGGGCTCGCCGAGTACGGCTCGCCCTGGGCTACCCAAGGCGCCCCTGCCGGGGCTAAGAATGATCGTACCGTGCATCATCATTCATCCTCTTCCGTCGCCGGCACGACGAGGCCGCCGCCTTGTTCGTTGTTGTACCGGCAGAAACACTCCACTTCGATTTTTTCGCCGGCTTGGAGCGGCACGTCGAATTCCAGCCAGCCGACCTGCCGCTGCCGCCACGTGTATGGGCCTTCGACGCGGAATTCGTATGTCGAAAACGGCACGGGGACCACGCACGTGACCGTCACATCGTAGTCCTTGGCGTTGTGTAGCGTGTACCGCCATGCGAACATGCGATCGGGGCCGTCTGTCGTCCGCCGCGTTTCCCGCCAGTCGCACACGATGTCGAACGCGTGGCCCCACGGCAGGCGGAGTTTTTCGTTGGCCGGCGTGTGGTCGATGGTCGTCTGGGCGACGTACGTGTTCACGCCCTCGGCGTCGGGCGCGTAGAGACGGATCACGCCTTTGGGCAGCGGCGAACCCAGGTTGTTGGCTTTGGAATTCTTCAACTCGCTCACCACGCGCGGCGCCCGGATCTGCATCCGAGGGTCGTACACGTACGCCCGCTTCATTTTCATGCCCGAGCCGGTAATCATCTGAATCTGCTTGGTCTCCTGATCCCGCAACGTCGTCCGCTGACGGAGCGTGTACAAATGGTACTCGAAGAAACTTTGCTCCTCGAAACCTTGCTCTCTCTTCTCCTCAACCCGCCTCAGTCTTGTCCCACCCACAGTCAATTCGTTCGATTTCCTGGCGGCGTCGGGCACGAGGTTGACGTCGCCGGCCATCAGTTTGAGCTGGGCGTCGTGGAACGTCGTGCCGGAGCGGTTGGTGACGGTGGCGTAACCGACGAGGTCGGCGGCGTCGAGGATTTCCGGCAGGCCCGCCTTGCCGAGTTGGGCGAGCATACCCGGCGCGAGCGTGAGGACGTAATCCGCCCGCCACGACAGGCCGCTCGTGAGGTACGCGACCTCCAGCGGCAGGTTTTGTTTGGCTTCGTCGCTGGTGAGTTTCCACACGAGCGTCGGTTTGACGAGAAGCCCCTCGGGCATGCGGGCCGTCCGCAGGGCCTTGACGGCCTGGAAAGGCACGTTTCTCGGCTGACCGTCCACGGTCAGCAACACCTCACCCGGCGACCAGCTCAACAACTCGCCCTCGACGGCGCTTTCATCCTTCAGCGTCAGCGAAATCGGTTGGCCAACGCACTTGGCCAGCAGCGCCGACGCCGAGGCCAAATCGAATTGATAGTTCTGTTCCAGCACGGAAAAGCCGGCCGTCTCGTTCATCGGTCGAATCGCGACGCTCCCCGGCACGATGCCGGTGGGAATGTCCGAAAGCATCACCGTCGTCTCGCCCGCCCGCAGCGAGCGCGACATCCGCTGATCCCGCACCAGCGACAGCCCACCCCACTCCCGCGCCACCCCCCGACGCACGCCCGGCTGAATGAGCATGCTCTCCGCGGGATTCGACAAAATGGTCAGCGAAACGTCCTCGCGCACGATCTCGTCCATCGGTGCGGCGTGGGCGATCGGCAGGCCGATCGGCGAATCCGTCGACCCAGGCCCGGCGACGAGAACCCACATCAGTACCACCGCCGCCACGACGACCGCTGCCGCCGCCATACCAACGCGCCACAGCCGCACCGTCCGCACCCGCCGTAGCATGGGCGTCCCGCCCATGCGTCCCACGGGCGTCTCGCCCGTGGCTGCGGTTGGCTGGAACTCATCCCGCGAAGCCGTTGCCGCCCGCGCCGACTCCGACGCGTCACTTCCAAGGCCATGTTGCATGGGCGAGACGCCCATGCGACTCACGAGCGGGACGCCCGTGCTACGTGGCGAGACGCCCGCGTCACGTTGGGGTTCGTCGGCGCGATAGGCCGCCAGGGCCGTGCGGGCACGCGCCAATTTTTCATACTCCGCCCGGCAGGCCTTGCACGACGTCAAATGCTCCCGCAACGCCTTCTCGCGCGAAATATCCAGCTCGCCGTACACCAGATCCAACAAATTGTCGAGCGTTTCTTCGCAATTCATGGCCCGTCTCCGAAATCCCGCAACGACTCCGCCAATTTGAGCAACGCGTATCGCACGCGACTTTTCACGGTGGCTACGGGCGTTTGCGTCAGCTCCGCGATTTGCGCGAAACTCAACGCGTCGCTCTCCCGCAGCGCGAGCGCCTCCCGCTGTTCGGGCGGCAGCTGCGACATCGCCCGCGCCACCGCTTGCCGCAACTCGTTGCTTGCGGCCTCGCGAGACGGCTCGCCACGCCCGTCGTCCGCCATCGTTTCGTCTGTCGCGAATTCCATAACCGCCGCCGATTTCTTCTGCCGCACGCTATCCAGCCAGTGATTCCGCACAATCGCAAAGACCCACGTCCGCACGTCACTCCGTCCGGTAAAACTCGCCCGCCTCGCCCAGGCCTTCAGCAACGCCTCCTGGGCCAAATCCTCCGCCAGGTGCCAGTCGCCGCAAAGCCCGAACAGATACCGCCGGGCGTACAAGGCCGACTCCGCCAACGCGGCGCGCAGCGCCCCCTCGCCGCCGGCCTCGTGTGCGGGCGCGGGCAGCGGAGCGGAATCGTCCACGCTACGACTCTCAGGCCAATTCACCCATCGCTCCTGTGCGTTCGATAGATTAGACGCGAACGGGGTGAAAAAGATTTAAGAATTTTTTTTTGCGAGGATTACCGCGGGGGGAGGTGATAATGCAGGCAGACGCATGGTACATACCGCAAGTGGCGTGACTGGCCGCAGGCCCTGCCATTTTGCGTTGCAAAACGGTGTGAGCGACAAAACGCTTCGCCTGTCACAACGATCGACGACGCAAAATGGCAGGGCCTGCGGCCAGTCACGCCTAAATACGAAAGGCGACACGTGGGAGGCGGACATCACGGTCGCGATGGCGGGAGCGGGTTGGCAATCCATGCGACTCCTGCCGACGTACACGCTTACGGAGGTCAAGGACGGCGTGGCCAAGGTGGAGGGCAAGTGGACGGAATCGGACGACCCCCGGGCCAGCAGCAATCAGATCGCCCTCAGCACGACACTCGTGGATGTCGCCACGGGCATGGTTGTTTCCTCCACCACGTCGCTGAGCAAAACGAGGACCGACCGAAACGGCAACACCCTGGCGATGCCAGGCAGCACCGATTCCAGCATCACCATCACCAAAGGCGCATACGAAGCGCCGAAGGAAGCACCGAAGAAAAAGTAAGACGCGAGCACGGCCGGTCGATGATTTGGCTTTGCCTGTTTGCGCTGTGGGATGTTGAAGGACACTACCCGTCGGTATGTTGTTCGATCTGTAGGTCGGTAATCGCTTTGAAGTGTTTGGCGTTGCCCGTGACCAGGACGCTTCCGTGTTCGGCCGCCGTGGCGGCGATCACGGCGTCCATTGCATCCAGCCCGTTACTCAATGCATACCGCTCAAGGTAAGCCGCCGCCCGGATTCCAATGGCCTCGGAAAGCGGAACGACCCGCATGTCCAGGTCGGCCAGCATGGTCCGCAAACTCGCATGTTCGCGTTTATCGCGCGCTCCCTCAAGCAATTCCAGCCACGTCGCCGTGGAAATTTCCCGGTGATCCGCCGACACCAGTAACTGCTGCGCCCACGTCCGGCCGCACAGCGCCCAGATGATAATGTCGGTATCGAACATTATGTGGTGCTACCTTCTGACCGGCGGTTACGACGTTTCTGGCGGAGACCACGCCGCCATTCGTTGGGATCGGCCATGTCGTCCCGGTCGGCCCACATTCCGAACGCCGGGGTTTGCAACATGCGTTCCTGGACTGTGTTTGTTGCGGACGGCTGTAACACCGCCACCACCTTGCCCTGATGCGAGACCGAGATATTTTCTTTGCGTTCCAGCGCCTCCAGCACGGCCTGTTGGCGGCTGCTTAATGTGGATAATGAAATTCTCATGGCGTTGCCCTTTGCATCGTTCGCTCGTCTCTCCCACGGTACCATCATTGTAACCCCGTGACACCACACCGACAAGGCCCACAAAAGTCTGATGTCCGCCCACCATTCTTGTTTGACGCCGCGCGGAGGGCAGGCTACACTGTGGGTCTGCCTGCCGTTTTGGCGATGCGTTCGCCGGGGCGGGGCCGGGTTTCTTTGCGGAAGATTATGCCAAAAGAAGATTTTATCGAAGTGGAAGCGATCGTGAAAGCGGCCTTGCCCAACGCGATGTTTCGCCTGGAAATCGAAATCGGCGACGCCAAACGCGAGATCATCGGCCACATCAGCGGCAAGATGCGCCGGAATTACATCCGCATCACGCCCGGCGACAAAGTGCTCGTGCAGCTAAGCCCGTACGACCTCACGAAAGGCCGCATCGTCTTCCGGCAGCGGTAAGTTCGCGCCGTGGGTGAAATCCGAAGCACGAAATTCGAAATACGAAACAAACGGCAAAAGAAAATTCCAAACGGCGACGCCATGCGACTTGACGCATGGCGTCGCCGTTTGCGTTTGGAATTTTCTGCTTTGGAGCGTTGAAATTTGTTTCGTATTTCGTGCTTCGAGTTTCGGGCTTCGTCTCGTGCCATGGCACCCGATTCAACTCAGGCTTCGAATAATCGCCTTGCAGAACGCCGGTAAATCGTCGGGTTTTCGGCTGGTGATGAGCGGGCCGTCGACGACGCATTCCTCATCCACCCACTCCGCGCCGGCGTTGATGAGGTCATGTTTGATCGCGACGAAACTGGTCGCCCGGCGGCCTCGGAAGGCGTCCGTGCAGCAAAGCATCCACCCGCCGTGGCAGATCGCCGCCAGCACGATCTTCGCGGCCACGCACTCCTGAATGAACCGGATCATGTGCTCGTCGCGCCGCATGAAATCGGGGCACCAGCCGCCCGGAACGATCACCGCGTCGAAGTCCTTCCCATGCACGTCGCGGACGGAAACGTCGCTCTCGCACGGATAGCCCAACTTCGACGGATACACCCGCCCCGCCTCTGGCGCCACACGCATCACCGACGCCCCTTCCTCGCCCAGCCGCCAGTATGGATACCACACTTCCATTTCCTGATACTGCTGATCGAGCATCAACGCGATATTCCGGCCTTGCAATGTCATACGCTTCTCCCTGGTTCCATTCTATCACTCAGTACCAGGGCCATCGCATCGAAAAAGGCCCGCGTTTAGGCTGTAGACTGTAGGCCGTAGGCTGTAGGCGCGACATGCCGTGCCGAAAAATATGTCGCAAAAACCGCCGCGACTACAGCCTACAGTCTACAGCCTTTCCGCGAAAAAACAGGGAATTTAGATGCGTTTGCCCTCACTCAGTACGTTGTACTCTTGCCCCGTTGCCGCCAGGTGGCTAGGATAGCGACATATATAAAGGAAAACTCATGACGGCCTATCAGGACGATTACCATTATCTCACGAGCAAGACGAACGTTGTGGAATTGGCTGCCCCGGGTGGGGCGCGGGTGTTGGTGGCGCCGGCGTGGCAGGGGCGCGTGATGACCTCCACGATGGGCAAGACGGGCATGAGTTTCGGCTGGGTCAACCGCCCGCTCATCGACGCTGGCCAGGACAGCCCCGTGTTCAACAATTACGGCGGCGAGGATCGTTTCTGGCTCGGGCCTGAAGGCGGGCAGTTCAGCCTGTGGTTCAAGAAGGGCGACCCCTTCGACATGGCCCACTGGTTCACGCCGCCGGGGTTCAACCGCGGGCGGTTCGATATCACCAGCCAGGGCAAGAAATCCGTCGCGTTCGCCACGGCCTTCCGCGTGACCAACACCAGCGGCACGGAATTCGCGTGCGCGGTCAAGCGCGTCATCAGCGTGCTCGAGAGCAGCCGGACGGCCGACTGCCTGGGCGTGGTCAAGCCCGAAAGCGTGCAGATGGTCGCGTTCGAAAGTCACAACACGCTTTGCAACGCGGGCGAGTCCGCCTGGACGGCCGACGGCGGGCTGCTGTCGATCTGGATTCTCGGGCAATTCAAGCCGCTGCCGAACGGGCGGGTGGTCGTGCCGTTTCTGCCTGGCGACGACGCGAAACTAGGCCCGCGAGCGACGACCGATTATTTCGGCCCGCTGGACGCCGACCGCTGCCGCCTGACCGACTCGCATCTGTTCTTCCGGTGCGACGGCGTGTATCGCAGCAAGATCGGCATTTCGGCCCCGCGGGCGCGGCGGACGCTGGGCAGTTTCGATCCCGACGCGGGCGTGCTCACCGTCGTGCAGTTCAACCTCCCCGAGGGCGCGGCCCGGCTGCCGTACGTCAACAGCTTGTGGCGGATCCAGGACAAACCCTTCGCCGGCGACGTGGTGAACAGCTACAACGACGGCCCGGAAAAACCCGGCGCCGCCGCCCTGGGCGGATTCTACGAACTCGAAAGCTCCAGTCCCGCGGCCACACTGCCGGCAGGCGGCACGGCCACGCACATCCACCGCACGTTCCATTTTACAGGCCCGTCGGCGGAGTTGAACGAGATCGCCGTCAGGACGCTGGGCGTGGGGCTGGATGAGATCCAGGCGACGTAGAGCGGTTTTTACCACAGAGGCGCAGAGATACAGAGGTGGACGTTGGTGGTTGATAAGCGTTTCGCGACGGTTATGCCTGTTTGCGCTGTAGGGTTGTAGGATGTGATGTACGAAAGAGGTTGCCTTCCCGGCCTCGTGTTGAAGTATCGGGGCAAAGCCGCGGAGCGGCGTCATTTATAGCCCAGGGCTTGTGGAGTACCGCTCGCCCTGGGCTATAAAAGACGCCCCTACGGGGCTGTGTCCTGGCATTCCAATGCGAGGCCGGGGAGGAACCGGGTTTTGGATGTTGGATTTTACGCGTAAGAAAAGGAGATACAACGTGTCCGTTAAAAAAATCGTACTGGCATACAGTGGCGGGTTGGATACTTCGGTCATTTTGCCGTGGTTGAAGGAGAAGTATGGCTGCGAGGTCGTCGCGCTGGTTGCCGACGTCGGGCAGGGCCAAAAGGGCGAACTCGAAGGTATCGAGGAGAAGGCCCGACGAAGTGGGGCGAGCAAGTGCGTTGTCGCCGACCTTAAGCGCGAATTTGCCGAGGAGTATTGTTTCAAGATGCTCGCGGCGGGCGCGATTTATGAGGACCGCTACATGCTCGGCACGTCGATCGCCAGGCCGCTGATTGCCAAGGCGCAGGTCGATTGTGCCCGCAAAGAAAAGGCCGACGCTGTCGCCCACGGCGCCACCGGAAAAGGCAACGACCAGGTCCGCTTCGAATTAACCTACATGGCCTTGGCGCCACAACTGAAAATCATCGCGCCGTGGAAGGACCCGTCCTTCGAACTCACCAGCCGCGAGGCCGCCGTCGAATACGCCAAGGCACGCGGCATTCCGATTACGCAGACGAAAAAGAAAATCTATAGTCGCGACCGCAATTTGTGGCACATCTCGCACGAGGGCGCGGACCTCGAAGATCCCGCCAATCAGCCCAAGGACGATCTGTGGGTGATGAGCGTGCCCGTGGCCAAGGCCCCCGCCAAGGGCGAATTCGTTACCGTGGAATTCGCCAAGGGCATGCCGGTGGCCGTCAACGGCAAAAAACTGCCCGGCGACGCGGTGATCGCTACGCTCAACGACATCGGCGGCCGCAACGCGGTGGGGCAGGTGGATCTGGTCGAGAACCGCCTGGTGGGCATCAAGAGCCGCGGCGCGTACGAGACGCCCGGCGGTACGATTCTGTACGAAGCCCACCGCGCCCTGGAAAGCCTCACCCTCGACCGCGAGACGGCCCACTACAAACAACAGATCGCCCTGAAATACGCGGATATGGTGTATAACGGCCAATGGTTCTGCGAACTCCGCGAAGCCTTGGACGCGTTCGTCGCGGCCACGCAGCGCAATGTTACGGGCCTGGTCCGGGTGCACTGCCTCAAGGGCCGGGCGAGCGTCGCGGGCGTGGAAAGCCCCAACAGTCTCTACAGCGGCAAACTGGCGAGCTTCACCATGGGCGCCGAATACACTCCCAGCGACGCCACCGGGTTCATCAAGTTGCTCGGTCTGCAAATGCGAGGGCGAGGGAAAGCGTAATGGATTGGGACGCTGTAGATTGGGAGGCGGTGCATCGGCTGCGTGACGGGTTTTTATCCGGGCAGGCCGGGCGGGGGGATTATTGGCAACATGTCAGTGATTTGCGGACGTATGACGAGACGTTTGCGGCGCGGATCGGGTGGAAGTGGCGGTTTGTGTTGGATGATTTGGCGAGGCTGGGTTGGTCGCCGCCGGCGGGGGTTGCGCTGGATTGGGGCTGCGGCACGGGGATCGCGTCGCGGCTGGTGGGGTTGCGTTGGCCTGGAGCGATGGAGCGGCTGGCGTTGTCGGACCGTTCCGCGCTGGCGGTGCGGTTCGCGGCGGACCGTGCCCGCGAAGCCTTGCCGGGCGTGGCGATTTTGACGGCGGGCGATCGTGACGCGGGCATCTTGCCCGCGTGTCGCGAGGGCGTCCCGCCCTCGCAAACGCCTGCCAATGCACACGATGTTCCATCATGGTCAAACCAACGCGGGCGGGACGCCCGCGTCACGGAGAACGTGGCGACGTTGATTGTCAGCCATGTGCTGGGTGAGTTGAACGACGGCGCGTTGCAAGGCCTGCTGGCGCTGGCCCGGCGGGCGCAGGCGGTGGTGTGGGTCGAGCCCGGCACGCACGAAATCAGCCGCCGGCTGATTGACGTCCGGGAGAAACTGCGGGATGAGTTCGCCGTCGTCGCGCCCTGCACGCACCAGGCCGTCTGCGGCATGCTGGCCGCGGGCAACGAGCGACATTGGTGTCACCACTTCGCGCCCGCCCCGCCGGAAATCCACACCGACGGCAACTGGCGGAAATTCGGCATCCTCGCGGGCATCGACCTGCGGGCGCTGCCCCTGAGCTACCTCGTCCTCGACCGCCGCGCCGCCCACTGCGTGGGGGCTGAAAAAGGCCCACCCCGCCCGCCAGGCGCCCACCGCGTGATCGGTCGGCCTCGCGTGTACAAAGCCTACGCCCACCTGTTCGGCTGCGACGAATCCGGCGTCCGCGACTACCGCCTCATGAAACGCCACGACCCCGACGCGTTCGGCGACGTGAAAAGAGAACGCTCCGACACCTTACAGATTTGGCAAACCGAAGGCACGGAAATTCTCCACGCGGAACCACTGCGGTA
Source organism: Phycisphaerae bacterium (assembly GCA_009783465.1). Taxonomy (GTDB): domain Bacteria; phylum Planctomycetota; class Phycisphaerae; order SM23-33; family SM23-33; genus WRDM01. The sequence continues at coordinate 68,770 of WRDM01000007.1, read as the reverse complement.
ACGGCAAACGTCGCTACCGCATGCCTTGACTGACCAAATACAGCACCGCCATGCGGATGGCCAGGCCGTTGGTGACTTGCTGGAGGATGCAACTGTTTGGGCCGTCGGCGACTTCGCTGGTGAGCTCCACGCCGCGGTTGATCGGGCCTGGATGCATCACGAGGACGTTTTTCTTACAGCGTTTGATCCGTTCGCCGTTGAGGCCGTAGAGGCGGCTGTATTCGCGCACCGAGGGGAAGAGGTTGGAACTGAAGCGTTCGAACTGGATGCGGAGCATGTTGATGACGTCGACGTCGGCGAGGACGTCGTCGAGGCGATCGCAGATTTCGCAGCCCATGGATCGGACGGCGGCGGGCACGAGCGTGGGCGGACCGACGACGACGACCTCGGCGCCGAGTTTTTTCAGGCCGAGGATGTTCGACCGCGCGACGCGGCTGTGCGCGATGTCGCCGACGACGGCGACTTTGAGTCCCGCGATGTCGCCCAGCCGCTGGCGCATGGTGAAAATGTCCAGCAGGGCCTGCGTGGGGTGCTCGTGCTGGCCGTCGCCGGCGTTGACGATGCTCGCGCCGACCTGCCGGGTCAGCAGATGCGGCGCGCCGCTCTGCCCGTGGCGGACGACGAAGATGTCCACGCCCATGGCCTCGATGTTCCGCACGGTGTCGAGTGTGGTTTCGCCCTTGGTCACGCTGGAGCCTCGGCTGGTGAACAGCAGCGTGTCGGCGCCGAGTCGGCTGGCGGCCAGCTCGAAGCTCATTCGCGTCCGCGTGGAGTCTTCGAAAAACAGCAGGGCGACGACTTTGCCCCGCAGCGTCGGCAGTTTTTTGACCGAACGCGTGGAGACTTCCTTGAAGCTCTCCGCCGTGTCGAGGATGTGGACGATTTCCCGCGCCGAAAGTTCGTCCAGGCCGAGGAGGTCTTTGCGTGTCCAGACGAAATCGCCGGCCCCGTCATTCGCCGCGTCGACGTGTGCGTCAGGTGCGAGCGCTGGCGAGTTCATGGCCTCGTTTGCGGCGGAAATGGTGGTGAGCACGCCAGCGGGTTTGGCGGGCGCGGGTGTGGCGGCGGGGTCGGTCTTTGCGGCGCGGCGGTAGGCCTGCACCAGACGTCCGCGGCGGTCACGTTTGGGTTTGCTTGACGATGAAGACGCCTTCTTCGCCATCGGATTCCTTCAGTTTGACGTAGATTCGGTAGTGATCCTGAATGCGTTCGTACAGCCCGACCATGTCCGCGGCGATGGGCAGTTCCCGTCCGCCACGATCGAACAGCACTGCCAGTCGCACGACGCTGGGTCGGCCGAAATCGCGAATGGCGTCCAGGGCGGCGCGGACGCTTCGCCCGGTGTGCAGCACGTCGTCGACCAGCAGCACCCACGCGTCGTCGAGGCCGAAGGGGATCTCCGTCGCGCGAACCAACGGCGCGCCGTGACGCCGGCCCAGGTCGTCGCGATAGAACGTGATGTCCAGCACGCCGAACTGGACGGGCTGTTCGGGCCGATCGGCGGCCAGCCGGTCCACCAGCCGACGCGCGAGCACCTCGCCCCGCGTGCGGATGCCAATCACCGCAATCGGCCCCCGCGCAGGCAAGGCCGCCAGCACGGCATCATACAGCCGCTCCAGCGCCTGCGAAACCTGCTCGTCTGTCCGTAACGTTTTCATGGAATGCTCGCACGCATCGTACGATAAGCCAATCGTGCGGACAAGGGCGTTTTTCCCAGGGCAAACGCATTCTCGTGGCCCATGGGTGAAATCGTACCGTTTGTTCGAGGGAACGCTCTCGTTAACTCGTGGATTTTTCGACGAATCAACGAGTTAACGAATAACGAGTCAACGAAAACATCCCTTCGGATAAACGGTATGTTTTCACCGTCGAACCACGACAACGCGATTGCTCTGTCGCACCTATCTATTCAAAATTTCCTTGATCCGCACGCCGATCTGGTTGTTGACGACCACAAGATGGCCTGTCGCGAAGCGGACGCCGCGCAAGTACAGGTCCACCGGCTCGCCCAGCGTTTTGTTCAGTGAAATCACCATGCCGGGCGTCCACTGGAGCAACTGTTTGACCGGCACGTCGATCTCGCCGACGCGGACGGCGACGGGCATGGCCGTTTCCAGCAGAATGTCGATCTGCCCGCCGCCACCGCCGGCTGCGGTGGGGGGTAACTCCGTGAACGTGGGCTCCTGAACCGCCACGGCGGCATCGGCTTCGGGCGACTCCGGGTTGGTTTGTTTGGCCATGCTTACATCCTTTTCGCGGTGATCACGGATGCACCGACAGAATTTCCATCGCGTAGTGGCCGTGTTGGGCGCCCAGCAGGCCTTGGAACAGTTTTCGTCCGTAGAGGGTCACGTTCACGGGTTCGTTGATTTCCTGTGGCAGAAGGATGACGTCGTCGGGTTCGAGGGCGAGGACGTCGTTCATGGTGGTGGAAGCGGCGCGGAGCCAGATTTCGGCGTTGAGGTCGGCGTCGTGGACGGCCTCCAGCAGTCGCGCGCGGCATTCGTCGGGTGCCGGTTCGGCGACGGGCGCGGGCAGGCCTGCCGCGATGAAATCCAGCCGCTCGTGGGGAAACAGAAACGTCAGCGGCGGCGCGAGCTGATTGGCAGCCGCCAGGGCGAACCGCACCATTTCGTGTTCGGGCGGAAACGGCAGAGGCAGGCGATTTTTCGCCAACTCGCCCGCCGGCGTCAGCGTCGGCCCGCCGGCGTCGCGATAGGCCTTGGCAAACGCCTCGCCCAGCGTGGCGCAGAGGTCCAGCAGCAGGCTGTTTTCGAGGGAGGATAATTCTCGCCCCTGGCCCGGCAGGTCGCCGGGGCCTCCCAACAGCCGCTCGACGCACGCGCCCGCCAGCGGAGCGTCGATCCGCAGCAACCCCGCCACGGCGGATTCGCACAGCAGCGGCAGGGCGTAACATTGGCCTTCGTCGCACTGATGAAAATAGGCCGTCGCCGCTGACCGCGGCGTCAGCGGAAACTCCAGCCGCAACGCCTTCGTCAACGCCGTCCGCACGGCCGGCAGCATGCGGGCGGCGAACGTGTCCAGCCGCTGCCGCTCGACGGCCGTGTACAGGCAGGGCGTGGTCCAGTCGTAATCGGCTACGTCGGTGGGATCCATCGGGGCGGGCGCGTCGCCGAGCGACACCCCCAGCCGCCGCCGCACCATGTCGGCCAACCGGGCCACGTCAGAATGTGAAGTCGTTTCGGGCATCCATGCTCCGTGTGGCGGCCATTCTACATGGGTATGTGGCGAGCAACAAGGTTTTCGTGCGGTCGTTCCATGGCAAAGGTGCAAAATCCGAACTTGAATTTCGGAGTTGCCGTTACTCCCCGCTGGGCGGGTCGACGCGGACGGTGGTGGTGGCGGTGAAGGTTTTGCCGGTGACGTAGTCGACGAATTCCGCGCGGATGGTGACGTCGGCGTGGCCGGGGTGTTTCGTCAGCGGGCAGACGATGCTGTAGTGGTCGGGCATGAGCAGGCCCGTGAACCATTGCGATTCGAGTTCCTTGGGCGTCCGTTCGCAGTGGCCCAGCAGTTCGGCGCCTTCGGGGGCGGCCAGGTCGAACAGGCGGATCGTGACGCTGCCGGCCGCCTTGATGGCGCTGCCGGAGGCGTCGCGCGGGATGAGGTATACTTTCACGGCGTCGTGCCCGCGGGCGTCGCCGCCGCGAAGATTGTAGCCGCCGGTCCATCGGCCGAATATCACGCTCGTCACCTGCGGAATCGCCTCGACGCGATGATCCTGAATGGCCATCAGCGTGTCGCGCTGCGCCCGCAGAGCTTGCCGATCGGCCGCCAGTTTCTCGTTCTCCTCCCGCGACGCGGCGAGTTGGTTCTTCAACTCCAGATTCTCCGCCGCCAACCGCCGATATGCCTGGCCGCCGACGTCGCAGCCGGATAGCAGAAGACAAGCGAAAAAGCCACAAGCCACAAGCCACAAGCCACAAGGTAGGGAACGACTCTGGCTAAACAGCCAGTAAACGCGGGGCTGACGGTGCCTGTCGGTAAACCAAGGCCCGGCTGATTGAAGCCCGACGTGGCCATACCTTGTGGCTAGTGGCTTGTGGCTTGTGGCTTTTTTTGTCACGTATCGCCGCCTTTACCCAATCTTATCCTCTTCGGCCTTTTTCGGCATGTCGGGCATGCGTTCGAGAATGCCGTCCACCGCGCCGTACGCGACGGCTTCGTGGGCTTCGAGCCACTTGTTGCGGTCGCAGTCGCGCTCGACTTTCTCGACCGGCTGGCCGGTGTGTTTGGCGAGGATTTCGTACAGCCGCTTGCGCAGGCGGATGATCTCGCGGGCTTCGATGTCCAGTTCCGTCGCCGGGCCCGTCAGCGTGCCGCGAATCAGCGGCTGATGGATCAGCACGCGGCTGTTGGGCAGCGTGAAGCGTTTTTTGGCCGCTCCGCCGCAGAGCAGGACCGCGCCCATCGACGCGGACATGCCCACGCAGTACGTGCGGACGTCGGGGCGGATGAACTGCATCGTGTCGTAAATCGCCAGCCCCGCCGAGACGCTCCCGCCGGGCGAGTTGATGTACATGTTGATGTCGCTGTCGGGATCCTCGTTGGAGAGGAACAGCAACTGCGCGACGACCAAATTGGCCATCTCGTCGTCGATCCCGCCGCCGACGAAAATGATCCGGTCGCGCAGCAGGCGGCTGTAGATGTCGTAACTCCGCTCGCCCCGGCCTGTCTTTTCGATGACGATCGGGACCAAATGGTTATTGTCTGCCATGCGTTGCTTACCTCGTGGCCGCACGCTTGGTGCGCGGCTGATGTTCGATGATCTGGTCGATGATGCCGTATTCCTTGGCCTCGGTAGGCGACATGAAGCGGTCGCGTTCGGTTTCCTGCTCGATCTGGTCGACGGTCCGCCCGGTGTGCGCGGCGAGGATTTCGTTGAGCAGCCGCTTGGCCTTGAGGATTTCCTCGGCCTGTATTTTGATGTCCGACGCCTGCCCGGTCACGCCGCCCCAGGGCTGGTGAACCATGACCTTGCTGTGCGGCAAGGCGTAGCGTTTGCCCTTGGTGCCGCTGGCGAGCACCAGCGCCGCCCCGCTGGCGGCCTGGCCGACGCAGTACGTCGCCACCTCGCAACTGAGGAACTGCATGGTGTCGTAAATCGCCAGCGTGTCGTCGACGCTGCCGCCGGGCGAGTTGATGTAAATATTCACGTCGCGGTCGGGGCTTTTGGTCTGCAATTCCAGCAGCCGCATGATGAGACTGCCCGCCGACGACGGGTTGATCTCGCCCCAGAGAAAGACGATGCGTTCGTCCGCCAGCCGCTCCTCGAGCGTCATTTCCCGCCGGCTGACGTAATCGCCGCGGTATTCGCTATGCGCGTTTCGATGTTCCATAACTTCGTGCTCTCCTGTAGATGCCACCGTCATATTATCGGGCGGCGGCGCGTAAAGACATGAATATGTTAGGCAAACAAATCGACCGTGACAAGCGGCGGGAGAACATTGGCAGGGCGACGTGCACCCCTGCCATGCTACAGTCCCAATTTCGGAATTCGAGTTTTGCCTGTCGTGCCTGTATTGACACACTGCCCCGTCGGAGCGGACAATTCCGGCATGGCGTTGCGCATCGAACAATACATCAGGCCGGACGTGATCCAGCAGGTGGCCCGGCTGGATTTGCGGGCGCGGTTTATTGTCGAGGGGTTTCTCAGCGGGCTGCACGGCTCGCCGTATCACGGCTTCAGCGTGGAGTTCAGCGAGCATCGCAAGTACGCGCCCGGCGACGACATTCGCCAGATCGACTGGAACGTCTTCGGCAAAACGGACCGGTTTTACATCAAGAAATATCAGGCCGAGACGAACCTCGACGCGTACCTGCTGGTGGACACGTCGCTGTCGATGGATTTTTCCACGGGCGGGCGGATGACGAAAATGGACTACGCCATTTGCCTTGCCGGCGCGCTGGGGTACATGATGATCCACCAGCAGGACTCGGTGGGCCTGGCGATGTTCGACGAAAAACTTCGCGACTTCCTGCCGCCGCGAAGCAAACGGACCCATCTGACAAACATCCTGTCCGTGTTGGCCAGGCACAAACCGCAAGGCCAGACGAGGCTGGCCCAGTGCCTTCACGACATCGCCAGCCGGGTGAAAAAACGCGGGCTGATGATCCTCATCAGCGACCTGCTGAGCGAGCCGTCGCAGGTGCTCGACGCGCTGCATCACCTGCGGTTCCGCGGGCACGACATCATCATTTTCCAAGTGCTCGACCACAGCGAGGCGACGTTCGATTTCGACGGCCCCGCGCGATTCGAGGACCCCGAAACCGGCGAGACGATCCAGGCCGACTCGCGGGCGATCCGCGCCGCGTATCTCGACGAGTTGCGGCGTTTCATCGACGAATACCGCACGACTTGCCAGGGCATCCGCGCGGATTTCGTGACGGTGGACAACGCGATGACGTTCGACAAGGCGCTGCTGGAGTTCCTGGCGCAGCGGCAGCAGCGGTTTTGACGTGACGCGGGTGTCCCGCCCGCGTGTCCGCGAGGGCATCTTGCCCTCGCAAGCGCCAGCCAGTAGGCAAGATGTTCTGTTATGGCCAGTCCAAAGCGGGCGAGACGCCCGCGTCACGTTATGGGATCGCGATCATTCGTTCCAGCGCGGTGCGGGCGTCGTCGGCGATGGCTTGGGGCACGTGGACGACGTTGGCCGGTTTGCCGTCGGCGATGCTGTCCAAGGCCCATAGCAGGTGGGGCAGGTCGACGCGGCCCATCTGGATACAGAGGGCGTCGGCGTCGCCGAGGGTGCGGATGCATTTGTCGGGGTGTTGTTTGGCCAGGCGGTTGACGAGGTTGCTCTCGGTGGCGATGGCCCAGTCGCGCACGTCGGGCGAGTTGGCCACGGCGCGAATGATCTGTTCGGTCGAGCCGGCCTCGTCGGCGAGGGCGACGACTTCGCGCGGGCACTCGGGATGGGCCATCACGCGCACGCCGGGGCGGTGCTGCCGGGCGGCCCGCACGTGGTCGGCGGTGAACCGCTGATGTACATAACAGTGCCCCCGCCACAGGATGAACCGGGCGGCGCGAATCTGTTCGACGTCAAGCCCGCCGTACGCCTGACGCGGATCGTACACCACGCAGTCGGCCGGGCCGAACCCCATCGCGACGGCCGTGTTCAGGCCTAGATTTTCATCGGGAATGGCGAAGATTTTATCAGCCCCCGCGCCGCCCTGTCCCGCCGGGGCCAGCGCCCACGCGAAAACGTTTCGCACGTTGCTGGACGTGCAGCACGCCCCGCCCGCGCGGGCGGTGGCCGCTTTCACCGCCGCCGTCGAGTTCACGTACGTGATCGGCACCGCCCGCCCGCCGCCGGCTGACGCGACCTCCGCGATCGCGCGCGATACCGCCTCGTCCTCGGCCATATCCGCCATCGCGCATCCCGCCGACGCGTGAGGGAGCACCACCGTCGCACCGGGCGACAGCACATCCGCCGACTCGGCCATGAAATGCACGCCGCAAAACACCACGTACTCCACGCCCGCCAGCGCCGCCGCCTGCTGCGACAACTTCAAACTGTCGCCGACAAAATCCGCCAGCGAGGCCACGTCGTCAGACTGGTAATGATGTCCCAGCACGACCAATCGCGACCCCAACTCCCGCTTCCGCCGCGCGACGCGTTCCCGCAATGCCTCGCGGGACATCGTAGTGTACTGGGGCGGTATCGTGTGGTTATGCATGGAAATTCCAGTGGTTTGACAATGGACACCGTTACTTTTTACCACAGAGGCACAGAAAACCACAGAAAAATCGAAGAAACGGCTCTAGCCCCGAAGGGACGGCGTTGGGTAGCCCCTTCGGGGCTAAGACGGGTCCAGTCGGTATGGACATCCAGTCGTTCAGATCATTCAGCCACATGCCCGACCACTCCGCCGCCAGAAAAGAAGGCCGCTCACCCCGAATGGCTGGTGGGTCGCCGCACGATGGTTTTCCATTCGGCGGGCATGAACTGGTCGACTTCGGGCGGGATGACGCCGCGGTACATTTCGCGATGTCGGCCGTAGGTGCCCCGGAGGCTGCGTTTGCAGAACTCGCAGAGGGCGGCGACTTCGCCGTCGACGCCGAGATTGACGAGTTGTTCGATTTTCGTCGCGAGGGCGGCCTCGTTGTCGAACAGGTCGGCCAGGGCGCGGCGGAGTTCTTTTTTGTCTTCGGCGTCGAGTCGTTTGGCCGCGGCGATGCCGGCTTCGTAAATTCCCGTTACCGAGGGCGTGGTTTCGTTGTCCGGGCAGTCGAAATCCGTGTAGGGCGGCACGTCGCGCCGGACGGGCACGCGTCGGCCCACGCGGCTGTGCTGGCCGATCGTGCAAAATTGCAACACCGCGGAGAAGTCCTCCAGCACGGCGCCTTCGTGAACGCGGATGTGCCCGGCCAGCAGCACCTGCCGTCCCAGCGTCGTGCGGTCGTCGATGAAACTGTCGTGCCCGATGTGGCAGCCGTCCATCAGCCGATTGCCGTCGCCGATGCGCGTGAGGTAGCCGCCGTTTTCCGTGCCGATGTGGGCGGTCACGTTTCGGCCGAAGCGGTTGCGGTGGCCGATCACCAGCAGCGTCACGCCGCCGGCGTATTTGAGGTCCTGTGGAATCGCCCCGAGCACGCAGCCTTCGCCGATCATGTTGCCCTGCCCGATGATTGTGTGTCCCGTCACGCAGACGCGGCGCTGAAGCACGGTGTCAGGCCCGATCGTCACATGAGGCCCGACGACACAGTACGGCCCAATCGTCGCCGAAGACGCGACGCGAGCGGCGGGGTCAATCTCACGAAGGACGGTTATCGTTTTCAAGGTCGGTGCTCGTTAACTAGTCAATTAGTTAACTAGTTAACTAGTTAACTAGTTAACTGGTTAACGAAACGGTTCCCTCGGACAAAAGAAACAACTTCACTCATGCGCCACGAAAATCCTACGTGATTTTCTGGCTGTTTTTCACGCTCTGCGCCAGCCGCTGCACGTGGATGTCCGTGTCGTCGCTGGCGAGCAGACGGTCGAGGACGTCGGCGTTTGCATGGTCGCCCGAGCCGTTGTACAGTTCGTGGAAGGCCTGCTTGATGGCCTTGATCGAGCTGTCGGCGAAGCCGCAACGGCGAAGTTTTTCGCTGTTGACGCCTCGCACACGGTAGGGCGTGCCCTGCACCATCGCGTAGGGCGGCGCGTCGCGGTCGATCTCCGAATAGCCCAGCGTGAACGTGTACGCGCCCACGCGGACGCCCGGCGAAATCAGGATGAACCCGCTCGTGTGAACGTAATCCTCCAGCACCGCGCCGGCGCCGATCAGCGTGTTGTTGATCAGAATCCCGTGGTTGCCCACCGTCGCGCCGCCGCCGATGTAACAACTGATCATCACCAGGTTGTCGTCGCCCAGCCGCGTGGGCTGGCCCGGCGGGCCGCCGTAAATCGTCGCGTGTTCGCGGATGGAGTTGGCCTGCCCGATGACGACCTCGCCCTCCTCCGCGCCCTTGCCCTCGCCGACGCCGATCACCGCCAGCGGCGAGACGCGGTTGCGGTCGCCCAACTCGGTGCGGCCGACGATCGTCACGTTGCTCTCGATCACGCACCCGTTGCCAATGCGAACGTGAGGCCCGATGTACGTAAACGGACCGATCTTCACATCGTCGGCAATCTTCGCGCCGGGTTCAATCGTTGCGTATTTGGAAATATCTGGCATATCACACCGGACAGAAGCCACAAGCCACTAGCCACAAGCCACTAGGTATGGCAACACCTGTCATAAATGGAATCACGTTATCTCTTCTTGGTAAACACCGCACAGTTTTTCATTCTCGTCACGTCGCGGACATCCGAACAGCTCTTCTCTGCCCTGCCTTCGCCCTGGGTGCTCCTTACCTCGTGGCTGGTGGCTTGTGGCTAATGGCTGTCGTTCACGACGGCTCGGCGTCCATGAGCATGAATTTGATTTCCGCTTCGGCGGCCACGTCGGTGCCGACCAGCGCCCGGCAGCGGCAGTGGGCGGTTCGGCTTCGGACGTGGATGGTTTCGGCTTCGAGGATCAGTTGGTCGCCGGGGTAGACCAGGCGGCGGAGTTTCACGCGGTCGATGCTCAGCAGGAAGCCCAGCTTGCCGGTGTGTTCCAGTTTTCGCCCGATGAGGATGCCCGCCAGTTGCGCCATCGCCTCCAGTTGCATCACGCCGGGCATGATCGGCTGGCCGGGGTAATGCCCCTGGAAGTACGGTTCGTTGATCGAGACGTTTTTGATGCCGACGGCCCGCTGGTCGCCCTGGAGTTCCAGCACGCGGTCGACCATCAGGAACGGGTAGCGGTGCGGCAGCGTTCGCATGACGCTGCGGATGTCCATCAGCGGCTCGGTGGCTGTCCCGCGGGTTCGGCCTCCGGTGGCGATGGATTCGACCAGTTTGCGGACCAGGTTGTGATTGAGTTCGTGCCCGCTCTTGTACGCGACGATTCGGCCTCGGAGGTGCCTGCCCAGCAACGCCAGGTCGCCGATCAGATCGGCCACCTTGTGCCGCACGTGCTCGTCGGGGAAGCGGAGCTGGTTATCGACAGGTCCGTCGGGCCCCATCACCAGCAGGTCGTGCGTGGTGAGGTGTTGTCCCATGCCCTGGGCCTGGAATTGGGTGGTTTCGCTTTCGAGCAGGAAGGTTCGCGAGGGGGCGATCCGCTGGAGGTAGTCGTCCTTGCCCAGGCGGAAGCCCAACACCTGCCGCCCGATGCAGGGTACGTTGGCGTAGTCGAGGTCGTAGAGAATGTCGAGGCAGTCGACGGGGCCTGGCATGGCGACGAGCATTGCGTCGCCCTCGGTGACGGTGACGGCCTCCTCGATGACGTAGACTTTCTGCGGGATTTCCTGTTCGACGATGCCTGCCTGGAGCAGCGCGTCGACGAAGGGCATCGGCGAGCCGTCCGTCGAGGGCGTCTCGGCGGCGGAGACTTCGATGACGAGGTTGTCCAGGTCCAGTCCCCAGGCCGCCGACAGCACGTGCTCGACCGTTTCCACGCCCGCCGAGCCGTTCATCAGCGCGGTGCGTCGCGGCTTCAGGGCGACGTTGGCGATGTCGGCCGGGATGCGGACGTTCTCGGGCAGGTCGCTGCGGACAAACACGATGCCGCTGTTGGGCTCCCCTGGGGAGAATCGCAGCGCACACCGCTCGCCGCCGAACAGACCTTGCCCTTCGACGTCCACAGACTTCTTGATGGTCTTTTGAAGGCTCACGGAGGATCAAGCCTCGATACTAAGTTTCCACGCGAAAAGCCACATCGGTTCTTCGCCCCTCGTCGGTGAAATCATACCACGTATTCGAGGGAATTGCTTTAGTTAACTGGTTGACTAGTTAACTAGTTAACTAAAACGTTTCCCGTAAATCAACGGTTCACATTTACCCACATGCCGCGAAGCCCCTATGTGGCTACGTGGCTAGTGGCTTTCTTTGTCCAGTTTCTGTTCCAGTTCCTTCACACGCCGCTGCAAATCGCCGAGTTTGCCGAACATCACTTGTTGTCGCATGAATTCCCGCAGGGGGATGGCTGGCGTGCCCACCTGGACGTCGCGGGCGGGGATGTCTTTCATCACGCCCGCCTGGGCGCCGATCTGCACGCCGTCACCGATGGTCATGTGGTCCGCCAGGCCCACCTGCCCGCCCATCACGACGTAGTCGCCCAGTCGGCAGCTGCCCGCCAGGCCGACCTGGGCGGCCAATACGCATCCTCGGCCGGTCTGCACGTTGTGGGCGACCTGGACGAGATTGTCGATTTTCGTGCCCGGGCCGATTCGCGTCACGCCGAATTTCGCCCGGTCCACGCACACGCATGCGCCGAGGTCCACGTCGTCGGCAATCTCCACCATGCCCACGTGCCGCACGCGAATGTGCTGGCCGCGACGCGTCGTGTAGCCGAAACCGTCGTAGCCGATCACGCTGCCGGCGCCCACGCGGACGCGGCTGCCCAACCGACAGCCCCACCGAACGACGACGTTCTCGAACAGCACGCAGTGCTCGCCCAGCGTTACGTCCGCGCCGATTTTCACGCCGCTCGCCAGCACGCAGCCGGCCGACACGACCGCCCGCTCGCCGATGACGACGAAAGGCCCGACGCGAACATCCGCCGCCACCACCGCCGACGCCGCCACCACCGCCGACGCATGCACGCCCGCAGCCGGCAAATCGTCGCCAGGGTCCAGCCGCTCCAGCAAGGCAGCCAACGCCGCCTGAACGTCCTTGACCCGCACCAGCGTCATGCCGCAGGCCGGGGCATCCTCCGCCACCAGCGCCGCCGACGCCCGGCTGCCCGACAACTCGCCGATTCGCCTGGCGTCGGACACAAACGTGATCTGTCCAGGCCCGGCCTCCTGCAACGAACCGACGCCGCCGATCACCACGCCCGCATCGCCGTCGACGCGGCCTTGCACCATCTGCGCAACCTCTTCCATTGTCCACGCGATCGCATTCATCGGGCGTATCATAACGCGGCAAGGGCCATTCGCCAAGTGAAGACTTGGCACGAACAGGATCTTTCGATTCTCGTGGCACGAGGAGGCGTTTTTTTACCACAGAGGCACAGAGAAACACAGAGAAGGACGTTGGGGATTCGGCACGTACGTTGACTTCGCGAACTATACAAATCCCCAACGTCCTTCTCTGTGTTTCTCTGTGCCTCTGTGGTAAAAAACATTTCGTTTCGGACGAGAGCCAAACGATTTGGGGACCCGCAGGGCCATCGCATCTAAATTCCTTCATTTTTGTATGATTTTCCGCAAAGGGCCGTTTTTGAAGGCTGTTAGGCTGTTAGGGAGAGGCTTATGAAAAATTAGGCCCAATCTCACATCAGCCGGCGCCTAACAGTCTAATAGTCTAACAGCCTAACAGTCTCTTGTACGAAAAAATGGGCGAATGCAGATGCGATGGCCCTGAGGGAACCCGAATCCCGTCTTGCCAAAATCGGCCTGGTGATGGTACGCTGATGTGTGCGTGGCCGTTGTCCGATATATTTCATGGCGGCGTCTGATCGGCGGATGGATTGGTGCCGTAGTAGATAGATGATGTTTGCGGGCGATGTCCCGCGGGGAGATGCATTGTGGTAGCCGTTTGGACTGACTATCTCGTGACGTGGCAGTTGTATGTGCTGCTGCCGTTGGTCGTGTTATGGATTATCGGCGGCGGACTGATGGTGGGTGTTTCCATTCGCCGCCAGACGGCGTCGCGGCGGTTTCATCCGGCCCAGGGCATCGTGGCCACGTTGTTGGCTACGATGGCGGGGATTTTCGGCGTTTTCATTACCATGTACGTGTTTTTGAAGTTGGGGTCGATCGCCCGCGGCTCGAGCGAGGGCATGCTGAAGTTTCTCATTGCCGGCGGGATTGTCGGCGTGATCGTCGCGCTGCTGGTGATGTTCACGGTGTACTATGCCATGTTCAAGGCGTCGGCCCGGCAGGTGGTCAAGGCCATGCTGCCGCCGTCGTTGGGCATCCTGTTGCTGACGGGAATCGCCGGGGGCCTCATGATCAAGCCCACCATCGCCGGCACCAACGACCGGCGAAGCCTCGACCCCTGCGGCAAGCAGATCATCAATATCTGCGGGGTGTTGCAGACGTTCGGCAACGAGGCGCCCCCGGCGACGATCGAAGGCGTGATCGACGCCCTGAAACGCAAAGGCCTGGGCGACGTGAGCGCCATCTTCACGTGCCCCGGAAAGTCCAAGGAACCCATCGGTTACGTGTATCTGGCGTACGACCCGCGAAAGACGGGCGATGCCCCCCGTCTGGTGCTGGCCGACCGGAAAACCAACCACCTGTCCACCGTCAACGCCGTCGAGATCACCGTCACCAGCACCGACGGCAAACTCAAGCAGGAATTCCACAACCGCTCCTGGACCAGAGCGGAATTCGAAAAGCGGCTGGCCGCCCCGGAAAACGAAGCCTTCGCGGCGGTGTATAACAAGTAGACGACGGGCGCAGGGCAAACGCGTGTATAGTCCTATTTTCGCACAGGCTTCGCATTCAGGCGCAACTGGCCACAGGCCCTGCCATTTTGCGTTGTAAAACGGTGTGAACGATAGAGCGCTTCGTCTGTCACAACGATCTACAACGCAAAATGGCAGGGCCTGTGGCCAGTTGCGCCTGAATGCGAAGAATAACGCGACAAACCGGAAAACGCATAGGCTACACGTCACAACGCCGCTTTGAGGGCGTCGATGCCCAGGCGTTCGATGACTCGGCCCAGGCGTTCGTGGGGTTTGGCGTTGGCGACGAAGTACGCGACGACCTTCGCGACGGCGGCGAGGGCTTGGTCTTTCGTCAGGCCTTCGGCGACGCATTCGCCGATGCGCGCCTTGCCGCCGCCGTTGCCGCCGACCAGGAGCTTCCACCCGTGGGCCGAACCCACCAGGCCGATGTCGCGGAAATTCGTCTCCCCGCACTGATTCGGACAGCCGCTGACGCCCAGTTTCATTTTCCCCGGCGTCGGCAGGCCGTGATAAAGACGGTCCAGCTCCTGCCCGATGTCCAGGCTGTCCTGCAAGCCCCGCTTGCAAAAACTCGTGCCCGGGCACACCTTGATGCTGCGGACGCACAGCCCCGTCAGGCCGGCCGGACTCATGCCCAGCTCCGCCCAGGCGGCGTCGACCTGTTCTTCCCGAAGCCCGACGATCGCGATCCGCTGCGCGCTGGTCACCTTCACCGCCGCCCCAAACCGATCGGCCACGTCCGCGATCTTCCGCAACTGCGCCGCCGTTACCAATCCGCACGGCATATGCGGCGCAATCGCATACGTCACCTTGTCCCGCTGAATCACCACACCTTTTTCGCCGTCGTTGAGCATATTCGTTGACTCGTTAATTCGTTGACTCGTTATCTCGTGAATTCGAACGCTCCATAAAAATACGCCACCGGACTCGCCGAATCAACGAGTTAACGAATCAACGAGTTAACGAATTAACGAGTTAACGAATCCACGAGATAGTGGTATCATCCCCGCCATGCTCGACGAATCTCCCCAACAACTCGACACGCCGGCGATGCGGCAGTATCGCTCGTTTAAAGAACAGTACAGCGACTACCTGCTGCTGTTTCGCATGGGCGATTTTTACGAGTTGTTTTACGAGGACGCCAAGACGGCAAGCCGGCTTTTGGGGATCACGCTGACCAGCCGTTCCAAGGGCGCGTCGGCGGTGCCGCTGGCGGGCATTCCGTATCACGCGTTGGACAGTTACCTCGGCCGGCTGATCCGGGCGGGGCAGCGGGTGGCGATTTGCGAGCAGGTCGAGGACCCGGCCACCGCGAAAGGGTTGGTGCGCCGCGACGTGACGCGGCTGGTGACGCCTGGCACGCTGACGGACGAGACGCTGCTGGATCATCGCGAGGGGAATTACCTGGCCGCGGTGTTTTTGCCGGCGGGCGCGTCGGCGGAGGCGGGCATCGCGTGGGTGGAGTTGTCCAGCGGGACGTTTCAGGCGATGCTCAGTCCTCGCGAGCACGCGGTGGACGAGTTGGTTCGCATTCGGCCGGCGGAGGTGATCGTGCCGGAGAATTCGCCGATGGACTCGCCCTCGTGGCGGGAGAACGTTCGGCAGGCGGTGGGGGCGGCGTGTACGTCGAGGCCGGCGTGGGCGTTCGGCGGCGACGGCGCGACGAAGCTGCTTTGCGAGCATTTTCGCACGGCCACGCTGGAGGGGTTCGGCTTCGCCGGGTACGACGCGTCGCTTTCGGCGGCGGGGGCGATTCTGGAGTATCTTCGCGAGACGCAGAAGACGGCGTTGGCCCACGTGGCGACGCTGCGGAAGTTTGATCGTCACGATCACATGGTTATCGACGGCAACACGCTGCGTTGTCTGGAGGTGTTGCGGACGCTGCGAGGCAACAGCCGGTCGGGGAGTCTGCTGGCGTGCGTGGATCTGACATGCACGGGCATGGGCAGCCGGCTGCTGGAGCGGTGGCTGACGTTCCCGCTGGTCAGTTACAGTAGCATTTTGGCGAGGCAGGACGCGGTGGATGAGTTGTTGGCGAGGCGGGAGGCGTTGGCGGCGATTCGTCAGCAGTTGGCCGAGGCGGCGCAGGTGGACCGGATCGCCGCGAACATCGCGATGGGTCGCGTTCGGCCTCGCGAGGTGGTCAATCTCGGGCAGACGCTCGAGCGGCTGCCGGCGTTGCACGAGGCCCTGGCGGCATTCGATAGCGATCTGCTGGCCCGTATTCGGCCCGCGTTTGTCGGGCTGGAGGAGTCGGCGGCGTTGATCGGCAGGGCGATCGACCCGGATTGCCCCAACGTGCTTCGCGACGGCGGCGTGATGGCCAAAGGATTCGACGCGGAGTTGGACCGCCTCCGCCGCATCGACCAGGACGGGCAGAGCTGGCTGGCGGAGTACCAGGCCCAGCAGTCGCAGCGGCTTGGCGTGCCGAGCCTTCGCGTCGGCTATAACCAGGTGTTCGGCTATTTCATCGAGGTCACGCACGCGCACCAGGACAAGGTGCCCGCCGATTACGTCCGCAAACAGACGCTCAAAAACGCCGAGCGGTACATCACCGATGCGCTCAAGCGATACGAGAGTGAGGTGCTGACGGCGGCGGAGCGGGCGAAAAAAATCGAGGCGGCCTTGTTCGAGCAGGTTCGCGCGGCGTTGGCGGCGAACGTGCCGGCGTTTCAGGCGGCGGCCGAGGCGCTGGCGACGCTGGACGTGCTGGCGGCGATGGCGCAGTTGGCGTTGGAGCGCGGGTACGTCAGGCCGGCGATCACGCAGGAGCATGTCCTGGACATCAAGGGCGGTCAGCATCCGGTGCTGGCGCAGCAGTTGCGGGAGCGGTTCGTGCCCAACGATGTTTCGATGGACGCGCAGCGGAAGTTGTTGATGATCACAGGCCCGAACATGGCGGGCAAGAGCACGTACATTCGGCAGGTGGCGTTGCTGACGTTGCTGGCGCAGACGGGCAGTTTTATTCCGGCGGTGGAGGCGACGATCGGGCTGGCGGACCGGATTTTCACGCGCGTCGGCGCGGCGGATGAATTGACGCGAGGCTTGTCGACGTTCATGCTGGAGATGGTCGAGACGGCCAACATTCTCAACAACGCCACCGCCCGCAGCCTGGTGATTCTCGACGAGGTGGGTCGCGGCACGAGCACCTGCGACGGCTTGGCGCTGGCGTGGGCGATTTGCGAATACATTGGCCTGCGGATCCGCTGCCGCACGCTGTTCGCGACGCACTATCACGAACTGACGGAATTGGAAACGCTGCTGGACGGGACGGTGAATCTGAACGTCGCCGTGCGGGAGTGGGCCGACGAAGTGGTGTTTTTGCACAAGATCGTCGAAGGCGGCACGGACCAGTCGTACGGCGTCCACGTCGCCCGGTTGGCCGGCGTGCCGAAAGACGTCACCACCCGCGCCCGCGAACTGCTGCCCCAACTCCAAGCCCACCTCGCCAAGGGCCTGAACATGCCCCAACTCTCCGCCCGCGCCAAGGCGGCCGCCGCCCAGATGAACCTCTTCGCCACCGGTCCCGAACGCGTCGCCGCCGAACTCAAGGCCGCCGACCTGGACAACATGACCCCCCGGCAGGCGATGGATTTTCTGGTGAAACTCAAAGCGGAGTTGTGAAAACGGGATGGACACGATGAACGAAAACGAATTCCCCCTGGCCCCCAAAGGCGACGAAACGAATTTTTACCAACAGGTTGCAAACCTGCTGGCTGCGGCACGCCAATACGCCAAACGGCAGTTGGACAACACCATCGTCACGACCTACTACGAAATCGGGCGGATGATTTTTGAGCGTGAGCAGCAGGGGCAGCAGCGGGCGAAGTACGGTGCGAACCTGCTCAAAGGGTTGTCCGGGTACCTGACCGGACTATATGGCAAAGGCTTTTCGGTCGTGAACCTGCAAAGCATCCGAAAATTTTACCAGGTGTATGCGCCGTCAATTAGCCAGACACTGTCTAGCTTTCCTGTCGTAAGTGATTCACCGGACAGCACGTTAGGTACACCCGTACGAAAACAGCAGACACTGTCTGCTATTTCTGCAAAAAGCGATTCGCGGAATGAAATGTTAGGTACTCCCGTACGAAAAGGGCAGACAGTGTCTGTCCAATTCAAACTAAGCTGGTCGCACTACCAGATTTTGATGCGGGTTGAGAACGCCGCCGCCCGGCGGTTTTACGAAATCGAAGCCGTCAGCCAGCAATGGACCTTCCGGCAGTTACAACGCCAAATCGGCAGTTCGCTTTACGAACGGTTGGCGCTTTCGCGGGACAAGGACAAGGTGATGGCACTCGCGAACGAGGGGCAGACGGTGGTGGACATTCGCGATCTGTTCAAATCGCCGTATGTGCTGGAATTTACCGGGCTTGACGAGCGGACGGAGTACAGCGAAACCGAGTTGGAACAGGCGCTTATAGACAATCTGCAAAAATTTCTGCTCGAATTGGGCAAGGGGTTTTTGTTTGAATCGCGACAGAAGCGGTTTTCGTTTGATGAAGAGTCGTTCTACGTCGACCTCGTGTTCTACAACCGGCTGCTCCAGTGCTACGTGCTGATCGACCTGAAGATCGCGAAAGTAAAGCATCAGGACCTCGGGCAGATGATGATGTACGTCAACTACTTCGACCGCCACGTCTGGAAGGAATTCGAAAAACCCACGATCGGCATTTTGCTGTGCAGCCGGAAGAACGACAGCGTCGTCGAGATGACGTTGCCGAAAGATTCGAACATCTACGCGGCGGAATACGGCCTGTATTTGCCGGACAAGGCGTTGCTTCAGCAAAAACTGGCTGAGTGGGTCGAGGAGTTCGAGGCAAAACATGGCCATAACGGGGATTCAGAGCCATGAGCGCGTTGTATCGAATAGGCGCGATGGGCACGTTGAGCTTGTTCGCGTGGGCGATTCTCATGGCCGCGCCGGCGACGGGTGACGACGTTCCCACCAGCGTCCCGGCCATCGCCCCGATGGAACTTGCCGAGTTCGCCACGACGTTACCCGCCGAAGCGGCCGATGTTGACACGTTCGATCCTGACGATCCCGACAACGATTACGGCGGGGCGGGCGGGCCTGTCTTTTGGCTGATCGTTCTGTTTTTTTGCGTGGTTTTTGTGTTGATCCTCGTGATGATCGGGAGCTTCCTGGCTTTGATTGCCGCGGGGTTGCTGGCGGCGCTGATGATGGCAGGCGTTCTATCCAGTTCCGCGATGGCGGGCATTGCGACGCGGAAAAAATCCACGTTTTTCCTCTGGCTGTCCGTGCAGCTCGGTGCCATCCTCGGCGCCTTGGTGGTCGCGGCGGCGATGGTGGCGATGACCCACGCGTTTGATTGGCCCCTCCGCCTGCGACATGCCGCCATCCTTGGCGGCATCGCGGGCCTGATCGGCGGCGCGGGCACGGGCTTCCTGTGCCATCGCCTCGGCACACGCGTACTGGCCTGGCTGGAAAAACGATTCGCGCGCCAGAAGAGTTGACCGCCTTTTTTTCAGCATTCAAGCTATTGACATGCGCCCCGCCGGCGCATACCCTTATACGCTTTCTCGTGGCGTTTGGGCCGCGAGTGTAGACAGGTGACGGCCGCATCATCGTGCGGACGGGTCAGTAAGCAATCGCCCCGCGAGGGCGGAAAGGAAGATTTCATGGCGATTAAGGTTGGCATTAACGGCTTCGGACGTATTGGTCGGCTGGTGTTCCGCGTGATGGCGGCCAAGCCCGAGAAATTCGACATCGTGGCCATCAACGACATGTTCGACGCCGACATGCTCGGTTACATGCTCAAGTACGATTCGACGCAGGGCAAGTTCCCCGGCAAAGTGGTCGCCAAGCAGGGCGCGCTGGTCGTCAACGGCAAGGAAATCCCCGTCCTCCGCGAGAAGGACCCCACCAAGCTGCCGTGGGGCGCGATGAACGTCGATGTCGTCGTCGAGTCCACGGGCGTCTTCACCAGCCGCGCTGCCGACGGCAAGGCCGGCTATGATAGTCACCTCGTCGCCGGCGCCAAGCGCGTGCTGCTCAGCGCCCCCGCCAAGGACAAGCCCGACGCCACCATCGTCCTGGGCGTCAACGACGCCGACCTCAAGCCCGAGCACACGAGCGTTTCCAACGCCTCCTGCACCACCAACAGCCTCGCGCCGGTCTGCAAGGTGCTCCACGAAAAAATCGGCATCGTCAAGGGTCTGATGACCACGATTCACGCTTACACCAACGACCAGGCCATTCTGGATATGCCCTACAAGGACAAGCGTCGAGGCCGCGCGGGCGCGATCAACATCGTTCCCTCCTCCACCGGCGCCGCCAAGGCCATTGGCGAAGTGCTTCCCGCCCTCAAGGGCAAGATGGACGGCTACGCCCTCCGCGTGCCGACGCCGACCGGCTCGATCACCGACCTGACCTTCGCCGCCGCCCGCAAGACCAGCGTGGAAGAGGTCAACGAACTCGTCCGCGTCGCGGCCGAGGGCGCGATGAAGGGCATCATTGAATTCGTCACCGACCCGATCGTCTCCATGGACATCGTGGGCGACCCGGCCAGCTCGATCTTCGATTCCACCAACACCAAGGTGATCGACGGCGACATGGTGAAGGTCACCATGTGGTACGACAACGAGTGGGGCTACAGCAACCGCACCGCCGACCTCATCGAAATGATGGCGGCGATGATCAAGTAACGATCGTGACATAAACACAAACAGGGCGACCCCTCGGGGCCGCCCTGTTTGTATATACGGGGGTTGGCGAAGTCGCCACGGTGTCGATGTGGCTTGCCGGTTTGCGCTGTAGGGCGTTGTGAAAAGCGAACATTTCGCTTTTCACAACGCCCTACAGCGCAAACCGGCAAGCCATCGCGAACGGTTGGTTGTATAATGCATCCCGCACCGAGGGAGTCCAAGAAAGCACAATCGGTTCCCATGGTTCGCGGAGTACCGCTCACCATGGGCTAAAAACGACGCCGCTTCGCGGCTGTGTGCCGACGACTTTCGCGCGAGGGCGGGGAGGGCAATCTGCTGTTTTCCACCTGCACACGTGACGTGCCCCCCACATCTCCCCACTACAGCCACATTTTCATCCCGCCGACTTCATTGTCGTGTATACTTCCCGCATGATTCGATTGACCGAAAATGAGTTTGCCGATCTGGTGGAGCAGGCGTTGGACGGCTTGCCGGCGGAGTTTGATCCGTACATGGAAAATATCTCCGTGGAGATTCAGCCTCGCCCGACGCGGGAGTTTATGCGGGCCAATTTCGTCGAGGGGTCCACGCACGATCTGCTCGGGCTGTACGTGGGCACGGCGCTGCCGGACAAAAGCGTCTCCTCGCCGGTGGATTGGCCCGAACGGATTTACATTTTCCAGCGGAACATCGAAGCCATCTGCGACACCCACGAGGACGTCGTTGAAGAAGTGTTTCTTACCGTCCTCCACGAGATTGGCCATCACTTCGGCATGGACGAAGACGACCTGGCGGAGTTCGGATACGGTTGACGCGGATATGGCTTGCCGGTTTGCGATGTAAGACGTTGTGGTCGACACGCGTTGCATTATACGACTTCGTTAAGACCGAGCGGGATTACACGGATTAAAGGATTTAAGGATTTTGATTTGTCCATACGGAAACCCACCTCTAAATCCCTTAATCCGCGTAATCCTGCTCGGTCTTAACGAAATCGGATAAACAGCGTTTCGCCGTCCACAACGTTCTACAGCGCAAACCGGCAAGCCGTCGCGAAACGTTTTTCGCCCACAACCCGCCGCCTAGAATGCCGCCGTGGATCGGCTGGACGACAAGACGGCGATGGAACTGTACGAGCACGCTTCGCTGCACGAGTTGGGGGCGGCGGCGAATGCGGCGTCTGTGGCGATCCATCCGGAGCCTTGGCGGACGTTTGTGGTCGACCGCAACATCAATTACACCAACGTCTGTCGCACGCGGTGTAAATTCTGTGCGTTCGCCGTGGAGGCGGACGATCCCCGCGCGTACGTGCTAGGGCGCGATGAATTGTTGGAGAAGGTGCGGGAGTTGGTGGCCGTCGGCGGGACGCAGGTGCTGTTGCAGGGCGGAATGCACGAAGCCCTGGCATTTTCGTACTATCTCGACCTGCTGCGGGCGGTTCGGCGGGCGTATCCGGCGGTGCAGTTGCACGCGTTCGGTCCGGCGGAGATCTGGTTTTTTCACGAGCGGTTTGGCTTGAGCGTCGAGGCGGTGTTGGCCCGGCTGATGGAGGCGGGGCTGAGTTCGCTGCCTGGCGGCGGGGCGGAGGTGTTGGCTGACCGCGTGCGGTCGCGGGTGAGTCCGCTCAAGTGCACGTCGTCGCAGTGGCTGACGGTGATGCGTTGCGCTCACGCGTTGGGGTTGATGACGACGGCGACGATGATGTTCGGCCACGTGGACCGTCCGGCGGATCGGCTGGCGCATTTGCGGCGGGTTCGGCGGCTTCAGGACGAATCGTTGTCGCGCGGGCGGGGGCATTTCACGGCCTTTATTTGCTGGACATTCCAGAGCGGCCACACGCCGTTGTCTCGCCAGGGGCAGGCGGATTGCGAGATTCTCGGCGGGGTGCCGTACGTAAAAATGCTGGCGACTTCCCGATTATATTTGAACAATTTTTCCAATGTGCAAGTATCATGGGTGACGCAAGGCCCCCGTGTCGCCCAGGTGGCGCTGCGGTACGGCGCCAACGACATGGGCGGCTTGATGATGGAAGAGAACGTGGTGGCGACGACGGGCACGCGGTTTCGGATCACGCGCGACGAGATGGAAGCGTTGATCCGCGGGGCGGGCTACAGGCCTCGCCAGCGCGACGGATTTTACCGCCTGCTGTGAAGGACCGGGCGGACCAAAATTTTTGCGAATCATAGGTTTTTCGAACGTGGGTTAGTTATATTTTATGTTGACCGGGTTCGGCGGCCGATAATGGGAGTTTTAACGGAATCTCAAATTTCTTTTTTTGACGAGTTTTCCGATTTTCCTCTTGTCAAATGTCCGAACCGTGGTTAGTTTAGTAGTATATATGTATGAATGGAGGCCCGAGGAGTTTAGTTTGAGGGCTACGGATCGCTGCCTCGGGTACGCAGGACCGAATGCGAGGACGTTGACATCTGGTTTGTGCGAGGATTTGCGGTTTTTCATTCATCGTGTTATAGGATGCGCCTGCCTCGTGAGGGCGAGGCGGAGGGACAGGGCTAATGCGTGGCCGACTGCGGAACATCGCGGACGGGCAGGCCCGAGTGAACGAAGGAGTGTAAGCTACGATGCCGGAGCCATTGACATTGATTGGAGTGGGGAGCGGGATGATGGGGCTGATCCTTCATCTCGCGCGACGTTATTTTGATGTGGCCAAGGAAGTCTTCGATATTTTCTGTGCCGTGGTTTTGCTGGTGATTTCGCTGCCTCTGATGTTGGCGTGTGCGGCCATTATTAAGCTCAGAAGCCCCGCCGGGCCTGTGCTGTTCAAGCAGGTTCGGGTCGGGAAGGACGGCAAGTTGTTCACGATGTACAAGCTCCGTTCGATGCACATGAACGCCGAGCAGGCCGGTGCGGTGTGGGCGTCCAAGGACGATCCCCGCGTCATTCGCGGCTGCAAGTGGATGCGTCGCTCGCACGTCGACGAACTCCCGCAGTTGGTTAACGTGATCAAGGGCGAGATGTCCCTGGTCGGTCCCAGGCCCGAGCGGCTTGAGATTCTCGAAGAGTTGGAGAAGGCGTATCCGAACGTTCGCGGTCGGCTGGCCGTCAAGCCCGGCATCACGGGCCTGGCCCAGATTCGCAACGGGTACGACAGCAGCATTGACGCGTTCCGCGGGAAACTGGCGTCCGACCTGGAGTACATCGATC
The DNA here is from genome assembly GCA_009783465.1 of Phycisphaerae bacterium. GTDB lineage: Bacteria > Planctomycetota > Phycisphaerae > SM23-33 > SM23-33 > WRDM01. Next base: position 44,989 of record WRDM01000007.1, on the reverse strand, counting down.
GTCGTCGGTGGAGTCTGGAGTTTCGGATTCTGGTCTCGACGGTGGCGAAGTTTAACGATCAGATGGCTCGGTGAGCCGGGTTCGCGGAAATCGCGTAATTTCGTTTGTTTTCGGTCTTGCCAGAAATTGCCTTGGGTGGTACAATACGACCGATGTGTTACTCACTCACGCGTTGTTTCGTCAGGTCGTTCCTGACGGGTGCGATAATAGGCTAATAATCGAATACACCACGATGTTTTCCGGAGACGAGTTGAAAGGAGGGTCGGGAGACTGCAGAAGAGGCTCGGGAGCCTGAGAGAAGTGACATGTAGTTAAGGAAGCGTCGGTCGGGCAGCCTCTGGCGTTTTCTTCAGGAATTTGAGGGTAAGGCGGCCAAATGGAAGGTTGATCATGGCATGGTGTTGTGATCAAAAAGGAGATGCAATGAAATCTGCAAAGTTATGTTTGGCAGTTGGATTGGCGGCGATGTTTGCGCTCTCGTCGAGCGCGCTGTCGATCGATCTTGGTGGGTACACTGGTCCGGTGAAGTTCAAGCTGACCAGCGGCGACATGGGTACGATTTATCTTGATCAGCCCACTTCGCCCGTGATCGGCATCGACGCCGTGAACAGCTTGGACAGCATCCTGTACAACAGTGCGACCGGTATCTATTACGATACGCTTGGCAATGCGAGCAATAGCGCGGACTACAATGAGGCGCTTCGTGAAGACGGATGGGGTATCTTCCGTATCACGGGCATCTACATTGACGACTCCAATTCGGCGCTGTACGGCGAAGCCCTGTGGGTGGACGGTCAGGGCGGCGCGGAGTTGACGGGCATTTTCTACGGCCTGATCGATAATGCGGTCGCGTTCGACCCCAACACCGGCGACTACACGATTCAGTCCCAGAACGTGATGTATGACATCTACCTGAACGAGAAGGGCACGTTCGTTGGTGCCGGCGGCTTCCAGCAAGGTTCGGCTGGCCGCACCGGGTTCGATGAGTACAATGGCATCACGGGCGGCACCCTGATGCTCAGCGGCAGGAGCGTCTACGGTGAAGCGGCGGAACCCTATACGAATGAATTCGTTTCGGCCGAAGATGCCGAGTTCATGTCGTATTTCAAGCCGAATAACCTCGGTTCCGGCAGCGGCACGTATGCCACCCGTATTTTCCTGACGGGCGGCGAGTGGTACGAAAACTTCGTTACGGATGATTACTTCGACATGACCCTGCAGGGCACCACCACCGTCAACGGTGGCGGCCCGACGATCCCCAGTGTTGGTGACTGGACCGTCCTTGACGAAGATCCGCTTCGCGGCACCTACAAGGTCATTCCCGAACCGATCACGATGGTCGCGCTCGGTCTGGGCCTGGCCGGTCTGGGCGGCTACGTCCGCCGTCGTCTGTCCTAAGTTTCACTGGACATACGTTCGCAGCATTACAAAGATGGATGGCGAAAGCCATCCATCTTTTTTTCTGGCCTCACACATACTTGCACTTGCGTTCGTAATCCAGCGTCATGCTGCCGGGGAATTGTTCGCATGGGGTCGGCTGGATCGACACGTTGCCAAGGTCTCGCTTAGCCAGAGATTCGCGCAGGGCCTGTTCGTGCGAGGCTGGCCAGGTCTGGTTCGGCTTGAGTTGGAGCAGCAGTTGGCCGCCGTCGATCAGCCGGAATCGGCCGGTCGTTGCCAGGGCGACGTCAGCGGATTCGTACAAGGCTTCCTTCACCGTTTCGGGGTAGATCTGTTTTCCATCGCCAGCCGGCAGGGACGCGAGTTTTCCCATCGGCATCGCCAGCGGCAGCGCGTCCGGGGGTAGCAAGTGTTGCAAGCCTTTCGCCGCCAGCACGGCCTGTGCGTGCTTTCGCGACAGCAGGTGCACGGTGTCGTGCGTGTTGTAGCGGATCAACGGCAGTTTTCTGCCAGGCTGAAGCATGGTGACGACCAGTTCGTTTCGCCCGTCGTCGGCGGGGACGGCCTCGCAGTACGTGTACGTCGGTATGTACGGCATGATGGGCGGGATGAATCCGACGTCCGGCAGGCCGAGTTCGGCGGCGAGCGGTTTGTCGTTGACGAGATGTCGCCGCAACGTGATCGTCTGGGCCGTCTCGGACATCAAACTCGTGCCCAGTTCCGACAGCCCGAAACTGACGCCCACCAGCGCGGCGTCCTCCCGTCGCGGGTCGATGCCGAGCAGCCGTTCCAGATGTTCGCGATAGGTCTGTGCGATGTACTCGCCGCCGGTGACCAGATGCACCCGCATGCCCGGCCAATCCACGCCCGCCTGCACGCCGCCCTCGACGACCTGCTTGAGAAACAACGCCTCGCCGATCAGGATGAACTGCTTGAACTCGCCTCGCAGTTTCTTGAGCAGCCCCCAGATGACGTCCTCCCGCACGGATGTCTCAGCCAGCGGAAGCGTTCGCGTATGAATTTTCACGCCCATCGAGAGGGCGTTGATGACCATGGTCCGCCGGTCCAGCGCGCCGAAGCGGTCCTGTAAAATGAACTCCAGCGCCAAGGCGCTGGATCGCGCGTCGGCCCATGTTTCCAGGCCGAACGAGAAAATCCCGCTGTGCCCGCTGCTGGAATAGAACAGCCGCACGTCGTCGAGATGCCCGCCCACGCAGAGATTTTTCAGGTCGTTTTGTGGAAAAACCGTCTCCTTGTCCACGACGGGCACGAGGCGGCAGAACTCCTCAGCCGTGACGACATGGTTCGGATCGATCCCGCGCTGTCGGAGAAGCTGTGCGTACGCCGGCACGCGGCGGGCGGCGTCGCGAAACGCGTCGATGGCCGCCTTGTCCGCCCGCTGCCGCCAGCCATCGTGGTCGACGGCCCGCAACCCACGCTGGAGTTGCTTGTAGCGATAGCGGACAACGCGGTTGATAATGCCGGTCAGCAGGTTCATATCATTTTATTTTTGCTATGGTTATACCGTCGGTCGCATCCATGTGCTCATGTCTCGGCCGTGGGCTTTAGGCTGCGGGCCGGGGGGTAGGCGGATGGATGATTTGGCCAAATCATCCATCCGTCTGCGTCCACAGCCCACAGCCTAAAGCCGAGAAATCGGCCAAATGGACGGCGAATCAAAAAACGTTCACAATCGGAGAACGCGTGGAAAATTTTTCACAAAATCTCCGCATTATTATCGGCGTTTTTGAACTATGACGATATGTTTACTTGAATGCGCCGAAACGATTCTTAGTATTCGGTGTTCGCGATGGTTTGTGCGACCATCCGCGTCTGTTTTCGGAGGTGTCATGGTGCCTCACCCGAACCACCACGATCATGTTGTGCGTGTGGCGTAGGTTCGGATTGTGTGGCACGGTGGCGAAACGAATCGTAGGCTTCGATGGAGGAAGCTATGACACCGAATCTGTGTACAACGGAACACACGTCATCGACCGCGTTGCAATCGGCGGAGGACGTTGTGCGAATGCGACGCCGCGTAGCCCGTTTTCGCCGCGCCGGTCTGTTTTCCGGGTGTGGATCCGAGGTCACGATCCAGCGCGCCTCCGACGCGTCGTTGTTGCGGCAGGCGTACGCGCTGGTGCATGATGTGTTTGTTAACCAGGGGTTTATCTCGTCGCATCCCAGCCACGTGCGTCTGCGGACGTACGAAGCGCTGCCGGAGATGGCGACGTTTGTCGCGACGGTCGATGGGCATGTGGTGGCCGTGACGAGCGTGGTGCCCGATTCGTCGGACCTGGGTCTGCCGTCGGATCAGGCCTTCAACGGCGAACTGGACATCCTCCGCGCCGAGGGCAGGCGGCTGTGCGAAATCACGAATCTAGCCGTCAATCCCGCTTACCGCAACACGCCGATTTTCTTCGAACTCACCCGCTGCTGTCTTGCCCACGCGACGCTGACGGGGCACACGGATATGTTCATCGCCATCAGCCCCGAGCATGCCCGCTTCTTCGAGGAGGTGCTGCTGTTCGACCACGTCGGCGACGAACGCGAGTACGAGCCGGGCACGGAAGACATTGTCGAGGGCAAGCGGCTGAACCTGGTGGGCCTGCAACAACGGGCCAAGGCCCGCGACCTGATCCTGGCCGAGGAACACATCCTCAACAATTTCTTCTACGTGCAGAATCCGTATCACGCGTTGGTTGCAGGCTGGGACATGCAGGCGCGGAGTTTCTTCTTCGAGCCGTCGCTGCTGGTGGAGCTTTTCGCGGAGACCGGTTTCCTGGGCGAATGCAGCCTCGATGCGATGGAGTCGATTGGCAGCCGCTGGGGTAAGGAACGGCTCGCGGAAGTCCGCCGAGGCGCGCGCCGCGTCGTCATTCCCATGCCGAAAGTCGGCCAGGCCCACGCGAATCAGCCCCAGATCCAGCCTCGCCGCCGCGCGAAGAGCGCGTGATTTCAGGTCGGCAGGCCATGGTGTGATTCTACGAATGCAAGAACTCGGAGAGGCATCCTCTCTGAGTTTTTTTTTGTGGCCGGCGTGCAAGGCGACGGCCTCGCGGCGCATAAAAAAAGCAGACGGTGGGAAAGGAGGAGAAACCACCGCCTGCTCCTGCTCTCAGGGTCGGGAAAAAGGAGGAGAAACCCGACCATGTGCGCTTGGTCACTACTTCATACGGACATCTCAACTATCGGTTCGGAAAATGCCGGGCTTTCGTAAAAAAGAAAAAAGGGGTTTGACTGTGGACAAACACCTATCCATTTTCCGGTTTTTCGCGTGACTTTCGAACTCGGCGCAACGGGCCACAGGCCCTGCCATTTTGCGTTGTCGATCGTTGGACAAACAAAACGTTCAGTCGCTCATACCGCCTTACAACGCAAAATGGCAGGGCCTGTGGCCCGTTGCGCCTAAACACAAGTCCCACGCAAACAAGAGGAATATACATGCGATTGTCCTGGGCGATTTTATAGGTCTCCCCTCGGATTTCGCGCCCCTTTCGCGGGCCCGGTTGCGTCTATAGTATGACGCCGGCAATGGGAAAGGGTCGGGAGTTGACAGCGAAATCGGACGACGAACTGGTGCAGGCTGCGATGGGCGGCGAGGTGGCGTGTTTTGTGGCCTTGTGTCATCGCTACTACGCGTCGCTGGTGGCTGTTGCGCGGGCGGTGCTGGGCGATGCCCATCTCGCCGAGGACGCCGCGCAGGAAGCGCTCGCCACGGCCTGCCGGCAGTTACGCACGCTGAAAACGCCCGCCCGTTTCGGTCCGTGGGTCACGACGATCTGCCGCAACGAAGCCCACGACATTCTACGCCGCCGGCCTGCCGTCGAACGGCTCGGCGAGCGGGACATCCCCGCCGCCTCGCCCACGCCGGACAGCGACGACGACGCGGTGCGGCAAGCCCTGGAGTCGCTGCCCGCCGAGGCCCGCGAACTGCTCCATCTGCGATACCACGGCGAGTTGAGTTACGAAGCCATCGCCGCCCAACTGGACATCACCGTGGAGGCCGTCCATGGCCGACTTCGCCGGGCCAAACAAGACGTGAAATCCCATGTGCTGCGAACACGGGCACGAGATCGGAGGTCGTCATGAACGAGCAAAATCAGCCGTACGAGCAGGACGACAACCTGAACGACGACACAATGAACGACGCCGCACTGGACGCCGCCCTCCGCCGCGTCGTCGGCCAGACGACGCCACGATTCGACGCCGACGCGTGGCTGGCGAAACACCACGACGCCGTGACAAGTCTGGCCACGCAAACACCAGCCGTCCGTAGCACGGGCGTCCCGCCCGTGAGTCGCATGGGCGTCTCGCCCATGCAAACGCAATCTGTAAATGAAACTTCCCTCGCCGATCCGACCACCACGGGCGAGACGCCCGTGGGACTCACGGGCAAGATGCCCGTGCTACGAAACAGGCCAATCTGGAGAACCCTCATGAGCGCACGCGTAACGAAAATTGCCGCGTCTATCGCCGTCGTCGCCGCCGTCGCAATCCTCGCCGTCGTCTGGGGCGGCGGCAGCGGCTCGACCATCGCCCTGGCCCAGACGCTCGAACAACTCAAGACCAAAAGCTACACGTTCGAGATGGAGACTCGCGACAGCTACACGAACCGCGGGGCCTACACCTGCATGATTCTGGAACCCGGAAGATTCCGAATGGAGGAGACCGGCGGCGAGCAGACGACGATCAGCATCGTGGACTTCCGCGCGAAACGGGCGCTGTTGCTCTTCGAGCCTGCCAAGGCCGCCTGCCCGTTCAGCAAGGAGGAATTCGAGGAGGAAATGGAAAAGGATGATGACTTTTTCGTCCGCTTCCTCTGCCAGTCGATTGACGACCTGTGGGGTCTCCAGGACGGCCAGGAGACCAAACTCGACCCACAGAAAATCGACGGCCTGGATGCTCAGGGTTTCCGCGTCACGAAGCAAAGCGAAAATCGCACCGAAACGATCACCGTATGGGCGGATGCCAAAACGGCCGCTCCCTTGCGGATCGACATCGTGGAGGTCTCGTTCGAAGGCCAGCCCAATCAATACACGCACGAAGTGACGCTGCGGAATTTCAAGGTCATCGACAAGCCCGACCCCGCCCTGTTCAGCACGGACGTGCCCGAAGGCTACGCGATCGTCGACGAACGCGGTCCGAGGCCACCGGCGCTGAAAACGCAGGACGTGATCGACTTCCTCTGCCAGCCACTGCCCGTGCCCGAGGGCGCGAAGGTTCTGCTCTCCAAAGACGGGTGGTGGGATCGTCCGCTGCTGGGCGTAGGCCAACAGGGGGGTGATAGAAGCAGACGAAAGGTTGAAAAAGGGACCATCGTCTGGCGCCAACGAATCGCCCTCGACGTGATGGAGATGACGCCCGAAGCCATTGCGGCGATTCCGAAAATCTACCGCGACCATCTCGTGCCGCAGTTTCACTCTGGCCCCGGAACCCTTTCGGGGTTCGGACGCGGTGAAACCCTTTGCAAAGGCGGACCGGACCGTTTCCTACTCTCCCCGATCGACCGTGACTTCTGGACCTGGGGCTATTGCGATGTCACTCTCGGCGACGATGCCGACTACGAAGTCGATATGGAAGTGATGGATTTCGCCCCGTCGCCACCCGGCAGCCCGCAATACGGCCGAAAACCCGTGAGAAACCTCACCGACCCGGTACAAGGCCAACGCGTCGCCTACATCCGCATCAACCTCGTCGTCCGAAATCTCCAGGGCGAAGGCAAATGGCCCGAACCGGAAAAGAAGGCGACCAGCGCGCCAAGCACTCAATCCGCCGAGACGTCCGAAAAATAATGCCGCCCCAGGTGCTGTAGTAACGGTACATGGCCAGAGAACAGATTACCCTCCCCGTCCTCGCGCGAAATGGCCGGCACACAGCCCCAACGGGGCGTCTTGGGTAGCCCAGGGTGAGCGGTACTCCGCGAACCCTGGGGAATTGGGACATTTTCTTCTCTTCATTTGGCCTGACGCCACTGGCCGGAGTCGCCTACACGAGCCTGTACGGCTTCGAGTGGTGCCACACGGGAACGTGCGAGTTGTTCGATGCCGTCTTCGGGCGACGGTACGCCTTCGGCCAGTGGCGTCAGGCACGATGAGAAGAGAAGAAAAAAGCTCCGTTTCCCATGGCTCGCGAGTACGCTCGCCCTGGGCTACATCAGACGCCCCGTTGGGGCTGTGTGCCGGCCATTTCGCGCGAGGACGGGGAGGACGCTCGATGCATTTCCAACGGCGAGACGACACGCATGCATCGTTACGCAAAAAATTCGCGGTATTTGCGGAAAAAATATCTACGACAGATCATTCGTCAGTCGTTTTTACGCCGCCTCACTTGATCTTTTTGAACCGCAGGAACATCCACGTCAGGGCGATGGAGACGACGGAGATGATCACGATCACAATGAACGGCCACATGACTCGCTCGATCTCATTGTCGGCCCGGTCGACCGGCGCCGGGAACGGCAAATCGACGTTCATCGAGAAAAGCGACACCACCAATTGCGGCAGCATGATGCAAATCATCACCAGCGTGAGCGTCTTCATCAGGACGTTGAGGTTGTTGTTGACGACGCCGACGCGCGCGTCCATCAGGCCGGCCAACACCTGTGAATGCACGTTGGCCTGCTCCTGGCACTGCGTGGTCTCGATGACCAAATCGTCCAGAAACTCCTGATTTTCCACGGAAAATCCAAGCCGCAGGCCGTGAATCTTGAGTTTGTCAATCAGCCGCAAATTGGACGTGATGGCGTTGAGATAATACACCAGGCTCTTCTGGAGCGTGAAGAGGCTGACCAGGTGTTTGTTGTCCATGGTCTTGTTGACTTCCTGCTCCAACTGGTCGGTGATCATGTTGATGACGCGCAGGTGCTCCTCGTAGTGGAACACGCTGCGGTAGAGCATGCGGAGGAAGACGTCCTGGAGCGAGGCGATTCGTCCGAAACCGCGCCCCTCGAACAGCGGCGCGTCGTCGGCCAGCACGATGATCATGAAGTCCTTGAATAAAAACACGCCCGTGGAGGCGACCTTGAAGAGGAACTGGTCTTCGCTGGAGTAGTTTCGTGGCCGTTTGAAGATGAGGGCGGCGTGTTCGGGCTCGAACTCCAGACGGGAGAGTTCGTCGGGGTCGAGGGCGCTGTTGAGGGTATGTTCGTCGAGTTTGAGGGTCTCGACGAGGTATTTTCGCTCATCCTCGCTCGGCGCGATGAAGACCAGGACCTGCGCCTGATCGTGCTGGGCGTTCACGAGTTTTCCGTCGGCAATTCGCAGATATTTCACCATACGCACGCTCCGTCCCGGCCTGCCGTTTTCAGGGCATAACCACTCCGTCAGGGCATACAACGACCCTCATGTCACCACCAACCATCGTCTGGGCGGCGCCGGAGGCGAGAGACCGAGACCCGACGCCGAAGGCTATGAATTCCTGCGAGAGCACGACCATAACCCAATCCTGTGAGTATACCAGCCCGCTGTGTCCGTCCGCCATGAATTTCCGAATTTCGATGAATCAAAAACGCGGCTTTGCCGCGAGACTGGCGTTTTCTATCGTTCTGTGATATCGTCTCCGCGTGGCTGGCGCGGGGAGTCACGAGCGAGGTGTACCATGGAAATCCTGGGCGCGTTTACGGTGTTGTTGCTGATTGAGTCGATTCTGACATGGATCCTGTTGTTGATCGTCGTTCCGATCGCGCACCGGTTTGCCGATTTTTCGTTGCTGCCGTGGAGCGAACTCTTGTGGAAACTGGGCGTCACGGCGCTGGCGGTGAATGCGGCGATGCTGCCGATCACTCTCTACCTTCATTGGATGCTAAGTTGGCCGATCGGCCTGATCGTGCTGTGGATTTTTCTGGCCAAATGGCTCGATGTGGACGGGTTTGGTTTGAAGGTCATTATCGGTGTCACCATTATCGTTCGCACGTTCATCATCGGGTATCTCATGGTCGCGATCAACGTGCTGAGGTAAAGTCGCCATCGCGTTTCCCACGCGGCAAGCGCATGGGTATTGTCTGATTTTCACGCCGAACATGAAGATCGGATAGTGGTGCACACGTTTGCCCTGCATTCTCCACGCGGTCCCTTGCGGGAACGCGTGGCGGCGGAGACAATGGGGAGCATATTTGCAATACGTCCGTGCCGTGGGCGCGGCGAAAAGGACATTTAAGGATTACGTGGAATGAAGAACGAAAAGATCAAGGTGGCCGTGATTGGGTGTGGGTCGATTTCGCAGCATCGTCATTTGCCGGAATATGCCGCCCGGCCTGACGTCGAAATCGTCGCTGTGGTGGACACGAACAAAACGCGGGCGGTCGAGGTGGCTGAGCAGTTTAACGTGCCCCACGCGCTGTTCGACGCGAAGGACGCGATGAAGATCGACGTCGATGCCGTCAGCGTCTGCACGCCGACGGCGTCGCACGCGCCGCTGTCCATCGCATTCCTCAAGAAAGGCGCCCACGTGCTGTGCGAAAAACCGATGTGCGCGTCGATCGCCGAAGCCAAGGCGATGATCGCCGCCGCGAAGGCCGCCAAGCGGCAACTGATGATTGGGCACAATCAGCGGCTGCACAAGGCACACGTGCGGGCCAAGGAATTTTTCAAGACCGGCGTGCTGGGGCGTTGCATCGCGTTCTCGACGACGTTCGCGCACGGAGGCCCGGAAGCGTGGTCGGCAGACAAACTCAACTGCCATTTCTTCAAAAAGGCCGAAGCCGTCTGGGGCGCGATGGCCGACCTGGGCGTCCACAAAATCGACCTGGTCCGCTGGTTCCTCGACGATAACGTCGCCGCCGCGACGGCCATGCTCGGCACGCTCGCGAAGAAAAACTGCTCCGTGGACGACACCGCCTTCGCCGTGCTGAAAATGAAAAGCGGCATCATCGGCCAGGTGTTCGCTGGCTGGGCGCACAGTCCCGGCTGCGACAACGCGACGACGTTCTACTGTGAAAAGGGCATTCTCCGGCTGGAGGATCACCCCAAGTACAACGTGATCGCGGACTTCGCCAACGGCGAGCGTCAGTTGTTCCAGATGCAGGCGATTCAGACCAACGACGAGGGCGGGCAGACGACCTCGGGCGTGGTCGACACGTTCGTGGACGCGATTCGCGGAGGCAAGAACGCCATCCCCGCCTCCGACGTGATCAACTCCCTCTCGGCGGTGATTGCGTGCGTGGAGTCCAGCGCGACGGGTAAGCATGTGTCGGTGAAGGCGTATTAGAGCGGTCCAGCTTGCGTGGTGGCTGCTGGCCTGCCTGCGGCGTCGCCATGCGGCGTCGGCCTGCATCGTCGATGCGATGCATCGACTGCTTCGGCCTCCTTGCCTGGCTCGTCCTCGGCGACGGCCAACAGTCACCACGCAAGCTGGAACCGCTCTAGATTCCGCGGTTGGGTTGATATAGATATGGCTTCGCCTGTTTGCGTCGTAGAACGTTGTGAACGGCCAGACGTTTTATAGTTCACAACGTTCTACGACGCAAACAGGCGAAGCCATATGTACGTTTTGTTGTATTCTCTAGGCGCGTCGTCGGCGAAGCAGCGCCAGGCCTCCCAGGGCCAGCAGACTCATGGTCGCCGGTTCGGGCACGCCGGTGAGGACCTGCATGCTCACGCCAGAACCGGAGAACGTATACCCGGTGGGCGTGCCGTCCGGGTTGACGACGCTGAAGTCGCCGTTCACGACGTACTGGATGCCGTCCGTCACGTCCATGATGCTGATGTTGTCCGCCAGCCAGGACAGGCTATGGCCGCTGTTGCCGTAGGGGCCCGCGTTGCGGAAGATGGCCAATCCGACGTTGTTGAAGGTTTGGAAATCGTACGACTCGCCCGGCTGGGTGATGGCCGGGTTGCCCCCGTTGGGCTCGCTGCCCGTCCACGTGTAGCCGGTGGGGGTTACGATCGTGATTTCCACATGATGCCACTGCCCGTCATTGATCAGGCCGATGTCCAGGCTGGGCGGATTCACAAATCCGTCCATGCCAACCCCCGGCCTGGTGAACATCTGCGAGCACAGGCCGTAACCGGACGCGTCGAGAATCTTGATGTCGAAACTGATGACATACGTGTTCCCGGCGGTCCAGCCGGCGGTGGTCGTCAACGGGGCGTAAATGTTGCCGTAATCGCCGCCAGTGGGCGGGTGGCCGAAGGAAAAGGAACCGTAATTGTTGCCCGGAATGGTATCGGGCGCCTGGCTCACCGCGCTGTAGGTAATGATCATACACCCCTCAGACGAATCGGAATTGGCAGACCAGGTGCTCCAACTGCCAATGGGCACATAGTACGGATCAGCCGCCGTCGCCGATGTGAACCCAACCGCCAGTAACAAGGCCACGATAATCGTTCGATTCATGGGTCTCTCCTTCTGCTCCTCGACAATGGATAGAACAACTCCGTTACGCGTTATGTATTCGCGCATCAGAAACCTATGTATGCATTCTACATGACGATGGCGGTTTTGTCCACGATCTACCGTTCCATCCACCAGGCGTCCCGGACGTTGAAGTCATCGTCCGCATTTACACGGGCGTACCATCCACTGCCGATGAGCGATTGAATCGGCACGGTTCGGCGGCGATAGCTGCCGTCGTTGCGGATTTGGCCGTCGACATTCTGATGGGTCCAGTGGCGCGGGTCGCCGCCGAAGGGCACATTGTCGGGCCTCAGGCCGCTCTGGGCGATACAGTGGAAGAGGATTCCGCCGTAGAAGTTCGTGCTGTATCGCAAGTCGACGTTCCACGGTTTGTCATCCCCGCGAATATCGACTTTGCGAGGCTGGCAGTATTCGTAGGCCTGAAACTGGTCGTTTCGGCCGAAGTTGCCCTTGGGCCAGCCGTAATCGGTCAGCCCGCCCAGGCCGGGGCAGAAGGCCACTCGCGGATCCGAGAGATATTTCATGCGGAAAATCTGTTCCGGCGCGTGTCCGCCTCGCCAGAGATAGTCCGTCGGCAGGGCAGGGGGATCCAGCGGGGCCTCGCGATCGTACCATGTGTCGTAATCGGGATTGCCCATCAGGTCAGGTCGGTAATTCGGCATCTAGGGATAGTGGGTGAAATCGGCGCCATACATGTGCATGGCCTGATGCGAGGCTCGCAAATTCAGCGCGCACTGCACGAGCACGGCCTGCCGTTTGGCCTTGTTGAGGGAAGGCATCAAAATACTCACCAGCAGCGCGATGATCGCGATGACCACCAGCAGCTCGATCAGCGTAAACCCTTGCCGACGCATTGTACACATGCCTTTCTGGCGAAATCGTGACACCACATCGTTGCACCCCGCGCGGTTGTCTTACCGTCCCAGCCACCAGGCGTCTTTCATCACGTAATCATCGGGAAAAATGGCCCGGACGTTGCTGGGGGTGTACTGGACGATGCCGACAAACGGGACGGTCCGGCGGCGGTTGACGCCGTCGTTGCGAAACTGGTTGGTGATATTCTGATGGGTCCAACTTCGCGGATCGTGAGGATAGTCTTTGCTGGCGCATTGAAAGAGCATGGCGCCCCAATCCCAGTTGTCGATGGTTTGCAGGTTGACGCTCCAGCCCAGGCGGCCGCCCACGATGCCGCTCCGGCCGATCTGGCAGTATTCGTAGGCTTTGTAGGTCGTGCGGGCGCTGAAGACGCCCTTGGGCCAGCCGAAGTCGGTCGGGCCTCGCAGGCCGGGGCAATGGGCGATTTTCGCGTCGAGGTATTTCATGGTGGCCAGCAGGCCCGGTGGCCCGAACCAGCCGAACGCACGGCCTTCGTATTCCGGCGGCAGATCCTCGGGATACGCGCCGCCTTCGTCGGCCAGCGGGTAGAAGGTGAAATCGTTGCCGTACATATGCATCGCCTGGTGCGTGTAGCGCAGGTTCATCGCGCACTGTACGAGTACCGCCTGCCGTTTGGCTTTGTTGAGGGAAGGCATGAGGATGCTCACCAGCAGCGCGATGATCGCGATGACCACAAGGAGTTCGATGAGCGTAAATCCTCGCCGACGCATGACACACGCCTTTTTACTGAATGCGACGAAGGGAACAGCACCTCTTCATTGTACTGCGGTTCCATGCCCGCCACGCAACACAAAATCCGAAACGCGAAACACAATGGGTGTGTCCGGATTTTCTGATGCGATGGTTTCGGAGTGGCCTCGCGTTACGCGGCGAACAGGAACACGTAGATGTCCCACGCCGCGTGGGCGCCGACGGCGATGGCGAAACCGCGGTACAGGTACACCAGCCCCAGATACACGCCCGCCCCCGCGCGGAAGACGAACTCAAACCACGGGAACGGCAACTCGTTGGACAATTGGCCGGCGGAGCAGTGGTACAAGCTGAAGCACACGCCCGACACCACCACCGCCGCTAACGCGACAGGCTCCTTGCGGAGATTGAAAATGTTCACCAGCAGCAGCACCGCCAAGCCGATGAACAGCAGGCGGAAAATGAACTCCTCGTAGATGCCCGCTCCCACCGCCAGCAGCACGCGCTGCATCGACGTGCCGACGACCGACACATCCGGCGCCGCCAGGGCGGCCAGGTCCATCTTGTTCACCAGCAACGCCAGCGCCAGCAGAGGCATCATCCACACGGCCGACTCGCCCACCATCCCTATCAGCACGCCGGGGCGAAACCGCCACGGGTCCTTACGGGCGGCATGTTGCACCAGCAGCACCGCCACCACGGCCGCCGCCGGAAGATACGGGGTGGTCGTTCCGATGAAAAATTGCAGCAGCCAACTCAGATGCGTCTCCGCCAGCAGCGTGTACATCGCCTGCTGCCCGCACCACAACAACCCGACATGATAAAACACCAGCAGCGGCAACAGAAACACCAGTCCGTTCAGCGGCCAATGGGTCTGCTGAAGATAGTCGTTCCTGTTCCGCGGCGGCCTGTCGTCAGGGTAATCCGTTTCCGGCATGGGGCACATTATGCGAAGAACGCACCGCGTGTGCCAAGAGTTTCTCCCCACAAAAATGAGTGTTTTTCCAGGCCTGTACATGGAATTTTTCGGCGGATCCCGCCGTGCCGTCCCCCTACAATCCTGCGGGAATGCCAGTGTGGGGACGACGGGGAAAAACCATTTAAGGGGAAGGAGTTTGTCATGGTTCGATTGGGGATTTTGGCCGCGGCCTTGGCGGCGATGTCGGCGGGGCCCGCGTCGGCGATTGTGTATACGGGGACCATATCCATCGCCAACGGCGGGCTGACGGGCACCGACGACTGGCTGGGCGGGCCGACGTCGATTACGTACACGGTGGCGGACGATCCGGTGGTGGCGGGGCTTTGGCACTACGTGTACACGATCGCGGTGCCGAACACGCCTGGCGGCGCGATTCATGAGGTGCTCATCGGCCTGGACCCGGCGATGACCGTCCACGACCTGAGGAACGTCAGTCTCACCAACGGCAATCTGCACTCGGTTGAGCTGTTTCAGAATCAGGGCGACAAAAAATTCATGCCGCAGCCGATGTACGCGGTGGAGTTCATCGTCGGTGCCGATACCCGCACGCTGACGATCACGTTTGACTCACTATTCGAGCCGGTCTGGGGTGACGTCTTCGTCCGAGGCGGCGGACAGAATTCGTGCTGGAACATCGATTTCACCGCCACCAGCACGGACCCGCCGGTCCTGCCCAGCGTGTTTCAGGCGGGCTTTATTCTTCGGCCTGGCATCATTCCCGAGCCGATGACGATGGTGACACTCGGTCTGGCGGGCCTGGCGGTCGCCCGCGCGTTGCAACGTCGCCTGCGAGGGGCCTGACGCGAAATCCGAAACACGAAACGCGAAACAAGTTGAGACAGTAACGTTGTTGGTGTGTGATTTCGGCGTGGAAGACAAATCAAGCGGCCTTCCCGGTCGCGTGTCGGGACGCCGGCATACAGCCTCGAAGGGGCGTCTAGTGTAGCCCAGGGCGAGCGTACTCGCGAGCCCTGGGTTCCAAAGGCGCTCTTTTCTTCTTTCCTTGTGCCTGACGCCACTGGCCGAGGTCGCCTCGTCGCGCGAAGATGGCTTCGAATAACGCGCACATTTCCCTGTTCGCGTCGTTCGAAGCCATGCAGGCCCGTGTGCGCGACCTCGGCCAGTGGCGTCAGGCACGAGGAAAGAATTCATGGAACACCGGCCCCCAGGATTCGCCCGAGTACGGGCTCACCCTGGGCTACACTAGACGCCCCTTCGGGGCTGTGTGCCGGCTTTTCCGCCCGAGGTCGGGGAGGGCGCTGGACTCCTTTTTGACACAGAAATCACGTGCCGATAACGCTACCGTCTTGATTTGTTTTGGATTTTGAGTGGTTCCCCTCACCGAAAAATTGAGTGTTTTTCCTGTCTCGATTCTGGGATTTTCGGCGTGTTCTGGTGAATTGCCCTCCTATGATCCTGCTGGAATCTCATCGCGGAGATGAGGTGAAAACAACCCAACGGGGAAGGAACACGCATGAATCGAGTGGGAATCGCGGCGGTGGTGTTGGCGGTGCTGGTGGTGTCGAACGCGTCGGCGGTGACGTATACGGGGACACTCTCCGTGGCGGGCGGAACGTTGACGGGGACGGGCGACTGGGCGGCGGGGCCGACGACGTTCATCTACACGGTGGACGACGTGACGACGCCGGGGTTCTGGCACTACGAGTATGTGCTCACCGTTCCGCCGGACGTCGAGAGCGGCAACATTCAGCACCTGATTATCGGCCTGACCTGCGGCCTGTCGGCGGGCAGCCTCGTGAACGTCAACGGGGATCTGCACAAGGTGGAGTGGTTCGAAAACAAGGGCGACAACAAGGAGATGCCCCAGGATTTGTACGGGGCGGATTTCCAGGCCATCGGCGAGGACCTGACGCTGACCGTCAGTTTCGACACGAAGAGCAATCCGGTCTGGGGCGACTTCTTCGCCCGCGGCGGCCAGCAGAATACGATCTGGAATTCCGGCTTCACGGAGTTCAGCGTAGATCCGACGTTGCCGCCCGACGACATGGGCGTCTGCGGCTTCATTCTCCGGGCCAACGGCGAACTCCCGCCGCCGGCCATCCCCGAGCCGATGACGATGCTGACGCTCGGCCTGGCTGGCGTGGCGATCAGCCGGACGTTACGTAATCGCCTCGCCCGGGCGGCGTGACGCGAAATCCAAGACGAGGATTTTTTACCACAGAGACACAGAGAAGCACAGAGAAGGACGCTAGGGATTCGTGAAATGCTTCGAATACTTACGATTTCGAAGAATCCCAAGCGTCCTTCTCTGTGCTTCTCTGTGTCTCTGTGGTAAAAAACACCTCATCCCGGCAGCCGGAATATTCGCTCCGTCGTCAGTCGTGGCGTGCCGCGGGCGCCGAAGTAGAGGTCCATCGCGGGCATACTGACCGTGGCGGTGGCGGTGATGTTCAGTTCGTGCCAGCCCGCTTTCAGGGTCATCGGAAAATGTCTCCAGCCCCTCGCGCTATGTTGGGCGGCGACGGTTTGCCCGTTGACCTCGACGGTTAACTCGCCGTCGAAGAAAATCTGCAATTGATGCAGGTCGCTCTCGCCGACCTTGACGTAGCCGTGCAGCGTGAACGGCTTGTCCGTGGTCGCCCCGCTGGCGGCGAGCCATTCGGGATGTCTCATATTCGGCGCGGTGGGCATGGTTTCCTCGCCCAGCGTGATGGCGAAGCCCTGCGGCAGCGGCGAGGGGTTGTTGGGAGTTGTCGTGATGCTCAGCCGTTTGGCGACGGCGTCGCTCACGCCGCCCGCGACGGCGGGCTCGTCCACCTGCAATTCTACCGGCGGCAACGTCATGCGACGCGAGGGCTTGCCGCTCAGAACGGCTTCGCACGCGATGCGGAGTTTGCCCATGCCCAGCCGCGTGCTGTCGATCGTGATTTCGCCGGCTTCGCCGTCGATCGCGCCGATCTCTCTGCCGTTACACGTGACAATAATTTTCGACGCGCCCTTGGCGGACGCGGCCAATGTTGTCGATTGGCCGAATGCGATGCGGCTGGCGGCGAGTTTGGCGTCGACGTCGACGGCGGCGCCGTTGGCGACGTTCACGGTGATAATCGCCCGGCCTTGCGTCATGATCGGCCCCTCGCGCACACATACGATTCGCAGTTCGAGCGGGCCGTCAGGGAGTGTGGTCGTGTCCAGCCGTAACTTGCCGCCCGGAGCGCACGTCGTCGCCTGCCTGCCGTTGACGAACAACAGCCACTGGGCGATTTTGTCCGTCGCGTTTCCCGCCCCGGGGGCGATGGCGAGGATGCCCTTGACCGTTTCCCCGTCGGACACGCCCACGAAATTCACTTTCGGAATCGACGCCCACGGCTGGCAGAGCGGGTCGCCGAGCATGATGAGCTGGTACGGCCCGGTGACGGACTGGTAGAACGCTTCCGCCAGGCTGCACCCGCGGGCGTAGTGGACGTGAACAAACGGCGAGGGGAATTTGGCCTGCAGGGCGTACGGTTCGGTTACGGTGCCGGACGTGCCCGCGGCGCCGTGCCGAAGAAATTCCGTGCAGGGCGTTTGGCCCGCGCCGTCGAACAGCATGCCGCCGAAGCTGGTCAGGTGTTCGCAGATCGCGCCAGGCAGAATGCGGCTGCCGCTGGCGGCGACGTCGAATTTTTCCGAACCAGCCATCAGTCCCACGATGTCCTTGCGGTTTTTCGGCAGCACGCCGTTGGCGAGTTCGGCGGAGTGTCCCAGTTCCCTCAGCCGGGCGGCGGCGGAGGCGAATGCCCACTGCCGCGTCGTGCTGCGGACGTTGTCGTTGACCATGAAATAAAAGGTGCCTTTGGGATTCGTGCCGTCGGAGGCGGCGGAGCGGCGCAGGCCATCGAGCGTTTGTCGGATGCTCGTGCCGCGGCCGCTGGTCCAGCCCAGCATCGTCGAGAGCATGTAGCTTTCGCCCGTGGGGGCGGGTTGGCCTTTGTCGTTCCATCGCAGGGCCGACCGGAACGCCAGCGCCGGCTGGGGATGCAGCGACTCGTCGCCGGCGGGGGCTTTGGCGGCGGGCATTTTGATGAGGAGTTGCGTAAATTCCTTACGTCCCCGCAGCGAGGCCAGCAGGGCGTCGTCATTTGCCCGGTCGGCCTGGTTGAACCCGCGGTCGACGGCTTGCTGAAGGGCGGCGATCGCGTCGTCGGTTTTTCCCTGGCCGGCCAGCAGGCAGGCGTGGGTATACAGGATTTCCGGGTTGTTCGGCAGGGCGCGCAGCAGTTCCGCCATGGCCTCCTGGGCTTTGCCGTGCTGTTTGTCCTTGAGCTGCTGGCGGACGGTATCGAGGTGCCGCTGGAGGGCGACGGCGTTGACGTTGACTTTCGACACGCTTCGGGCGTAGCGGTTGACCGTCAGGCCGAGATAGCCGGACTGCCGGGGGTCGGCGTTCTTTGCCAACACGCTGTGATGGAGGAAAGTCAGGCCCGTCGTGGCGGCCGTCGTCGCGAAGATGTCCCCGTTGTGTTGTTTCCGCTGTTCGTCCAGCCAGGTTTGCAAGGCGGGCGTCACGTCCGATTTGGTGTTGACGGCGTAGTGCACGTCGCTGGAGTACACGATGTAGTCGATCTGTGGCGTGAGTTTTCGGTCGGCGATGGCCGCCAGCGCCGGGCGGAGAATACGTTCGCGAAACGTGTTGACATCGACGGCGGACTGGTCGCGCAGGTCGCCGAGATGGAGATACACCACGTTGCCCACGGGCACCTGGCGAAGCCGCATGTACTCATTGGCCAGCGTCATGGAGGAAAAACTGTCGGCGTTGACCACCAGCAGCACATTCTCCCCGCCACCCCCGGCCAACGCGGGCCCGGAGGCGACGATCAACAGCGGTAACAACAAACGCAATAAACAATGTTTCATGATACTCTCATCCGTGAATAGACATGAATATGGCTTGCCTCTTTGCGCTGCAAGATGCTCCTGTCGCCTCATCGAAGTCCGTCCGACTTCGCGAAGTCGGAGTATCGTATGTTTTTCCGAAAGGAGCATTCTACAACGCAAAGAGGCGAGCCGTTGCACACATTTTTTCGACCATCAATGACGCAGTAGAAAACAACGAGTGACGAGGGGCGAAATGTGCCGCTCCTCGTCACTCGTTAATTGTCACTCGTTACTTTCGCACGGATCAGATGTACTCGTTGAGTATGTTTTCGAGCATCTCCACGCGGGCGGACGGGCTGGCGGCGGGGTTGCCTTTGGCGAGGATGTACGTCTGGAGCTCGCCGAAGTTGGTGTTGCCCTTGTCGATTTTCTTGCCCAGGCCTGCGTCGAAGCTGGCGTAGCGGTCCTTGACGAACTTGGCGAAGCAGCCGTCTTTCCGCATTTTCGCGGCGGCCTTCAGGCCTCGCGCGAAGGCGTCCATCCCGCCGATGTGGGCGTGGAAGAGGTCGACCGGCTCGATGCTTTCGCGGGCGACCTTCGCGTCGAAGTTCAGGCCTCCGGTTTTGAACCCGCCGGCGTTGAGCAGCGTGTACATCGCCATCGTGCAGTCGTAGAGGTCGGTGGGGAACTGGTCGGTATCCCAGCCCAGCAGCAGATCGCCGCGGTTGGCGTCCACGCTGCCGAGGATGCCCAGCGCGGCGGCCAGTTCCAGTTCGTGCTGGAACGTATGGCCGGCGAGGGTGGCGTGGTTGGCTTCGAGGTTCACTTTGAAATCGTTCTCAAGCCCGTTGGCCTTGAGGAAGCCGTACACCGTGCCCGTGTCGAAGTCATACTGATGCTTCGTCGGTTCTTTGGGTTTGGGCTCGATGTAGAACTGGCCTTTGAATTTGATCTCTTTCTTATACTCCACGGCCATGTTGAGGAACGCGCCCAGATGGGCCAGTTCGCGTTTCATGTCGGTGTTGAGGAGGCTTTTGTATCCTTCGCGGCCTCCCCAGAAGGTGTAGCCCTGGCCGCCGAGTTCCTTGGTGACTTCCATGGCCTTGGCGACCTGTGCGGCGGCGTAGGCGAAGACGTCGGCGTTGGGACTGGTGGCGGCGCCGTTGGCGTATCGCGGATGGCTGAACAGATTGGCCGTGCCCCACAGCAGCTTGATGCCGGTGCGTTTCTGTTCTTCCTTGAGGGTCTTCACGACGGCGTCGAGATTTTTATTGCTCTCCGCCAGCGTGTCGCCTTCGGGCGCCACGTCGCGGTCGTGGAAGCAGTAGAACTCCGCACCGAGCTTTTCCATGAACTCAAACGCCACGCGCACGCGGTTCTGGGCGTTCTCGATGCTGTTGGAGCCGTCGTCCCAAGGCTTCTGCCGCGTGGCGGAACCAAACTGGTCCGATCCGCCGCCGCAGAACGCGTGCCAATACGCCACGCTGAACCGCAGGTGGTCGCGCATGGCCTTGCCTTCGACCAACTCGTCGGGATTGTAATGCTTAAACGCCAGCGGATTCGAACTCTTGGCTCCTTCGAACTTGATCTTGCCGATGCCTTTGAACGCTTCTCTCATGGATTCTCCTTTTGGTTTATGGAAACGGTTTCGGTTTTCGTGAGATTATAGCCACTAGCCACAAGCCACCAGCCAACAGGGTTTGCGATGCGCGAGTGTAAAATCGCATCTCCCGTTCGAGAGAGTGGTCTCGCGGCTTCGCTGACTCGTCGAGTGAATGGTCATTCGTGCACCGTCAGTATCTCTGATTTCTGACACGCTTCGCTATACCTGATGGCTATTGACTACTGGCTATTGGCTTTTTCGTCCGTTAAAACCCGCTTTTCAATTCCCCGCGCAACTGCGTAAGGAATCCCTGTAACACTTTCGGCGGCAGGGTGTTCAGGGCGGGTTCTTTTGTTTTGCCTGTGAGGTAGTCGTTGACGGCTTCGGCGCCCATCGTGCCGTATTGGCGGAGGCTTTCGACGTGCCTGCGGGCGCGGGAGAGGTTGCCTTTGCCCATGTCGAGGCAGTAATTCACGACGAAGTGGTGCAGGTCCTCGACCTGCAAGTCTTCGCGTTGTTCCAGCGGGACGGCCGGCGGGCCTCCGGACTCGGCCAGGATTTCCCGCTCGGCGAGGAAGAGGCTGTCGATTTCCTTTTGCCGGCGGCGTTCTTCGCCTTCGTCGAGCGGGGCCAGCGGAACGAGTTCGTCGTCGCCGACCGGCGCGGGAATGTAATTGCTGCCGTTGCAATACGGGCACTTGCCGCGCTGCCCGCCGGCGGAATCCGGCGCGACAACCTGCTTGCCGCAGTGATCGCATCGAAACTGTATCGACATGGAGCACTCTCCAAAGAGCTAATGGTCACTCGCCTGTTTCTGCGTGATCGCGTTGATTTCGGCGTTGATCATGCCGTAAATCTCCACGGAGATCAAGCCGCTCGTCGGGGCGATCTTCACGTCGTAGCCGGGGACGGTCACGTCGGCGTCGCCGTATTCCCACGGCTGGGCGATGAACAGTTCGCCCGCCCGTGGTTTCACGCGGTCGGGCTTGAAGGTCGTCGAGGACCAGGCAACCTTTGCGCCGGACTGTCGCACGTAGTCCACCTTGGCGAGATCCCATTCGAGATCGTTGTAGCCCATGCCCAGGACGAAATCCTTCGGCCCCAGCATCGGCGTGCCTTCGGCGGGCGTTGTGTCGGGCTTGGGCATGCGGGGCAGCGGCGCGAAGTGCGGCGGGTTGTACTTCGACGTGGGAATGTGCCCGAGCACGTGCGTGTAGCCGGTGAGGTAGAGGGCCCCGCCGTTGGCGCGGGCGTCGACGGCGGCCTGGGCGGCCTGTTGGATGGGCTTCGTCTGGCTCTTGTACATCGTCGCGAGCCGCTGGCCCGCGATGTCGAGCCATTCCGCGCCGAGTTTGCCGGCGGCGATGGGTGGCACGGTTTGCGGCTCGAATTTGTTGTACATCCGCAACGACGTTGCCGGATCCAATTGGTTACGATGGATCCGATCCATGCCCGTGGGCACCATGATCGACTGGAACATCACGGGCATCTGCCCCAGCCGCGTGCAGGCGGCCACGAATTCGCACGTCCACGTCCAGCCGATCGCGACGCTGGCGAAATCGTACATCGAAACGCCCGCGACGTCGTTGGTCGGAATCGCCAGCGCGCCCTCGACCTCCACGCCGCACAATGCGGCCCGCTCCAGCAAATCCGCCGGACCGAACAGGAACACCTTGCATCCCAGGCCGCGGAAAAAGGCGATGTCTTCCAGGTCGGCGGCGAAAAGCTCCGGGCCTCGCAGACAGTACAACAGCACGCCGCGGAAACCGCGTTCACGAGGCCACCATGCCCCGATCGCCATCACGCCGCCGCTTCGCCCGACCAACTCACCGTAAAACACCGCGCTGCCTTCCGACGCGATGCCGTAATCCTCCCACGTGCTACAGTAAATCGCTGCCGCCTTCTCCGCCGACCGTTGAATGGCCGGCAAATCCCGCCGCACGTCGTCCAGCACACGAAGCGATTCGCGATAATACGCCTCCGCCCCAACGGCAGGCTGCTCAAACCACGACGACCCACCGCCGGGATTCGTCGCGCATCCCGACAGCAAACCCAACACGACAAACGACAACACGAACATAGGCTTCATAGACGTCATAGGGCACCTTTATATGGTTGGCGGATTCGTCTCCGTGGAAACGAAACCACGAACTGCCAAATATGGCAGAGCCTTCCGCAAGGGGAATCATACACTGCCGCGCGAAAAATCATCACGCAAATTTTCGGTCGCTCATTTCACGCAATGCAGCGTGATTTTGGTCGCGATCAGGGCGACTTTGGCGGTGACGAGCATGATGGGGATCACGTAATCCCGTTTTCGTTTTCCCAGACACCTGGCCAGTTCGCGTTCGTCTTCCTTCTGGGCCTTCTTCTGGGCTTTGGCTTCGGCCTTGACGGCCTTGGCGTGGGCCTTCTTCGCCGCCGCCTCGTTCGCGGCGATTTGTTTGGCGGCCTTCTTTTCGGCCTTGGTTACGGCGGCGGCTTCTTTGGCGGCCTTTTTTGCGGCGGCTTTCGTCGAGGCCGCTTCGAGCGCGTTGATTTCCGCGGAAATCATCAGATAGATTTCCACCGCCAGCAGGCCGCTGGTGGGGGCGATGTTCACGTCGTAGCCGGGGACGATGACGTCGGCGTCGCCGAGTGGCCAGTGCTGGTCGATGAACAGTTCGCCCGGCGCGGTCGTGTTGTTTTCGGGCCTGTAATTCGCCGCCGACAGGGCGACCTTCGCCCCGGACTGTCGCAGCCAGGCCAGCTTGGGCGGCTCGTTGGCGACGATCGCGTCATAGCCGATGCCCAGGACGAAGTCGCCAGGCCCGAGCGGATTCTGCTCTTCCGCCGGGGTGTCGGGTTTCGGCACGGGCGGCAGCGGGGTCAGCGACGTCGGGTTGTTCACGGATCGCCCGATCGGCCCCAGCACGTGCGTTGTGCTCCAGAAGTAGGCCGACCCGCCGGAGGCCTTGGCGTCGGCGGCCCATTTCGCTGCCTGGCGGATGTTCTTCATCTCGCGAGCCCGCAGCGTGTCCAGCCGCTTGCGGGCCATCGTCAGCCATTCCTTGCCGAGCTGCCCCGCCGGAATGGGCGACACGGCCAGATCGTCGTGAAATTTCGTGTACCGCCGCTGCGCCATCATGGGATTGAGTGTGTGCTTGTCGATCCGCTCTTTGCCGGAGGGCACGAACTTGATGGACTGGAACATGACGGGCATCTTCCCCTGTCGCGTGCAGGCGGCCACGAATTCGCATACCCACGTCCAACTGACCGCCACGGTGGCCAAATCGACCGTCGAGACGCCCTCGACGGTGGCGGCGGGAACGGGGATCGTGTCCGCGAACTTCGCCCCGCCCAGCCGGGCCTGCTCCAGCAGGTCCGCTGTGCCCAACAGATACACCGGGCAGTTGCGTTCGTTATAAAAGGCGATGTTTTTCAGGTCGTCCGCCAGCCGGGCCTGACTCTGGAGATGGTACAGCACGACGCCGTTGAATTTCTCGCGAGGCCACCACGCGACGACGGCCATGATCCCGCCGCTACGGTGATCCAACTCCGCGCGGAACCAGTCGCCGCCTTCAATGGCCAGCCCCGCGTCGGAGGGATCGTTGCAGTAAAACTCCGCCGCCGCCGTCGCGGATTTCTGAATGTGCGGCAACGAGGCCCGCACCTCATCCAGCGTCCACACCGACGTCCGATACACCGCCTCCGCCCCAACCGCAGGCGACGACGGCGACGACGCGCAACCGGCCAGAAGACCCAGTGTGACGATGAACGACATGACGAGTGGCTTCATTTGGCACCTGTGATCGTTAATTCGTTAACTCGTTGACTCGTTAAATCGTTGATTCGGCGAAGACGTTTCTTCACGAGTTAACGAATTAACGAAACGGTTCCCTCGAACAAGCGGCCGCGTGTTTACCCACGCGCCGCGACAATTCGTCTCACTGCCGTTGTCAATCCTGATACATCCACTCCCGAGGCACGTCCACGGGTTTGCCGAGTCTGGCGGATTCCTCGGCCGCGAAGACCACGCCGACCGCCCGCGCGCCGTCGAGGATCGACGGGTAGGGCAGTGTTTTTTTCCGCACGGCCTGGTGGAAACTCCGCAGGTTGCCCAGTGGCATTTCGGCTTCGAGCTGCACGGGCACGACGGGTTCGACGCTGCCGTCGAGCCGTGGCGGCAACGACTGCATGAGCAGCCGCTGCCCCTCCGGCGCGTGCGAGTTGACGTACAAGTTCGTCCGCATGCCGAAAATGTTCAACGTGTGTCGATACGGCGTGACGTGGTACGCGTTGAGCGACCCCGTCAGGCCCGACGCGAACGTGACGATGCAGTTGGCGATGTCGGCTGTCTGCGTCGTGTGCAGGTCGTACCGCATCTGCGCGAACACTCGCGATACCGGGCCGAAATAATACATTAACTCATGCAGCAGGTGCACGCCACACTGGAAGAGCATGCCGCCGGGATTCTTCTCGGGATCGCCCCGCCAGTCGCCGGGCTTGATGATCAGCCCGCCGGAATGGGCGGTGGTGGCTTCGAAACTCGCGGGCGTGCCGATCGTGCCGTCGTCAAGCATCCGCTTGACGGTCCGGCTGTGGGCCAGGGCGGAATGGTTAGCATGCCCCACGCCGATCACCACGCCCGTTTCCCGCCAGGTCCGCATCATGTCGGTGACTTCCTGCGGCGTGGAACAGAGCGGCTTCTCCACGAACACGTGCAGCCCGCGCCGGGCGGCGGCGATCGTCTGCTCGGCATGAAACTTCGCGCCGGTGGAGATGATGATCGCCTCCAGGCCGGGGAAGTCCAGCAACTGCTCATAATTCTCGACGATCGCGGCGCCGTCTTCCTTCTGGCAGAGCAGGGCGTTTTCGCGATTGACATCATGGCACGCGGCCAGGCGATACAGGCCCGACTGCCGCATCTCGCGACGCCTCGTGCCGCCGAACCCGCCCACACCGACCATGCCAACATTGAGGGGAGGTGATTGTGTCATAGCGGCCAGAATAGCGTCCCGCGGGGACGAAGGCAACAGGGACCGTGATGATTGCGTCAAAATCCCGGCATCCATGGACTCACTTCAGCCGGATTCCCACGCCGCGGTCTTTCCACTCCTGGACGAGGAGTTGGAGGTCTTTCATGACGCTGTTCATTTGTTCGGCGATGTCGACGAGGTTGCCGTAGAGGCGGGGGTCGTTGAGCAGTTTGCCGGCGGTGCCTTCGCCTTGTTCGAGTTTGATCAGGGCGGCGTTGAGGGTGGTCAGGGTGCGGCTGAGCTGTTCGGTGTTGTCGATGAGGTTTTGTGTGAGGCGGTCGACGGAGGCGCTGGCCTTTGTGGTGGCGTGCGTGATTTCCGTCATCGTTTCGCCGGCCTGCGTGATCAAACCTTGGCCGGAGGTGATGAGGCCTTGGCCTGACGTCATCAGATCGCGGCCTGACGCGATGAGCGTCTTCACGTCGTCCATCGTTGCCAGGGCCTGCGTGGAGAGTTCGCGGGCGTTGGCGAGCGTGATGTTCACGTTCTGCTGGTTGTCCGGGTCGCCGATGAGGGTCAGGGTCGCGTCGAGGGTGAGGTTGACTTTTTTCAGCGAGGCCGTCAGCAGGGCCACCGGGCTGTCGGGGGGCAGGGTTTGGCCGTCGGGCCCCGCGCCGGTGTTGAGGGCGAGCATGAGTTGCCCGATGCCTTCGGCGAGCGTTTCCATTTGGCGCATCAATCCGCCGGATCGCCCGACGAGGAGGGCGGAGTTGTCGATGGGCAGGAATTTTCCTTCGGCGCCTTGGGGCGCGAGCGGCGAACTCAGCCGCAGCACGGAACTGCCCATGCCCATGGGCGGTGGGGTGGCCTCGGCCTGGGCGGTGGCGGGGATTCGCCGCCCCGCGTCGATGCGGGCGAGGGCGATCAGGCCTTTGGCGGCGTCGCCGTCGCGGAAATCCACGGAGATCACCTTGCCGATATCCATGCCGTTGAGCTGTACCGCGCTGCCGTCGCGAAGCCCGGCGGCGTCGTCGAGCACGACGCGAAGATCGTAGCCGCTCTGGCTCCACATGGGCCTGCCCGTGAACACCAGCGCCAGTGCGCCCAGCAGCACCAGGCCCACGATGACCGTCAATCCCACGGCGATGTTACGCGATGAAGCGCTCATAGACGATTCCTCTCGGTACGTATTGGTGAATGCGGGCCGTTTGTTCGAAGGAGACCGGCCACCAGCCACAAGCCACAAGCGACAAGGGCTTGCGAGACGTCTGGGTAAACTCCCACCATTGGCGGGCGAGAGGGGTCTCCCTGCTTCGCGGACTCAGCGATCGGTTGGTGACGTGTTGATTCACCGATGTTCGAGTCAGCGAAGCATCGGGACCTCTCTCGCCATCGCGAGGTGCCATTTCAGCATGGTGCATCGCAAGCCCTTGTCGCTTGTGGCTTGTGGCTGGTGGCTGGTCTCCCTCGAACGAACGGTCCGCATTCACCGTCGGGTAACGAAAAGTCGAATCTCGAATGCCGGTTCTCGCACAATTCATTGCACAGTCCCCCTCGACAGTTCGCTCAGTTCTTCCTCGTCGGCCCGGCCTTCGATGAATCGGCGGACGGTGTCGTTCTGGATGGTATCCAGATGGTCGGGCGCGGCGTCGGCGATGAATTTCCCTTTGTGGAGCATGAGGATGCGGTCGGCGATTCGCCTCGCCGAGGCCATGTCGTGCGTCACGACGATGCTCGTGACGTTCAGCGTGCGTTGGAGCCGCCGGATGAGTTCGTTGATCAGGTCCGAGCGGATGGGGTCCAGCCCCGTCGTCGGCTCGTCGTAAAGGATGACCTCGGGGTTGAGGACGATGGCCCGCGCGAGGGCGACGCGTTTTTTCTGCCCGCCCGAGAGTTCCTCGGGAAAGCGGTCCTGTAGCCCGTCGAGGCCGACCATGCCCAGCACGTCGGCGACGCGGCGGATCCGTTCGCCCGACGTGCCGACCTCGTGCTCTTCCAGCGGAAAGGCGACATTTTCGCCGACGGTCATGGAGTCGAACAAGGCCGCCCCCTGGAACAGAAAGCCGAATTTCGTGCGGATGCGGGCGAGTTTTCTTTCCGACAGTTTCGTGAGGTTGACGCCCTGGAACATCACGCGGCCTCGGTCGGGCCTGACCAGGCCGACGATGCTTTTCAGCAGCACGCTCTTGCCGCACCCGGAAGGCCCGATGATCACCGTGGTCTGCCCTGGGCGAATGGCCAAATTCACGCCATCCAGCACGACCAGCCGGCCAAACGCCTTGTGCAGGTGCTTCACGTGGATGATGGGTTCGTGGATGGTCATGGTTATGGTCTTGGCGACACTACGTTAGATCATAGTCCTCACCGATTCGGTCTGTCGATCCGCAGAATTTGCCGCCGTTCCAGTTCGTCGCGGAGTTCTTCTTCGCTCGGCAGGATGAGACGGTATTTTGACGCGAAAAGCTGCTGGCTGTCCTTCATCACCGAATAATGAACGATCGTATCGTCTTTATCCGCGCAAAAAATGATGCCGAGCGTCGGATTGTCCCCTTCGCCACGCTTGAGGTCGTCGAACATGCGGACGTACATGTCCATCTGGCCAATGTCTTGATGCGTCAACTTCGACGTTTTCAAATCAATCAGCACGAAGCACTTAAGCAGGTAGTTGTAGAACACGAGATCGACGTAAAAATGCGAGGTTTCACTACTGATCCGAAATTGCCTGCCAACGAACGAAAATCCTTTACCCAACTCGAGTAAAAAGTGCTGCACCCGTTCAATAATCGCCGTCTCCAGCGTGCCTTCATGGCCGTCCCACGGTTCGGGCAAGTCCAGAAATTCCAATACGTAAGGGTCTTTGATGAAATCGCCAAGTTCCATTTTAGCAGGAACAGTCGGCACGATGTCCCGCTTTCCCGGAGCGTTCAGCCGTCGTTCAAAATCCAGCGTTTTGATACTCCGCTCCAGCTGCCGGACGCTCCAGTTCTGCTCGGCCGCCTCCCGAACGTAAAATGATCTCGCTGCTGGACTTTCGACGCGCATAATCAGGCGATAATGCGACCAGCTCAGTTCCCTACGCAGTGTGTAGGGTTTTTGAGCGTCTTCGCCCTCCGGGGCTGGTTCTGTTAATTCGTTACACAGTGTGTAACGAATCTCCCGATCGGGAAACATGAGGTAGAATTTCTTGAAATTCGACAGGTTAGCGACGGAGAACCCTTTGCCGAACTCATCACCAAGCCGGCGGGACAATTCGCGGGTCAGGTATAGGCCATACTCGGCCCGTTGCTGACCGGCGAGTTCCTCCTCGACAATCCGTCGGCCGATTTGCCAGTACGCTTCGACCATAGCGAAATTGGCGGCCGCGTAGGCCTGCCGCCTTGCCCCCGCGAGAATGCGCCGGACATCGTCGAAAACCGTGCGGTTTGTCAGTTCGTCGTCAGGCTTCATTTCTTCTTCCGCGTGCGAGGGACCTTGGTGCGTTTTCTGGTCCGTTTGGGTTTTCGTTGTAGCGGCAGGGGTTTTTTGCCGGAGCGGGACAGGATTCGCAGGATCATGGCCGTTTCGTCGCAGTCGTCGGCCTTGGGGCAGTAGATGCACGCCCGCCAGACTTTTTCGGGCAGTTTGTCTCGGTCGATGACCTCGAAGCCCAGCCGGGCAAAGAACTCTTTTTCGTACGTCAGGGCAAAGAGACGGTGGACGCCCAGTTTCTGGGCGACGGCGACGGCCTTGCGGATCAGTTTCGTGCCCAGTCCTTTGCCTCGCGCGTGCGGCGCGACGGCGAGGGAACGCACCTCGGCCAGGTCCGCCCAGAACAATTCCGTGGCCACGCACGCGACGATTTCGTCGCGGTCCTCCATCACGAGGAAATCGCGCAGCGACTGGTACACGCTTTCGAGGCTTCGGTGCAGCATGCGGCCTCGTTCGGCGTAGTAATTGATCAGGTCACAAATCGCCTGCGCATCGGAAACTGTCGCGGGTCGGATGGTCATGTCGGGGGCATTGTAACACAGCGGCGAGGCACACGAAAGTAACGAGTAACGAGTAGCGAGTGACGAGGACTTCCGCGTTTTTCCTGGAATCGCGAAGTCCTCGTCACTCGTTACTCGTTACTTTTCCGCCGTTACTCCGCCACGGCGACGGTGTCGGTTTTGTATTCGGAGGCCTTGGGTTCGGGGACTTTTTCGATGAGCATTTCGATGAGTCGGTCGGTGGTGAGGCCTTCGGCGTCGGCATTGAAGTTGGCGAAGATGCGGTGTCGCAGCACGGGTTTGGCCATGGCGCGGATGTCGTCGCAACTGACGTTGAATCGGCCGTGGAGCAGGGCGCGGCTCTTGGCGCCCAGCACGATGGACTGCGCGGCGCGAGGTCCGGCGCCCCAGGAGAGGTAATTTTTCACGAAGTCCGGCGCGGTGGGGTCGACGGTTCGCGTCGCGCGGACGAGGTTGACCGCGTAGTCCACCACGTGCTGGCTGACGGGGATTTTGCGGACGATTTTCTGGAGCGCGAGAATGTCGTCGCCGCCGAGCACGCCTTCGGGTTCGGCCTTGATGTCCATCGTCGTGTTTTTGACGATCAGCCGCTCCTCGTCGCGCGAGGGGTAATCGACGATCACCATGAACATGAAGCGGTCGAGCTGGGCTTCGGGCAGCGGGTAGGTGCCTTCCTGCTCGATCGGGTTTTGCGTAGCCAGCACGAAGAAGGGCTGGTCGAGTTCGTGCGTTTCTCCGCCGGCGGAGACGACGTGCTCCTGCATGGCCTGGAGGAGGGCGGCCTGCGTTTTGGGCGGGGTACGGTTGATTTCGTCGGCCAGGAGCACGTTGGCGAAGACAGGCCCTTTGACGAACCGGAACGCCCGGCGTCCGGTGGCGGGGTCTTCCTCGATCACGTTGGTGCCGGTGATGTCGGAGGGCATGAGGTCGGGCGTGAACTGGATGCGGTTGAACGAGAGCTTGAGCACTTTGGCCAGTTGGGAGATCAGCAGCGTTTTGGCCAGGCCCGGCACGCCGACCAGCAGGCAGTGACCGCGGGAGAGGATCGCCTGGATGAGCAGTTCGATGACGGCGTCCTGCCCGATGATGACCTTGTGCAGCTCGGCCAGCATTTTGGCCTTGGCTTTGTTGAGGCTTTCGATAATCCGAAGGTCCACCGACGATTGCTTGGCAGCCGACATAGTGTGTGCACTCCTGTGAAGGTTTCCCGTATTGTAACACAATCGCCGGGAGGAAAGTACCGCAAGTCGCAAATGGGAGGATTTTTTCGCGGGGGTGACGGGAGTGCAGGATGGATGCGGAGATGGCTCTGCCTTTTTGCGTTGTAGAGCGTTCGGGGCGCTACATGTTACGCTTTACGACTTCGCGAAGACCGAGCGGGATTACACGGATTGAAGGATTTAGGGTTTTTCGTCCCGCACGGCAATCCTCTAATCCGTCCATCCGGGTAATCCCGCTCGGTCTTCGCGAAGTCGTATGAACGCAAAGACGATACAACGATGCTACCGTCTCGAGTCAATTTGTCAGATCACGGCCATCGGCCGTTGTTGAGGACCGTGCCGAATACGCCCGCGATGTTGAGGATAATGTACACGAGGTACAGGACCACACCGACGATACCGCAGATTCTTCCGCCATTGGTGATACCCTGTCCGGAAGGATCCATGCGCCCCTCGCGCATCGCGCGCAGGTCGCTTTGTCCAAGCACCCAGGCCAGGATGGAGAATATGATGGTCAGGCAGCACAGAAACGTCACCAGTCCGACAATGCCGAATATCAGGATCATGGTGCCGCGGTGCGGTTTCATGCCGCCTGGCATGGTTTGATACATGGTCCCCGGCGCGCCGTAGGTCGGCATGACGTTCGTCAGCGGCGGCGGATTCTGGCCGAACCAGCCGGGAAACACCGTCACCGCCTGCACCCATTGGGGCATGCCCTGTGACCAGATCAGATCGTAAGGCCCCAGCCGCCCCTGCGAAACCCACCCGCGAAGCGCGGCTTCATCCACGGGGCCGTACTGCTGCTTGTTGATGTTGGCAAACCATTCCGTCATGCCGCGTCCCTTTGGCGAACGTGTGTTCGACTCTTGACAATATCGGCATTCCCGGGCACTGTCAATAAATCCGAGCGTGATTTTCGGCGACGCGCGTGGTATGATAGCCGCGTTGGAGAGAACCATGATCCAGTGCAAGGACTGCCAATATTTTCATCGGACCAGCCGGGGCGACATCCGCATGGACTGCGACCCGTTTTCCACCATCATCGAGCCGGAGTGCCTGACGAAGTGGCAGTTGGTGAAAATCAACCAGATGGTCAGCAGCTACCAGGCCACGCTCGATTACTATCGCAAACTGGCCCCGATGCAGGAAAAAATGTTCAAGGCGATGGAACGCGAACTCGACGACATGAGCGAGTCCGAAAGCTGGAAATCGCCCGACGAAGACGATCACGACGAAGAGGGCGACCGCAGCGACGCCGATCCGTGGAAGTGAAGCAGTCCCCGGAAATCGAAGAACGTTTTATAATGGCTTGCCGTTTTGCGTGCGGGATGCAGAAAACAACCGATCGGCCTTCCCGGTCTTGCGCAGCAGTGCCGGCACACAGCCGCCCCGTGGAGCTGCGTGCCGGTCCCGTGGCGTGAGACCGGGGAGGCCGATCGGTTGTTTTCTGCATCCCGCACGCAAAACGGCAAGCCATATCCACGCACAATGTTTCACGCCGTCCCTGCCAACAGGACGTGCGACACGTTGGAAACCGGTCGAGGCCGGTGTGGAAACAAACTTTTCCACACCGGCCTCTTCGCGACTTCCGGCGGGGCCTCGAGCGCTGCACGTCAGACGCCATCATCGCGACGACGGAGAAGATGTCAAGAAAAAGTTAACAATCGATGAAAAATAATCGACTATAATGCACAAGCTGGCTGTTTTCAATAAATTACAATTGTTAACATGAGCAAGAAACTTCATACGGTTTCCTTTGGAGGCCGCATACCCAAGGAACTGTCGGATGACTTCAATGCCGTGGCGGGTGATCTGGGCAACAAAGCCAAAGTCATCGCGGCGGCACTGCATGGCTTTATAAAACTTTCCGAAAACCAGCGATGGAAACTCTACCAGGAAGTGCACGCCCACTACTACGCCGATCCGCGTGACGACGCCTGAGTCCCCCTCTTCACGCCGCCTTTGCCGGCGGCAGCAGGGTGGCCGCGTCGAACGTCGTGTCCGCCAGGTGCGATTCGTACCCTTGCACGTTTACGCGATGTTCAATGAGCCGTTGGAGCGACTGATTCTCTGCCCGTTTGAGGTTGACACTGTAGCAGGCGGCCACGTGATGGGCGTGCAGGTGGAGCAGGGCAAATTGGCCTGTGGCGGTTTGGCCTCGGAGGATGGTGGCGTCGGCGGGCGCGTGTTCGTCGCCGGCGAATTCGATGTGCATGTCGAACACATCGGTCCAGAGGTACGGCAGCAGGGCGTAGCGGTTGTCCGCCCCGGCCATGTTTTGGCCCGCCAGCGTGCCGGTGTAGTCGGCCTGTCCCCAGTGCTCGATGCGTCGCCGCCTCCGGGAGTACGGGTCGAACACGTTTGCGATGTCGCCTCCGGCGTATATGTCGGAGGCGCTGGTCTGGAGCCGCTCGTTGACCACCACGCCGTCGCCGACCTCCAGCCCCGCGTGCCTGGCCAACTCCACGTTCGGCACGATCCCCATCGCCGCCACCGCCAGCTCGCACGGCAGCCGACGGCCGTCCTCCAACTCCACGCCACGCACCTGTCCCTCGCCGCCGTGAAACGCGACGGCCTTCTGATTGGCCACGAACTCCACGCCCTGCTCGCGACAGCGGGCGGTCACGAACTCCGCCAGCGTCGGCCCGGCGAACCGCGAATAAATCCGCTCGCCCGGATGCACGAGCGTCACCGCCAACCCCCGCCTCGTCAGCGCCGCCGCCATCTCCACACCGATAAATCCGCCGCCCAGAATCACCGCCCGCCGTGACCACTGCGCCGCCCGCGAAATTCGCGCCGCCTCGTCCATCGTCCGCAAACAATGCACGCCAGGCAAATCGTCGCCGGGCAACGCGGGCTCCACGGGCCGACCGCCCGTGCCCAACAACGCCTTTTCGTACCGAACGACCTCCCCGTCGTCGAGCGTCGCCAGGTGCTCTCGCGGATGCACCGCCGTCACCGCCGTGCCAGGCCGAAACGACACGCGATGCTCCGTGTACCAGTCCGTCGACGCGATAAACGCCTTCTCCAACGGCTCATCGCCCCGCATAAACGCCTTCGTCAGCGGCGGGCGATTGTAAGGCCGATGCGGCTCGTCACTCACCATCAACACGCTGCCGCCCGCATCCCGCCGCCGAATCGCCGCGGCCGCATTGTGACAAACCAACCCCCCGCCAATGAGAAGATACGTGACGTCGCGCATGGGAAGTCCCTCCACGCTACATCGTAGTCTCGGCCTTCGCGGCGTGTGGGAGAATGTGGGCCGGTGATTCGAGGGAAACAGAGCCACAAGCCACTAGCCACAAGCGACAAGGGTTTTTGGTAGACGTTGGTAAAATCGGGCGTTACGTTCGAGAGAGGGGTCCCCAAGCTTCGCAGACTTGACGATCGGAAGGCATGGACGCTCACGACGATCTCCGAGTCAGCGAAGCATTGAGGGCACTCTCGCCGGCGCGATGTGTGGTTTCACCATGATGTACAGCAAGCCCTTGTCGCTTGTGGCTAGTGGCTAGTGGCTTTGCTTCCCTCGCCCGCCGTCTCCTTTCACCATTACGCAACGAAAGAAAACCGAATCTTGATTGCTTTCCATCCCCTTGTGGCCTATGCTGTTGCGCGGTTTCTGGGTGCTCGCTCTATGCCGATGTTTACGACATACTGGCCCCCGCTGGGGGAGGCTTCGTTTTTCCAGCAACACTGGGCGGTGTTGGCCATTGCGCTGACCTGCACGGCGCTGGTGGTGTTTGTCGTGCTGCTGTTGGCCAAGTATGTCCGCATCTGCCTGAACATCTTCGTGGACACGCCGCCGCCGCTGTCGATGGGGCCTCTGGACTTCAAACCCATCCATGGCGAAATCGTTCGGTTCCGCTCCTTCGACGGCACCAGCCTGCGCGGCATGCACATCAACACGCCCAACCGAAAAGCCGTCAAGGGCACGATCGTCTTCTGTCACGAGTACGGCAGCGACATGTACAGTTGCGCCCGCTACACCCGCCCGTTGATCGACGCGGGGTTCGACGTCTTCACGTTCGATTACCGAGGCCACGGCGACAGCTCGCTCACCACGCCGAAATACAAACCGCTCCAATGGCCCAGCGACAAGGAACTCGGCGACACGCTCGGCGCCTGCGCGTACGTCCAGAGCTGCCTCGAAGCCGAGGGCAGACCGCGCGACATCGGCCTGTTCGGCATCAGCCGGGGCGCGGGCAGCGGACTGCTCGCCGCCGCCAGCGACTCCCACATCAAGGCGATCATCTGCGACGGCGCGTTCGCCACCGACACGACACTGACGGCCTTGATGAAACGATGGGCGTACATCTTCGCCCGCGTCAAACTCGTCTACGAACATCATCCCGACTGGTTCTGGTCGCTGCTGCTCTGGCTGATGCTCATCCCCGCGCAGCGTCGGCTTGGCTGCCGGTATCCGTCGGTCCGCAAAGCGCTGCGCGGCATGCCCCCGCGGCCGATCTTTTTCATCCACGGCCAAAAGGACAGCTACATCCGCGAGGAGCAGACCCGCCTGCTCCACGGCGACGCGCCGGAACCGCGATACCTCTGGATCGCCGAAAACGCCAAACACAACCAGAGTGTCATTGTTCATCCGGGACTCTACGCCCAGCGGACGACGGCATTTTTCCAACGATACCTCGCCGGTGAATCCGCCGCCGAACCCGCCATCACCGCCCCGCTGGTAACCCGCTCGAAGGAAGTGGTGGCGTGAGAGGCGAGCGAGCGTTCGATAGGGCTCTGCCTGTTTGCGTCGTAGGGCGTTGAAAAAAACAAACGTTTCGCGATGGTTTGCCTGCGTTGTAAAACGTTCCGTTCCGAAATGAGTTGCCTTCTCGGCCTCGCGTGGAAGAGCCGGTACACAGCCCCAACGGGGCGTCTTGGGTAGCCCAGGGTGAGCGGTACTCCGCGAACCCTGGGACCATGTGTTATTCGGAACTCTTTTATCGTGCCTGACGCCCTGGCCGAGGTCGAGCACGCGCGGTGTACGGCATCCAACGGCGCGCACTCGGGAACGTGCGAGTCGTTCGATGCCGTCTTCGCGCGACGGCGCGACCTCGGCCAGTGGCGTCAGGCACGAGAAGGGAGAAAAAAAGCCTTGGTCCCAGGGTTCACGGAGTACCGCTCACCCTGGGCTACCCAAGACGCCCCGTTGGGGCTGTGTACCGGCTCTTCCGCGCGAGGCCGGGGGAGACCGACCTATTGTTTGCTGTGTTTTATGTTGCCAAACAGGCAGAGCCAGATTGCAACACAGGGATTCGTATGAAAACCTTCCCGATTCTGTTGGATTTGCATGGAAAACTTGTTGTTATCGTCGGTGCCGGCGACGTGGGGTTGCGGAAAGCGCATGCGTTGCTGGACGCCGGGGCGGAGGTCAAACTTGTCGCCGAGTCCGTGCCGCCCGAGGCGCAGGCCCTTCGCGATGTCGGTGTGTTGGTGATTCAAAAACCGTACTGCCCCGAGCATCTGGAGGGCGCGACGCTGGTGTTTGCCTGCACCGACGATCGGGCGCTCAACGCGCAGATCGCCAGCGACGCCCAGTGGGTTGGTGCGCTGGTTAATGTGGCCGATCAGCCGGCCGAGTGCGATTTTACCATGCCCGCCGTCGCGAACGACGGGGAAGTGGTGATCGCCGTCGGCACGGGCGGGGCGGCGCCGGCGCTGGCGGGACGGCTTCGCGACCAACTCGCCGCCGCCTTGCCACCACGCGTCGGCGAATTCACCGCCGCCCTGGCCATCCTTCGCGACGAACTCAAACCATCCCTCCCACGTACGGAAGACCGAACGGCCCGCATGCGCCGCCTGGCGTCGCGGGACGCGTACGAGGCGTTTTTGCAGGGCGGAATTGAGGCATTGCGGGCGTTGCAATGACGTGGCACGCAACGTGACGCGGGCAAGATGCCCGCGTCACGCGCGGGTGTTTGCCGTGGACACGTCGCGTGGGGTGCTTTCGCGTCTTCTTGTCATTCGGTACAATGAAATGATGGACAGTGAGGAAAAAATTCAGCGGATCGACTTGCCGGGCCTGCGGATTGTTCGATATCCCGACCCGCGGCTGCGGGAGGCGTGCGACGAGGTGCCGGGCGTCAGTGACGCGGTGCGGGCGCTCGTCGATCGCATGTTCGAGTTGATGTTCGCCGCCCGCGGCGTGGGATTGGCCGCTCCGCAGGTGGGCGTGACGGTGCGGCTGTTCGTGGCTTCGCCGACGTTCCAGGACACCGACCGCCGCGTGTACATCAATCCGCAACTGACCATGCTGGACGGCTCGCAGGACGGCGACGAGGGCTGCTTGAGTTTCCCGAACATTTCCAGCCGCGTGAAGCGGTACAACGTCGCGGCGATCCGCGCGACGGGCCTCGACGGCAACGTGTTCGAGGAAGTGGGCGAGGAGTTGACGGCCCGGATTTTCCAGCACGAAATGGACCATCTCAACGGCACGCTGCTGGTGAACCGCATGGGCAGCGTCGCCAAACTCAGCCACCGCCGGGCGCTGAAAAACCTGGAAGAGGAATTCGGCAAGAAATAAGCGACGCAGAGACGTGGGGACGCGAAGGTGCGGAGAAGGACGCGGGCCGCCGAAAAACGGTTTTCACTGGTTCGCCTTTTTGCGCTGTAGAACACGGAAAAGCAAACCTCACCTCCCCGGCCTCGCACGGCAGTCACCGGTACACAGCCCCAACGGGGCGTCTTGGGTAGCCCAGGGTGAGCGGTACTCCGCGAACCCTGGGACCAGGTGTTATTCGGAACTCTTTTATCGTGCCTGACGCCACTGGCCGAGGCCGCACCGTCGCGCGAAGACGGCATCGAACGACTCGCACGTTCCCGAGTGCGCGCCGTTGGATGCCGTCTTCGCGCGACGGTGCGGCCTCGGCCAGTGGCGTCAGGCACGATTTTATTGGGAAAAACTCCACGATCCCCAGGGTTCGCGAGTACGCTCACCCTGCGTAGCTCGCGCTGTTTGCGAGCGGAGCAGGGGGCTACCCAAGACGCCCCGCTGGGGCTGCCGGCCCTGCCGCGCGGGGCTGGGAAGGGGGCATTTTTCGTGCGGGACGTTCTACAGCACGCAGCGTTATCGCGACGCGCGATTTGCCATTCCCCATTGGTCACGGCGGCGGGGATTCGTGCGGACAGATATACCTGGCCTTGAAATCGGCGGCGAATTCGGCGGAAGGTTTTTGGTAACTGCCGAAATCCGCGCCCGTTTCAAGATGGAGCCACATCCGGGCTGTCAGGGACCAGCGAAACAAGAACTTTTCGGGATCCATCTTCGCCAGCAGCGCTGTGCTTTCGTCGTTTAGCCACATGTTCTGGATGGCCAAATCCTTCGGAAACTCTGACGGCGTAATTTCCTGCAAGCGGTTTTCGTCGTCGCTGCGATAATAGCGGTAACGGTAGTGCGAGTACTCTTCCCGGTCGAAGACTACCATGTAGAGACGACCTTCCCTCAATCGCAGAACAAACGGCCTCTCGTCACCGCCCTGCCAGCGATAATGCCGGTCGCCAACCGGCACGTCGATTTTGTAACGATCATCCCCGCCGCCGTAGTATCCGGAATACCAACGCATTCCAAATCGCGCGGAATGTTTGACCGTGACGGTTGACGTCGTCGAGGGATCCAGCGCGACGACCTCCGTCCATCGGCTGTACTCCCGGCATCCGGCGCACCCGGCCACGCAACCAATCAGCAGGATACGCGTCAACGTGGCGACGATGGCAGTCTTTCGAATCTTCATACGGAGGAGGTTTTCCCGTTGTCGTTTAACCGCCCGCCGTTTCGCTTAGTGGTGTGGCTTTTCGGTCGCGGACGCGGTCTTTGTGTCGGCGGAGTTGTTCGGTGATTTTGTGGAGGCACTGGTCGATGCTGGCGTAGAGGTCGGCGTCGCGATGGCTGGCGACGAAGGTGTTGCGTCGTTTTGCGGTGACGATGATTTCGGCCACGTTGTTATCGGCTTCGCGGCTGAGTTGGACCTGGATCTGCTGCACGTTGTCGTAGAACCGGGGGAGTTTGGAGACTTTTTTCTCCACGAATTCCCGAATGGCGTCTGTCACTTCCATGTGCCGAGCGTTGACGATGATATTCACGAACGTCTCCTTCACCTGATGTACGCCCCGTGGGGCCTGGATAACACAGCACGACATGCTTTCTATCGGCTAATTGGCGGTGGGTTCTTGTTCGATAGTCGCCCTTTCGGAAAGGAATTTTTCCCGCAAAACTCACACAGCGCGTCAGCCCCGAAACCGCTTCAGGGCCGCGGCCTCTTCTTTTATAAGCATATTCCGTCGGGGAGGTCGGGTCAAGCGAGCGGAGTTTTCTCTATTTCTCTGTGGTTCTCTGTGTTTCTGTGGTAAAAATGACGGTGCCCGTGGTTTTTTCCATTCACAAAGGAGCCGTCATGCGAACATCGACGATCGCGTTGTTGGCTGGGTTGGTTGTGTCGGGCCTGGCGGCGCAGGACGTGTCGGCGGGCGTGAAGACGCCCCCGGGGTTTGCCAATACGCATGCCAAGGCGCTCGCCCAGGCGAAGAAGGACAACAAGCCGCTGTATCTGCACTTTACGACCGACTGGTGCGGCTGGTGCCGGCGGATCGAGGAGGATGTCTACGCCAACGCGAAAGGCAAGGAGGCCCTGGCGGCGTTTGTGCCCGCCAGCCTGGACTGCACCAACAACGCGCCGGGCAGCAAGGCCAATCAAGCCTTGATGGAAAAATACGGCGGGTCGGGATATCCGTTTATCGTGATCCTCGCGCCCGACGGGGCCGTGCTGGAATCCTGGGCGGGCTATCGACCGTTGGAACGGTTTGTTCCGACGCTGGAGAAGGCCCAGAAAAAATTCGACACGTACAACGCGTTCCTGGAAAAGACCAAGTCCGCCGATCCCAAGGATCTCGGTTTTCAGATCGAGGCGATGGACGTCTACGTGGCCATGCAGCAATGGGACAAGGCGGACATTGCCGCCCGCAAGGTCATCGAACTGGACAAGGACCGTACGCACTTTGGCAAAGCCAAACTCACGCAGCTCCGCGTGGCCAGGGAGAAGAAAAATTTCCAAGCCGTCACCAACCTGACCGCAGAGGTTCGCAAACTCGACCCGGACAACGCCAAGCAACTCCTCGAAATCGCGCTGGGCGAACAGGTCGAAGCCATCATGCTCCAGGCCAACAACAAAAACAACGAAACCCAATACAAAAAGGCGTTGGCGATTCTCGTCGAACGCACAAAACTTGCGAATCTCAGTGATCCGAAGCAGGCGACGGTGGATATTGCCAGTCTTCAAATGAGTTGCGGCAAATACAGGGAAGCCTGGACCACGTTGGAAAAATGGCTGGCGGACAACCCCGACAGCCCCGACGCGGACAGGACAAGGGAACTGATCGACAAGCTCAAGCAGGCCGAAGCGAAACAGCAGAAACGATAGACCGAATGAATTCGTTGTCTTCCTTGTCAAACCATTCTCGATTGATCTGTCCGTTGACGGCCCGTGATGTGGCCGGCATGCGTGCGGCGTTGGACGCGGCGTTGGCGGGCGGCGCGGATGCGATTGAGGTGCGGCTGGACTGCCTGGCCGAACCGCCGACGGCGGCGCAGTTGGCCGAGTTGCTGCGCGGCGTCGAGACGGAGATCATTGTCACCAACCGCTCCGCCGCGCAGGGCGGGAATTTTCACGGGACGTCAGCCGATCGGCAGGCGGTGCTTCAACGTGTCGCGGGCGTCTCGCCCGCGGTGTGCATTCCACAGGACAGGCCGTTAGAGGATATCCAATCACTTCCGTCAGACGCGGGCAAGATGTCCGCGGGACACGAGGGCGGGACGCCCTCGTCACGAACGGCGCCCTCGCTACGTGTATTTATCGATGTCGAAGTCGAAACCCCGTCCGCCGCGCCGCATCACGGGCGGACGAAAATCATTCTCAGCCAGCACCACTTCGCCGGTCCGCTGGCCGACCCCGCCGCCGTGATGGCGGAGATGAAACGAACGCCCGCCGACGTGCACAAACTCGCGTTCATGGCCGCCGGGCCCGAGGACGCTCTGGCCGCACTCGACCTGCTGCACGCCGCCGACTCACCAACCATCGCGCTGGCCATGGGAGAGCACGGCGTCGCCAGCCGGATCCTCGCCAAAAAATTCGGCGCGTTCGGCACGTTCGCCGCCGTGAAAAAAGGCTCCGAATCCGCACCGGGCCAACCCACGCTTGATGAATTCCGCCGCCTGTACCGCTGGGACCGCATCGGCCCCGCGACGACTGTGTTCGGCGTCATCGGCTGCCCCGTCACCCACTCGATGAGCCCGGCCATCCACAACGCCGCCTTCGACGCGACCGGCCTCGACGCCGTCTACGTGCCCCTCCGCGTCGAACCGGCCGCCGAACATTTCAATCGCCTCATGGACGCCTTGCAGGCCCGACCTTGGCTGGACTGGCGAGGACTCAGCGTCACGCTGCCGCACAAGGAACACGCCCTGGCCTACGTGGGGGCGGCCAACTGCGACGAACTCGCCGTGCGGATCGGCGCGATCAACACGATCACCATCGGCCCCGACGGCAGCCTGCGAGGCGACAACACCGACTACGCCGCCATCCTCGACGCCCTGTGCGAGGGCATGGGAATTTCCCGCGCCGGCCTGGCGGGTCGACGCGTCGCTGTCCTCGGCGCCGGCGGAGTCGCCCGCGCCATCGTCGCCGCCGCCACACACTACGGCGCCGACGTCACCGTCCTCAACCGAACCCCCGAACGCGCCGCTCGACTCGCCGAGGAATTCGCCTGCCGTCACGCGCCATGGGCCGACGCCGAAAAAATCGACGCCGAAATCCTCATCAACGGCACGCCCATCGGCATGCACCCCAACGTCAACGACTCGCCGCTGGAAAACATCCCGCCCGCCGTCCGCGTCGTCTTCGACACCATCTACAACCCCATCGAAACCGCGCTATTGAAGCAGGCGGTGCGTCGCGGCTGCACCGTCATCACGGGTCTGGACATGTTCGTCCATCAGGCCGCGAAACAATTCGAACGTTGGACCAACCAGCCCGCGCCGCGCGACGTGATGCGGACTACGATTCTCCAACGACTTGGCGGGGTTTAACAACCACCATGAGCCTGAAAACCTTTCTTCTTCGGCCGATCGCTTTTGCCGCGAGTGTGCACGCGGGGCGGGAGGTTGCGCGCTTTCTGAAAGCCCATGAACATACGGCGCGCGTGCAGGAGCAACTGCTTGCCCAGTTGCTCGCCGCGCACGCGGTGACGGGGTTTGGGCGTGCCCATGATCTGCGGGCGGTTCGCACGTACGAGGAGTTTGTCCGGGCGGTGCCGGTGGGCACGTACGAGACGCATCGGCCTTACATGGACCGCGTGTTGGCGGGCGAGACCTCCGCGCTGCTTCAGCCCAGTCAGCGCGTGCTGATGTTCAGCCAAACCAGCGGCACCACGGGGCTGCCGAAGTTTATCCCCGTCACGCCGCGAAGTCTCTCCGACGCGCGTCGCGGGTGGAACGTCTGGGGCCTGACCGCGCTGCGCGACCATCGCGCCGCCTGGCTGCGGTATGTGGTACAGTTGTCCTCGTCGATGCGCGAGCGGGTCAGTCCGACGGGCCTGCCGTGCGGGGCGGTGAGCGGGCTGCTGGCGGCGACGCAGAAAAAAATCGTCCGTCGCATGTACTGCGTGCCGCCGGGTGTCGGTGACATCGCCGACAGCGACAGCCGACTGTACACCGTGCTGCGGAGCGGCGTCGACCGCGACGTCGCCTTTATCACGACGGCCAACCCGTCGAGCACGATCGCGTTGATCGAGACAGGCCAGCGGCACGTCGAGCGGCTCATTCGCGACGTGCGCGACGGCACGTTCACGCCGCCCGGCGAGGTGCACGTCTACATCCACCGCCGTCTGCGCCGCCGCCACAACGCCGCCCTCGCCAAACACCTCGAAGCGGGCCTGCGACGCGACGGCAGGCTGCTGCCGCGGCACTTCTGGAAGCTGTCGTTCCTGGCCAACTGGACCGGCGGCACGCTCGGTCTGTACCTGCCGCGGCTTC
This sequence comes from Phycisphaerae bacterium, assembly GCA_009783465.1. Lineage (GTDB taxonomy): Bacteria > Planctomycetota > Phycisphaerae > SM23-33 > SM23-33 > WRDM01. Next base: position 2,053 of record WRDM01000007.1, on the reverse strand, counting down.
GGGAACTCTTCGACGACGTGCCGATTCGCGACATCGGCCTGCTCGCCAGCGAGGGACGCTTCAGCGTGCCCGTCGCCGACTCCACCGCCGCCGGCGTGGCGGAAATCCTTGGGAATTTCCTCGAGTTCATCCCGGCGGAGGAGTACGCGGGCGCGTCGCGGCTGGAGGCCGTCACGACGCTGCGGGCGCACGAAGTCGAGGTGGGGCGGGAATATTTCCTGGTTGTCAGCAACTGGTCGGGCCTGTGGCGATACAACATGGACGACCGCGTGCGCGTGGTGGGGCGGCTGGGGCAGAGTCCGATGATCGAGTTCCTCTCACGAGGCCTGCACACCGCCAACATCACCGGCGAGAAAATCACCGAGCACCAGGTGGTGGCCGCCATGGCGGCGGCCGGCGGGCGCGGCGGAGCCGACGCTGGCGCTGTGGAACGATTCGTCTTACAGGGCCGATTCGCCGCCACGCCGTTTTACGAATTACGGCTGGAGCCTCGCGACGGCCTCGACGTGACGATCCTGGCGTCGCGTTTCGACGAAGCCTTGAGCGAATTGAACGTGGAGTATCACTCCAAGCGCAAAAGCGGCCGCTTGGGCCCGGTCACGCCCACGCTGCTGCCGCCTGGCACGCTGGAGGCCGCCGAACACGCCGCCATCACCGCCCGCCAGGGCCGACGCGAACAGTATAAACACAAGTATCTGTTGACGGAGATTGCGAAGTAGTTCACTCGCTGGGTCCATCTCCCCAGGCGGCGCGGCGGCGGGCTTCGTCGGCTTGTTCGCTCCGTTTGCGCATTCTTTGATGGCGGCGGAGCGTGATGATGATGATGAGCATGCCCAGGATCGACAGCGCGGTGGCTTTGCGGAAGAGGTCGGATCGCGGTTGGGCCTGCGAGGCCTGCGCGTCCAGGCCTGCCAGCAGCGTCGGCAGGAGCTGCTCCATTTCGCCGAGGGCTTCGCGAGGCCCGGCCAATCGGACGACCAGCCCGTTGCCCGCCGTCGGCACGGCGGCGATGAGGAGGACGACCTCGTGTCCGTCCGTCGTGAGCCGCGGAATCTCATACACCGTCACGGCCGTGTCCTGCCAGGGCAGTTCGACCGTGCGGTCGGCGGGCACGTCGAATGTTTTTTCGATCGGCCTTCCGCGAAAATCCGCGAAATACGGAATCAAATCCAGCAGGATCCGCGTTTGGCCCCGCTCGAGAACAAAGGAATGCGTCACGCCGGCGTCGGCAGGCGAGGCCGGTTTGAACGTCCCCGGCACGCGCAGCGTAAACACTGGCGACTGCCCGGAGACAAGATGCTCCGTTGGCACCGACGCCGGTTGACTGCCCGGTTCACCCTGCGCCGCCGCGTCGGCGACGGCAAGGCACGCCAGGAATAAACACACCGTTCGCATGACTACGCGTTTCATCGTGAGACGTAGTATATCACACAGCGCGGTGTTGCTCATGGGTCGATTATCTGGTGGTGGTCGTGTTCAAACGACAGCGGGAACGTCGCGCCAAGGCAGAACATCAGACCAAACACATGAAACATGAAAAAGAGTATCTGAAGGGTGATCCATCTCGCTTTCGTCCGGGGCCAGCGGGTCAGCAGGAACATCGGCAACAGCAACACGAAAAAATATACCAGCGCCACGGGAACCAGAAGCAACGCGACCCACAGGGAGCCGAATGCGTCCATCGCCCAGCTTGTTGGCTCCAGCGCGTTCGCGACCGCCGCCGCGGGCCAGCAGAACAGCCAGACGACGCATCCCGCGCCGATCCAGTGCGCCAGGGCGGTCGTCAGGCTCAGTCCGACGACGAGCGCCGAGGCCGGCAGGAATTTCTTTTTGTCGAAACGGCGTAACAGGGCCGCCATGGGGTTTCCTTTCCCGTTACGGAAACCACCATACCGGCCCGGCCAGTCGGCGACAAGCTTGAGCGCCGCGTGGGGAGTGACTTTCTTTTCTGGCATGGTTGTATGGGGTGTGAAGGCGCACGTTACGCCGCATCGGACGCCAAGAGTTTCCGTCGGAGAAGATTCAGAAATCACGGCAGACATTCCGAGCCCCG